>JAIXXJ010000029.1 GCA_027490815.1 Streptomycetaceae bacterium
CTGTATGACTATGAACTACCTCAGTTTGGCTAGTCGGCTGTACTGTCGATTCAATATGACAGTCAGGTGCCGCTGCAGCCCCTGTACTAAAAAGAAGAAAAAGAGCAGCAAGAGGCACGGCTAGCCGTCGCGCTTTCACAACTCCAAATTTCATTCCCAAATACTAAATGTCACGAAAGGGGATTTCCATCTGAAAATTGCGTGTCTCTAAATAAGCGCAAATAGCCCCTAAACAGACTGAAAAAGAAGAGTCGCCCTATAAGCCAGGCTTACAGATGAACTTCCTCCCAAATTCAGTCTCAAATGGCAAGAGTAAGTTTCTTTGAAACTTTTTTCCTACGGACAGATTGATCGAGTCTTTCTGCCAAGTCGCTTACATCACCTTCGAACAAATGCCCATAGGTGTCCATGGTTTCAGAAATCGAATTATGGCCAACGAAAGCTTGGATTTGTTTGGGAGAACAACCCTCTCGAATCAAAGTTGAAACGCAAGTATGTCGCAGTACATGGAGATTAGTTCTTGGTGGTAGCCCCATCCTTCTTGCATATTTACGGAACATTGCAGAAGCGTTCTTGTATCTGAACTCACGACCCTTGTTATCAGTAAAAATTAAACCATGAGGGCCGAGACCATAAATCTTGATGTGTTCAACAAGGATGTCTGCTAACTCTTGGCTTAAACCAATCGTTCTATAACTCGCCTTTGTCTTTAATCGAGTCTCAATGATTTTCTTTGGAGAACGGCTCAACTGTCTGTCAATCTTTATAGTTTTCTTCTCAAAATCAATCTGCTCGATCGTCAGACCCAATATCTCAGAGGGACGCATACCTGTGAAATAGCCAGTCCAAATGATTGGACGAAATCTCACCGAATGAAGCTTGGCCAACTCTTCAACTTGCTCGTATTCAAGTGGAACAACATCATGAAGCCTTGTTGCCTTAGATCGCTTTATAGAGACCATTGGTGATTGGCGAATAAATTTATCTTGGACGGCCGAGTTCAAAATTGCACCCAGCAAGTTGATAATGCTCTCGATATATTTAGGCGATAGTGACTTTAGAGTTTTTGAATTCTCTCGACTTATTTCCGCAATCCACATTTTGATATCAGAAGTGCGAATTGCATTCAGAGGTAGATGACCAAGCGTTGGAAGAATGTATTTGTTGACTTTAATGGCATATCCATCTCGAGTCTCATCTCTGATGACCAACGTTTCTTTCCAAATCTCGTCAATGTACTGAATCAGAGTGAGGTTGGAAGTTATGGGATCAATGTATTGCCTTTGATGAATATCAACTTCCATGCGCTTAGCAAATTGAGATGCTGCATCTCTGGTTGGAAATCCACCTTTTTCTGCAAGAGTTTTGTCAGGTCGATACCACCTAGCCGACCACTTCTTACCGCGCTTGCGAACACTTGACATTCAATTCCTCACTTTCATATTTAGCATCAGGCCTTTGATAGGAAATACTTTTCTCTTTGAACGCCGTTATCTGAATGAAACATAACTTCTCCGTGAGACGTTAATTCGCCACCAGATTTACCTGCCCCTGAACTTGTCAGCCACTTATTTCTGCGAGCGATTCGAAGTGCAGTTGTAACCAAAGAGGGTTCAACATTGAGAATCTCGGCAGTGCGTTGTACTGCACGACTATTACTAACAACACAAAGATCGGCATATATCTTTGCGATTAGAACTGCATCGGCTCCATTTGCTCCAATTATTGTCTTTTCACGATCACCCAAGAAAACGCTTGGCTTTTCTTTTCGTGCTGAATCAATGTTTCTAACCTTGAGATTATTCACTCTCAGATTTTCCGCCAAGATAGTTGAGTGTGCCTTAATGAGATCACCCCACGGAATCTGACGAACAATTGTCGAATTAAGAGGATGCAAATTTGAGGACGAAGGCATTGAAATTGAAGCTACCCGCGCACGAAGCTTTCCCTCAGTTTCTGAAACTGGTTTTGGGTTAGAACCGACATATTGAATCTCGAGGGAGATCGCACTCAAACCCTCTTGTTTACCTCTTTTTGACCCAATCCAATATCGAAATGGCGCTTCATCGTGCCATGTCAGAAATTCCATGGCCTTGTGCAATGAAGGTTGTGTCATCACAATTCCAGATTTCATATTTCTCCCTTTTGAGATAGGTTTTGACAAATCCTAACCCTTGAACCATAATCTGTCAAGACACACGCCAACATCGGCTACCTGGAGGAGCCGAACAAAATGACTAACAAACTAACAACTGCCAACGCGGCCAAGGTAATAGGAAGATCCCCTCATTGGCTATATGTAAATTCAGAAAGGCTCAAAATTCCTCGCTACCGAATAGGGGGCAGATGGGTCTATTTCGAGTCAGAACTCGCTGAATGGTTCATGGATCAGAAGGAAATGCATGAAGCCAGCTCAAGCCATAGACCAAAGAGCAGGATTCCAACGCGAATGCATGTGGAGTTTTCATGAGGAAAAATAGTTTCGGATCAGAAATGATCCCCTTTCAAGAGTTCGCTCGATTACTTGGTTATTCAAATTGGTTTGATGAAATGATGTGGAAAGAACACGGGCCATTTATGATGCATTTCGGTGAAGATAAATGGGTCGAGAGAGATCTAGCTTATTTCTACATAACCAGTCGTGGCCTTGGAACATTTTTCAAATCTTCTTTACCCCCTGATTTTGTTCCTTTAGCTTGTTGTGAATCTGCGAGTACAGATATTTGCCGCGCAAATTCGATGCAAAGCAAGTTGCTCAAGTCAATTTCACGGATAAGTAACTATTGCTCCCCTGTTCCTGAATCATTAATTTGGCACGATATCTTCATTCAACTTGATTCATGCCAACTGAAGAATTACTTGGACTTCAGTTTTCAGCTATTTGAACTCAAGCTGAAGGGCTTAATTGATGTAACAAGAAATGATGAAGATCGCCCTATGTATTCCATCTCAAAAGTTCCAAAGAAGCGAGGGCCTGGTAGGCCAAGGAAATATACCTAGATTTGATTTCTAAACTATATGACTATATGACTATATGACTATTACCTGTATACGTGACTATACTTTTGGTAAGGTGCGCAAAGAAAATAATTATTTTTAGTGCGCGAATTCTCTAAAAATATAGTCACGTATACAGCGTATAGTCGATAATAAACTATAATTTTTATAATTTATAGTCTATATAATTTTTATAATTTATAGTCTATATAAATAGGGGAAAATATAATAAGAATTTTTCCCGATAATCCAAGATGCAGTAAATTTATCAGGATTTATTCTGGTTGAAATTGAACCTTTTAATCCCAAATCAGGATTTTCATAAACAATTCCGCGAAAATGCACTATAACTTCTATGATAAACACTCGAATAATTGCTTCATTACTTCTTACTTGAGCGATGCCAATTCCACCCATGGGTTAGGTGGTTCAAATGAGAATTCAATCGCCTCTAAACGGCCTTTGCGGGCTTCCGGGAGCCTACCCAGCCAGCGTCACCCGTCTTAGATATTCTTAAATCATGGGAAACGCAGAAGCATTGGACGCACTTCGAGCTGAAGCTTTAGCTAATGATTGCACATTCGTATCAAAAGAAAGAGTGAAAGGAAATTCCCGATTCACATTTCGTTGTGGTTCGGAACATGAATTCACAGCAACAAGTAGCGCTATAAGAAGAAGGGGCTATTGGTGTCCGACCTGTTCCCAAGGCATTCAGCGATACACGGAAGAGACGGCGAGGGAATTTATGTTGTCCGTTGGATTGGAACCAACTGAGCCCTATGTAGGCTCAGGTGATCCTTGGAAATGCAAATGTCTGAAATGCGGCAAAGAGACCAAAAAACGACTTCGAAGTGTGAAGCAGACGGGAACTCAAATCGGATGTCAATCATGTTCGACACAAGCCCGTGCAGTTCTACAAAGAACTGACGAGACCATTGCGGCAGGAGTCATGTTGGCAGCCCAAGCAAAACCTATTGAGCCGTATAAAGGGAGTGGCGCTCGTTGGAAATGCGAGTGCATGAGGTGTGGAAACATAATTTTTCCTTCTCTCAGTAGCGTGAAGGGTGGTGGAGACCCTTGCACTTTCTGTTCCGGGCATTCAGTAGATGAAAAGCAAGCGATTGAACTTTGCAGAGAGTTTGGTCTTGAGCCAATAGGTGCGTATCCCGGCAACAGCGTTAAATGGAACATGAAATGCTTAAAGTGTGGCGCTGAAGTATCTTCCTTGTATGGGAATATCACCAGAAAGAAAAGAAGAGGCTGGAAAAGCTTTGGATGCCCCGATTGTTCTTTCTTGCAGATGGGAAGGCGTTATAGCGAAGACCCAGAAGTTGCACGTCAAAAGTTTCTAAATGCCGATCTAGAAATGATTGGAGAGTACATAACAGCTAGACTCCCCATTGAGGCAAAATGTTTGAAGTGTGGGGAAATCACAAAGCAAACTTTAAATGGCGTTATGAATGGCAAAGCTTGTAAATTTTGCTTCCATGTCGGTATCAAATATGGCGAGCCAGCTTATTTATATCTGATTTTCCACAAGGAATTCGGTTCAATAAAAGTGGGTATTTCTAATACAGATGCGAATCTCAATCGTCTCGATTCTCACAAGAAGAATGGCTGGACTGAATACAAGTCCTTTAACTTTGATACAGCCGATGAGGCCGAATATTTTGAAACAATGTTGCTCAAGTGGCTTAGAAAAGAACGAGGTCTACAAGCTCATCTCGTCCGAGAACTCATGCCACAGGGCGGTTTCTCCGAGACAGTCGACGCCGAGGAAGTGACCCTGCTTGAGATTGAGGTAAAGCTCAAATCTCTACTTGAAGATAGAGCGGAACTCGATTCAGATTGAAAAACTAGCCGAGTATTTTCGCCTTTGCTTTTTCGAACTCTTCCTGTGTCAATGCACCCGAATCTAGAAAGTCTTTTAGTGCCCATAAAAATGCCCATGCTTGCCCATGATTAGTCCATACAAGAGCACAAAATAGTGTTAGGTCTTGACAAAAGATGTAACGCTTAGAAAGGAAAAGGGAGCGGGTTTTTTCCCCCCACTCCCTTTAGGTAAAGAAGAGTCGCCCTATAAGCCGGATCCTGTCGTTCTTGCGAACGGATCACCATCCATCTAGATCTGTAATCACTTACAGATTCAAGCAACCTACCCGTTGACTCGAGCGAGCAGCTCTCAAACGCCAACTGCGTGGTCTTGCTTCAGGCGGGGTTTACATAGCCAACTACATTTCTGTAATTGCTGGTGGTCTCTTACACCACCGTTTCACCCTTACCAACATTGCTGCTGGCGGTTTACTTTCTGTTGCACTGTTCCCGCGGATTGCTCCGGGTGGGAGTTACCCACCGCCTTGCTCTGCGAAGTCCGGACTTTCCTCGGTATAACTTGCGTTATAACGCGGTGATCCGGGCGACTCTTCTATGGTTAAGGATACGTGCTAGCCAACAGTGAGGGAAATTATTTTTCCTCTGAGTGCTTCTTAGGTTTTTTTCCATCGGTTACGCGGCCGGCGTGAGCCTGAGCGCTCGGATCCTTCTTGACCTTAATCAAGCTGGCAATTGTTGAAATAATCAAGATCGCTGCGATTACCCCAAGGCTTACAAGAGTTGGAATCTTTGGCACTTCAGCCCATGTTTCGTGAAGGTAAGTCATGATCAACTTAACTCCGATAAACATCAGAATTATTGAAAGTCCCAGAGATAGATAGACCAGTTTGTCCAAAAGTCCCTTGAGTAAGAAATAGAGAGCGCGTAATCCAAGCAAAGCAAATGCATTGGCTGCAAAGACTAAGAATGGCTCTTGGGTTACTCCAAATGTTGCAGGAATCGAATCAAGTGCAAAGAGAAGATCTGTGGAAGCAATAGCGATCATCACCAAAAACATAGGTGTGGCAATGCGCTTGCCATTGAGGCGAGTAAAGATCTTCGACCCGTCGTATTCATCTGTCATGGCAATCCGTTTTCTAATTGATCGCACCAAGAAATTATCTTCAGGTGAAGGGTCCTCATCCCAGTGCTTAAACAGACCTACACCTGTCCAGATCAAAATTGCACCAAAGATTACAAATGTGAAGCTAAATGCAGCCAACGCTGCGGCGCCTACTGCGATGAATATGGCGCGAAGGACTAGTGCCAGAATCACACCAAACATCAATACTCTCTGGTGATAAATCGATGGCACCTTAAACTGAGCCAGGATAATAATGAATACAAAGAGGTTGTCTACAGAGAGTGATTTTTCTACTAAGTAGGCTGCAAAATACTCGGTACCAAATTGAGAACCTGCAGTTTGCCAAACCCAAATTCCAAAAACGATCGCAACACCAATATAGAAAATAGACCAGATAGCAGCTTCTTTGAACATTACATCGTGAGGTTTGCGACTAACAGTGAGTAGGTCAACAACGATTAGAGCGATTATTGCGCCGACAACTAGTGCCCAGGTCAGTAGTGATACATCCATTTTTAAATACCTATTCGTTAAAGGGGCCAGTGATGCCAAGGTCTCCCTCAACCAGAATATGGTCGTAGCTCCGGGATATTTCTATCCGTATTGACGAAGCTACGTTTGCGAGGTACTCCCCTTAACTGTGGAGAACTTTATGTGGCCAGCTGGCTCTATTGCAAATTAGCCACTCACAATAAAGCAGATTTATAGAGAGGCTAGGGCCTCTTCTAAGACTCCCAGAGCGTCTTTAAGAAGTTCATCTGTAATCACAATTGGAGGCAAGAATCGAACAACGTTTCCGTAGGTTCCTGCAGTTAACACAAGAACACCTTTGCTTTGGCAGTACTTAACGATCGCACTCATTGCTTCAGGATTTGGATCCCTAGTGCCAGGCTTTACCAATTCAATTGCTTGCATGGCACCGCGTCCACGCACTTCACCGATCACTGAATATTTGCTCTGCATCTGACGCAATGAATCACCAAGAATCTGTCCAACGTGATTTGCGCGCTCTACAAGTTTCTCAGCTTCCATGGTCTCAAATACTCCAAGTGCTGCAGCACAGGCAATGGGATTTCCTCCATATGTTCCGCCAAGGCCAGAAACATGCACAGAGTCCATGATCTCTTCCCGCCCTGTTACAGCCGCTAGTGGAAGTCCGCCTGCAATACCCTTTGCAGTAACAATCATGTCTGGGACAACGTTTTCATGTTCAACAGCAAACATATTTCCAGTACGAGCAAAACCAGTTTGAACCTCATCTGCGATAAAGACAATGCCCTTTTCAGTTGAATACTTTGATAGAGCTGGCAAGAAACCCTTAGGCGGTACTACAAAACCACCTTCGCCTTGAATAGGCTCGATAAGAATTGCCGCAACATTGTGAGCACCGATCTCTTTTTCAATTTTGCTTGTAACCATCTCAATTGCATCTTCTGTAATCGTCGCTTGGTTGCCCATCCAATGGAAGGCATAGGGCATAGGGACGCGATAAATCTCTGGAGCAAAAGGACCGAAGCCTTCTTTATATGGCATATTTTTTGCAGTCAATGCCATGGTCAAATTAGTGCGACCGTGATAGCTGTGTTCAAAAACAACGATTGCTTGGCGCTTTGTGTAGTGACGAGCAATCTTGACTGCATTTTCAACAGCTTCGGCGCCGGAATTAAGAAGTACAGACTTCTTTTTAAACGTTCCAGGAGTGAGGGCATTGAGTTTTTCACACACCTCGATGTAACCCATATATGGAGCGACAGTAAAACAAGTATGTGTAAATGCTTGTACTTGATCAATAACTCGATCAACAACGCGGGGCGCTGAATTTCCAACGTTTACAACACCAATACCTGAACCAAGATCAATAATTTGATTTCCATCTATATCAAGAAGAATTGCATCACTTGCGCGTTCAATCACTACAGGAATGGCCATGCCTAGACCAGCAGATGTCGACTCTGTGCGGCGCTTTAGCGCTTCCAATGATTTTGGTCCTGGAATCGCTGTTACCAACCGACGCTCTTGAGTCAATGCAGTAAGTGTTGTCATGGATAAAGTCTAAGGCATTTTTTCCCTTTTTCAGGCCGAACATTTCCCACTTTAAGGGCGAGTAGTTAGGCTTACTTCATGAACTCTGAGTTAAGAGATAGTGCACCGTTACTAGATGCTTATCTCTCCTACTTTGAGAGCAATCGGACAGCTTTTACTATTCCTGGACACAAACAGAAAGCATCTCGTCTAGATGCTGGCCTGGGCGCAGTAGTTGATAGCGATACCCCTTTATACGGTGGTCTAGATGCAATCAAACTGACACAAGGGGTTCTTAAAAAAGCTGAAGCACTGGCCGCAAAGTTATGGGGCGCTGACTACGCACGTTTTTCTACTGGCGGTTCTACACATGCCAATCAAGCAATTATTTTGGCGCTAGGAAAACCTGGCCAGAAAATTGCAGTGACTAGAACGGCCCATCGCTCTGTACTTAGCGCACTTGTTTTAACGGGATTAGAGCCAATTTGGTTAACACCAGAGATTGATGCAAAAACTGGAGTGCCTATAGGAATACCAGTGAGTGAACTGGAAAAAACTCTTGATCAAAAGCCAATCGCGCTATTGCTCACAGAGCCAAGTTATCTAGGAACACTTTCAGAGTTAGAAGCTTTGATTTCAAAAGCTCATTCCAGGGATATACCTGTAATTATTGATGCGGCGTGGGGCGCCCACTTTGGTTTTAATTCAAATCTGCCTCAACACGCCTTGCAGATGGGCGCCGATGCACTGATAACAAGTGTTCATAAAACTTTGCCTGGCTACAGTGCTTCTGCATTGTTATTGGCTCAAGGCAAGTTATTAAATCTTGATCGCATTGAACAAAGCTTTGAAACAACTCACACCACATCACCGGCAGGTGCTCCCCTTGCTTCTATTGATGGATGCCGGGCACTTTTACAAACACGTGGCGAAGAGCTGACAGGAAATCTAGTTGTGTTAGTTGATTCATTTAAAGACAAGGTCGAGAAAGCATGTGGAGTACCTGTATTTCTTAGCGCATCTGATTTTCCTATGGGCCGTTTTGATCCTGTAAAAATTGTGCTCAGAGCCAATCTCCTAGGAGTTTCAGGAGTTGAAGTTGAAAGTGAGTTAGAAAAGCAAAACATACGCGTTGAAATGGCAGATCAAGACACCATTGTTTTTCTGGCCACATTGGCAGATGGCACCGGTGATTTTGATGAGGTTGCATCAAAACTCATTCCAATTCTAGAAAAATTGCGCTCTAATCCTCGCCAAACTCAAACTGCGCTCAGTTGGTCAATTGTTCCAAAGGCTGGAATGTCGATTAGAGATGCCTACTTTGCTGAAACCGAATTCGTTAAAGCCGCAGATGCAGTTGGACGAGTCAGCGCCGATTTAATCGCCCCCTACCCGCCAGGTGTGGCCGTAGTTGCACCGGGCGAAGAGTTAACAAAGCAGATTGTCGAAGGATTAGCGGCAAGCAAAAAAGCAGGTGTTCGAATTGCATATGCAAGTGATCCAACACTTCAGACGTATCGCATAACCAAAGGGGTTTAAATCTTCTTTTTAGCGAAGGTGGCTCTGCTCATTTAATGTTCTAAGGGCCCGTAATCCATCACTTGGCCAGATTGAAATTGTAGTAATTGAACACGGTGAAATGTCTATGTGAAAAATAGATTCAGCCGGCGCCCCGATAACATTTTTTACGGCAGATTTAATGGTTCCGTTATGAGTTATGACAGCAACTCTTTGACCTGGAAATTCACTAGAGATTTTATCTAGAGCAAAATCTATTCTCTCTGAAACGCTGTCATAGGACTCGCCCTCTGGTGGTGCAAAAGCAGTTGAGGAGACCCATGCTTGATAGTCAGCAGGATATTTCTCTTTAACTTCATCAATAGACATGCCATCCCATATACCAAAAGAACACTCAATCCAGGCTTCTTCAAAGTTAATCGGAATTCCCGTAATTCGTGAAAGTGCTTCGGCAGTTTGTGTGGTTCTGCGTAGCGGAGAAGAAATAATGACCTCTGGGTTTAAATCGGCAACAGCTTGTGCAACTTTTTCTGCTTGCTCCAAACCAATGTGGGTCAGCTCAGGATTTAGCGGGCCATCGCCTGAAAACTTCTTAAATGGAGTCAAAACCGTTTCACCGTGTCGAATAAGAAAGATTGTTGTTGCTTTTTCTGTTGTGAGTAAGCGCTCTGTTAAAAAATTCTGTTGGTGATAAACAACTTCTCCCCCGCCTGACTGCTGATCTAATGCTTTATTTGCCAAGCGATCTGCATGTGAGTTTTCATCACGCGGAATCCATGTATAACTGACTTGTGAAGGGTTATGAGCAGATCTTGCATCTTGGGCCATGATGCGCATGTCGGCATGTTTAATCTGCCAGCGCCCTGACATTTGTTCTACGACTAATTTGCTATCCATCTTTACATCAACTGTTGCATCAGGATCTATTTCGTGGATTGCAGTCAAGCCAGCAATCAACCCAGAGTATTCGGCAACATTGTTGGTAGCAATACCAATAAAGTCATAGAGCTCTGCAACTATTTTTCCATTTTCGGTAATGACTGATCCATATCCAGCAGGTCCTGGATTACCCCGTGAGCCACCGTCTGCAGTTAATGTGAAATGTCTGGCCATTTTTTAAACCCCACGCACCAAAATACATCGACACTCTTCGCAGCGAACAACTTCATCTTCTGCTAAATCTGTCAATCGCTTCAGTTCAACCGCGTTAATCGACAGGTTGCATCCAGAGCAAGCACCAGCAACTAATGCTGCAGCACCTGGCCCACCAGAATCTGCTCGCAGTTTTTCATAGAGATCCACTAATGCTTTTTCGATTCCGCCCACAGTACTTATTCGATCACTTGCAATACTTTCTAGCTCTGTATTAATCGCTGCCATTGCGTTTTCTTTACGAATCTCTAAATCTGCAATCACTGCGGCGAGCTCATCGCCTTCTTGTGAGAGTTTTGCAATGCTGGCTTGGATTGCATCCACCCTCATCATGATCTCTAATTCAACTTCCTCTAGCTCTGCCCTGCGTGTACTAAGAGTGCCAACTTCATGTTGTAGTTGTTCTAACTCTTTTGGAGATGCTGACCCACCACTTAAACGAGCTTCATCGCGCGTGATTCGAGAAACTACTTGCTCAACATCGGCTTCTGCCCGAAGCAATTCACGTTTAACATCGCTTAATTCGGTCTCTGCTGCAATACGAAGATCACGGGCGTTATTAAATTTGTTGGTTGTGTTTGTAATTTCTATGAGCTCAGGAAGTGTTGATGCTTTATGTCGCAATAGATTGGCCTGTTGATCAAATCTAGCAACATCTAAAATTGAGCGCTGGTCGCTGGGAGTAGCCTTCATCTTCCTTTACCCCCACCGTAATTGATTTGTATGCCTTCAGTTTAGGTTAGGGGTGAGTTTAATCCAAAAGTAAATGTTCTAATTCAAACGTGGGCGGTGAGGGTTTCGAACCCCCGACATTCTCGGTGTAAACGAGACGCTCTACCACTGAGCTAACCACCCGGTATTGCAGGATCAAATCTTAACTTACGAGCCCGCAATCTACTAAATCACGCTTATAGAGATGCAATTGCAGCCTTGTAATCAGCATTATCTCTTGCTGCCCAACCGTTTTTAACTTCCCACCGCAAAACGCCTTCTTTGTCAATCAAGAAACTTCCACGAAGTGCGCAGCCTTTTGTTTCTTCAAAAACTCCATAAGTTTTTGCAACCGCTCCGTGAGGCCAGAAATCTGAAAGAACTGGAAATTCATATCCCTCTTTTTCAGCAAAGACACGTTGCACATATGGTGAATCACAAGAGATCGTAATTACCTGCAGATCATCATTTTGAAATGATGAAAGATCATCACGCAGGGCACACAGCTCGCCGGTGCATGTTCCCGTAAATGAGAATGGATAGAACATGAGTAACACGTTCTTCTTGCCCTTAAAAGATGAGAGGGAAACTTTTTCGCCATGCTGATTTGGAATTTCGAAATCAGGAGCTGCTTGTCCAATTGATAATGTCATTGGGCAAACTTAGCGCTTGAGCGACTTACGTGCCACTAGACGTGTTGCCGTCCAATCTTTTGCGAGCGCAATTGTTGATGTCTGACTTAGGCCTGCCAGAGGTGCTGCGTCTTGAATATCACTTGGCTCCACATGACCATCGCGACCAACTTTTGGTGTTAACACCCAAATAGATCCGTTCTCTGCCAGATATGTGATCGCATCCATAAGTTCATCGACTAAATCTCCATCGCCATCTCGCCACCAAATGATCACGGCATCTACAACATCGGTTGTGGTGTTTTCGATTAACTCAGTTTCGGTAATTCCACGAATTTCGTCTCGAAGTGTGGAATCACAATCACTGTCAAAGCCCACCTCTAGTACAAGGTCCCCTTTGGCTAATCCCATCCGCGTTGGCACTGGATAAGTCCACACAATCGGCCCAAGATGCGCAAGAGGAAAATTGGCTCAATTTTTGGCCCTTTCAATTTCCTCTTACAGGCCATAACACGCGAGAATAGGCACATGAGCGAAAACTTCGAGGCGCCCGATCTCAATATCGACCAGCTAGTTGATACCGATCCCTCTGAGTCTGCCGAATGGCGTGCATCCTTTGACGCGGCTTTAAAGGCAGCCGGTCCTGTTCGTGCGCGTTATTTAATGCTTAATCTTTTGCAACATGCACGCGAACAAAATGTTGGAATATCAGCCCTTCGCACATCTGATTACATCAACACTATTTCACCTGAACATGAAGCACCTTTCCCAGGTGATGAAGATTTAGAACGCAAGATACGCCGAATAAATCGCTGGAACGCTGCAATGTTGGTTCACCGAGCACAACGTCCAGGAGTTGGTGTGGGTGGACATATCTCAACATATGCATCATCTGCTGCATTGTATGAAGTTGGTTTTAACCACTTCTTCCGCGGGCAAGATCATGCAGGTGGTGGAGATCAAATTTTCTTCCAGGGACATGCAAGCCCTGGAATGTATGCACGAGCATTCTTAGAAGGACGACTTACTGAAAACCAATTAGATGGTTTCCGCCAAGAACTTTCGCATCCTGGAGGTGGACTCTCTTCATATCCTCACCCACGACTCATGCCAGAGTTTTGGCAGTTCCCAACTGTGTCTATGGGAATTGGTCCACTCAATGCAATTTATCAAGCACGCTATAACCGCTATCTACACAACCGTGGAATCAAAGATACAAGTGATCAAAATGTTTGGGCATTCTTAGGTGATGGCGAAGTAGATGAAGTCGATACATTGGGCGCAATAGGACTTGCAACACGAGAGAAATTAGATAACTTAACTTTTGTCATTAACTGCAATTTGCAACGCCTTGATGGACCAGTGCGAGGTAATGGAAAAATCATTCAAGAGCTAGAGGCAATCTTTGGTGGCGCCGGTTGGAATGTTATTAAAGTTGTTTGGGGACGTGGTTGGGATCCACTCCTTGCAAAAGATCGCGAAGGCGCTCTCGTTAAAATCATGAATGAAACCCTTGATGGTGACTATCAAACATTTAAGGCCGAATCAGGTAAGTATGTGCGCGAGCATTTCTTTGGTCAGGATCCACGCACTGCAGCATTGGTTGCAGACTGGAGCGATGATCAGATATGGAACCTCAAACGAGGTGGCCACGACTATCAAAAACTCTATGCTGCATATACGGCTGCAACTCAAAAGAATGGTCGCCCTACTGTTATTTTGGCAAAGACTGTTAAGGGTTGGACACTTGGTTCACACTTTGAAGGTCGCAACTCCACCCATCAGATGAAGAAAATGACTCTAGAAGACATTCAGATGTTTAGAGATACTTTGCATCTAGATATTCCAGACTCAAAATTAGATAAGTACTTGCCACCATATTACTTACCTGCGCCTGACTCACCTGAGGCTAAGTATGTTGCAGAGCGAAGAGCAGAACTTGGTGGATCGATTCCGCGACGTCGCTCGAAGTCACGTCCACTGACTCTTCCAGATGAGAGCGTCTATGAATCTGCAAAACGCGGCTCAGGCCATCAAGAAATTGCTACGACAATGGCGTTTGTTCGCATGCTAAAAGATCTTGTTAAGGATCCAGGGTTAGGTTCTCGAATAGTTCCAATTATTCCAGATGAGGCGCGCACATTTGGTATGGATTCTTTGTTTCCTTCAATGAAAATCTATTCCCCACATGGACAAAAATACACAGCAGTAGATCGCGAACTGATGCTCTCGTATAAGGAATCAACCTCTGGTGTTATCTTGCACGAAGGAATTAATGAGGCTGGCTCAGTTGCATCCTTTACTGCAGTTGGTTCTTCATATTCAACTCATGATGAACCAATGATTCCGATGTATATTTTCTATTCAATGTTTGGTTTCCAGCGAACAGGTGATGGTTTCTGGGCAGCTGCAGACCAACTAGTTCGCGGGTTTGTCATTGGCGCAACAGCGGGGCGCACAACACTCAATGGTGAAGGATTACAACACGAAGATGGGCATTCGCTACTGCTAGCAGCAACAAATCCTGCCGTAGTTGCCTACGATCCAGCTTATGCATTTGAGTTAGCTCATATCGTTAAAGATGGTCTTCGAAGAATGTATGGCGAGAATAGTGAGAATGTTTTCTACTACTTAACTGTCTATAACGAGCCTTATATTCAACCGGCCGAACCAGAGAATTTAGATGTTGCAGGACTGCTCAAAGGTATATATCTGTATTCACCTGCAAAGAAATCTCGCAAGAAGAGTGCTCAGATTCTTGCATCAGGAGTTGGAGTTAACTGGGCCATAAAGGCGCAACAACTTCTCAACGATGATTGGGGCGTTAAAGCCTCTGTTTGGTCTGTGACATCATGGAATGAACTTCGCCGTGATGGACTTGCAACTGATCGACATAATTTGTTGAATCCAAATGATCAGCGCCAAGCTTATGTAACTACAAAACTTGCTGGTGCAAAAGGGCCAGTAGTTGCCGTCAGCGACTACATGCGTGCTGTGCAGGACCAAATTTCTCCGTGGATAGAGCAACCTTTCTACTCATTAGGAACAGATGGTTTTGGATTATCAGATACTCGAGGCGCCTTGCGTCGACACTTTAAAGTAGATGCTGAATCAATTGCAGTTGCTGTTTTGCAACAGCTAGTCGAAGCAGGAAATATCAAAAAGAGCGTCCTGACAAAGGCTATGGCCAAATACAAGATTCACGATGTAACAGCTGCAGATGCTGGCAACACAGAAGGTTCTGGTTGATTAGTCTTTCTTCAAAACTTTAGTAAAAAATGGAACCGTTAAGAGCATCAATGCTGGAATGGCAAGTCCTATAGATAGTGAAGTCAATTCCGCAGTCCATGCGATCACCCAACGTAATACAAAGGCTAGAACAATAGTTATAACTCCAATTTGCCCAACTACAACCGAAGAAGGGTTTTTTGATCGAGTATTGGCTGCATTCATGAAAGACGGTGCAAGGAAAGAGGAGCCGAGCCCTGCAACTGAGAACCCAACACACAAGACCAAAATCACTACGAGTTGATTTGTATCTTTGAAAAATTCTGCGACAAATATGGTCCCTAAAAATGATAGACCAGATGTAATTGAGGCAATTTTTGATAATTTGATGATCGAATTCTTATCAAGAAGTCGATGGATATTTAGTCGCCCAACAATCATCGCAACAGTAAAGAGAATGTATGGCAACGTATTGATTCCAGGTTTTAACCCCATATCTTCACTGAGAAAAATTGAAGCCCAATCTCCAACTGCGTATTCGAGCATTAATGAGGAGATCAAGCCTGCGGAAACTACAGCTTGAATTTCAAATCCTTTAAACATGTCAGAGAACCCATAATCCCTCTCAGGATTCTGATTTGGCTCCACCAAAACTTGCGTCATTGAAGAGATTGCATAGAGCATTCCAGCAAGAGTCATAATTGTAAGAACTGTGATGTGTGTCGTTAGTGAGATATTCCCAATTAATAGTCCTGCAATGATCGAAGTTACTAGTGCACCAAAGCTCCAGAGTCCACTAAGAAGTGTTATCACATTCCTGTGTGATCGATCCTGAAAGCTGAAGCCTTGCGAATTGATTGATATATGAAAACCAGAAATTGCACTTCCCCAAGTGATATTTGCAATAAGAAAAATGAAAGTTGAACTGGTATGAACAAGGATTAAAAGTGAAATAGCCAGCACAGTTGCAGAGATCTGCAAGATTAATTTGGCCCCATATTTGTGCACTAGGTGGCCTACTGTCATTAAGCTAATGAAAGATCCGATAGCAGCTGTACTTATTAGAGAACCAAACTCTCCATTAGATAGTCCCAAATTTACTTTGACTTCTGACAATCGTGGCGCCAAAGCCATAATCAAGAAACCAAATAAAAAGAAAAGTGACTTTAAATACTTTAGCTCTTGTTGTTGGCTCAACATTAAAAAATCGAGCTCGCTAATTCTTTCCGGGCAGAAATTAAACGGGGATCACCTTGATCGACCAATGCAAATAAACAAATCAGGTGTGTCTTCACTTTGTTTTTGTCATCACCTGCCGAAGCTTTAATCAAGGTTAACAACCGTGAAAAAGCCTCCTCCACTCCTCCATTTACAATTTCGATGTCTGCAGCCTTTAGTTGAAGATCAATATCTTGTGGAGATTTTTCTGACTCCTCAACAATTTTGTTAAGTTCAAGACCTTCAGTGCGCATTAAAAGTTGGGTTTGCGCCAAGCCGAGTTTGGCCAAACTTTCATTTGGCTTTCTAGATAACCATTTTTTATACGCTACTTCTGCACCGGCATAGTCGCCTGACTCTAAAGCCAACATCGCCTCTTCTTCTTCAGGTTCAACCTGCTCAACAGGTGCCTCACCTATGCCCTGCTTGGCCGAAAGTGTTAAGACTTTATCTATTACAAGACGAACTTGCGCTTCTGGATAGGCTTGTTCAAATAACGGAACCATTTGTTCGGCAATAATTGCAACTGCATATGGAACATTTTTTGTCTGAAAAGCTTGGGCAATCTCTGGATGTGTATCAATGTTTACTCGGGCCAAACTCCACTTTGCCTGGTATTGATTCTCCAACTTTCCAAGGGTGTTTAGCATCTCTTGAGACTCAACACTTCTTGGCGACCACATGAGAACAATTACAGGTCTGATCAAAGATAAGGGCAAAATATCGGAGTTTAGATTCTCAACGGTTACTTCAAGGCCTGGCAATGGCACATCTGGATTGACCTTTGGCTTTGTCAAAGAACTCAAATCAAAGGCCTGCCCGAAATTAGGAGGCAAACTCATAGTGCAATCCTATCGAGGCCGCTTATAGCCCCGCAAACATCAACCTTAAACACCAAACTAACGCTCACACACTTTAGAATAAGACCATGGCAACTTCAAAGAGAATCACTAAAACTACTCCAGTGGTGTCAAAACCAAAAAAGAAATTAACTGATTTTGGAGTGTCCGGGCTACCGATAAATCAGACACAGCCCTTCTACTTTGGCTTTGTTGCCACACTGGGTGTTTTGACTGCAATCATTCTGCTGCGAGCTCTTGAAAGTGTGAGTCAAATATTTGTCTTAATTCTTGTCTCACTTTTCTTAGCTACAGGACTAAATCCAGCTGTAGAGGCCTTGCGCAGACGAAATCTTTCTCGCGGTTCTGCTGTGGCAGTAATTTTCTCATCTGTGATTCTTTTTGTTGTCTTTTTTGCTTTTGTAGTAGTTCCGCCGGTTGTAAATCAAGGATCTAATCTCATTGAAAATGCACCGCAATTACTAGATGATTTGATGAAAAATGGGACTATAAATAGTTTGAATGAACAATTTGGTTTAATTGATACATTGCAATCTAGATTAAATTCTGTAACCTCTGATGGAACCTTGTTGATCTCAACATTTGGTGGGGTAATTGGAGTCGGTCAGTCAATTCTTTCAGGATTTTTTACCGCGTTGACTATTTTAGTACTTACGCTGTATTTCATAACATCACTTCCACAGGCTGTTTCCCTTGGACTGTCACTAGTGCCTGCATCTCGTCGGGAAAGAGTAGGCAAACTCACTCATGCAATTATTGAACGAATTGGTTTATTTGTGGGCAGCCAGATCCTGATTGCTGCAATGGCTGGGGTTTTTGTTGTTCTCTTAACCTCGATACTTGGAATGCCATCTCCAATTGCAATTGGCATGATCGTTTTTGTTGTAGCACTTATTCCACTCATCGGTCACTTCATTGGCGCTGGCGTTGTTACTTTGATTGCATTAACGCAATCTCCATTAATTGGTCTCATAGCATTTGTGGCATATGTGCTCTATGTTCAAATTGAAAACTATGTTGTGACTCCACGAATTATGAAACGAACTCTGTCTGTGCCTGGGGCAGTAACGATTATCTCGGCTTTGATTGGATCATCACTTTTAGGGTTGGTGGGTGGTTTGCTAGCCGTTCCTGTTGCTGCATCAATCATCTTGATTTTGGATGAAGTTGTAATTCCTAGAGCAAATAAGGCTTAAAACTCAAGAGGTAGTTTTACAATTTCGCCAGTAACAGTTGATGTGATTTCAGATAAGACCCTGTGTACCGAAGGCTCCCCCAGCCAAAGATGTTTTGCATCATCGACTGCGATTATCTTGATAGATGGAACTATTGAGAACCTGCTACGTGCTTCATCTGGCTTTAGGTAATCATCCAATTCAGGGACAAGTGCGATTATTGGCCTTTGATCACTATTCCAGTACTTAAGTTGTTCATCGGTTGTTGTTCTAAGAGGTGGACTAAGCAGAATCAATCCTTTGTGACGTGGATCTTTTGCATGTTGAAGAGCTAAGTCTGTACCAAAAGACCAACCCACAACCCATAGGTTTTCTAGCTTTAGAACATCAAAGCAATAGTTCAACATTGCTTCTACATCGAAATGCTCGGCATTTCCGTTATCGAATTCACCAGTACTTGCTCCGGCCTCACTTGAAGTTCCTCGTGTATTGAATCTGATCACAGTGAGATCGGCCATTGCAGGCAAGCGATTTGCAGCTTTTTTGTAGATGTGACTGTCCATCATTCCACCGGCTGTGGGAAGAGGGTGTAAACATAAAATTGCCCCTCTGGACTTTTGTAATGGAGCAGCAACTTCACCGATTAAAACAACACCATCATTGGTGGTTACCTGAAATGGGGTTCTAACTGATGGATAGATCGAGCCAGGACCAACTCTCATTTTCATGCTTCAGATTCTATCTCTAGGAGGCTAGGCTAATACACATGGCCAAAACATTTAACTCTTATAACCCAGTTACCAATAAAGTCATTGGGACATATCCAATTCAATTAGAGAAAGATGTTGATCATGTAGTGGCACGGGCCCGTGTTGCATCTTCCAAATGGGTCAACCTTGGATTTAATGGCCGGAAAAAAACTTTACTTGCCTGGAGTAGTCACATCATCAAAAACATAGAAGAGGTTGCATCGTTAATCTCTTTAGAAACAGGCAAGCCCCTCAGTGATGCAAGGCTTGAAGTAAGCATCGCTGTCAGTCATATTGGTTGGGCAGCACGTCATGCAGAAGATGTTATGCGCACTTCTCACAGAGCACCTGGTGCTTTGATGGCAAATATGTCGGCAACTGTTGAACGCTCGCCAGTAGGTGTTGTGGGAGTAATTGGGCCATGGAACTATCCAATATTTACTCCAGTGGGTTCAATTGCATATGCATTAGCTGCAGGTAATACCGTTGTGTTCAAGCCAAGTGAGTACACACCTGGAGTTGGTGTTTGGTTAGAAGAAAGTTTTCGTTCCGTAGCTCCATTTGCAGACATCTTTACAACTATCACTGGCTTAGGCCAAACCGGTGCAGCGCTATGTAATAGCGTGATCGACAAACTTTCTTTTACTGGATCTACTAGAACAGCAAAACTAGTCGCCGCTGCTTGTGCCACAAATATGATCCCGGTGGTTTTAGAGTGCGGTGGAAAAGATCCTGTGATCGTGGCATCAGATGCAAATATTGATCGCGCAGTTGATGCAACGATTTGGTCTGCAATGGCAAACGCCGGACAATCGTGTATTGGCGCTGAGAGAGTTTATGTTGATAAAAAAGTTGCTTCGGTGTTTATCTCTAAGGCTGTTGAACTTGCAAAGACGATAAGTGCCGGTGCCCCAGGAGAAGGTAACTATGGTCCGGCGACTATGCCATCTCAGATAGATGTAATTGCCTCACATATAAAGGCAGCCATTAAAGATGGTGGAAAGTTTGCCTACGGGAGTGCAAAGTCTGTGCAAGCACCATTTGTTCAACCAGTAATTCTGGTTGATGTCCCTGAAAGCTCTACCGCAATTAGAGAAGAGAGTTTTGGTCCAATTGTCATCATTAATACTGTTGAAAACATACAACGGGCAATTGAGCTTTCAAACTCTTCACGATATGGATTGGGAGCAAATGTTTGGTCAAAGAGGCAAGGAAAGAAAATTGCCTCACAACTACATTGTGGAATGGTTGCTATAAATTCAACCTTCTCATTTGCGGCAATATCTGCAGTGCCATTTGGTGGAGTGAAAGACAGTGGTTATGGCAGAGTTCACGGACCTGAAGGCTTGCTGGAGTACACCTTTGCGCGCACGGTAGTTCGAACTCGATTTAATCTTCCTATCAATTTTTTGAGTTTTAAGCGCCGAGCAAAAGATGATCGCCTAGTTATTAAGGCAACCAAATTGCTTAAAGGAAGATTGGGCTAGCGCAATTTATATTTGAAAATGCTTTGATCTAAAACTTCGGAGCATTTCTTGTTCGCTCTGTATTTGGGCGGCGATTATCTTTCTTACTCCAACACGTGTTATGCCAATGACGGCGGCCATCTTCATCATATTCAAGCCAGGCAACAATGTGTGGTGTTGCAAGTGGAATCAGTTGATCACAACCTGGGCATCTATATGGCTTTGTAGAACCTGAACCGGTTAATCGACGAACAATGTATGTTCCATCTTTGTGGTCTTCTCTACTCTCACCCGTAGAGGCGATGTTAATCTCCCGCGGTTCCACAGGCTTTTCTCGCTTTTTTGGATAGTTTCTACGGGGGCTCACAGGAGTATTTTCGCATAGTAAAGTATCGGTATGAGCCTCATCGAAGTTAAAGGCCTCAAGAAAAACTATGGTGATCTGCAGGCGGTTCGCGGGCTTGATCTACAGATTGAACAAGGAGAGATTTTCTCCCTTCTCGGGCCAAATGGGGCAGGAAAAACAACAACAGTAGAAATCCTTGAAGGCTTTCGAACTCGTGATTCGGGATCTGTCAGTGTTTTAGGTGTTGATCCCCAAATTAAAGGTCATGAATCTCGAATATGGCGCAATCGTATTGGGATTGTTTTACAAAACTCTGCAGATGCTGGTGACTTAAGTGTTGGTGAAACTGTTAAACATTTCAGTAACTACTATTCAAATCCATTAGATGTTCAGGAAGTTATTCATAGTGTCGGTCTAGATGAAAAACAAGGCTCTCTCATTCGAAACCTATCTGGTGGACAACGCCGCAGATTAGATGTTGCACTTGGCATCATTGGAAACCCAGAGCTTCTTTTCTTAGATGAGCCCACAACAGGTTTTGATCCACAAGCTCGCCGCGCATTTTGGTCACTGATTCAACAGCTTCGAAGTGATGGAACGACAATTCTTTTAACAACTCATTACTTGGACGAGGCACAGGCACTTGCTGATCGAGTTGCCGTAATCAATCATGGTCAGATTGTTGAAATCTCTACTCCTACAGAGTTAGGTGGGCGAGCAACCGCGCAGGCAACAGTTCAATGGCGCGATGGGGCGCAGATAAAGCTTGAGAAAACAGATAACCCCACAGCATTGGTTTCAAAACTTTCCACACATTTTGGTGGAGAAATCCCTGAATTAATCGTTACTAGACCATCGCTAGAAGATATTTATCTTGAGATGATTGGAAATCCAAATGAATAAGGTTCCTAGCGCACTTAGAATTGGCCTTCGTCGTGGAAGTTTAGAGGTCAAGCAATTTTCACGTCAAAGGGAATCCGTAGTATTCACTTTGTTCTTCCCAGTAATTTTGTTGGTAATTTTTGGATCAGTATTTCAAAATACAATTTCCCCAGGTGTCACCTTTTCACAATACTTTGTTGCAGGAATGATTGCCTCAGGACTAGTCAATACCGGTTTTCAAGCTTTAGCGATCACAATCCCAATGGAGCGAGATGTCGGTGCTCTCAAACGCCTCAGAGGCACTCCCATGCCTGCCTCTAGTTACTTCATAGGTAAAGCAATTCTGATTTTTGCAAGCATGGCTGTTCAGATAATCATGCTTCTAGGATTTGGAGTGCTCTTCTTTGGGTTAGAGATGCCTACTGAAATGAGTAAATGGATAACCTTTACTTGGTTAGTAATCTTGGGCAGTGCATGCTCAACAGCACTTGGAATCGCTTTTTCAATAGTTCCAAAGTCTGGCAGAGGCGCCTCAGCGGTTGTCTCACCGATAGTGATCATCCTTCAATTCTTTAGCGGTGTTTTCTTTGTCTTTACCCAGTTGCCAACTTGGATGCAACAAGTTGCCGCTATTTTTCCTTTGAAATGGTTGACCCAAGGTATGCGATCTGTTTTTCTCCCGGACTCTTTTGCCGCAGAGGAAGTTGCTAATTCATGGGAAATAGGAAGAACTTTTGTAATCTTGATGATCTGGTTAGCCATTGGAATCTTTTTCTCGGTTAGAAAGTTCAAGTGGGATCGTGATTAAGCGCATACTTCTGGCAGTTCTGGTTCTTTCACTCATAACTCCTGCAGCTGTGTTGCCATCTCAAGCAGCAACTAATTCACCAGCCCCAACCAAAAAACCAACTGCAAAACCAACGGTTACAAAGAAGCCAACTGCAAAACCCAAAGTAACCAAGAAGCCGGCTACTAAACCAAAGGTTAAGAAAAAACCAAAGCCAAAAGCAACGTCAAAAGTTGCTCCCCTACCAACTCCGGTTTGGCCACCAAAGGGATTTAAAGTCAGTAGCAATGGCAGCACATTTGCAAAGATTCCTACATTCGATGCACTTAAAGGGCTATCTAACATTGATAAAGTTTTAGAGAAGTCACTTGCAGTTCAAGAAGACGGGATTAGAGTCTGCGAAAAGTATGCATGTGGCGCAATTCAAGTAGCATCAACTGTTGGTTGTACTTACTGGATTGTTACAGCAGATGTTCGAAGCCAAGTTTCAGAGACAGATAAGACACTTAAGATTTTGGGACAACTTCGCACTACATATAGCAAAACAGGACCCAAGCAGTTCGCAACAATTCTTTTAGTCAGTAAAGAGCCTTTAGATCCGCTTCACTCAATAGGTAACTTCAAAGCTGATTGCCGAAGTGATACTTCAAATGAAATTGTTCCTACTACAACGTATACAACTAACTATTAGCGATTTGCTCCTGGAACCCAGAGTTGATCACCAATTTTTTTATTGGCATCTCTAGCTAAAACAAAGAGAAGATCTGAGCAGCGATTTAAATATTTTGCAGTAAGCGGATTTACTCCTCCACCAAATGCGTGAATGGCTGCCCATGTGCGGCGCTCTGCTCTGCGAACAACGGTGCGCGCAACGTGTAGATGTGCTGCTGCTGTAGTACCTGAAGGAAGTACAAATGATCGTAGAGGTTCTAATGTTGCGTTGTATTTATCAATCTGTTCTTCTAGGAAAACAACTTGAGATTCAAGTACTCGAAGTGGTTCAAAAGCTGGTGCGTCAACAACTGGAGTACAAAGATCTGCGCCAACATCAAAGAGATCGTTTTGAATTCGAACTAGAAGTGTGCGGACATCTTCTGATAATTCATCTGCTGCAAGTACAACACCAATCGTCGAATTAGCCTCATCAACAGTTGCATAAGCCTCTAGGCGTGGATCGTTCTTTGATGTGCGGCTCATGTCTCCAAGAGAGGTTGTGCCGTCGTCACCAGTCTTTGTGTAAATGCGCGTTAAATTAACCATGGCCCTAGCCTATAAGTAGACTCCACCTATGGCATCTTTGGACCGCTTCCGAATCGTTGGAGGCATGCCACTTCACGGTCAAGTAACCGTTACAGGTGCTAAAAACTCAGTTTTAAAGTTGATGGCAGCCTCTTTGTTGGCGCCCGGAAAAACCATTATTCGAAATGTGCCTGCAATTGCAGATGTCGAGATTATGGCTGAGCTTCTAACACGTTTAGGTTGCACAGTTGAAAGCAGTTTGGGAATGCTGACTATTGATGTTCCTGAGGTTCCAGATCATCGGGCAGATTACGACTTGGTTAGAAAAATGCGTGCTTCGATCAACGTGCTAGGACCCCTTGTCGCCCGAGTTGGTGAAGCAGAGGTCGCACTGCCTGGTGGAGATGCAATCGGTTCACGTGGTTTAGATTTTCATATTAAGGGATTAGAAGTTCTAGGAGCAAATGCACATATTGAACATGGATATGTCATTGCCAAAGCTCCCAAAGGATTAACTGGAGCACCCATAGATTTAGATTTCCCAAGTGTTGGTGCAACTGAAAATATTATGACTGCAGCCGTCCTTGCACATGGAGTGACCACGATTGATAACGCAGCACGCGAACCTGACATTGTGGACTTAGGTGAATTTCTAATCTCAATGGGTGCAAAGATTCAAGGACTTGGTAGTTCTATAATTACTATTACTGGAGTTGAGAAGCTATCTCCTACCGATCACACAACTGTTGCTGATCGAATAATTACGGGCACATGGGCATTTGCAGTGACTATGGCAGGTGGTGACATTTCTATTCTCGGTGCTAGGCCAGAACATCTAGAGCTACCTTTAGAGAAGTTGGCTTCATCTGGAGCAGTAATCACTTCAATTGAAAATGGAATACGCGTGCGTATGAATCAGCGACCACAATCAATTGACGTTGCAACATTGCCTTATCCCGGTTTTCCAACTGATTTATTACCGATGGTAATTGCACTGAATTCAATTGCAGATGGCCATTCATTAGTAACCGAAAATGTTTTTGAATCCCGATTTATGTTCGTTAATGAACTTATCAGATTAGGTGCCCAGATAAATGTTGATGGACACCATGCCTCCATTACTGGCGTTAATCAGCTCTCTGGTGCACCTGTTGAGGCTCACGACATTCGCGCAGGTGCTGGATTAATTTTGGCTGCATTAGTTGCAGACGGTGAAACAACTGTAGATCAGGCCTTCCACGTTGATCGCGGGTATCCAAACTTTACTGAGCAATTACAAGGCTTAGGAGCCAAGGTAACTAGAGAATGAGTATTCAAAAACCTGACCGCAACCTTGCATTAGAACTAATTCGCGTAACTGAGACAGCAGCTCTTGCAGCTAGTCCTTGGGTTGGTCGTGGTGAAAAAGATTTAGCAGATGCAGCTGCCGTAAAGGCCATGCGCGAAATGATCAACACGGTCGACATGCGTGGGGTTGTAGTTATAGGTGAAGGGGAAAAAGATAACGCCCCAATGCTTCATAACGGCGAAGAAGTTGGCAACCAAGATGGACCTGAATGTGATGTTGCTGTAGATCCGATTGATGGCACGTCATTGACTGCAAATGGAATGAATGGCGCAATTAGTGTGATTGCACTTGCACCAAGAGGAACAATGTTTGATCCTGCGGGAGTTTTTTACATGGACAAAATAGTTACAGGTCCGGCAGCAGCAGCAGTTATAGACATAAAAGCCACTGTTGCCCAAAATATACAGGCAGTAGCAAAAGCAAAAGGTTTAAAAGTAAGTGAAGTTACAGTTGTAGTGTTGAATCGACCTCGACATGAAAAACTCATCGCAGAAATTCGGGCAGCCGGTGCACGCATCCGTTTGATTCAAGATGGAGATGTTGCGGCAGCAATAGAAACATCTCGTCCAGATGCTGGTGTTGATTTACTTATGGGCGTTGGTGGCACCCCGGAGGGAGTAATCACAGCTGCAGCGATGATCTGTTTGGGTGGAAGTATTCAAGGCCAACTCAATATTGACGGAAAGAATTCAGGACCGATTCTTACAACGAAAGATCTAGTTTCATCAAATGATGTTTTTCTTGCAGCTACAGGAATTACCGATGGAGAGTTAGTTCACGGAATTAGATACACACCTTTTGGGGCAATCAGTCAGTCAATTGTTATGCGTGGAAAATCTAGAACCGTGCGCATAATTAATACTGAGCACCACTTAAATCAGAATTAGAAAAAGCCACAAGAAAACTTAAGGGTTTTTCTTAACCAACCGATTCGGTCAGAATTGAGACTCGGTTATTTGCAACCGATAAGAAGCCACCACTGACTTTAAATTCAGTGGTGCTTCCATCGCTTGCTTCAATGCTGACTTGTCCATCGACTAGCACTCCAAAAAGCGGGGTGTGATCGGTCAAAATACCGATGTCACCTTCAACTGTGCGTGCAGAGACAGATACTGCCTCACCCGACCAGACTCGCTCTGCTGGAGATACTAATTCGACTTTAAGTGTCATTGTTAAATTACTTTCCTACACTTGCAGCAAGTTCGGCTGCATTTCGTTCAACGTCATCTAGTCCACCGCACATGAAGAATGCCTGCTCTGGAATATGGTCGTACTTTCCATCTGCTAATGCTTCAAATGCTGTGATTGTCTCTGATAGAGGAACAAATGAACCATCAATTCCTGTAAAGACCTTTGCAACGAATGTGTTCTGTGACAAGAAGCGCTGAATACGGCGAGCGCGACCTACCAATACACGGTCATCTTCTGACAATTCATCGATACCAAGGATTGCGATGATGTCTTGTAGATCCTTGTAACGCTGCAAGATCTGCTTGATTCGGTTTGCAACACGGAAGTGGTGCTCACCGATATAGCGTGGATCCAAAATACGTGAAGTTGAGTCAAGTGGATCTACAGCTGGGTAGATACCAAGCTCTGAAATTGGACGAGACAACACAGTCGTTGCATCTAAGTGCGCAAACGTCGTGTGTGGTGCTGGGTCAGTAATGTCGTCAGCAGGAACATAAATTGCCTGCATCGAAGTAATTGAGTGACCACGAGTTGAAGTGATTCGCTCCTGTAGCTGGCCCATTTCATCAGCCAATGTTGGCTGGTAACCCACTGCAGATGGCATACGTCCTAGAAGTGTTGAAACCTCAGATCCTGCCTGAGTAAAGCGGAAAATGTTGTCAATAAACAAAAGCACGTCTTGTTTTTGAACATCGCGGAAGTATTCAGCCATTGTTAACGCCGATAGCGCAACGCGAAGACGCGTGCCAGGTGGCTCATCCATCTGGCCAAAGACTAATGCGGTCTTGTTAATAACACCGGTCTCAGTCATTTCAAGGAATAAGTCGTTACCTTCACGAGTACGCTCACCAACACCGGCGAATACAGAAACTCCACCAAAGTTTTCAGCAACTCGATAAATCATTTCCTGAATCAAAACAGTCTTTCCTACACCTGCACCACCGAATAGACCGATCTTTCCACCCTTTACATACGGTGTTAGTAGATCGATAACTTTGATTCCAGTTTCAAACATCTCTGTCTTTGATTCCAACTGGTCAAATGCTGGTGCATCACGGTGAATAGGCCAGCGCTCTTTGATGTCGAGTGAAGAGGTTGGCACATCCAGTGACTCACCCAGTGTGTTAAACACGTGGCCTTTCGTTACATCTCCAACAGGAACTGAGATCGCTGCCCCTGTATCGGTAACTTCTGCGCCACGGATCATTCCATCTGTTGGCTGCATTGAGATTGCGCGTACTAAGTTGTCTCCAATGTGCTGTGAGACTTCTAGTGTCAACGTACGTTTAGTACCTGACATTGTTGTCTCTACATGTAGCGCATTGAAGATCGCTGGCATTGAGTCGGCTGGAAATTCAATATCCACCACCGGTCCGATAACGCGAGCTACGCGGCCTTTTTTTGAGTTCGACATCATTCACTCCCTGAACTAGCTGAGGCTAACGCGTCTGCGCCGCCAACAATTTCACTGATCTCTTGTGTAATTTCGGCCTGACGAGCCGCGTTCGCAAGTCGCGTTAACGACTTGATTAAATCATCAGCATTGTCAGTTGCTGACTTCATTGCGCGACGTCTGGCTGCATGCTCAGAGGCTGCAGACTGCAACATCGCGTTAAATACTCGAGCCTGAATGTAACGAGGAAGAAGTGCATCTAGCACGACCCCTGCATTAGGTTCGAATTCATACATTGGCAAAAGTCCAACAGGTGCTGGAGTTTCACTTTCTACAACTTCCAAAGGAAGCATGCGCTTTGCCATCGCATTTTGAGTAAGCATTGATTTGAACTCTGTATAAATCACATGAATCTCATCAACACCGCTTACATCTGTCTGTGCATCTAGTACGAAGGCAGCAATCAAAGCATCTGCAACTTCACGTGCATCCTCATATGTTGGATTATCTGAAAAACCAGTCCACTGTCCGGAGATCTCGCGATTGCGGAAACGGTAGTAACCCACTGCTTTGCGACCAACAAGGTATGACTTAACTGCAAGTCCACGCTCTTTAAGAAGGGCTGCAAGTTGCTCGCCTTCCTTAATCGCATTGTTTGAGTACGCCCCTGCCATTCCGCGGTCTGCAGTGATTATCAAAACTGCTGCACGCTTTGGATTCTCAGATGGTGTTGTGAGTGGGTGGACGGTAGAAGAAAACGTCGCAACTGCAGATACCGCACGAGTCAACTCATTTGCATATGGAGTTGATGCTGCAACCCGTTGTTGCGCCTTGACGATACGAGAGGCAGAGATTAACTCCATCGCTTTCGTGATCTTCTTGGTCGCTTTCACCGATCGCATGCGTCTGCGATAGACGCGAAGTTGGGCACCCATGAGTTACTTCTTCACCGCCGGTGCTACGTACTTAGTAACTTGCTCTGCTTCAACGCCATCTAGAGCCTCTGCAGGTGCATCATTTACTATTGCAGCAGCTGATGGCTTAAAGAGTTTCTTGAATGCGGCAACTGCTTCATCCATCTTTGCAATTGTGTCATCTTCCAAAACCTTAGTTTCAGAAATAACTGTAAAGATCTCTTTGCGCTCTCGTCCAATGAAATCAAGTAGTTCAAGTTCGAAGCGACGAATGTCTGCAACTGCAACATCATCTAGACGACCTGAAGTACCGGCCCAGATTGAAACGATCTGACGCTCAAGTGAGTACGGTGAGTACTGACCTTGCTTGAGAAGTTCAACCATTCGTGCACCGCGCTCTAGCTGTGCCTTTGATGCAGCATCTAGATCTGAACCAAACGCTGCGAAAGCTTCAAGTTCACGGAACTGTGCAAGGTCTAGACGCAAACGTCCGGCAATCTTTTTCATCGCCTTAGTCTGAGCAGATCCACCTACACGCGATACAGATACACCCACGTTAATCGCTGGGCGAACGCCTGCGTTAAACAAATCTGTTTCAAGGAAGCACTGACCATCTGTAATAGAAATTACGTTAGTTGGAATAAATGCAGAAACGTCATTTCCCTTAGTTTCAATGATTGGCAATCCGGTCATTGATCCGCCACCTAATTCATCAGAGAGCTTTGCACAACGCTCTAATAAACGTGAGTGTAAGTAGAAAACATCTCCTGGATACGCTTCGCGACCTGGTGGACGACGAAGTAGAAGTGAGACTGAACGATAAGCCTCGGCCTGCTTTGATAAATCATCAAAAACGATTAGTACGTGCTCGCCGTTATACATCCAGTGCTGGCCAATTGCAGAACCAGTGTAAGGAGCTAAGTACTTGAAACCTGCTGGATCTGATGCAGGAGAGGCAACAATAGTTGTGTACTCCATTGCACCGGCTTCTTCGAGTGCGCCCTTAACAGCTGCAATCGTTGAACCCTTTTGACCAATAGCAACATAGATACATTTAACTTGCTTCTTCTTGTCGCCAGTTTTCCAGTTTTCTTTCTGGTTAATAATTGTGTCAACTGCAATTGCAGTCTTTCCAGTTTGGCGGTCACCAATAATCAACTGACGCTGCCCACGACCAATAGCAGTCAATGCATCGATCGCCTTAATTCCTGTAGCAAGTGGCTCTTTAACTGGCTGGCGCTGAACTACAGAGGGAGCCTGAAGTTCTAATGCGCGACGAGCATCAGCTTTGATTTCGCCCTTACCGTCAATTGGATTTCCGAGTGCATCAACAACACGACCCAAGAAACCATCTCCAACTGGAACAGAGAGAATTTCGCCAGTTCCACGAACAGATGTTCCTTCACCAATTCCTTCGGTTCCACCCAAGATAACAACACCGATTTCACGGACGTCAAGGTTAAGTGCAAGACCTAATGTTCCGTTTTCAAAACGAAGCAACTCGTTTGCCATCGTTGATGGCAACCCTTCTACGCGAGCGATTCCATCACCTGCTTGGCTAACGGTTCCTACTTCGTCGCGAGCTGCAACGCCCGGATCGTATGACTTAACGAAGTTCGCTAAGGCACCCTGAATCTCTTCAGGATTGATCTTTAGGTCTGCCATCTTTTTCTCCCTTTATTTGCTTCCGGCTAAAGCGCGTGCGGCCCCAGCCAAACGATTAGAAATTGATCCATCAACGATTTCATCTGCGAACTTCACTGAAACTCCACCAATTACGTGCGGATCGATTTCAATATTGATTCGTACCGGTTGTCCAACTTTGCTTGTTAAGGCCGTTACTAGACGAGTTTGCTGATCTTGGTTAATTGGTGCAGCGACCTTAACCAGAGCGATAACTCGATTTCTGCGTGCTGCTAACGCCCATTGATAGTCAGCAAAAGTAGCCTCGATGCTGCGTCCACGCCAAGAGTTGACCATTTGAGTGAGTAGTTTTGAAGTAGAAGTTGATGCATTCTTTGAAATTTCTTGTGCAAGTTTTGATTTTGCTTGAACTGCATCTGACTTAAAGGCCTTGCGAAGTTCTGAAGAGTTTGTAATGGCATTAAAAACCACGAAAATCTCTTCTTCAACTCGATCTAGTTCACCAGAGATATTGGCTGCTGATGCCTCCGCTTCAATTGCCAATTGCTCAATAACTTGTACTAGATCCTTAGCCCCAGACCAACGTAGCGCTGAAATCTCGGTTAACAAACCAAGAGCAGGCGCTCCCACCTTTGAAGCTAAAAGATCTTTCACAAATACGCTCTTTGACTGTGCATCACGTGATGGATCAGTCAGGGCGCGGCGAACTGAGATGTTAGAACCCAAAACATCTGTAATAAAGAAAAGTTCAGAGCTCAAAGTTGATGCAGTTTTTGCATCAACACCTTTTACTGCAGCATCAAGTGCTATGCGTGCAGCAACGAGTGAGGCCCTACTGCTGCCCCCAAGATGAGCTCTCATCTTCTTTTCCTTCCTACTTTGACTTCTCTAGATCTTCAAGGAAGCGATCAACGATACGTGACTGACGCGCTTGATCATCAAGTGCTTCTCCCACAATCTTTGATGCCAACTCAACAGCTAGAGCACCCACTTCATTGCGAAGTGAAGTAACTGCTTGCTGACGCTCTGCTTCAATCGATGCATGAGCGGCGGCAGTAATTCTTGCTGCCTCTTCTTGTGCCTTTGCGCGAAGCTCTTCAACTATTGCAGCGCCTTGAACTCGAGCATCTTCACGAAGTGCTTGAGACTCAGACTGTGCCTTTGAAAGTTGTTCCTTGTACTGAACTAGCGCGTCGGCAGCTTCTGCCTGTGCTTTTTCAGCGCGCTCAATGCCGCCCTGAATCGCTTCAGTACGAGCCTTAAACGCTTTTTCGAACATAGGAACTACTTTTTTCAGCATTACAAAGTAAAGAAGACCGAAGGCAATGAAGCCGACGACTATTTCTGCTGAATGTGGCAAAAGTGGATTGGGTGCTCCGCCTGCCGCAATCAAAATGTGTGACATCTGAATTCCTCTAGTTAGTTATCGATTAGTGATTAGAGAACGAATGCGAGTACGAGACCGAAGAGAGCTAGAGCTTCTGCCATAGCAAATCCAAGGAATGCGATTGGCTGTAGAACGCTACGTGCCTCTGGTTGGCGAGCTACACCGTTGATGTAAGCCGCGAAGATCATTCCCACTGCAAGTCCAGGTCCAATTGCTGCAAGACCGTAACCGACGAGGTTGAGTGTGCCTGTCATTTTTCTTACCTTTCCGTTGGTATTTCTGTTTGGTGGTTGTAGTGCTATTTCCTTGCTGAGTTAGTGCTCATCGGCTAAAGCACCACCGATGTAAAGCGCAGTCAGCAAGGTAAAGATGTACGCCTGCAGACATTGAACTAAAAATTCGAAGAAAGTAATGGCAATTCCAAATGCAAATGCAAATGGACTCACCAACTTCAACCCAATTGCACCCTGAAGAAGGTGTTCTCCACCCAGAATAAAAATCATGAGCAAAAGGTGGCCGGCAAACATATTTGCAAAAAGACGAAGTGAGATCGTGAGGGGACGAACAATTAAGTAGGTCGCAATTTCAATCGGAGTTAACAAGATGTAAACAGGCTTAGGAACACCTGGCATGAAGAGAATGTCTTTGATGTACTTAAAGATTCCATGGTGACGAATTCCTACATAGTGGAAAACTCCAAAAGTAATGATTCCAAGTACATAGGCAAAACTGATTCGTGACATGGTCGGGAATTGAATGAGAGGAACAATTCCGAAAATATTATTGGTCAAGATGAATACAAAGAGAGTAAATAGGTAAGGGACAAAGCGCATGAACTCATGTCCAATGATGTCTTTACCTAAATCATTGCGAACGTAGGCATAAACCGATTCACCAGCAAATTGAAGCTTTGAAGGAACAATTGATGCCTTACGAGATGCTGCTATGAAGAAAATAGAAATGATTATGACTGAAAAAATAACTAGAAAAATTGGTTTTGTTGTGAATTCGTTGTCTCCAAAAATGGGAGGTAGAACGAAATCTTTACTACTTGGGGGAATAAACTCGTCGCCTTCTGCACGAAAGCTAAACATCGAGCGCACGAAGACTCCTCAAGAATTATCGAAGGATTAAGGCTGGGATGAAGGGATGGGGATAATCTCTTCGGGTCGTACCCTATTGTTTAAAACGGCGTTGTGAGAAATCCAAAACCTGTGAATAAAGGTCAAATTGGTCACCCTTCGCGCCCAAAGCGCAGCCAGACTAGATAGAGCGCGGCGCCCATACCAAGAAGAAGGCCGATTGGTAAGAAATAGCCAGTGACCAGCCATTTATCGAGAGCCCAGCCAATCCCGCCCCAAAACAATGGTCCAGAGATTAGGTATCCAAGAATTGTCCAAGCGGCACCTTCGTTGATACGGCTCATTGTTCTCCCCCTGCATGATTACTTGCTTGATTACTTGATTGATTACTTGAATCGTTGCCGGAGTTGGAGCTACCGGGTAGGGGTAAATGTATGCGCAACTTCGTATAACTGGCAATCTCGCCCCCAAGCCAGCTGAGCGTGAGAAGGATCGCCGTTACTCCAAAACTGGTTCGATTGATGCTTTCTCGATCTGTGTAGGTTGTTAGAAGCCACAAAAAAACACCGACAAACAAAAGCTTTGTTGTATATGAAAAAAGAGCTAAACCCATTGTAGAAATCGGATCCAGATTTCTAGAAATGCGTGAGACAAAGATAGTTACGGCAAAGAAAATTACTACGATGAACTGAGCAAGTAACGCTCCTAAAAAACCAGACATACCAGAAACAATTGCAGAAAGACCCATGGCTAATGCGCCGGTTATCGCAGTGGGAATTACCGCTCCGCGAAGTAAAGAGAGCTCGACATTTTCATTTGTCACTTAACTACCGCCGGATTTTTCTTACCAGATTTCATAACAAAAACACTTGTGCCAACAAAAATAATGACTGTTATTAACGCTACCCACCAAGGCGCAAAAGCTAGGACGGTGACTGGAAATGCAATTGTTGCAGTCCATAAATAAAGGATCAATGCTGTTTTGTTGGTTGAATTACCAGCACTGAGCAGTCGATGATGTAGGTGCTCATTATCTGGAGCAAACGGTGACCTGCCTGCTCTAACTCTTCGGCCCACTGCAAGAAGTAAATCAAGAAATGGAATTGCAAGAACTGCAAATGGCAGTAGCAAGGGTAGGAGAGTTGGACCCAGTGATTCGGCAGAAATCGCATTGGGATCAACTTGACCAGTTAATGTGATTGCAGCGGCTGAAAGCAAAAGTCCCAAAAACATAGAACCACTATCGCCCATAAAGATTTTGGCTGGATTTAAGTTATGAGGTAAAAATCCTAAGCAGATTCCCACAAGTACTGCTGTTGTTAGTGATGGAACACCTGCGCGACTAAAGCCATAATCGACAGCTAATAGATATGCAAAAGCAAAGAAGGCTATGCCAGAGATTGCAACAATCCCTGCAGCCAAGCCATCCATTCCATCAATAAAGTTAACTGCATTAATTACCACCAATACGATTAAAACTGTCAGAAGTTGGCCAATGCTGGGAGGAAGTGAGACAACTCCATTAATTGGAAGCCACAAAATCTGGATTCCATAGACCAGTAAAATTCCTGCAACAAATACTTGACCTGCAAGTTTTGTCAAGGCATCCAGTTGAAAACGATCATCGGCCATGCCAAGTAGAACAATGGCTGTTGAGGCAAGAAAGATTCCCCATGCTTCTTGGCCAAAGGATTTTCCAACAAGTGGAAGATGGTTAACAATTAAAAATGTCAAGGACATAGCAATCCACATCGCTACTCCACCCCATCGGGCAGTTGGCACGCTATGTATATCTCGATCTCGAATTGTTGCTATTGCACCAAAGCGAAGAGCTTGTTTTCTAACAAAAGGTGTAACCAAGTAACAGAGCGCAGCTGAAATCAGAAGCGTAATTAAGTACTCGCGCATTAAATTACTTTATGCCTGGTAGATAGGAAAACGAGCAGTTAATGCATGGACTTCTGTTTTGATCCCAGCATGAGTCTTTGGATCATCGGTTTTGATTGCACGGGAAATCAGAGATGCAATTTGTTTCATCTCCTCAATGCCCATTCCTTGGGTAGTTGTGGCAGGTGAACCAACACGAATACCACTTGTAATGCCTGGCTTTTCTGGATCGTATGGAATCGAATTTTTATTCATAACAATTCCAGCGGCGCCGCATCGTTCATCTGCAACTTTTCCATTAACCCCAGTACTTCGGATATCCATCAGCGCTAAGTGAGTTTGTGTTCCTCCGGATACTGCGCGCATTCCTTCACCTTCAAGGGCTGCTGCTAAAGCTTGTGCATTAATAATTACATCCTTTGCATACTTTTGATATGCAGGTGATGCGCACTCGGCTAATGCAACTGCTTTGCCGGCAACTGCAGACATGATTGGTCCGCCTTGCATGCCTGGAAATACTGCTTTATCAACTGCTGCTGCGTGCTTTTCTTTTGCCAAAATCATGCCTCCGCGAGGACCACGCAAAACTTTATGAGTTGTGAAAGTTACGACATCGGCATATGGAACTGGTGATGGAATTGCTTTACCGGCAACAAGTCCAATGAAGTGCGCAGCATCCACCCACATTATGGCTCCTACTTCATCACAGATTTCGCGGACTTTTGCGAAATCAACAAGTGATGGGTAGGCAGTTGCTCCCGAACAGATCATCTTTGGTTTTGTTTTTATTGCTTGATCTCTGAGTTCGTCGTAGTCAATTAATTCATTATCTTTTCGCACGCCATAGGATTCAACGTTAAACCATTTGCCTGAAAAGTTAACTGGTGAACCGTGAGTCAAGTGGCCACCATGTGCAAGATCCATTGCTAAAACTGTGTCACCTGGCTTTGTAAATGCTTGATAGATAGCAACGTTTGCTGATGCACCTGAGTGAGGCTGAACATTTGCATGTTCGGCACCGAACAGTGACTTAGCGCGATCAATTGCAAGATATTCGGCCTTATCTACTTCTTCGCATCCACCGTAATAACGTTTGCCTGGATAACCTTCGGCGTATTTATTCGACAATGTTGATCCCATTGTGGCTAACACTGCTCGGGAGGTGAAATTCTCTGATGCGATCAATTGAAGATTTGTTTGTTGACGCTTAAGTTCAGAGAGAAGGACGGCAGCGATTTCAGGGTCTTGTGATGTTAAAAGATTAAAATCAGGGCCGTAGAAGTTTTCAGACATGGACAAACCCTACAACGCTGAGCCCAACCACGCCTGTTGCCACAAGTTTTACCCTAAATTTGGAACGATCTTTTTGATTTCAGCGCGCGAAATAGCACCTTCTCGAAGCAATCGAACACCAGACTCATCGGCCTCGACAATTGTGGATGGCGCTGATTTACGTAGCTTTCCATTATTGAACTTAATTGCTAAGTCGGTATCCATAACAAGTACTTCATCCAAAGTTAATGGTGGTTGCATGCCTTTTCTTGCTGCACTTGCAATTGCAAGAGGACCGGTGTGCGCAGTCAATGCCTTTGCAAATGTGGCACGTGGAACGCGCACGCTAACGCGGTCAAGTTGATTGGCATCACCTAAATCCCAACTTAGACCTTCGTAAGGACGAAGATTTAGTGAAAGCATTCCTGGCCAAAACTTTTTCATCAATGCTTTTATCTCAGGGGTAACTTCTCGAATAATTCCATCCGTTGTTTTCGCTGAGCTAACAATTACTTGGGCTGATGTAAAGATTGAATCACCACGAAGCACATGCATTGCACGAACAGTGTCTGCTCGAAATGCATCACAGGCAAATGCATAACTATTTTCCATGGGAATAGCGATGATGTAACCATCTGCTATTGCCTTGGCAGCTTTGCTAACGTGGCGTGAAAGTTCGCCCTTTTTTAAATCAACTGTTTTTGCCATGGCTACCTCCTGACTGCACTCGACCAACGAGGTCGGCCCACTAGGTCATCATGGCTTGCAATTTCAAAAAAATCCATACTCAATAGCTTGGCGATCGCATCGGCTTGATCTTCACCGTGTTCAATGACAAGAACACCTTGTGATTTTAGAAGGCGTGCTGCCGCATCTATAAAAGTTTGCGGGATTTCTAATCCAGTTGGGCCACCAAATAATGCAATGTGGGGCTCAAAGGCTTCGACATCTCGTGGAAGTCTTTCTCCTTCGCGAATGTATGGAGGATTAGCAATTACGACATCACATTTAATTCCATCTAAAACTTCTTGCACATCACCTTCAACAACTCGCACATTTTCTGCAATATGTGAAACATTCCTCTTTAACCAGACAAGGGCTTCAGGACTTTTCTCAACAGCGATAACGCGTGAACCGGGTGCCTCTGTAGCAATTGCTAGAGATAACGCCCCTGAACCCGCACCAAGATCAACAACGCTCACCGGTTGGGGTAGGTTTTTTATGTGTAGCAAAACAGCATCAATTAAAAGCTCTGACTCAGGGCGAGGAACTAAAACACCTGGGCCAACTTGAATTTCTAGATGTCTAAAGCCTGCAATGCCAGTCAAATACTGCAGCGGCTCAAAGTTTAAACGTCGATCAAGTAAGTCAAAAAACTGTTCCTCAATGATGTTTTGATCTGAAAATCCAAGCAGGGTGGCTTCTAGAACAACTGGATTATGAAGGTCCATTCGCGTTAAACCTAAAACATGGGCAAGTAGAAATTCTGCATCGACCTCAGAAATGTTTGACTCACTTAACTGCGATTTTGCAGCACGCAAGATTGCCTTAATCTCCATGATTAGTTGGCGTTTGCTAAGCGCGCAGCCTTATCTGCATCAAGCAACGTTTGAATCATGTCATCTAAATCGCCATTTAGGACAGAATCAAGATTATTTGATTTGTAATTGACTCGGTGGTCACTGATTCGATTTTCTGGAAAGTTATATGTACGAATTCGCTCTGATCGATCCACAGTACGCACTTGGCTTTTTCGTTCAGCCGATGCTGCTGCATCTGCCTTTTCTTGTGCGTCGGCGAGTAATCTTGCACGAAGAATTCGAAGCGCTGACTCTTTGTTTTGCAACTGGCTTTTTTCATTCTGGCAGGAAACAACAATCCCAGTTGGAACGTGAGTCAATCTAACGGCCGAGTCTGTTGTATTCACCGATTGACCGCCAGGACCAGACGAGCGATAAACATCTACTCGAACATCTTGCATGTTTAACTCAACATCAATCTCTTCGGCTTCAGGCAAAATAAGTACTCCAGCCGCAGATGTGTGAATACGTCCTTGGCTTTCAGTCTCTGGCACACGCTGCACGCGGTGCACTCCACCCTCAAATTTTAACCGTGCATAAGGTGATTCACCTGGCGCCGCTGTTCCTTTAGATTTAACGGCAACAGAAATGTCTTTGTAACCACCCATTTCACTTTCAGTTGCATCAATGATTTCTACTTTCCAATTTCTTTTTTCTGCATAACGCATATACATGCGAAGTAGATCGCCAGCAAATAATGCTGATTCATCGCCACCTGCGCCAGCCTTTACTTCTAAAATCACATCACGATCATCGTTGGGATCTCGTGGCAAAAGTAGTTCCTCTAGTTTTTCAGCAGCATCATCACGCGCTGCTTCTAATGCGGGAATTTCGGTGGCAAAATCAGGATCAGCTGCGGCAAGTTCTGCGCCAGCGATTAAATCTTCTTCTGCAGATTTCCATGCTTTAAATCCTGCAACGACAGGTCCCAGTTGAGCATAACGTCGACCTAGTTTGCGTGCATTGGCTTGATCTTCATGAATTGAAGGATCAGCCATCTTTGCTTCAAGTTCGGCGTACTCACGAACCATTTCGTGTGCTGATGCAAATCGATCATTGCTCATGTGAGGACTCCTTTCTTTCGACTTGTTTAAGCAAATGGTTGTTTAAAAAATAAAGAAACCGCGACCACAGCTGTTAAGGCTGCGATGCGGTTTCTTTAGAAAGCTAGTTTGAGGTTTTTTTGCCGAAGCGCTCTTCGAACTTGGCCACACGACCACCGGTATCAAGAATGCGCTGCTTACCTGTGTAGAACGGGTGGCATACAGAACAAACTTCAACATAGATTGAACCTGTTGTGACTGTTGAGCGAGTTACAAATTTTTCGCCGCAACCACACGTTACTTGAGTCTCTACGTACTCTGGATGAATCTCTGACTTCATAGTTTTTCCCTCATTCATGTTTGGGTCCTTTAAATCTGACCTTAGTGATCAGATGTTCAGGTGAACCAAACGGTTGTTTAACAGGTGCTTAGGGTAGGTGATTAGCCTGGTTTTTGTGAAATTGACGCTTACTTTGAATCGTCAGGCCCAGAAGTCGTCTTCTGGATCTGCATCAAGAATTCAACATTGGACTTGGTGCCCTTCATCTTTTCAAGGAGAAGTTCAAGTGCGGCCTGTGGTTCTAGTGCGTGCAGTACTCGACGAAGTTTCCACACAATATTGAGCTCTTCTGATCCCATAAGAATTTCTTCTTTACGAGTTCCAGATGCAACAACGTTAACAGCAGGGAATATTCTCTTATCTGCCATACGGCGATCAAGAATCAACTCCATGTTTCCTGTTCCCTTAAATTCTTCGAAGATAACTTCATCCATGCGTGAACCTGTATCGACAAGTGCGGTTGCAAGAATTGTTAGTGAGCCACCATCTTCAATATTACGAGCGGCACCAAAAAACTTCTTAGGTGGATATAGAGCTGCTGAATCAACACCACCAGAGAGAATTCGACCTGATGCAGGAGCTGCAATGTTGTAGGCACGACCTAAACGAGTAATTGAGTCAAGAAGTACAACTACATCGTGACCAAGTTCAACAAGTCGCTTTGCGCGCTCAATTGCAAGCTCTGCAATTGTTGTGTGATCATCGGCGGGACGATCAAAAGTTGAAGCGATAACTTCACCCTTAACCGAGCGCTGCATGTCTGTAACTTCTTCAGGACGCTCATCGACCAAAACGACCATTAAGTGACACTCTGGATTATTCGTTGTAATTGCATTAGCAATGGACTGTAGGACCATTGTCTTTCCAGCCTTTGGTGGAGAAACAATTAGCCCGCGCTGACCTTTACCAATGGGCGCAATCAGATCAATGACGCGAGTAGTGAGAACATTTGGTTCTGTTTCAAGACGCAGGCGCTCTTGTGGATACAAAGGAGTGAGCTTGCCGAATTCAACGCGATTACGAGCCTCATCCGGTGTAACTCCATTAACAGTTTCAAGAGTAATGAGCGCATTGAATTTCTCTTTGCGCTCACCTTCACGAGGTTGGCGGACTTGTCCTGTGACTACATCGCCTTTGCGCAGTCCATTTTTTCGAACCTGCTGCAATGAAACATAAACATCGTTTGGTCCTGGCAAATATCCACCGGTTCGGATGAATGCATAACTCTCGAGAATATCTAGAAGCCCACCGACAGGAACAAGGACATCGTCCTCACTCAATACTGGTTCGCGTTCTTCTCGCGGTCCACGATCACGGTTGCGGTCACGGTTACGATTGCGGCCCTGGCGGTCATTGCGATCGAATCGATCACGGCCTCCACGATCATTATTTGATGAAGGGGATGAATCTTCTTCATCGTCATCAGAATCTTGGGAATTACCTTTTGGCTTCGAATCTTTTTTACGGTTATTTCGTGCCTCACGACGGGCCTCACGTTCGGCCTTGGCATCTTCGCGGTTTTTTGCTTGCAATCCCGCAATCGCATCAACTAACGCGTCCTTCTTCATTTTCGCTGCGCCTTCAACACCTAACTGTGTTGCGACCGTCTTCAACTTAGGAAGGGTCATTGCTGCAAGCTCTGGACTGTTTGAGCGAACTGGTTCTATCTCTGTTGTCATCATTTTCTTTTCGCTATTGGCTTTGGTTTTTCATCTAATCGAATGAGCCGATTGGTATGGTCCGAATAGATTAAAAACTTCGTAAGCCGTGGATTTTTTACTGTGATTATCTGATGTGTTACTGGCTGCTAGATGAGCCGTTCAGATGAGTAAAGGTTAGCAGTGCAAAGCCACAATTCGCAAAATTAAGCAGAAATTACAGCTACGCCTGTGCGAGAAATTCCTAATGTGCGCATAGCAAAGCGCTCCCCGGCCGCTCTTTCTAGTTCGGCGGCTTCATCATCTGCCCCTGTGCGAAGGACCAAAACAGATGGGCCAGCACCGGAGATAAAGGCTGCAACCCCTGCGCTTCGAAGTTTTGTCATCAGAGCGTATGAGTGAGGCATCGCATCTTGGCGATAACTTTGATGCAAATAATCCTCGGTTGCACCTAACAAAAGATCAGGGCGATTTTGAAGTGCTTGGACCAATACAGCTGTGTTTGTTGAATTCCGAACTGCATCAATGTGAGGAATGCTCTCAGGCAACATTTTTCGAGCTTTTGATGTTGAAAACTCTGTAGCTGGAACAAAAGCAAGTGCACTAATTCTAGGATCAACTTGAATGTTTAATGACTGCGCAATTACAGAACCACGTTGATTTTCTTGCCAAGCAATATTTGCATTTCCAAAAATCGCTGCTGAGACGTTATCTGGATGACCTTCCATTTCATTGGCAATATTGAGCATTGCCTCTAATGACATTTTCTCTTGACCACCAAGTACTAGTGAGCGCGCTAAAAAGAGTCCGCCAACAATTGCTGCAGCAGATGAACCAAGTCCTCGTCCATGCGGAATCACATTGAGTTGGCGAAGTGCAATACCGCGGGGGCGCCCTCCAAGAAAATCAAAACCCTTATACATTGCTTTAATTACTAAATTCTTATCGGTTACCGGAACATTTTCTGCGCCTTCACCAGTTACATCAACATCAAAGCCTGGCTCATCCATAACCTGTGCGATGTATCGATCATAAATATTAAGGGCCAAACCAAGGCAATCAAAACCGGGTCCTAAGTTGGCACTTGATGCAGGAACTTGAACTTGAATTGGTTGTGCTTTAAAAGTTGGCTTCATTTTATGCAAGCCCTAAAGCTTTAGCAGCAACTTTTGCGTTAACAGGTACAACTACTGGCTTCTTTGCAGAATCGAGTGCATAAGGAATGTCTTTAAGTCCGTGTCCTGTCACAGTGATCACAATGGTTTTGCCCTGAGGCAACTTTCCTGCTTTTTTGTATTTTAAAAGCCCAGCGAGTCCAGCTGCAGAAGATGGTTCAACGAAAATTCCTTCTTTTGCAGCAATGAGTCGATATGCCGAAAGAATTTCTCGGTCAGTGACAGCATCGATTACGCCACCAGATAAATCACGAGCCTCAACAGCTTGTTGCCATGATGCAGGGTTTCCGATTCGTATTGCTGTAGCAATTGTTTCAGGATTTTTTACAATCTTTCCTTTAACTATTGGGGCCGCCCCAGCTGCTTGAAACCCATACATCATTGGTAGTTTCTTAGACATATTGTCTTTGTAATACTCCTTGTACCCTTTCCAATATGCAGTGATGTTTCCTGCATTTCCAACAGGCATCGCATGAATATCTGGGGCATTGCCTAAAAGATCTACTACTTCAAAACTAGCTGTTTTTTGTCCTTCTATTCGATAAGGGTTAACAGAGTTAACTAGGGCAACTGGATAGTTTTCAGAAAGCTCTTTTGCAAGAGTCAGACAGTCATCGAAGTTACCGTTTACCTGCAAAATAGTGGAGTCATGAATAACTGCTTGGGCTAACTTACCCATTGCAATTTTTCCTTTTGGAATCAAAACAGCTGGGCGCATCCCAGCTTTGACAGCATATGCAGCAGCTGAAGCAGAAGTATTTCCAGTTGATGCGCAGATAACAGCCTTTGCGCCATCTTCTGCCGCCTTTGAAATCGCCATTGTCATTCCGCGATCTTTAAATGAACCTGTTGGATTTAAACCCTCGTACTTAATCCAAACATCATTGCCCAAAATATCTGACAGGTTACACGCATAAATTAAAGGTGTACCACCTTCTCGCAAGGAGACGATCGGAGTCTTTGCGCTAACTGGAAGCCTGTGTCGATACTCTTCAATAACACCACGCCATTGATGTGCACCTTGTTTTTTAAAGATACCCATTAGGCAGGTGCTCCTTCGACTCGAATAACACTTTCAACATTTCGAACTATCTCTAACTTGCGTAAACTTTCAACACAGGCATCTAAGGCATCTTCTGACGCTGCGTGTGTCACAACAATAAGTTCTGCATCTTTGCCAAGGCCAGCTTGTCGAACTGTTTGGATCGATACATTTTCAGATGAAAAAGTCGAAGCAATAGCTGCCAAAACACCTGACTTGTCTGCAACGTGGAGTCGAACAAAAAACTGTGACTTAACTGCGCCAATGGGAGCAATATCTAAATCTGCATAATCAGATTCGCCGTATCCCACTGTTGCATACGCAGCATGACGTGTTACTGCAACTAGATCACCCAAGATTGCTGATGCTGTTGGTGCTCCACCGGCGCCGCGGCCGTAAAACATTAATTGACCTGCAGATTCAGATTCAACATAGACCGCATTAAATGCATTACGAACAGTTGCAAGTGGATGTGATTGCGGCAAAATTACTGGGTGCACGCGAACGGAAATCTCATCTTTGACTGTTAACTCTGCAATGGCTAACAACTTAATCACGCTATTCATGGATTTGGCTGCTGCAACATCTTCACTGGAGATATTTGAAATACCTTCTGTATACACCTCATCAATTGTTACAGTGCTATGAAATGCAAGACTTGCTAGCAGGGCAGCCTTAGCTGCGGCATCGTAGCCCTCAATATCTGCAGTCGGATCACTTTCTGCATAACCTAAAGCCTGTGCCTCTTTGAGTACATCTGCAAAGGCTCGACCTTCTTCATGCATCTTTGTCAGAATGTAATTAGTAGTCCCATTGACGATTCCCATAACACGAGTGATCTGATCACCAGCAAGGGATTCGCGCATTGAACGAATAATTGGAATAGCACCGGCAACTGCTGCTTCGTAATACAGATCTACTTTGGCTGCATCGGCAGCATTAAAGAGTTCGTGCCCATGAGTTGCAAGGAGTGCTTTATTTGCAGTGATAACAGATTTTTTGTTCTTTATCGCTTCCAAAATCAGGGTACGAGCTGGTTCGATACCGCCCATAACTTCAATAACAATATTGATTGCTGGATCATTAACAATTGATGCCAGGTCAGTTGTAATTAAGGATGCATCTACTCCAGGGCGTGCACCTGCTTTTCGAACTCCAACTTTGCTCAATACAAGATGAGCACCGGATCGCTCTGAAAGTTCCTGCTGATCATCTTGAAGCAGGCGGGCCACTTGGCTGCCAACAACACCGCAGCCAAGCATTCCAATTGAGATTGTTTTAACGCCCGAATTCATGGGCCTATTCTTTCACAGATGGGTAGGACGGCGTTAAATATCTAGGCCAAGTAAGTCAGCCTCGGTTTCTCGGCGGACAATCACACGTGCTTTTCCATCTTTTATAGCAATTACAGGCGGCCTTGGAACATGGTTGTAATTGTTTGCCAGACTTCGACCATATGCACCAGTTGCTGGAACCGCCAATAAATCGCCCGGAACGATGTCACTAGGTAAATCAATCTCACGAATAAGGATGTCTCCAGTCTCACAATGTTTACCAACTAAGCGAGATGAGATGTTTGGAGCGGTACTTGTTCGATTAGCCAAAACAGTTGTGTACTTAGCACCATAGAGTGATGGGCGGATGTTGTCACTCATTCCACCATCTATCGAAATGTAATTTCTATGTAATCCATCTTCAAGAGTTACATCCTTAACGGTGCCTACTTCATAGAGAGTAAACATTGATGGTCCAACAATTGATCGTCCTGGTTCAATTGAAATCTTTGGAATGGCTAACTTATTGGCTTCACAGTTTTTCTTTACTGCAGTTGCAAGTGCTTGCAACGCCTGTGAAGGAACCACGGTTTTATCACCAGGCAAATATGCAATTGCATATCCCCCGCCAAGGTCAAGCTCTGGAAGTTCTGACTTAAACTCGTCGCGATACTTTGCAAGAAGATTGATTAAGCGCTCTGCAGCAAGTTGGAATGTTTCATAGCCAAAAACTTGTGAGCCAATGTGTGCATGAAAGCCCCGTAGTTCTAGGCTGGAGTGGTTACGCACCTCTTTAATCGCAGCCCACGCGGCGCCACTTGCAATCGAAAATCCAAACTTTACATCTTCATGTGCTGTAGCAATCGATTGATGTGTGTGAGTATCAATTCCTGGAGTAATTCTAAGTAGGACTTTTTGTGTTGTGCCATTTTTTTGGGCGGCGGCAGCAACGCGCTCAATTTCATACAGCGAGTCCAAAACGATGATGCCGACTCCTGCATCGACAGCTCCTTGAATTTCAGAGACCGATTTATTGTTTCCGTGAAGTTCGATTTTTGCTGGGTCTATTCCTGCTGCAAGTGCAACTGCCAGTTCTCCGCCAGTGCAAACATCAATACCAATTCCACAATCTTTGATCCAGCGGGCTACTTCAGTGCAGATAAATGCCTTTGCTGCGTAATAAACCGTCCCTGCATTAGATTCAAAAGCCTTCGAAAGTGCGGCGTTCCAATCTAGAGCTCTGCTACGAAAATCTGATTCATCAATAAAAAATGCAGGAGTTCCAAATTCTTTTGCTAGATCTTTTGCAGAGATTCCAGAGATAGATAGTTGCTCTCCAGTTTTAACCGAGGATGACCACATTGCTTACATCCTCTCCGGTGCGCTGACGCCTAAAAGATCTAATCCGTTTTTTAACACTTGCTTGGTAGCAGTACACAGTAATAGACGAGCTGTGTGTATTGCAGTTAATTTCTCTTCTCCCATTGGAAGCACACGGCAATCATTGTAAAAACCGTGATAAGTGCCAGCTAATTCTTCTAAATACCGAGCGACCCGATGTGGCTCACGCAGCTCGGCGGCCGATTCGATTACACGTGGAAATTCGGCAAGGGCGCCAAGTAATTCATTCTCGCGATCGTGTGTCAGTTGTGTTGGATCAAAATTCTTTAGCTCCATCGGTGCACCAAGTTCGGCTGCATTACGAAGTACTGCTGCAATTCGTGCGTGCGCATATTGAACGTAGTAGACAGGATTTTCATTTGTATTTCGCTTCAAAACATCAATATCCATGACCATAGGCGTATCTACTGGATATCGAATCAAGGTATATCGCGCGGCATCAACCCCAACTTTTTCTACTAGCTCGTCTAACGTAATTATTGTTCCGGCACGCTTAGAGAGTTTTACTTCTTGACCACCCTCCATAATCTTTACAAGTTGTCCGATTAGCACATCAATGTTGTAGTCAGGATTATCACCTGCACATGCTGCAGTTGCACGTAGGCGATTGATGTAACCGTGATGGTCTGCGCCAAGCATATAAATACAGATATCAAATCCGCGTTCACGCTTATTAATGTAATAGGCGGTATCTGAGGCAAAATAAGTTAGTTCACCGTTTGCCTTAGTAATTACACGATCTTTGTCATCACCAAAATCTGTAGTTCGAAGCCAGATTGCTCCTTCGCTTTCAAATACATGACCTTGCTTGCGAAGTTTTTCAACACCATGTTCTACAGCTCCTTGATCATGTAAAGAACGCTCAGAAAACCAGACATCAAAGTGTGTATTGAAAGTTTCAAGAACTCTTTGCTGATCTTTTAATTGAACTTTATATGCTGCTTCACGAAAAGTTTGAGTTCTCTCATGGGGAGCAAGATCCTTTATTCCAGGGTTATCTTTAACTACCTCTACTGCCAAATCTTTAATGTAATCGCCTTGATAGCCATTTTCAGGAACAGCTTGACCCAATGCCACAGCTTCTACAGATTGGCCAAACAAATCCATCTGGTTACCACGGTCATTAATATAAAACTCCCGCGTTACCTGAGCACCAGCCGCAGTTAGAACACGTCCGAGTGAATCGCCAACTGCTGCCCAACGCGTATGCCCAAGGTGTAAAGGCCCGGTTGGGTTTGCGCTAATGAACTCAAGATTAATTTTAATTCCAGCTAAGGAAGTACCTTTTCCAAAAACATCCTTTGCCGCAACAATCGTTTCTACCAACTGAGCTTGACTTGCGCGATTAAGTGTTAAGTTAATAAATCCAGGTCCCGCAATTTCTACTTTACTCATACCTTCTATGCCAGTAAGTAGGTCGGCAATTATCTGCGCGACTTCTCGTGGGTTTTTCCCCATTGGTTTCGAAATTTGAAGGGCAATCGAAGTTGCATAGTCTCCATGTGTTCTGTCTTTAGGCCGCTCCAATTTAATTGAATCAGGTAGGGGCCCCGATAAGGATTTGGCCTGAATTCCCCGAGAAATTGCCTCCTTAATGATCGCTTCGAGCTGCTCGATTTGTGAAGGCATGCTCATAGATTAGCGCGAGCATTCGTTTTATTAAGTCTCGTTTTGGCAACACGCACAACATGCCTCTAATCTTGACCCCAACCCATACTGGTGCCAAAACACATTGTTATGGGTTTGCGGGAGTGGTGAAATGGCAGACACGCAGGTCTTAGGAACCTGTGTCTTCGGACGTGCGGGTTCAAGTCCCGCCTCCCGCACACAATTACTTCCTTTTGGTTTATTCCAATGTAAAGAAATGAAAAAGTAGGAAATATCTACGCAGTAAAGTGGAATGTTGTTAAGAAAGTAGAACTAAAAATGGCAAAGAAATCACCAGCCAAAATCAAGAAACTAGCGGCAGAGGCCAAGCGCAACGCAGCTGCTAAACGCGAATTGAAGAAAGCAACAACAGAAGTAGTTAGTGCAAGTAGTTCTGTCGAATTCGATCGTTATGAATCCCTTGATGCAGCTTGGCGCCAGATTGGACTTGGGGCACCTGCTAGACGAGCACTCGTTGATGAAGGATTGTTTGAATTAAGCGATCTTCGAAAGATGTCACTTGCGGCACTAAAGGATCTTCATGGAATGGGTCCTAATGCAGTTCGAATTCTTATCGCAGAAATGAAGAAAGTCGATCTAGCCTTCAGGAAATAGTTTTGCCCGCTTGCTGCTGCAAAGCTGTTGCAAATAGGTTGTAAGTTCTGTGAGGGCTTAGGCGAAGCTTGGATCCGGTGGTCATTTTCCTCAACTTTTCATTTGTCAGATTTGGGCTATGATTTTCCTGTTCACGAGTCCTACGTTTTAGCCCCGGCTTAGTAGGCGGCAACCCTCCAACGCGGTGGGGTGCTCCGGGTGACGAACTGGTCAGGAAACTGATAAGCGCGGTATTACAAATTTAAGTGACTCTATTTAGTAACTTAAAAAAGACATACCAACGTTTGCAAACTCCTGACACCTACTGCGATGGAGAGAAATAATGTCAAACAACTGGTCATTTGAAACACTACAAATTCATGCCGGACAAACTCCGGATCCAACTACTGGGGCGAGAGCACTCCCTCTGTATCAAACAACGGCCTATCAATTTCGAGATACAAAGCATGCAGCTGACTTATTCTCTTTAGCCGAACTTGGAAACATTTACACCCGCATCATGAATCCAACTCAAGATGCCGTGGAGCAAAGAATTGCAGCTCTTGAAGGCGGAGTAGCAGCCCTGCTGCTTGCTTCAGGATCGGCTGCTACTGCATTTGCAATCATGAATATCGCTGAGGCTGGCGATCACATCGTTTCTAGCCCAAGCCTTTACGGTGGAACTTACAATCTATTTCACTACACACTTCCAAAGTTTGGAATTGACGTAACTTTCGTCAAAGATCCATCTGATCCGAAATCATGGCGTGATGCTGTCAAACCAAACACAAAGGCTTTCTTTGGCGAGACAATTGCAAATCCAAAAAATGAGATCCTAGATATCAAACCTATTGCGGATGTCGCCCATGAAATTGGGGTCCCTTTGATTGTTGATAACACAGTTGCAACACCGTATTTGATTAAACCAATTGAATTTGGGGCAGATGTTGTCATTCACTCTGCAACTAAATTCTTATCAGGTCATGGAAACGCCGTCGTCGGGGCAATTGTTGATGCTGGAACTTTTGACTATGCAAAGTACCCAGATAAGTACAAGGGCTTTAATGAGCCGGACCCAAGTTATAACGGAATTGTCTACTCGCAAGCTTTAGGTGTTGGTTCTGCATTTGGTGCAAATCTTTCTTACATCTTTAAGATTAGATTGCAGTTGTTGCGCGATATTGGTGCGGCAGTGGCTCCATTTAACGCATGGCTTCTTGCGCAAGGTTTAGAAACTCTAAGTCTTCGTATTGATCGCCATGTTGAAAATGCGAAAGCCATAGCTACCTGGTTGGAAGCACATCCAAGTGTCGAAAAAGTTAACTATGCAGCACTTGCTTCTTCTCCATGGAATGCATTGGCTAAGAAATACTCACCAAAGGGACCGGGTGCAGTTCTCTCCTTCGAACTTAAAGGTGGAGTTGAAGCTGGTAGAAAGTTTGTGGAATCACTCAAACTGTTCTCACACGTTGCCAATATCGGTGATGTTAGATCGTTAGTTATTCATCCAGCAACAACAACGCACTCACAGCTATCTGGTGATGAGCAGTTAGCAGCCGGAGTAACACCTGGACTTGTGCGATTGAGTCTCGGGTTAGAAAACATTGAAGATCTCAAAGCAGATCTAGAAATCGGTTTTGCTGCTGCTAAGTAAACAAAATCTATAGGTTGTAAAAAGTCCATCTGGTCCGGTCGCGAAAGTTTGCAGCCGGGCCAGATGCACGTTAACGACTGATCTAGTTACGAATTTCTAGTTACTAAAAGCGTAAGCGATGAGCAAGATTCCCAGTACGGCAGAAAGAGCCTTAACTTCGCGTCTGGCAAGAACCTTTACTGCCAATGGAACAAATGTGGCGGCCAAGAAAATTGCTCCTGGCCCAAAAATCATTGCACTTCTGGCCAAGACATCTGGCTCTCCCCATTGGTAGCGTAAATTGATGAGTCCACAGGCAAAGAGTGTGTAGCTACCTAGTCGATAGTTATTAATCCAGTTTTTATCCATGCATTTAGTCTAAGAATGCAAACAGGGGCGCCGCTTTCGCGACACCCCTGTTTTTAAGGATATTTACAAAGAAATATCACTAATCAATGATTAGTGATCGTCCTTCATTCCTTCTGCAACTGACTTCATCTTTGCGATCTTCAGAATTGTTAGTCCGAATACGCACTTTGCCAAGATGTCTGCAATTGTGTATCCAACTTGAACAGTTACGAATGATGATGCTGTTTGATCACCAACGATGTTGAAGATGTAAGCGATTGGGTAAACGCCCCATGTTGCGATAAGAAGCAAACGTAGGCGGCCAATTGTCTCTGCAACGCCAGCTGGCTGACGATCGAGTGACTTGCCAAGCTCTACGAATAGTACGTAGAGGATGTAGATGAATGGAAGTGTTGAAAGCACACCGTATAGAACCTGTGTGTTCTGATCGCTTGAGATCTCACCTGGGTATCCAAGTGCGATCATTGCAGCTGATGCTGGAACAAGGCGCATGATTAGTGAACGTGATACTTCCTTAGCAAGTGCTAGAACTGCAATAACTTCTACAAGTAGTAGAGGCACAGTCAATAGCCAGTCAACGTAGCGGTATGCCTCGTTGAATGCATCCTGTGAACCATCAAGTAGAACTTTTCCACCCTCTGAAGCATGCTTGAATGAATCAAAAATGCGTAGGTAGTGGTAGCCAGCGATGAACGTAACCATTGAAGACATCACTAACGCTGTGCGGTACTTTGCTAGAACTCTTGGCTGTGAAACTAATGTGTAAACAGTAGTTGCGAGCATAGAGATCAAACCAAGTGAAAACACGTTGTAAACGAGGTTCCACTGGTTGCTATCTAGTTGAATAAACATCAATTAATTCCTCCATGAGGATCATATTCACAGGTCATTCGACCCCTGAAACCATTGCCCATAAGGAGTCCTCGAGGAGCCCCTTCGATCAACGACATAGAAATTATGCATCAACTTGGGTGAAATAACCTCATTAAATTCTCACTTTTGTGATGATTTTTCATGAACCCCTCACCCATTTAGGCGTGAATGGGGCTACTCATCAGTAAAGTCACCCTGAATTCACCCTCATAAGGGGCGTATGGTTAATGGATGAATCAAGTGGTGGTCCCAAAGCTGCGCGGTTGGTTCCACTTGGGCGCAACTCCAGTCGTCATTGTTGCATCGCTCGTCTTATTCATCTTAAGTAACGAATCACTCAAGTTTGCAGTATCGGTTTACGCAGCTACGGCCATCATGCTCTTTAGTGTTTCGGCCATCTACCACCGGGTCCCATGGGTTCCCACAAAGAAAATGATGTGGCGCCGTTGGGATCATGCAAACATCAACCTGCTGATTGCAGGTACCTATACTCCCTTTGCAGTTGCCCTCCTTGAAGGTCGCGAAAGAAATATTTTGCTATTGATTGTTTGGTTAGGCGCATCCTTTGGTGTTGGGCTTCGGGTTTTTTGGATCAATGCTCCTCGCTGGCTTTACGTTGGTAATTACTTGCTTCTCGGTTGGGTTGCAGTGGCCTACACCCCTGCTCTTTATCGAGAGGGTGGTTTATGGGTATTACTTCCCATTCTCATTGGCGGACTCTTTTACACAGTTGGTGCGATTTTTTATGCGCTCAAGAGACCCGGGCGCAGTGCAAAATACTTCGGTTTTCATGAACTTTTTCACGTTTTTGTGCTTGCCGCGTGGATCTCTCAGTACGTAGCAATCTCAGTTGCGATTTACAGTAACTAGGGGCGATTTACAGTAACTGGGGGCGTGCCCTAACCTAGGGCTCTAAATAACTGAGTAGTGGGGTCAAAAGATGGCAGAAAAGAAGAATTTCCTCGGCTGGGTTGGCTTTACAGGTGAGGATTCAAATTCAAGTACTCCATCAACATCTTCAGTAGATCGCATTCGAGAACTTGAAGCGCAAATTGCAGATTTAAAGTCTCGCCGTGACATCACTGGCCTAACGCGCGAAGAGTTTGAAATTCTTGCAACAGAGACTGCAATGTCGATGATCAAATCGGCACAGGCCCGCGAAAGCAAAGCACAGGCTGCCGCTTCGCGATTGATTGCAGAGACCACACGTGCAACAAAAGAAGAACTTGCCGCGGCAGATCTAAAGGCTCGATCAATTCTCAGTAGCGCTGAATCACGGGGCAGAAAATATATTCAAACGGCTGAAGCTGAAGCAGAAGAGAAGGTATCTGAAGCAGAAACTGAAGCGGAAGAGCTCCTAGAAAAAAGTAAACGCGAAGTAGCTGCCCTTACTTATGCTGCAAAGCGAGAGGGTGAGCGAATCATCTCGACTGCAACCGCAGAGATTACGAACTATCGCCAATGGCTAAATGGGGCAATCGGTGAGGCAGAACGGTTGTACCGAATTCAAAAGCAAGCTCTTGATTCAGCTGAGTCTTCGATTCAACAATCTCGAAATCGACTAGATGGTGCGTTTCAAAAATTAGAAGAGCTACAAAAAAGTATCCTGGAAAATCTCAATCCAAACGACACTCTAATTAATTCAGGGCCTCTAAGAGTTTCCAGTCAGAGAACGCAATCAGCATTGGCAGCTCCAAAGGGATCAGCTAAAAAATCTACTAAGAAGTCTGCTAGTCCGAGTTCAAAAAAGAAGACAGCAAAGAAATAATCTGAGCGTTTATTTCTAGCCATTCTTTAATCATGTCTACGTCCCGGGGAATTCGACACGTCCCTGCAATAGATGGATTACGTGCAGTCGCTGTAATCGCAGTAATTTTGTATCACCTTAACTTTTCATGGATACCTGGAGGCTTTCTAGGTGTAGATCTTTTCTTTGTCATTTCCGGTTATGTTATTACCAGACTTCTTTTGGATTCCATCCAACGAAGTGGTGGATTAGATCTTCGCGCTTTCTATGCCGCACGATTTCGGCGCTTACTCCCACCGCTTATATTCATGATTTTTGTGACAACAATAATCGTAGGTTTTTGGGCGCCAGACACCATGCGACGATTCTTGGGTGATGCCCCCTTTGCTATTTCCGGCACAATGAATTGGTGGTTGATCTTTCGCGAGACAGACTATTTCGAAGCCATCGGCAGGCCTGCACTGTTGCAACACACTTGGTCGCTGGGTGTTGAAGCACAGTTTTATTTGGTATGGCCACTGATTCTACTTTTGGTATTGCGATACTTTGGAAAGAAAAGAATCCCTTTTGCTGCTCTGCTAATTGCCATTACCTCAGGCATAACACTTCTCATAGTTTCACTACAAGTTGATGGATCTGATGCATCAAAAGTTAGCCATGTTTACTTTGGAACCGATACTCACAGTATTGGCTTGTTTTTAGGTGCTGCGCTTGCAGTTAGTTGGATCCCTCAAAATCTACAAGAGACCGTTACTAAACGAGCACAGGATTTCATAGACGGAATTGGAGTTTTCGGATTTCTTGGAATCATCGCCGCATTCCTTTTTATTGATGCCTCAGATCCAACCTTGTACAAAATTGCATTCCCTTTAGCAGGTCTCTTTGGCGTTGCAATTCTTGTTTCAATAGTTCATCCTGCTTCACGTTTTGCTCCTGTTTTGAGCAGCAAACCCTTTATCTGGATCGGTGAACGTTCATATGCAATCTACTTATGGCACTGGGTAATTTTTCAGATCACCAGACCAGAGTATGACCTTGAGGGTTCTACATGGGCGCTCTATGCATTAAGAGTTCTACTTGTATTCGCTTTGGCCGATATTTCACTGCGTCTTGTGGAGCTACCTGTTAGAACTGGCTTAATTGACTATTGGTTCAAGGGCATGAAGTATCGAACTAAGCGAGTGCAAATTCGACAAAAAATCACAGTCTTATTAATCATCATTTTCGTTTTGGGTTCAAGCTCTACAGTTGCAGTACGAGCAATTGCAACAGGTGATGCGCAGTTAAATGAGATTAAAAAACAGATAGAACAGCCATTTATTCCTCCCGTACTTGACGAAGGCGGATTATGGGTAACTGGAGATTCGGTCATCCTCGGAATTAGGTCTGAGCTTGATTTAGTACAGAATATCGGTCTTATTAACGCACGTGTCGGACGCCAAGCATCAGAGCTGTTAGAAGAAATTCGAAGAGATAAAAAGAAAATGTCCGATGCCACAGTGATTTTTAATCTTGGAAACAACAATAAATTAACTGAAGAACAAGTCTCATTAATCTTTCAAGAGTTAGCAGACCAACCAAGAATTATCGTTGTTAATGCCGCCGTTCCACGAGCTTGGCTTGCAGACAATAATGCATTGATCAAAAAGTATGCCGATCTCTACTCTGCAAGGCTTGTAGATTGGGCAAGTATTTCTGCAAATCATCCAGAGTACTTTGCACCTGATGGTGTTCACTTGGTTCCGGCAGGTGCACGAGCATATGTTGATGCAATAACTGCTTTACTTTAAATTTTATTTTTAACAAAAAAATTCTCCCACCGATAGGTGGGAGAATTTTTTAGATTAAACTACTTACTTGAACTCTCCAGGTATTCCGAAAACAGTTGCAGAGGCAACTTGACCATCTGAGTAAACAGATGAGACACGGAACTGAGTCCAACCTGTATCTCCTGATTTAGTAACATCCTGGCTCAATTGGTCGGCTGGTACTTCAGCAATTGCTGACCAATCTCCTGTTCCATTTGCACGTATCTCAACTTTAAATCCGGTTAAGCCATCAACTGCCATTGGTGCAACCCAACGTAGCTTTAGACCAGCTTCGCTCTTTAGTGCAACAAACTTTGTTGGTGCTTCAACTGCACCAACGGTAGCTCCATTTGTCTCGGTTGGAGTTGGTGTTGCTGATTCAGTTGGTGATGCTGACTCAGTTGGCATCGCAGATTCTGTTGGAGTTGGCGCTGCATCATTGTCAGAACTTGATGAATTTGCCCAAACTATTGCAGCAAGTGCAACGATTCCAATTACAACGATCCACACTGTATTTGCTGATGTTGATTGCTTTGGCTTTGCGACAGGCTTAGGAGCAAATGTCGCTGCAGGAGCATCTACACGAGGCGCCGTTCTTGCTGAGGAGATTGGTACTGGTGGAACTGAATATCGGCTTGCACTCTTTCTGGCAGCTGACTTCTTAGCTGCTGCTTTCTTGGTAGCGCGCTTTGCAGGTGCTTTTTTCGCAGCTTTCTTTGCGGTCTTCTTAACCGCACTCTTCTTTGCTACAGATTTCTTCGCTGTCTTCTTTTTAGCAGCTGATTTTTTCACTGCAGACTTTTTAACTGATGACTTCTTTGCAGTTTTTTTTGCGGTCTTCTTAACGGCCACGGTAACTCCTTGGATTGTATGTTGTACGTAAATAAAGCTATTTGATAGGTAAAGGTTACCGTAGGGTGGCTAGCAATCGAATCACATGAGGTGCGATTAAGCGGAGTGATTTTCCGCGATGGCTGACTAAATCCTTCTCTTCTGCGCTCATTTGTGCACTTGAGATAGCAAGGCCATTTGGCTGAAAAATAGGATCGTAGCCAAATCCATTCGTGCCTACGGCTGAACGCAAAATGGATCCATCAAACCTACCTTCGGACACATGCTCACGGCCATCGGGTAACACCAATGAGGCAACACAAAGAAAGTGCGCACCCCGTTTTTCTTCTGGGACATCTTTTAACTGCTCAAGAACTTTTTCCAGATTTGCTTGATCATCTCCGTGTTTACCGGCCCATCGTGCAGAGAAAATTCCAGGCGCACCGCCAAGGGCATCAATACAAAGCCCCGAATCATCGGCAATTGCTGGTAGCCCAGTTGCCATAGATGTATAGCGCGCTTTTAGGAGTGAGTTTTCCTCAAAAGTAGAACCTGTTTCTTCAACATCAACTAAATTTGGAAATTGATCTACGCTCATGAGTTCAACTGCTCCAGGGGCGATCTCTTCAAGTATTCGTCGAAACTCAATAATTTTTCCTGAGTTACGAGTAGCCAGAACAAGTTTGTGTGACATTAAAGTTTAAGTGCAGCCTTTTGCATTCCTGTTAATGTTTTACAGCCATCAACTGCCAAATCAAGTAATTGATTGAGAAGTGCGCGATCAAAGGGCTCACCTTCTGCAGTACCTTGAACTTCAATGAAGCGTCCATCTCCTGAGACAACAACATTCATGTCAGTTCCTGCGCGCACATCTTCTTCGTAACACAAGTCCAACATGGGTTTTCCATCGATTATTCCAACACTCACCGCGGCAACGGTGTCGTTAAGTGGCTTTGCATTTTCTTTGATGTGGCCTTGTGACTTTGCCCAATTTATTGCATCTTCAAGTGCCACATATGCACCAGTTATTGCTGCGGTGCGAGTTCCTCCATCGGCCTGTAAAACATCACAATCAATGACAATAGTATTTTCACCAAGCTCTTTCATATTTACAACTGCTCGAAGTGATCGACCAACTAAACGAGAAATTTCTTGGGTGCGACCACCAAGTTTTCCTTTTACGCTTTCGCGATCTGAACGTGTGTGTGTTGCTCTGGGTAACATCGAATATTCAGAAGTAACCCAACCGTTGCCACTATCTTTAAGCCAACGAGGAACTCCTGGAGAAAAAGATGCAACACATAAGACTCGGGTTTTTCCAAATTCAACTAAAACTGAACCTTCTGCATGGTCTAACCATCCACGAGTGAATTTAATTTCTCTTAAGTCATTTACCGCGCGACCGTCATTGCGTGACATGTAAGGCTCCTTTGGATTGAGTGCTTAAATTACAGTGATTGATGTTCGACTTGCGTAACTTCAGGACCTAGGAAACGTCGTGCTAAGGTTTCAAATGCCTTTGCATCACCGGTTGCTAAGAATCTATGCGTAGGGGCCGAACTAGATTGCGGCCTTAGTGCATTATTTTCAACTAATGTTCGATACAAATCTTTTGCTGTTTCTTCTGCACTTGAAACCAATGTAACGTTTTCACCCATTACGTAAGAGATAACTCCAGTTAACAATGGATAGTGCGTACATCCCAAAACTAAAGTATCTACTTCAGATTTCATGATGGGTTCTAAGTACTTCTGGGCGACTTTAGTGATCGCTTCCCCTGATGTTTCTCCCCGCTCAACAAATTCCACAAATAAAGGACAAGCTGCAGAAGTAATTTGCAACTGTGGTGCTGCAGCGAATGCATCTAAATAGGCTTTTGAATCAATTGTTGCTTGAGTGCCAATTACCCCAATTCGTCCGGAGCGAGTAGCTGCCACCGCTCTTCGAACTGCAGGTTGAATCACTTCAATTACAGGAATCGAATAACGCTCACGGGCATCGCGCAACATTGCAGCCGATGCTGTATTACATGCAATCACTATTGCCTTTACGCCTTGATCAATCAAAAAATCCATTGTCTCAAGAGCGAACTCACGAACTTCAGAGAGCGGACGTGGTCCATAAGGACCGCGGGCTGTATCACCAATATAAAGTGTGGACTCATTAGGTAACTGATCTAATACTGCCCGTGCAACTGTGAGTCCACCGACTCCTGAATCAAAAATTCCAATTGCAGCATTACTCACAGGGCTAGCCTACCTTGAACTTTATAACTATTGGGATCCATTCATTACTGCTTCAAGCAAACTTTCTTGAAGCCACCCAAGCCAGCCATACACAGTATAAACACCATGCATTGGGTCATCAGGTGCTAATAGTTGCAATTCCTCTGGTGAGTTTTCTTCAACGTTTAATCTAACGCCCAAAGCTAATCGAACATCATTTATCGCACCAAGCCAATCGTTGGCTCCATCACGATCTATTTCGACAACACCATCAATTGCAGAAATTAGATTTGATCTCATAGCCATTGCGTGTCCTTGTTTTTTCTGCCTCAAAGTTGATTCGGTATATCTTCGAAATTCAGAGGCATCAACTTGATCTGCGTATGCATTTGGCAGTAGTCGTAACAAAACTTCATCTTCGGGCGGAGTGTCATGTGAAGTTATTCCAACCAATGCTGCCAGTGGATCATCACTCTGGTGGTCGATACGTTCTGCTAAAAGTTCGATGATTTGCTCTGAAAGATTTGTTAAAACTTCACGCTCAGATTCTGAGAAATTCGCCACGAATGCGTTATCTCCATGAGGATAAAAACCCTTTTGGAGGTCAGACATTACTGCTGATCTCCACGTTGAAGAGTTGCCCACAATCCAAATTCATGAATGCGAGCTACATCGCGTTCCATCTCTTCGCGGCTACCTGTTGAAACTACAGCCTTGCCTTCGGTATGTATTTTCATCATTAGTTCGGTAGCTTTTTCTTTACTAAAGCCAAAAAGCTCCATGAGCACATATGTTACATAGGTCATTAAATTTACTGGGTCATCCCAGACAATAGTTATCCAGGGAACATCTCCACTAAATATTGCCTGAAGTTCTTCTTCAACTTTTTCATTTACTTTGACCATAGTTATCGAATTATAATCGCAAAGGTTTCAGATGTAAGTTCGGTGCCAACTTGCACACGCATTGTCAGGATGCCTCGATTATTTTCAACCGTGCTGAAGGTGAAGGCACCGTTTGCATCCGAAGTCACGGCTGTTCCGACATTCTGCCATTTTCCATTAATGCTCTTTTGAAGAATTGCTGATTTTCCAAGAACTTGTGGAAGCAGTTGCGCCTTTATCGTAAAGGAGGCAGCTCTTGAAGCAGAGTTTGGTCGATCAATAAGTATTTTGCTCTTAACTGTAACAACCTGCTCAGGAGTAATTGAGTCAGTTCGTTCCCAAGTTGCAAGAGTTGTTAATCGAATTCCAGCAGAACTTGCCAAAGTAATTGGAGCATTAATCGATCCATTTGTATCGGTCACTAACTCTGCAATTTTTGTCCAAACTCCTCCGCGGTTAATCTCTAGCGCAACGGGTAGACCAACAATTGGGGACTTATCTTTAAGTGTAAACAAGCCACTTACGTTGAATTGATCGGCATAGAAAACTGAACCTTGAGTCACACCAGATAAACTCATCGAGGAAACCACTGTGTCTGGCGCCATTGCCAAAGCAGCATTTCTCATCTCTGTTGTTGATAATTGATCCTCCATGCCAAGTGTCCAAAGCGCGGCTCCACCAAGTCTGTACTTTGAAACTAATGCCATTCTCTCGGCATAACTTCTGGAATTCTGATACCAAACAGTTCGACTCACATTGCAAGTTGTTGATGCACCATCTGCAGTTAAACCGTTGTAGGTTTGAACATAAGAGTAAGTTGCTTCACTCACAGTTGCATCAAAAACAGGAATAGCATTATCGATTACAGCTTTTCTTTCTGCATTAACCATTAAGAATGTTGACGCTTTAGCTCCTGCTTTAAGTCCAGGTGGCGCAGACACTGGGCATTTACCCTGCACCGCTGTGATCCAATCCCTGCCATAGCCAGGTAAACCAACATAAACTTTTGATGAAGGCATGATGCTGATTGCATATCGAAGAGTTTTATCAACCCAACTAATCGGTGCGTTTGGACCTGGCTTTGCAACATTGAAGTCGTAGGTCATTATTCGTAATCGATCAATGCTGCTTGCAATATCTGCCCACGCATAAACAAAATATCCTTTTTGCTTTTCACTTGGATCGTAAAGATAAGGCGTTGTTACAGAGAGAATTTTCTTATTAGCGCGCAAGGCAACACTCAACTCTTTAATGAAAGCAACCCACAACGGAGCAGTTCGAGTCCAAGTTGTATTCCCATCTACAAATGCAAATCCTTCATAATCTAAATCAATTCCATCAAATCCATTAACATTAACTAAATTTACAATTGAATTGACAATTGTGGTGCGAGTTGTTGGGTTGGCTAAATACCCGGCCAATACAAGCTTGGCCGTTCCGTCAGTCATTGTTGGAATTACTTGCATACCCGCACGACGCAATAAACAAACAGTGTCAGCCATTGGCCAAGAAGGATTGCCTGTGTTGTAATCATTTCGAATCAGCGTTGGGCTTTTTAGTGAGAACCAAAACGGTAAAACTTCTTTCATTAAGTCTTTATTTCTAAAAAGATACGAACTCTCGATTGCTGCATTTTCTGTTGGGCCATATTGCGAGGAATCACAGACTGCCGGTTGATTTACTCCTGTTGGAATCGAAGGAGTTAGCTTTCGAACACGTGGTAACACTCGATCTATTGAATAATATGGAATCCAACCAGTGACTATTTTGCGAGGCTCTTTATTGCTTGCCGATGCGGTATGAACTGCGCTTGGAACAAGTAAGCCAAGTAAAGTTGTAATTACAACTAGAAGTGAAGTTGTTTTGTTCTTCTTACTCTTCTTGCTTGTTTTGCTCATTTATCTTTAGGCGCTGGTTTCAAGCCTGCAAAAATCTCCTTGCAGGTCGGACAAATTGGATATTTTTCTGGATCCCTACTTGGTATCCACTTCTTTCCACACAAGGCCTTTACTGCCTTTCCGGTTACAGCTGACTCCACAATCTTCTCTTTTTTTACATAGTGTGAAAAGCGGTCATGTCCGCCGTCATCTTCTTCTAAATCCATAGATGGGCGTGTCAGAAGATCGGTATCGTCCTCTAATCCTATTTTTTTAAAGATTCCCATGAGGTTGATAAGGATACCTTCGAGTAGTCAAAACTACGGGTAGAATTCACCAATGAAGGACTTATTGCGCACCGAGCACTTATCACGGGCTGATGTTGAATTAATATTGTCCACTGCCGCTGAATTTGCTGAGAAACCTCTGCGATCTAATTCAGCATTGGCAAATAAAACCGTTGCTATCTACATGACTAAGCCTTCAACACGCACAAGGCTTGCATCTGAGACTGCTGTTGTTCACCTTGGCGGAACTCCAATTTTTATTAGAGGCGATGACCTTCAATTGGGTCGCGGAGAAACTATCTCTGATACTGCCAAAATCATTAGCGGTTATGCCAGTGCATTAATTGTTCGAACATTTGCGCAATCAGATGTTGATGAACTTGGTGCGAACTCTTCAATTCCAGTAATAAATGCATTGACTGACGTGGACCATCCAACACAGTTGTTGGCTGATTGGTTAACAATTCGAGAGAACTTTGGAAAAGATATAACGGGACGTAAGTTTGTTTATTTAGGTGACGGTAACAACATGTCGCACGCTTGGTTAATTATGGGTGCAATTATGGGTGCACACGTTGTTGCTGCAACACCTGGCGGTAAATGGTCTCCGGATCCCATTGTTGTTGAAGTTGCAAAAAATATTGCGGCACAAAATGGTGGACGAGTTGAGCTCTCAATTGATCCTGAAGCTGCGGCCCAAGACGCATCGGTTCTTTATACGGATGTTTGGATGTCTATGGGTGATTCAGAATCTGATCGCAGTGAGAAAACGCGATCTCTATCTCCATTTGCCGTTACTGAACAGTTAATGAAGATGACAACTAAAGATTCAATTTTTATGCATTGCTTGCCAGCACATCGCGGGGAAGAGGTGTCAGCATCTGTCATTGATGGCCCACGATCTGTGGTTTGGCGCGAGGCGTATCATCGCCGCACAACAATTCAAGCCATTTTGTACCATTTAGTTCGTGGAGACTTAGAGGGCTCTACACGCTAATATTTGTCGCATGCGCATAGTCGTCCCAAAAGAGATTAAGTCTGGCGAAAAGCGCGTTGCGCTCGTCCCCGATGTAATCAGTAAGTTAACTCGCCTTGGACTAGAAGTTGTCATTGAGTCTGGAGCTGGAATTGCATCTCAAGCAAGTGATGCTCAGTTTGCCGAACAAGGTGCATCTATTAAACAAGGTGATGTCTTATCTGATGCCGATGTGGTGCTTTCTGTTCAACCACTAACTCCGCAACAAATGGCCACACTCAAGAAGGGTGCCATCACAATCTCTTTTCTGTCCCCAGTTACATCGATTGATTCAATCGAGGCAGCAACAAAAGCTGGAGTTACAGCATTTTCACTTGAATTAGTTCCAAGAATTTCGCGCGCTCAATCTATGGATGCATTAACCTCGCAGGCATTGTGCGCAGGTTACAGAGCGGCAATTGTTGGCGCAGAACTCTCACCTCGATTTGCTCCAATGTTAATGACTGCTGCAGGCACAGTTACTCCCGCACAAGTTTTAGTTCTTGGTGCAGGTGTTGCAGGATTGCAGGCTATTGCAACCTCTCGACGTCTAGGCGCAGTTGTTTCAGCCTACGATGTTCGACCCGCATCTGCCGATGAAGTTCGTTCTATGGGTGCAACATTTATTGAACTCGAACTTGAAGCACTTGAAGGTGCAGGTGGATACGCCCGCGAGATGAGTGAAGATCGAGCAACAAAGCAACGTGAACTTTTAACTCCGTACATTGCAAAGTCTCACATTGTTATTACAACTGCCGCAGTTCCCGGTCGGCAAGCACCTCAATTAATGACCAAAGCCATGGTTGATTCGATGGCACCAGGAACAATCATTGTCGATTTAGCTGCCGAAACCGGTGGCAATGTTGAAGGTTCAAAACCTGGTGAAATAATTGAAACTGCTGGTGGCGTTCGTATTTGGGGTGGAAAAGATGTTCCGAGCCAACTTCCGTTCCATGCATCGTTTCTGTATTCACGAAATGTAGTTAACTTACTTTCACTCTTCACCATCGGAGAAAAAGATGGAGTCAAAGCTTCATTTAACCTTAATTTTGATGATGAGATCATAAACGGCGCTGCAGTAACGCACGCAGGTACACGAAGAGGAGCACAGTAATGGACGCAATGGCAATACTTTCCATCTTTGTTTTATCTGTTTTCGTTGGCTTTGAAGTTGTCTCTAAAGTCTCATCGACTTTACACACACCTTTAATGTCTGGTGCAAATGCAATCCATGGAGTCATTTTGGTGGGTGCGATCATCGTGGCCGATCACAGTGAAACTAACTTGGAGTTAGGACTCTCCCTTGCAGCCATTGTGTTGGCGACAATAAACATGGTTGGTGGATTTGTAGTCACCGATCGAATGCTAGAGATGTTTAAGGGGCAGAAAAAATGAGTCGCACTATTTACGATCTCATTGGTTTGGCCGCTGGTATTGCCTTTATTTTGGCTTTAAAAGGGCTGTCTCACCCAAAGACTGCGCGTAGAGGAAATTTGATTGGCGCTTTTGGTGCCGGCCTTGCAACACTCGTAGTCTTTTTTTATGCAAGCCCAAGTGTTTACGGCAAAGCTGAATCATCATTGCCGCTTAATAATCTTGGTTGGATTCTTGGAGCAATCGCTGTTGGTTTAATCATTGGTGTTCCAGCTGCACGTAAAGTAGAGATGACCCAGATGCCGCAGTTGGTTGCACTCTTTAACGGAGTAGGTGGCGGCGCAGCAGCGTTAGTAGCAATTGTGGAATATCTAAACTTGGGTTCAGAGGCAACAACTGCCCAAGTTGTCTTTACAGTGTTTACAGTAATTGTTGGATGCGTCTCTTTCAGCGGATCAATCATCACATTCATGAAGCTTCAAGAACTTATGACAACTAGACCAGTGGTTTTCCCAGCTGGACGGTTTGTTATTGCTGCAACACTTGCATCTGTCATCGGCGTGGGCGGTTGGGTTGTTTCAGCACTTGGCACGACTCCATTGCTCATACTTGCTGCTCTGTCCTTGCTTTTTGGAGTTCTTTTTGTACTTCCTGTGGGGGGCGCAGATGTTCCAATTGTTATCTCACTTCTCAATGCATTCACTGGATTAACAGTTGCTGCAAGTGGATATGTACTCGACTCAGTACTTTTGATTATTGCAGGAACTTTAGTAGGTGCATCTGGAACTATTTTGACTCGATTGATGGCAGATGCAATGGGTCGATCTTTGTTTGGAACTCTCTTTGGTGCATTCACTGCCAAACCACAAGATTCTTCTGGAGTAGCCGAAGATCGTCCTGTTCGATCTGGATCAGCAGATGATGTTGCAATCTTGCTTAACTATGCACGTCGGGTCGTTATTGTTCCTGGATTTGGTCTGGCTGTTGCTCAAGCACAACATACGGTTCGGGAGTTAGCAGATCTCATGATTTCAAAAGGCATTGATGTTGCTTATGGAATTCACCCAGTAGCAGGACGTATGCCAGGACACATGAACGTATTGCTTGCCGAGGCAAATGTTCCTTATGATCAATTAGTTGAAATGGATGAAGTCAATCCAACGTTTGGACAAACCGATGTTGCTATTGTTATTGGTGCAAACGATGTCGTAAATCCAGCAGCAAAAACCACGCCGGGGTGTCCGATATATGGAATGCCAATTCTTGAGGTCAACAATGCGGCTAATATCATTTTCCTCAAGCGTTCAATGCGACCGGGCTTTGCTGGGATTGAAAATGAGCTTCTCTATGATCCCAAGACAATGCTTTTGTTCGGTGATGCCAAGAGCTCGCTTACCAAAGTCGTCTCAGCCCTAAAAGCTTTGTAAGCCTTCATTAAGGTTGCATGTAGTTGAACTTTCAACTACAGTTTGAGCCTCAGCAAAGGAGCCAACAGTGCCTGCAGTTTCCGTAAGCGACATAACTATTCTGCCCCGTGTTCAAGAATTGCCAGGAGCAAAAGCTCGCGTAGTAAAAAGTATTACTACAGCTCCGCAAGGTTTTGAAGGTGAAGGCTTTCCTGTTCGTCGTGCATTCGCAGGAATCGATTTAGCCGACCTTGATCCATTCATTCACTTAGATGAAATGGGCGAAGTTGAATACGCACCAGGTGAACCAAAGGGAACTCCATGGCACCCGCATAGAGGTTTTGAAACTGTTACATACATTATTGATGGAATCTTTGATCACCAAGATAACAACGGTGGCGGTGGAACAATTTCAGATGGTGACACACAGTGGATGACAGCTGGCGCCGGAATTTTACATATTGAAACTCCTCCTGAGCATCTGGTCATGTCAGGTGGTTTGTTTCATGGCTTCCAACTCTGGGTAAATCTTCCTGCTGCAAAGAAATGGTCACCGCCGGCATATCAAGATGTCCGCGCAAACGATGTTGCGCTTCTAACTTCAGCCGATGGTGGTTCGTTACTGCGCGTGATCGCTGGTGAAGTTGCCGGAAACTTTGGACCTGGATCAACTCAAACCCCAATTACTTTATTGCACGCAAGCATTGCACCAGGTGCAGAACTGCGATTGCCATGGCGAAAAGATTACAACGCACTTGTTTACACGATGTCAGGATTTGGATTCGTAGGAGATGAATTGCGTCCTGTTCAAGCAGGACAACTTGCTGTCTTTGGTGATGGGGATTCAATTGTTGTGCGAGCCGCAAATCAACAAGAAGCTCGCTCACCTGAGTTAGAACTGTTTATTCTTGGAGGCGCACCAATCAAAGAACCTGTGGCTTGGATGGGTCCTTTTGTAATGAATACAAAAAGAGAAGTTTTACAAGCATTTGAGGATTTTCAAAAAGGATTGCTGGGATCAATTCCTGCAATTTACAAAGAAGATGCCAAGCCTAAGGCTCCACTAAATCGAAGCGGCGAAGGTTCTAAACTAGGTGGAGATAACAAAGCGGCAAATGTTCTAGATGTTCATGGCGCGCCAACAGATATGCAAGAAGGCTAATCAAAGTATTTAGTTTAAAAACTTTTGCGCTAGAGCAACGTTTGGTTTGGAACTAAAGTGGAGGTGCCGGGAATCGAACCCGGGTCCTTCGGTGCAAAAACAGGGCTTCTACGGGCGTAGTGTGATTAACGCTTTCTCAGTCCCGAAGTTTCTCCACACGACTCTCCGACGAA
>JAIXXJ010000024.1 GCA_027490815.1 Streptomycetaceae bacterium
GATCTAGACAAGATCGCATCAGGTGATGCTGGTCGCGTCGATTGGCTACGTGACTTCTTCTATGGCGTAGACGGCCAACCAGGCCTTAATGAACTCTCTGCAGATCTTGGTGTTATCGATGCACGTGCAACAAACACCATGAACTTATCTCCAGAAATTGAGATCCGTGTTGGTAGATATGGTGCATACCTGCAAGAGAATTTGCCTGGTGAAGAGCGTAAACTTGCAAACATTCCAGAAGAGTTAGCACCAGATGAGTTAACTCTTGCAAAAGCAATTGAACTATTAGCTGCCCCTTCAGGTGAGCGCGAACTTGGAATTGATCCATCAACTAATCTGCCGATCATTGCAAAGAGCGGCCGCTTTGGTCCATACATCACAGAAGTTCTACCAGAAGCACCTGTTGAGCTAACAGCCTCTGGCAAGAAGAAGAAAAAGAAAGCAGATGCACCAAAAGCAAAAACCGCATCCCTTCTTTCTACTATGACGTTAGATACTGTTACATATGAAGATGCACTACTTCTTCTTTCTCTGCCAAGAACACTGGGCACGACAGAGGCCGGCGATGTGATCACTGTGCAAAACGGTCGTTATGGTCCTTACCTAAAGGCAGGTCTTGATAGCCGCACTCTTACTAGTGAAGATCAGTTGTTCACAATGACTTTAGAAGAAGCGCTAGATATTTATTCACGACCAAAAGAGCGCCGTCGTGGTGTTGCAAAGCCACCATTAAAGGAGCTTGGTCTTGACCCTGAAACACAGAGACCTCTTATTATTAAAGATGGCCGCTTTGGAATGTATGTATCTGACGGTGAAACAAATGCAACACTACGCCGTGGTGACACGTTAGAGGCGATGACAATTGAGCGTGGGTTAGAGCTACTTGCAGGCCGCCGTGCATGGGAGGCAGAGAATGGCCCATCACCTAAAAAATCTCGCAAGAAAGCTGCAGCAAAATCAAAACCCGTAAAGGCTGGTGCAACTGCGCCAACGCTAACTAAAAACACGGTTAAAAAAGCTGGCGCAAAGAAGGCCGCTAAAAAGGCTGCATCTGGAAAAGCAAAAGAGAAGTCTGAATAACTATTTTATTCCCGGAGACATAGTTTTAAAGCCAAGTGCACTGGCAGCCTTTACCATTTCTTTATCGTAGGTAATTACTCCGTCAATCTCACTCTTCATGGAAAAGGCTGTTGCGATGTGGATTGAATCCAAAGCTCGCAATTTAATAAATGCAGGAAGGTTCTCGGCTGCCAATAAAACTGAGTGGTCGACTGCAACCATGGGTATGTCAACTAGAATGTCATATGCATCCTCAAGCAATTCAGCAAAATTCACATTAATTGTTCGGATTACTTCTACTCTGCTTATTTGAGAAGTAGTGATAGAGCGTGGAAGTTGTTGAAGTAGAGTTTTTGTTTCAAGCTCAGGTTTAATCAATTTAATGATCGCTGAGCTATCTATGTACCATCTCAAAACTTTGCTGCCCGGCGCTCTTCGATAATGATTTCTGAGAGCTGCTTGCCCTTAGAAATTTTTCCTTTTGGCATAGTAAATACACGATTTGGATTTCGGGCCGGAATAATTCGGCCATTTTCTAAGTACTCTTCAAATAAAGATCGCGTAATTGGAACAATTCGCGCAACGGGCACACCGTGTTCAGTTACTTCCACAGTTACTCCATCTTTGACTTGGTCTAAAATTTGCGATGCAGCTTGACGTAGTTCGCGCACGCCAACCGTAGAGTTCTGCACTTTGACTTTCTTGGCTGTGGTCATGGTTGAAGGTAGCACATACTAGTGATTGTGCTACACCCACAAATACCCATAAATAGGCCCCCTCTGACCTCTTTAAGCCCAGTTCATGCGCCCGATAGACTTGGGTCTATGCCTAAAACACTCCCGGTCCCGGCTGCCCCAGCACCGGATGTAACACGTGGAGTGCTTGCGATCGGCCCATTTAGAAAACTATGGAACTCAATGTTCTACTCCTCTTTGGGAGATTGGCTTGGCCTACTAGCAACGACTGCGATGGCTCAACAGTTATCTGGTGGAGATTACGCAACAGCTAACTTTGCAATCGCAGGTGTCTTTATTGCGCGCTTATTACCGGCTGCCATTCTTGGACCAATTGCAGGCGTTATCGCTGACAAGTTAGATCGCCGCAAGTTAATGGTCAACTGCGACATCTTGCGCGGCGCGCTCTACATATCAATTCCAATTGCAAACAATTACTTCTGGCTCTATGCCGCAATGATTCTGGTTGAGTGTCTCACGCTGTTTTGGTCACCAGCTAAAGAAGCATCTGTTCCTAACTTAGTACCACGCGAGAAGTTAGAGTCAGCAAACCAAGTCACACTCTTGGCAGCCTATGGCACCGCCCCCATTGCAGCACTTGTCTTTACATTCTTAACTCTGTTCACATCAGCCTTTAATGCAACATTTTCCACCAACGTAACCGCGGTCAACCTGGCCCTCTATGCAAACGCTGCATCATTTTTCTTTGCAGCGATCATGATTTTTCAATTGCGAGAGATACCAAAGGGCGCAGCTGCAAAGCACGCAGCAGAGACAGGGATACTAAAATCTCTGCACGAAGGTTGGAAGACAGTAAGTGGTAGCAAGATTATCCGCGGCCTGATTGTTGGAATGGTCGGTGCATTTGTTGCAGCAGGGGCGGTCATTGGTTTAGCCAGAACATTTGTTGGCGATCTTGGCGGCGGTGACGCTGCATACGGTGTTTTGTTTGGCGCAGTCTTTACAGGCCTTGCAGCAGGTATTGCATTTGGTCCAAAAATCTTTGCACAGTTCTCTCGCCGTAGGTTATTTGGAGCATCACTTGTCGTTGCAGGTGCGCTGCTGGTTGTTTTGGCGGCAATCCCTAACTTAGTAATTGCTGTCTTTGTTGTGATCATCCTTGGTGCATTTAGCGGAATCTGTTGGGTAACAGGCTTTACGATGCTCGGACTAGAGGTCACAGATGATGTCCGTGGGCGCACCTTTGCCTTCGTTCAAAGCCTAATCCGCGTGGTTTTAGTGGCAGTTCTTGCGATCTCTCCATTAATTGCCGCAGCAGTTGGCCAACACACATTTAAGTTTCAAAATACTGAGCTCTCATATAACGGTGCTGCAGTAACAATTCTTATCGCAGGCTTGATTGCATCATTAATTGGACTTGTCTCTTATAAGCAGATGAAAGATCGACCAAATGTTTCATTGTGGTCAGATATCTCTAATGCGTTAAAAGGCGAGCTAGGCAGCATGACAGGCGCGCCTACAAAAGGAATCTTTATTGCATTTGAAGGCGGCGAAGGAATAGGTAAATCAACACAGTCGCAGTTACTCAAGGCTTGGCTAGAACAAGAAGGTGAAAGCGTTGTCCTATCTAGAGAACCCGGCGGAACAGAACTTGGTGTTGAGATCAGAAAGATTTTACTCTCACATTCAACAGGAGAAATTAGCCCACGAGCCGAAGCTTTGCTCTATGCCGCAGATCGAGCTCACCATGTGCACAGTGTGATCAGACCAGCGCTAGCAAGAGGTGAAGTTGTAATTAGTGATCGCTACTTTGATTCATCTATCGCATACCAAGGTGCAGGGCGCGTATTAGAACCCGGAGAAGTTGCACGAATTTCTAGATGGGCAACTGAATCTTTATTTCCAACGCTGACAATCATTATCGATCTTGCACCAGAAGTTGGTCTTTCACGTTTAATGAGTAAAGACAGACTTGAATCACAACCCATTGATTTCCACGAGCGAGTACGCCAAGAGTTCTTGCAAATCGCAGCCCTTGATCCAGAGCGCTACTTCATAGTCTCTGGCGAACAATCAATCCAAGCAACACACGCCGCAATTATTTCTCGCGTCAGTGAAATCGCTGGCCTTAAGCGAAATGCCCGCGAAGATAAAGGAAAACTTCTACTTCGCCCTATCCGAGCCACAGCAAAGGCTGTGAAAAACACAGGGACCGCTGCAAGCAAAGCTGTTAAAAAGAGTTCACAATCTGCAAAGGCTGCTGCAAGTAAATCAAAAAGAGCTGCTAAAAAATGAGCGTTTACGCAGAGCTTGTAGGACAAGAACATGTAATCGGAATCCTTCAAAAGGCTGTTCTTGCAACGCGCACAGAGGATGTACAGGCAACAGCAGAGACAAACAACCAGATGACGCACGCTTGGGTTTTCACTGGCCCACCGGGCTCTGGTCGCTCTAACGCTGCAATTGCTTTCGCTCAAGGTCTTATCTGTCCCAACGAAAGTTGTGGAACATGTAATGAATGTAAATCTGCGGCAAATGGCGCACACCCTGATGTTGAGATCATCAGAACAGAAGGTCTATCAATCAAGATTGATGAAGTAAGAGAATTGCTCACTCGTGTTGCTTGGGCGCCATCTATGGGTGGTTGGCGAGTTGTTGTAATGGAAGATGCAGACAGACTCACAGAATCTGCAGCGAACGCACTCCTTAAAGCAATTGAAGAACCAGGTAACAGAACAGTTTGGTTGCTTTGTGCACCAACATTGCATGATGTTCTGCCAACAATTCGCAGTCGTTGTCGCCATCTACAACTTGTCACACCATCTAATACTGCCGTTGCACAGGTCCTACAAACCCGCGATGGCATTTCACCTAACATGGCAGATTTTGCGGCTCGCGTTTCACAGGGCCACATTGGCCGTGCCCGTTATCTTGCAAAAAACGAGTCAGTGCGCAACACCCGCAACACAATCATGAAACTGCCCCTTACTCTTCAAGGAATCTCATCGGCGTTTGCTGCAGCCCAAACTCTTGTCGATCTTGCAACTGAGCAGGCAACAATTGCTGCAGAGGCCAGAAATGAAAAAGAGATTGATGATCTTTCACTTGCTTATGGCAAAGGCGCAACAGGCCGTGGCATGGCAACTGGCGGCAGTAAAGCGATTAAAGATTTAGAGAAAGAACAAAAGACTCGTCAAACGAGAATGATCCGTGACGGACTTGATGCTGCACTCCTTGATATTGCAAGCTTCTACCGCGATGTCATGATGGTGCAGGCCGGTGCAAATGATGGGCTCATCAATAAAGAGTTGGAAACAGAGATTCGCGCAGTGGCTGAAAAGACAAAACCACAGAACACGATAAAAAAGATAGGCGCAATCATGCAGGCCCGTACCAACTTGGGTCACAACGCAGCGCCATTGTTAACAGTTGAAGCGTTGATGTGCACGTTGGCCCGTTAACTATTCGCCACAACTAATCAAAGCTTAGGCAGATAAATAATTTTCTAAAGCTTCTCTAATTAAAACAGATGGCGTTTCTCCACGGCGCTTAGCTTCTCGATCTAATTTCACCTTCAATTTTTGCGGCACACGAGCTTTAACTTCAGGCGAGACTTTTTTCGGACCGGTAAGCGATGGCCTACCGGTGGCTTGCTTAACAATCTCCTGAGCTATTTTCTCGGCTCGAGCATTCGTAAGTCGCTTGCCTTGTTTATCAAGAATTACAGTTTTATCTAGGTCAATATCTTTACCCCAGTGATACTTCTCTTTTTGCTTCTTAACCATTTTCTCCCCTCCTTCTAAAATCTCTTGGCATTACATGAATAACTAGAATCTCATCTTCAAACTCAATTCCAGCAATCTCCAGCTCTAACCCTCGATCATCAACACCGATCCAAAACAATCTATACTCAAACTCATTTTGTCCCGGCGTACGTAACGCAACGTTGTTTTCAATAACAAACCTTGCATGCGCCCTTCCAATCTTGTGTTTACGTGCACCAGATATAAATCTAATTTTCTTTCTCATATCTTATGCGCCACACAAGTATTTGTCAACGAACACACTTTTTCTCCAATCCGTAGATGATTGGGAGAATCGCAGACTTCACCGACACCATCATTGAGTTGTCCCCAGCCCTTCAAAACAACCGTTTTTCACGCATAGACAAACCGTCTAGATGGTAATTAGCACCCCCATTCATAGGGCAAGATTTGTCCATGCGCTTAGACCATGTCTCATATGTAACTTCCCATGATCAATTAGCCGACACTGTTCAACGTCTTGGTTCACGCCTAGGCAGCACATTTGTTGACGGCGGTGTTCACCCACGCTTTGGCACACGCAACTTCACAGCGCCTTTACAAAACGGTCAATACATCGAAGTTGTCTGTCCACTAGATCACCCGTCTACAGAGCAAACACCGTGGGGTAAAGCTGTGAGCAGAAAAGCTCAAGCAGGTGGCGGTTGGTTAACCTGGGTATTTAGCACAGAAGATATTTCAAATGTGGAAAAAAAGTTTGGTCGTGAAGCAGTAGAAGGCCACCGCACACGCCCAGATGGAAGCGACCTCAAGTGGAAGCAGATTGGCGTTACTGAGATTGCAGATTCACACGAGCTACCATTTTTCATTCAATGGTTAACAACTGATCACCCATCACAAGATGGCAAAGCAGTTGCATCGATAGAAAAGATAACGATTGCAGATAAAGGTGAACTATCCGAGTCATGGTTTAAAGATGAAATCCTTGCAGGACTTGCTGGCACATCTATTGAATGGACAGATCCTTCAACCAATGAAGGCGAGAATGGAATTGTTGCTGTTCACCTAAAGACGCCAACAGGAGTAGTTGTCCTAGATTAATTTAAGAGTAAAGAAAAAGCCCTTCACATAATTGTGAGGGGCTTTTTTATTACCGTTTGATTAATTTGCCTTTTAACGTAAGTGGCTTGGGCCGGGATCGAACCGGCGACCTAACGATTTTCAGTCGTTCGCTCGTACCAACTGAGCTACCAAGCCAACAAAGATCTTGCTAGTAGTTGCCCACCAGTACGCGTAATACACAAATAAATTTGCATACAACACCAAAACCTTTGCGACCCGGACGGGACTTGAACCCGCGACCTCCGCCGTGACAGGGCGGCGCGCTAACCAACTGCGCTACCGGGCCTTAAGAATTATTGAATAAACATAAGTGGCTCTTATGTCACCTTAAAGCCTTTACTAACTTTAACTCTGTAAATCTTTTACTGCTGATACTGCGTGCCCCCAACGGGATTCGAACCCGTGTTACCGCCGTGAAAGGGCGATGTCCTAGGCCCCTAGACGATGGGGACGTACGAGGCTCGCCAATCTTACCTGCCAATAAGCAGGCGACCAAACCCGCTTATATAGCCCAGCGAACAGTGACTAGAACTGTTACTTCTTGTTGGCCTAAGTCAATTTGTGTTGCTGAATCTTCAGCCTTTGCAGTGACTCCAAAAACAGGGAATGGATTTGGAGAAGACTGTTCATTGAGGAAAACAACTCTTCCAAGTTTCACACCAAGCAGTTTTGCATATGAAGCAGCCTTTGCTCGCGCACTTTTAACTGCTGCAGCTCTAGCTAAATCTGTTGCCTTTTCATTATCTAAAACAAATGGTGATGCACCATTGATCATTACATTGGCACCACCTGCATCAACAATTGCATCAACAACAGCGCCAGCAGTTGCTGCTGAGCGAACAGTGATTGAAAATGATTGACTCGCTCTATAGCCAGAAATTACAGGTGTTGAGTTATCTGGATAGGAATACTCTGGATAAACAGAGATCGACTGTGTTGCAATATCTCTAGTTGCAATCTTGTTTGCAGTAAGCGCCTTGCGCACAGCAACAGATGTTGTGTTGGCAGTTGCTAGCGCAGCTTTGCTCGTTGCGCCCAACACAGAGACCGACGCGCTGACTCTTACGGCATCGGGGATCACACTGACTGTTCCATTACCTGTTGTGGTGATGTAGCGAGTCGGTGTGGCAGCTGCTGCAGGGTTAAACAAACCAAACCCTGTTATTAATGTGATTGCAGTTGCTATGGATGCGCCTTTGCGAAATGTTGTTGTTTTCATAGCACAAGTATCTACTATTGACTGTGCAAGGTGTTAATTATTTCTGAGATTAGTGGGAGAATTAACGCCATGGGTCCGTCACAGTTTGTCTCACATTGCACAGCAGATGCGATGGTTGTGGCAGCGCAAAAACTAATAGACGGCCACCTTGTTGCCTTTCCAACCGAGACTGTTTATGGACTTGGCGCCGATGCAACGAATGAGATGGCTATTGCAAAGATTTATGCAGCAAAAGGACGCCCTGCAGATCATCCACTCATCGTTCACGTGCACTCAATGCACGCCATGGGTGATTGGGCGGATGAAATTCCTGCATTTGCTATTGCTCTGGCACGTGATTTTTGGCCAGGGCCAATGACGCTTATTTTGAATCGATCCTCACTTGCGCAAGATTTCATTACTGGTGGGCAAAACTCTGTTGGTGTTCGAGTGCCAGACCATGTTGTTGCACTGGCTCTTCTTAGCGCCTTGCATGGGCTAGGTGGTAAGGGAATTGCAGCACCTAGTGCTAATCGCTTTGGCCATGTTTCACCAACAACTGCCCAAGCTGTAAAAGATGAGCTTGGCAGTTATTTAAATGAGCAAGATCAAATTTTAGATGGTGGTCCTTGCACAGTCGGTGTTGAGTCAACGATTATCGATTGCACCGGCGATATGCCAAAGATTTTGCGCCCTGGTGCAATTACTGCAGAGATGATCACAACATCAACTGGTTTAGAGGTTTTAGATTCCACTGGAACATCGATTCGAGTCAGCGGATCACTTGATGCTCACTACGCACCGGCGGCGCAAGTTCTGTTGGATCAACAACCTTTAGCTGGCCAAGGCTTTATTGCATTAGTGGCAACTGCAACACCACAAGATGTTATTCGCCTTGCTTCACCAAACAATGATGTTGAGTTTGCGCAATCTCTATATGCATCACTTCGAAAGGCAGATGAGTTGGGTCTAACCCATGTTGTCATAGAACAACCCACAGGATCTGGCATCGCAGTTGCAATACGAGATCGCCTTAAGAGAGCGGCTAACGGACGCTAGGGTTGAAGGCTCAATGGGATTCTGAGCGTTCTTGGATTTAAATTCTTCCGATACGATTACGCCTTGTAATTGCAACAGTGGGGCCTATAGCTCAGCCGGTAGAGCAACGGACTTTTAATCCGTGGGTCGACAGTTCGAGCCTGTCTGGGCCCACTTATCAATTTTGGTACTAGTCGATTCTTGATTTAAAACTCATTCACTGTTAATTTTCACTCGCTTACGAATTAGGAAACTAAAGATGTAAGTGGCGTTGTGTCTAGCGAAGTCCGGTTTAATTCCGGCGCTGTCCCGCAACTGTAAAGGATCGAAAGATCTAAGCCAGGTCGCCTGGCAGAACGCCGAAGTATCCGACCTCGGAGGAAGGTCGGGCCTCTAAGCGTTACTGCTTTTTAGCCCAATTTTCCTCCCTCAAATTATTGAGGGAGTTTTTTTATGTTCAAGGCACATCTTCGTGCGCTGGCAGTTGCAATCGTTGCAATTGTTTTCGCATCAGTTTTAACAACCCCCGCACAAGCGGCAACAACAAAGTATCCATTAACAATTTCATCAGGTGGATTTAAAACCACTATTGAAAAAGAACCCAAGCGAATTATTTCTCTCTCACCAAGTGCGACAGAGATCTTTTTTAGTATTGGCGCAGATAAACAAGTCTTACTGGTGGACAGTTTGTCTAACTATCCAAAGAAGGCTCCTATCAGTGAGATCAGCGCCTTTCAACCAAACGTCGAAGCCATTGTTGGCAAAAAACCAGATTTGGTTTTACTTTCTGTAGATTCTGTAAAATCTAATGAAGTCCGCGAGGCACTTATTAAGTTAAATGTTCCAGTCTTGATGGAAAAGGCTCCAACAACACTCAATGATGTCTATGCCGAAATAAAAGTGCTGGGCAGAGTCACTAATAAGCAAACCCAAGCAGCCGCACTTTCTAAGAAAATGGATAGAGAGATCAAGTCAATCCTGGCAACTGCAAAAAAATCAAAGGGTGTTCGAATATTTCACGAATTAGATGAAACCTATTATTCGGTTACATCAGATACTTTTATCGGTCGTGTTTATAAGGATTTCGGCGTAATCAATGTTGCAGATGCTGCAGCAGGTGCTGATTCCTATGGCTACCCCCAGTTATCTGTTGAGTATTTGCTCAAAAGTGACCCACAGGCGATTTTCTTATCTGACGCGCAATACGGAGTAACACCAGAGAGTGTTTCAAAGCGTGCCGGATGGTCACAGATTTCTGCCGTTAAAAACAACAAAGTATTTGCACTGCCTGCAGATATTCCATCACGTTGGGGACCACGCTTAGTTGATTTCTATCTGGCTATTGCCAAGGCATTGGCAAAGATTTAATCATGCAAACACAAGAGATGGGCCGGATCTGGCACTGGCGAACAACAGTATTTGCTGGGATTCTCCTTGCATTTATTTTGTTACTTGGTGTCAGCTTCGGGCCAATCTCACTTGAATTTACACAGATCATCAGAACACTGTTGGGATTATCTGGTGGATTACAAGATGAAGAGCGCACATTGTTACTAGAACTTCGCCTGCCACGTGTGTTACTTGCAGCCCTTGTTGGATCGGCGCTTGCTACAAGTGGCGCCGTCTACCAAACAGTTTTCCGTAATCCACTTGCAGATCCCTACTTACTTGGCGCAGCAGCCGGTGCTGGATTAGGTGCAACGCTTGCATTTACCGGAGGCAGCAAAACTTTTTATGCAGCACTTCCACTCTTTGCATTCCTTGGCGGCGTTCTGGCAGTTGCTGCGACTTTTATGATTTCTGGCAAAGCCTTTTCAGATCCTGCAACATTATTGTTATCTGGAATTGCAATTGGCTCCTTTGCAACTGCTGTTCAGACTTATTTACAACAGCGAAACAGCCAAGTTCTTCGCCCTGTTTATTCCTGGATTCTTGGTCAGTTAACAGTTGCAGATTGGGATGTTGTTAAGTGGGCAGGCATATACATTCTTATTGCGCTGTTTATCTTGATTCGCATGTCACGACTTCTAGATGGTTTATTACTCAGTGATGAAGAAGCATATTCGTTAGGAATTTCGCCAAATAAAATACGTATCATTGCAATTGGCGCAGCCACACTTGCAACAGCAACTGCAGTCTCTGCCAGTGGATTAATTGGCTTTGTTGGCATTGTTGTTCCGCACTTAGTCCGTGGGCTCACTAAACGAGCCACAAATAGAGCACTCTTTACTGTTGCACTAGCTGGTGCTGGCTTTTTAGTTCTGGCAGATCTGGGCGCACGCACTTTGTTATCACCTGCGGAACTGCCCATTGGTGTTATCACAGCATTTGTTGGCGCACCATTTCTTTTATTCGTACTACGAGCAAGGCGGGTCATAAAATGATAAAAATAGATAACTTATCTGTTAGATACGGCGATTTTTATGCCCTTAACCACATCACATTAGATATTCCACGTGGCACATGGACATGTCTTGTTGGTCCAAATGGTGCTGGTAAAACAACATTCCTAAAAACTTTGCTTGGCAATAAAGCCTACGATGGGTCAGTCACTATTGATGGCCTTGAAGTGTATAAAAACCTTCGCAATATCGCATTCGTTCCACAACGCCCTGAAATTCCAGCAGGCATGGATGTTGCAGAGTATGTGATGCTCGGTCGTGCACGCCTTGATGGATGGGGCCGGGAATCACGCACAAGCCGTCGTTTAGTTCAACAAATTCTTGAACAGATGCAGTTATCTGCAATGCGTCACCAATTAGTCACACAGTTATCTGGCGGAGAAATGCAACGCGTGCTCATTGCAAGATCCCTAGTTCAAGAACCAGAGCTAATGATCTTGGATGAGCCAACATCTGCTCTTGACTTACACCATCAAATATCAACTCTTGATCACATAGAAGGAATGCAAAAAAGCGGTGTCACCATTGTTTCAACCATGCATGACATCACATTAGGTGCCATGTATGCAGAGCGCATTGTGATCATGCAACATGGCAAGGTCTTACTTGATGGATCTGCCAATGAAGTCATTCATTCACCACACTTAAAGTCAGCATTTGATGATGCGATAACAATTCACACCCTAGACAATGGCCGCCCAGTTATTGTTGCAAATAAGAGTTCAGCCCGGATTTAAAAATAATCTGTTTTCTAAGTGCTGCACCCGGCAACAAAGTGGGACCTAGGGATCTGCCGGAAAGGCCCAAGGCTTTTTATCTCTTGGCCTAGAGTTCTAGACAGACTCAGTCCCTACCGCTCATGAGCAATACCCCAAAGTATTCACCGTATATTCGCAGTGAATTAGGCTGTAGATACTTGGCCTTAGCCCTTGCGATCTTGTAAGGTTGGGCCATTCCAACGGAGGTTCTTATGCGTAAAGTACTCACAACAGCGGCAGTTGCCCTTTTTGCAATCTCAACACTCTCTGCTGTCTCGGCAGCACCTGCTAGCGCTGCGATGGTAAAAAATGGCCAAAGCTGCAAAAAGCTCAACGCAAAGACAAGCTACACATTTAAAGGCGATCGCTATACCTACACCTGCCAAAAGAACCCATACGTGAACAAGACTCGCCTGACCTGGACTGTGGCAGAGTGCGTTACAGCTATTAAAGAAGAGGCAGCATCGAGAAAAGACTTGGCAGCACAACGCGCCGCCGGCCTTGATGCCTCAACTCTTGGTACCTACCAACTATTGGTAGATATGGCTGTTGATCTTCGTGATCTTGCCTGCGCTCGAGGCGTCTAACTAGACCCACAAGCACACCAACTGCTGGCCCCAACTCATATCTATTACTGGGATCCACCGACCCCACCTGGCAAAATGTCCGTTTTGTCCCTTCGACGCTACATTCGGGCAACAGATTCGTAGAAGGCTATAGAGACATCGACGGATGGCTCTGCAGTACAAAACCGGTAAAAAAGGAATCCTTAAGTGTCAATTAAGAACTCTGCAAACTCTGCAGGTCCTCGTGTTTGGACCGTGGCAGAGCTTGGTGCTTTCTACACAGCACACCGCACAGAGCTACTTGCACACGCAAACCGCGTTCTCAAGGATTCAAACAAGGCTGAGGAAATTACTCAGGATGCATTAATCAAGTTCATCCTTGCAGCACCAGAACTTGAGTCAACAGATCACGCACTTTCTTATCTACACCGCACAATCGAGAACCTATGCATCGATCTATTCCGCAGCGAAGGACGTCGTCCTAACCTTGTCGTATTAGATGATGCATCAGCAGAGATCGAAGCAACATGGGCAGTAGATGGAGACCACTCAGCAGCGATGACAGCAGCAGAGGATGCAGCGATTATTCGCCAAGCAATTTCACTTCTATCACCAGCAGAGCGCGCAGCACTTGTTATGTGGGAAATCGAAGGACGCAGCACGGAAGAGATTGCAGCAGAACTTGGCATCAAGCCAGCAACTGTTCGCCACACTGTTTCTCGCGCGCGCCTTTCACTTCGTCGCATCTTGACAGAGGTTGTTCTAGATCAAGAGCGTGGCCTAACAGCAATGGACATGCTTTCTACTTCTTACAAGAAGGCTGCAGAGCTTGCTAAAAAGTCAACTACAGCAACACTTTCCTTACTATTAGTTGTTACAGCATTCCTTGGCTTTAACTCCATGACAGGCAACGAAGCAATCACAAACGGAACTTCTAAGATTGCATCTGCAATTCCAGGTGCTCCAAATAATTCACAAGAAACACCTGACAACAACGCAGAGGCACCATCAACTGGTTCTGATACTTCAACAGTCACAAGTGTTTCAACAGATATCGATACCTTCTTTAGAGGTATAGCAGTTGTGCAACAGGGAGTTATGAGTTTGCGATCAACTGCAACAAATATTGGTTGGGCTGGCCTAGATTCAAACGGCGCCCCAATCGGAGTCTCAACAAACAATGGTGCCTACACAGAGGCCAACCGTGAATCTGTAAAGATCACGACCCTTGGCGCTGGCGACTTCGTTTTGACCTCTACTACCAATGGCCTAGACACCTACTTGGTCCAGACCATCGAGATCGTGGATGGCAAATCAGTACTTTCCATAGCCCCACTCTTTGCCCAGGGTGCCACCAACGTATCCCCTGAGGTTTTGGACTATTCAAGCCAGGAGACACGCTTGGAAGATGGATCTCGCCTGATAAGCGCCTGGGTTATACTTGACCCATCCAATTCACCACTTCCCCTACCTTCGCAGATCAATGTGAAGCTCAAAGTAACTGCCGATGGATCCCAAGTGATCTCGGCAGCCTCTCAGTTCCTCTATAGCCCTACTACAGACCAGGCCCGAGCATGAAGCGGGGCCTAAACCAAGAGAATTCTCTGCCAGATCCGGAATTTGGTGGAGAAAGTAGTGAATCAGCACGTGCGATTCATTACGTCGTGCAAAAAGACACTCTCATGACATATGTGAGTGTCCTGACCCCACAAGCCGACCCAGGGATCGTCTCTGGATCGACTATCGAAAGGAAAAAAATGTCTACAAAGACAAGCTTTAAGCGCATTGCGCTTGTTGCAGTAACAGCGTTGGGTGCAGGTGTTCTATCTGTTGCTCCAGCGAATGCTGCACTTTCTACAACTGTAGCGGTTGTAACAAATACGTCAGGTACCGTTTATGGCACAGTTGGCACTGCAGCTACAGCACAACTCCAATTAGCAACAACAACTGCTGAAGCAGCAGGAACAGCGGGAGATTCTTTCACGCTTGTTCCAACAATCGCTTCCCAGCCAGTTGGCGGCGGACTTACAGTGGGTGCACCAGCATCTGGCACTGTAGGACTAACATCACCAGCTGTAACGGGAAACATGGCAGCAACAGCAACAGCAAACAAATGGACAAGCACAGTATCCGCAGGAATTCAAACACTTGCATTTAGCTCAGGAACTATTCCTGCGCAAGCTGCTGCTGATGTTTCGACATTGTCACTTACAGCTACAGTTGCAGGAACATATACAGTAACTGTAACTCCAACAGGTACTTTGGCTGGAGCTAACACAAAGACTCCTGTAACTGTTACATTCAACATTGCAGGTCTTGCATACTCACTTGGTGATGGCGCAGCAGTCTCACCTGCAACTGCAGGAAATGGTATTGCTGGTCCAGCAAATACTGTCACTGTTAATGCAACAACAAACGCATCAACTAACCGCGCACTTGTTACAGTTTCTGGTGCTGGTGCAACAATTAACTCAAACGCTGGTACAGGACTTACAGCTGGAGCTACATCGACAATTGTTGCCGCAGGTACAAACGCTGCAATCATTATCAATACTCCAAATGTTGGAACAGTAACTGTTTCACAGTTCTATGAGACAGGTAACGGAACCGGAATCTATGCATCAACTGCAAGCAAGACTGCAACAATTACAGTTGGTGCAGCAGCGGTCAACGGCACAATCTCAGTTGCAAACTCAACATCTATTCTAGATGGAACAATTGCATCTGACGACGCAGCATGGAGTTCAATTACTGCTGATGAAAAACCAGTAGTTACCTCAGCAGCCTCAACCACACTTGAAAGAGCTGTTGTTAAGGTTGTATTAAAAGACACCCTTAACAACGTAATGCCAAATGCAACTGGAATCTCTGCAACTATTACAGGTCCTGGATTGATTGCAATTGGTACTACGCAGCCAACAGCAGCTGTAGGCCGTGCAGTATCTTCAAGCACATTAGCATCTGGTACTGGAACAGCTTTTGTTTCAGTTTATTCAGATGGAACACCTGGTGTTGCCACAATTACGATCTCACAGGGAACAACAGTTGTAGCAACTGAGACAGTCACATTCTACGGAACTGCGACAAAGTACACAGCAACAGCAAACATTGTTGCTGCTGCAAACGCAACTACATCTACAGATGTAGTTACAGTATGTGCAGTTGACGCAGCAGGAATTGCTGTCCCAGGTGAAACAATCTATGCATTCTCAGGTGACACTACAGTAGCAACAATTGCATCTGCAGATGCATCAGGAGATGTAACAGAGGCAACTGCAATTACAGCCAGTGGAACATCAATGGCAGACCACATTGCAGCTACTGCAGTAGGTTGCGTTGGTTTCTCAATTGATGCATTGTCACAAACAACAAAACCATCTGTAGTTCTTACATTTGGAAATGCATCAACAATTGCAACATCAACAGTTACAACAACTGCAACAGTATTGGTTGGCTCAGTAGCAGCTACTACAGTTGCTCTAACAGCAGATAAGACAACTTATACACCAGGTGCAGCAGTTGTACTTACTTTGACATACAAAGACTCTGCTGGTCGCCCGGTAGCACATGGTCCAGGAACTGGAACATTGGCTGCAGCACTGACTGCAAGCTCTGCATTGAGCACAGGTGCTATGTTTGGCACAGCAAACTCAAGCAAGCTCGGAATAACTACTACAACTGTATATGCGCCACTTTCAGCTGGCACTGTAACAGTTACTGGTAAAACAGGTACAGATGCAACTTACTTAGTAACAGCCGCACAAGGTGCAGCTCTAAGTGCAACATTTGCGGTTACTGATTCAGCATCTATGTCAGCAATCACTACATTGATCAACAGCCTTGTTGCTAAGATCAATGCATTGACAAAGCTAGTTGCAAAGATCCAGAAGAAGGTAAAGGCATAATCGATCAAGGGAAACCTTGATGGGTTAGTTTCTAACTAACTTCAAACCGAAGCCCGGCTCTCACTTAGGTGGGGGTCGGGTTTCGGCCTTTTATCACCCCTATTTTGTGAGCGTATTTGAGCAATTGGTATTTTCAAAAAATCTCAACTGATTTATTATTTAGGCATGAGGATTAAAGTTGCAGTTTCTGGTGCAATGCTGAGCGTTCTCACTGCTTCGCTTTTAGTTGCAATTACGCCGGCTGCAATTGCCGGATGCAGAGATTTTCCAGAATCGGTAACTCCCGAATGCGTTGCACAAAATTTGGCAGAAGAGAAGGCTAGACAAGTTGATACTGCAGCCCAGATGGCTCAAGATCTTTTGGATGCCGAAGCCCGAGCAAAAGCCAATGCAGAGGCTCAGTACGTTGCTAACGGTTCACGGCCATGCTCTGTTTTCCCAGCTTCAGTTACACCAGAGTGTGTTGTGCAAAATCTTGATTATGAAAAAAGTAGACAAGAGGCAGATATAGCAAAGCGCGCCCAAGATATGGTTGATGCCGAAACTAGAGCGAAGGAACAAGCAGTACGTGAATACATCGCAAATGGATCTCGTCCATGTTCACTTTATCCAGCGTCAGTAACTCCAGCGTGTGTTTCCGAGAACTTAGAGTATGAAAAAGAGCGTCAAGGGATTTACGAGAAGAAGCAATTAGAAGAGCTCGAAAAAGCTATCAAAGCAGAAGCGGCACAACAAAAAGCCGACTACATACGCAATGGTTCCCGTCCATGTTCACTTTATCCAGCTTCAATTACACCAGAATGCGTGACTTCGAATTTAGAGTATGAAGAGATCAGGAAAGTTGAAACTGCTGCTTTGGTTGCCGCAAAAGAGGTAAGTACTGGCTCATCCTTTAATACGAAGGATGAGAACGGATCACTGCTTGTTCTAGCAAAGGTGCCAACCAAAGTAGATCTTCTTTCTACCGTAGTGAAATTACTTAACAACAAAGGAAAAGTAGTCGATACCGGCGTGATCAGATATCAGGCATCAGGTGAACCTTACTTTGTCTTTGATAACTTTAAAGGAAAAGGAAATTTCACACTTCAGATGTCATTACCAAAAAAGCAGTTCTCAACAATCAAAATTAAGGTGAGCTAATGAAGACAAAAGCTTTCGCATTTTCACTTGCTACTGCACTTGCGGTCACAAGTTCACCGGCAGTTTTTGCACAAGATCCACCATCGATTCCGCGCCCACCAGATGTAATCATGCTCGGGTACACAACCGATGGAAGTCCAATTTATGGACCAGCACCATCTACAGAAGGATTGCCAGCTCCACTGCCGATTTTCCCAAATCTTGATAATCGTCCTTCATACACATACACATTTCCTGATGGCTCAACAATGAGCATTCCAGCTGGACAAGATGCAAATGGAAACTTCATACCTGTTCCACCACCAATTGGTGGAACTTTATCTGGTCCAAGTGCACCATCCGGCGGTAATTTAGGAATCGACTCCCGCCCCTATTACACATATAGATTTTCTGATGGAACAACAATGGATATTCCAGCAGGTCGTGACATGAGCGGAAACTACATTGCTGTGCCACCACCGATTGGTGCAACGCTAGTTGGAGAAAGTAATAACGCTCCAAAACCGCCACCACTGCGTGTAAATATGGATGGTTCTCGTATCGAAGCAGATGGCAGTTACACACCACCTCCGTTGTTTAACCCAGATGGATCTGTTTATGGCGGCGAACCAGTTCTACGCATTCCTGGTGCAACTGATGCTGCGCCTTTTGGCTTTAGACAAGATGGCACACCTGTTCCACCACCACTGTTTAATCCAGATGGAACTCCATTTGTTCTAGGTGTCTCACCGATACCTGTTCCAAAACGAATCATTGGTGCGCCATTTGGTTATGACTCACTAGGAACTCCAGTACCTGCACCGTTGTGGAATCCTGATGGAACACCGTATGTGCACGGCGTTTCTGAACTGCCAGATGTGCCAGCCAATCTTCGACAGCCAATTGCTCTTACTGATCCAATAGCCCGCGAAATTGTTAACCAAGAGTTTGCGGCAGCAGAGATTTTGGCTAAGAAAACTCGCAAGGGATATCTTTTAGAGACTGATGATCAGATTTCTTATGTTGATAAAACTCTCAAGGTTGTTGCAACGAAAAAGGGTGCAAAGCCAAAGGCGCTAACGCTAAGTGTTGATGCAGACGGAGAGCTCTTTGTGCCAACAGGGGTAAACCTTAAAGGCTTCCAACTTCAGATCAAACGTGGAACTAAGTTGATTAAGGCGATCAAACTTAATTAATAAGCCAGCTAGGCTGACTTTTATTTACGTGTTAAGTCCTTAAGCAACATTCCAACGTCATCGATCTCTGAATCCAAAACGGCTGTGTAAACAGCCATGGTCACTCGCGGGTCCGAATGGCCCAATAACTTCTGCGCCGTTGTCACATGCACTCCCTGTGATTTTAAAATATAGGCATAGGTATGGCGCAGAGAATGAATTCCCACACCGTATGGCTCTAGTTTTAATCGCAACGCTTTGGGTGTTGCAGGCAGCAGTTTAAACTCACTGACATGTGGCACTGATCGAATTCCAGATTGTGACTTTGTGGCGCCATGGATTGATTTGTTGATATAAACCCGGCCATCTCTAAAGTCATCTGGCTGCAAGGCCATCGCCTCACTCCACCGAAGACCATGTAAAGCTAGAAAGCGAATCTGTGTATCGTATTTTCCATAATGATGAGAGTTCAATTGTTCCCATGTTAAGAATGCTTTGCGGGGAACAATTTTGCCTGGTCCATTAACTCCATGGGCTGGTGACTGTTCAATGATCTCTTGATTCAAAGCCTCACGAAAAATTGTCTTCATTAATGACAGCGTCATCGCAGCAGTCTGTGGCGGTAGGCCAACTAAAACTCTCTGAATATCAGTTCGCTTAATCTGATTTATCTCAAAGTTTTCTAAGTGCTGTTGAATATGGCATTTATAAACCGAGAAATAGTTGACCCTCGTTTTTTCGCGCACAGCTAGCAAAGCAATAGCAGATAGTGCAAATAATCCAAAGCGCATAGCGGGGTCCTATTTTCTTTAAGGGACTATTTATTTTACTGAGCAGTACTGACAAAAAGATCCCCCCCCCCCCGCAACATTTCTTATCACCCCTAACATGTAATTCATTTTTAATTACAATCTTGTAACTCAACTTATTCACAGAAACTTGATGAACTGTAGCCATTGTTGCAACAACACTTACAAGTAAAAGTTAGTTCCAGCCTGCAGACTTACGCAATACATCGCCAACTAAATCAATCTCATCATCTAGCACGCGCGTATAGACAGACATAGTCACCCGCGGGTCCGAATGACCCAGCAGCTTTTGCGCAGTCGTCACATGCACCCCGTTGGACTTTAAAAAGTAAGCATAGGTATGGCGTAGTGAGTGAATGGTTATCTCATGTGGATCTAGCACCTTGCGCAAAGGCCTTGGTGTTTTAGGAAAAGGAATAAAGTCACAAACCTGTGGCACAGACCTAACTCCAGATTGTGACTTCACAGAACCGTGCACAGACTTGTTGATATAGATACGACCATTTCTAACATCCTCATGAGTTAGAGCAACAGCCTCACCCCATCGCAGACCGTGAACTGCTAGAAACCTAATCTGGCAGTTGTATTTACCAAAATCTAACTTATCTAAATCCTCAAAGATTAAAAACTTTCTATCTCTAACAATTTTTGTAGGAGCCTTAACTTTTAGAGTTGGAGGAAATTCAATTAACTCTTGATCCTCTGCCTCTCGAAACAATGTCTTTAGCACTGCAAGAACAGTGTGTGCTGTTTGCGGTGGCAGCACTCTGATTATTTTTTGAATGTCTTGGCGGACAATCTCACCAATTTGTTTTTCGGCTAAAGAAGGTGCAATATGATTTTTTAGTGCGCTTCGATAGTTGGCACGTGTTTTCTTTCGGATCGGCAGAGAATCAATTGTCGCCGAGGCGAACTCTCCGAAATTCATTTAAGAAACCTCACATGCTTAGATTTTACACAAGGTAGTAACTTACATTAAACAACTCTAATGTTCATTTTGAAACTGTCACAAAATAATTTCAGTTTATTAAATACTCACATGCACTTTCGTGAAAATAAAAGTCGATGTTGATGTAATAACAAATATGAGTCGTACTGACTCAATGAATAGCTTATGTAGGGGAATCCCAATGCTAAACATTTAAGAAAAGCACTCACACCAATGAAGTGAATATCTGACACATGATTAGTGGTTTTTATTCCTAAGTATTTACAATTTTAAACTTCTTCGGTTTTAGGCTCAGCCATATTCCTCGGACCCATTTCAGCGCCTTTTCACCTAACTCCTGACATATGAGAAAGGTCTTTTCGCACAAGCCGACCCAGGGATCGTCTCTGGATTGACTATCGAAAGGAAACAAATGTCTACAAAGACAATTTACAAGCGCATTGCGCTTGTTGCAGTATCTGCATTAGCTGCGACAGGTTTATCAACCGTTGCTGCAAATTCAGCAATTATTGCAGCTATACCAGTTAACTCAATCAACTTAGCTCGCCAGACAGCTTCACCTGTAACTGGTTCTGCAATTAAGTTTAATCTTGGAGCTAAAATGGTTGCTGGCTACACAAATGCGGCAAATACTGATGAAACTGTATTTGTTGCTCAATTCTCACAATCTCCAGTCGGTGGAGTTGTTGCCCTTACAGGTGCACATACATGTGCTGATGGCGCAACTGCAGCTACATATCCAACGGCTTTCCGTGCTGCTGGTACAGCGGCAGCAGGATCGAAGACATATATGCGTGCAGCCGATGCAACAACTGCAACTGATGCAACTGCCATCACCGCTTCGGCAACAGCATGTATTGTTAGTTATTCATTCACACCAGAAAAAACTGGTACATATGTTGTAACGGTGTTTAATGACTCTGACAACGATGGAACTTTTGATGCTGCAGAAGTTTCACAGACACTTTCCATAACAGTTGCTGCTGCAGCAACCTATAGCAACTCACTATCAACTGCATATATATTTGTGGGTTCAACTGCAACTGCACCAACATCAACAACTACCTCAGCACAGAACTCTGTTACTGCAGCAAAAGGTGGAGCTGACGCAACTAACGATAACGCAGCTGCAATTGATTTGGTTATCAAAGATTCTTCAAATAATGCACTAGCAACAGGAAATACCATGACTGCGGAAATCAGTGGTCCTGGCTACCTCCGTTGGGTGAACGAAGTTGTTGACGCTGATAATTGCGCAACGGCTCCTTCATTTGGTGCAGATCTTGGCCGTTCACTTGGCGCACGAGCAATCGACGCGCAATCTGCACTTTATGTTTGTGCAGATGGAAGTTCGGGAACTGCAACAGTCACCATCAAGGTAACTGATGAGAATCTAGTAACACAAACCTTAGCTACTCGCACCATTGTTTTCTTCGGTGCAGTTTCTAAGATCACTGCAACAGGTGTACTAACAGTAGCTCGCGTAGCTGGTGCATCTGCAACAGGTACCTCTGTTGCCGATCGCGATCTGGCAACTGAAGTACCTTCCGTAATCATCAAAGCAGAAGATGCTTCTGGAAATCCAGTTTCAGGCTTAACAATTACTGCTAAGTCTTCAAACACTGCAGTAATGGCTGAAGCAATCACTGTAAATGAAGATATTAAGTCAACAGCTAACATCTTCAGCTCTGGTGGTAGAGGCTTTTATAACATATCTATTACCGCTTCAACTGGAGCGAAGTCAGGGGACAAAACAACTGTCACCTTCCGTGTAGTTGATCCAGCTGGCGATGGAACCACTTTCCTAACAGCACCTGTCGAGTACACAATCGGTGGCTCAGTTGCTACTGAAACATTGGCATTCGACAAGACCTCTTATGCACCAGGTGAAGCAATGGTCCTAACGCGTACAGCAAAGGATTCATCAGGTAACCCTGTATATGATGGCGCTGCGTCACCTGCAATCACATTCTCAAAAGCTGTTGGAGGAACAACTCCAGGAGCAGGTGTCTATGTTAAGGGTGTATCAGCAACTTCAACCTCTGCAGCAACATCAGCTGTATTTGCACCTGTATCAGCAGGTTCTTTCAATGCATTAATGACAACTGGTGCAACTGGTGGAGCAACAATTACTGCTACATCATCTGCAGCAGATGCAAATGCAGCACTTACTACATTGGTTAACAGCTTAATTGCCAAGATCAATGCATTGGTCAAGTTAGTTGACAAGATCAATAAGAAGGTAAAGGCATAATCGATCAAGGGAAACCTTGATGGGTTAGTTACTAACTAACTTCAAACCGAAGCCCGGCTCTCACTTAGGTGGGGGTCGGGTTTTGGCCTTCTCATGGTGAATGAGAGGGTGATGTGAATACGTGGTGCGTTCTAGTAAATTAATTGCTATGAAAAAGCCAATCGCTGCGCTTTCTTTAGTTCTTATGCTCAGTCTGCTGCCCATCAATCTTGCAAATGCTGCAATAAACGAGCCCAGGCAAATTGCTGGATTTCAAGATGCAATAGACAGACCCCAAGATGTTTCCTACTGGGCTTGGAAGAAGAGCAGTGTTCAAATATCAAGTAACAAAAGCAAATCCCCACCAGTTAAATTAATAGTTGGACCAAATACAAAACTTTCAAACCCAAGGCCCAAGGTTGCATTTGATGGTGTCTCGCGGCTATATCCAGAATTTAGAAAACCAAGCAAAATCTATGTCATTTATTTCTCGCATAAAGATGTCGCGTGGGCTCAAACTGAGTATAAATCTATCTTTCCAGATGCAAGTGGGCAGGAAACAAAAAACTTCTGTCCAAAAATTGAATCGTGTGAGGGTGCAAGTGCGACTATCAACAAATCAGGTGATGGAGTAATACTGATAGCAGTTATGAAAAACCCTGATGTTTTGCATACTTCGGGCGCGTTGGAAGCACACGAGTACACACATATTCTCCAAACGGGGACTTTCTTTGGAACTTCAAATCTAATGCAAGCTATGGTGGGCATCAAAGCATTCGCTCCTTGGTGGTTTGTAGAAGGCACAGCAGAGTTTTCGCAGATACCAGCGATTCATTCATCATCTTTTACCAGTTACACAAAAGATAGAAGAATTTGGGCCAAGAACATTTTAGAAGATAAGGATGGGAAATACACCGAAGCATGGATCGCAAATTTTCTTAAACCACCAAATACTTCTATTTGGAGTGATCCAGAAACACAATGGAATCTCTATGACATAGGGATGTTAACATCTGAGCTATTCACTGCCATAAAAGGGCCAGCTATCAACATCCAAATATTTAAGGACATCTCAGCAGGGATGACATATGAGAAATCATTTGAAAAGCATTTTGGCATCAAGTGGACGGCGGCAGTTCCTCTAATTGCAAAATCCATCGCAAAGCTGGCAGGAAAATAGTCGTAGCGTTTTCCGTTGTGCCTGCTCATTCACCATGAGAAAGCCGAAACCCGACCCCCACCTAAGTGAGAGCCGGGCTTCGGTTTGAAGTTAGTTAAGTACTAACCCATCAAGGTTTCCCTTGATCGATTATGCCTTTACCTTCTTCTGGATCTTTGCAACTAGCTTGTTCAATGCATTGATCTTAGCAATTAAGCTGTTAACCAATGTAGTGATTTGAGATAGTTCTGCACTTGGAGCAATTGCAACATTTGCAGTAGCTGTCAAGGTTAGGTTCTGTGCAGCTGTTTCAAATGGAGCTGCTGCAGTTGTCTTTGCAGTGAATGTAAATGGACCAGCCACTAGTGGTGCAAAGTAAGTTACTGAAGCAACACCAGCATTGAATGTGTGTGCTCCGTCAGCAAATGCTGTACCAGTTAGTGCCTGTGATGCTGTTTGAGCACCTTCCATGACGTCATATGAACCAGCACCAATTAGCTGTCCATCTGCATCTCTAGCGGTTAAACGCAAAGTGATTTTTTCACCTGGTGCATAAGTCGCTTTATCTGTTGTGAGAGTAATTGCTGCAATTGTTGACTTTGTTACTCGAATTGCAACAGTTGGTGAGTTAGTTGTAGTTGCTCCTGCAGCGATTGTAAGTGTTGCAGTTCCAACAGAACTTCCTGTGATATCACAAACAAATGATCCCTTTGGTGCACCAAGAAGGATCTCAGCTGCACTTGCAGTTGCACAGTTTGATAGTGAAGATGCAACAACTGCTGTTGCACTTGATGTTGCAACTGGAGAGTATGAAACAGGTGTTCCTGCTGTATCAACTGCAAGCACCCAAACTGCGTCAGCTGCTGAACCAACCACGATGTGTGGCTTAAGTGCACCTGTAGTCAGAGTTTTTGCATCTCCAGTGAACGTAATTGACTTTGTGCCGATAACGGTTGATCCAACAGAGATAGTTACAGTTGCAACACCTGCACCTGTTTTATCCGGCCAGACTGTAATTACTGACTGGTTCGTGTTGCCTGTACCAGTACCACCTGATACTGCACGAGCTGTAGCAGCAGCATTTGTTGTTGCCTCGTTCTCGTTATAACCAAGAAGTCCTGGACCTGTTATTACTGCAGTTACTGTCTGACCAGCAAGTGCGTTCTTAACTCCGTCTTGAAGAGCAACAATGATGTTTGCACCTTGTGTCGAAGCAGCTGCACCATTTGCGACAGTAAACACGTCATCCACTCCTGCTACATCTTGAGCAGTTGCGACATCACCCATTGCCAAAGTTGAGTTGGCAACACTGAGAACGCCGTTAGCAGCAGCTGTTCCAACAGTAATTGTCACTGTCTGATCGGCTGTTGCAGAGAAAATTCCAGCATTAGATGACTCAAGGAATGACTGAACAGTAACTGTTCCAGCTTGTGGAGTATTAATGACAACAGCTCCTGGGTTAGAAGCAAAAGTCATGTTTGCAGTTGATGTTACTGCTGATAGCTTGTTTTCAGCAACCGTTAAATTCGTAGAAGAAGTAATGGTTGCTCCTGCGCCAGAAACTGTAACAAGTGTACGGCGTCCTGCAGTACCAATTGTATTTCCACCAGCGACAGCAACGCCTGAACCTGAAAGAACACCAACGGTTACAGTGTTAAATGATCCAACTACACCATTGGCAGTTGTTCGGTTTGTAGCTGTAGCAGCTACTTCAGAAACACCATCAGCAATGAGAGCAGCAATTGAGTTGCGCTGACCTGTGACTGTGTATGTTCCTGTAATTGTAGTTGTCGCACCCCATTGAACTGTATAAGTACCTGGAAGTGAGAACGAACCTGTTACAGTCAATGCACCGGCAGCGTTTGCATCAGAAGCACCTTCAGTGTAGTCAGATGCACCAGCACCTACTGTATGAGTAGTGTCGGTACCATTTGAACCAATACGACCAATTGTCAAAACACCACCAGCAGGTCCTGATAGTACGTTCACTGCAAAAGTATCAGCAGTTGAACCTGAAGTGATGCCACCAAATGTGACAGTACCAATTGAATTTGTATCTGCTGTGGCGCCCGCTGCTGTTGTTAGCGGTGCTACAGCAGTAGCTGTAGCTGCAGCAGCAAACGCTGGAGCAACAGATAGAACACCTGCACCCATCGCCGTTACTGCAACAAACGCAATGCGCTTGTAAATTGTCTTTGTAGACATTTGTTTCCTTTCGATAGTCGATCCAGAGACGATCCCTGGGTCGGCTTGTGCGAAAAGACCTTTCTCATATGTCATGAGAAAGACCCGTTTGAGCGTGAGCCACAGGGTCAGTAAGGGGCGGCCTTTCGGGGCCAGATTTAGGGATGTGGAGGGCTAGAAAGACAAATTCACCGCGCAGTTTATTTTTTGCGTAGTTTTCTATCCAAGATTTTTAAGGTGTAATGAGTTCATGAATCAGACAACAGGGGGCTTTTCTAGCCAAGGTTTAGCACTTGAGGGGAAAACCCTAGAGCTTGAATCTCTGTCACAAAAAGATGCGATTGAAATTGGAGAGATCGCTTTAGATTTTGGATTCGAACGCGGATTAGCAATTGCAGTTGAAGTCAGATTAAAGGATTGGGTTGTATTTCATGCATCGCTGCCTGGAACAACTCCGAAAAACGATGAGTGGATTGCGCGTAAAGCAAGAGTTGTTCTTGCAACAGGAAACTCAACTATGTATGAAAGAGTTTTAGCTGAAGAACAGGGAATTGACTGGTATCAAAGTAAAGGGCTGCCAGAAGAGACTCATGCTATTCACGGCGGGGGTTTGCCGTTAAATGTTAAAGGCTTTGGTTGCATAGGGATCTTGTTGATCAGTGGACTTCCACAGGTCCAAGATCATTTACTGGGAGTTGAAGTTTTAACAGAGTTCTTAGCGCGCAAGGGCGAGTTAATATGAAGTTAGCTTTGGTGCTTGCA
>JAIXXJ010000015.1 GCA_027490815.1 Streptomycetaceae bacterium
ACGCATCAAGTAGATCCCTTAGATGCTCTGGACCGTAGTAATCATCATCGTCCATCTTTGCAATGAATTCACAATTACTTTCTTCTGCAAGTGCCGATAAAATTGTTCCTAAAGTTTTGTCTGAATCGAATTTTTTAACAAATACTCTGACTTTTCGGCGATTTAGTGCGGAGATCTGTTTCTTATGAAGTCCTGTTAATTCAACTCCATGCAATCCTAATCTCAATTCAAATGTAGGCAGGCTTTGTTGCAATAACTGCGAAAGTAGCGACGTTAAATCATCTGGGCGAATAGTTGCTACTAAAACCGAAACAGAAGGGTACTTTTTTATTCTTGCTCGTCGTTCTTTGCGCAAGCTCTCTATAAAGGCTATTTCCTGCGAAAAAGTCGTGAATCGATTCAAAGTATTTGGCTGATTCGATGACATGGGCTAAGACTACCAATAAATAAATGAGCCACTGATAGGATTTAGAAATGCCCGATCTGCGAGGAATGAAGAAAAAGTTAAGTAAATTAACGCTGATCTTCGCTATCAAGAGGGTAATTTTAGACGTGATAGATCTTCCAATCTACCTTTACTTTCGATTTTTAAAGAGATCAGCTACTAAGAAATCCAAAATTGTCTTCATTGTTTCATTCCCACGTTCTGGTACACATGCCTTGGGTAGTTTGCTAGCAAACGAAGATGTTGGATTCCACTACTACGGTGAATTTTTCATCTTTAATGCGTGGAACTCTCAAGTCGGAAAGATCAATCGTTACTACCCATTTTTTGCTTTGCGCTTTTTTTCTCAGTTTCGTGCTCAACGCAAGAAGTGGCAGTACCTACGTTTTGAAAAGACTTCCTTAGATGCATCTCGTACTCTGCGCTCAATTAGTAAGTTGCCTGGTGTCCATGTAATAAAGATATTTCCTCAGCATTTCTCAGATCCTCTTTTGCAATCCTTAATTGCAGAGTTTAAACCACACGTAATTTTCTTGCGCCGTAATCATCTTGATCGCTTTGTCTCTCATAAAAAAGCAAATGCAACTGGCAATTGGCATACCTCTTCTACTTCTGACGTAGAAATTGAATTGAATCCAACTGAGTTTGATCGATTCATTAAGAATTATTCGCAATTTTATGAGTTTACGCTCAATTGTGCCAAAGCTTCAGGATGTGCGATTTTAGATCTTGATTTTAAAGATCTTCATAATCCTGAGAAAGTGCGACAGATGCAGCAGTTTGCGCAATTTGATGGGTTTAGCGATTGGGAAAAATTAGTCCTTGCCCCAACCACCCGTAAACAAGATACTTCGAATAAAGTACAAGAAGAGTTCCTTGCAAAAGCTGGAAAGACTCTTTCTGACTTTGAATTCACAAGGATCCAGCCATGAACAAAATAGCTGCAATCCTTAAGGAGCTAGAAGCAGAGTCAATTGAGATCTTTCGTGAAACGGCTGCGAGCTTTCGAAAGCCTGTAATTATGTACTCTATAGGCAAAGACTCCACAGTCATGCTTTACATTGCGAGAAAAGCATTCTATCCCGCTCCAATTCCTTTTCCACTTTTACATATAGATACAACGTGGCAGTTTAAAGAAATGATTACTTTTAGAGACGAAATTGTTAAGGAAACTAATTCTCAATTGATTGCTCACATAAATCAAGCAGGGGTGAGAGATAACATCAATCCATTTGATTCGGGAATTTCGGAATACACCCGAGTCATGAACACAGTTGCACTTCGCGAAGCTTTAGATCTCTACGGTTTTGATGCAGCGCTGGGCGGATCTCGGCGCGATGAAGAAAAGAGTCGCGCAAAAGAGCGGATCTTCAGCGTGAGAGACCCTGGGCACCGCTGGAATCCAAGAGAACAACGTCCGGAACTCTGGCGCACATATAACACCCGTTTAGCTCCAGAACAAACAATGCGAGTTTTTCCTATTAACGACTGGACTGAAGCAGATATCTGGCACTACATACTCCAAGAAAATATAAAAGTAAGTTCGCTCTATCTTGCAAAGGATCGACCAGTAGTAAAGCGCGGAGATCAATTGATTATGGTTGATGATGATCGATACCCATTACTAGATGGCGAGAAGCCGACTATGCAACGTGTTCGTTTCCGGACTTTAGGATGCTATCCCCTAACTGCGGCAGTTGAATCTAATGCCTCAACTATTGAACAGGTTGTTGAAGAAGTATTGAATGTGAAGCTAAGTGAGAGAGCAACACGTCTTATTGATGGAGAAAATGAAGACTCCATGGAAAAGAAAAAGACTGAAGGTTACTTTTAATGTCCGGGGCAATTGTTCGACTACTCACATGTGGAAGCGTTGACGACGGAAAAAGCACTCTTATCGGTCGATTACTCGTTGAAACAGACAGCGTCCCTCATGACACTATTGGCGCGGCAAAAAAGGTTAGACGTAGTGGATCAACTATTGCAGCCGGTGAGATTGATTTTAGTTTGCTTACTGATGGACTTGAAGCAGAGCGTGAACAGGGAATCACAATCGATGTCGCCTATCGATCTATGAAGTTATTAGATGGAAAGCGATTGATTATTAGTGATGCACCAGGTCATGAGCAGTACACAAGAAACATGGTGGTAGCCGCATCGCGTGCTGATATTGGCTTAGTTTTAGTAGATGCTATGAAGGGTGTTCGAACACAAACCCTTAGACACTTAACAATCTGTTCCTTGATGGGTGTATCCCGAATCATTATCGCGATCAACAAATTAGATGCAATGGAGTATAAACAAGAAGTCTTTGACTCCATTTCTAAAGAAGTAACCCGCGCAGTTGAACGACTTAATGTTAAAGATATTCACATCATTCCTATGAGTGCTCTGGCTGGAGATAATGTGGTTTACAAGAGCACAAATATGCCTTGGTATTCATCACAAAGTTTGCTCGAAGCAATTCAGGGTTGGGAAAAACCAATTGATAAAACAGCTAGTGGCATGATGCGAATCCAGATGATCGCTCGTGCAGAAAACTTTCGTGGAGTATCAGGAACTGTGCGCCGTGGTTCATTTTCAAAGGGCGATGAGATAACGATTTTCCCAAGTAATAAAAAAGCCACAATTTCTTCGATTGTTACCTTCGAGAATCAGATAGAGATTGCCAACACTGAAGAGGCAGTTACTTTTGTTTTAGAGCCAGAAGTTGATGCAACGCGCGGAGACGTTATTGCTCAGAACCCAGATGATTTAGCAGCAGCCGATCGCTTTGCAGCTCATGTTGTGTGGCTCAATGAAGAAGACTTAATCCATTCACGCTCATATTTGATGATGAGTGGACCAACAACTACGCCAGCCATGATCACAAAAATACGGCATAAAATCGACGTTAACACGGGCGAACATCTTTCTACTGAGACTCTTAAAATGAATGAAATTGGTGATGTGGAGATTGCATCTGATATTCCAATGGTAATGCGGCCTTATCTAGATGATCGCGAGTTTGGAAACTTCATTCTTGTTGACCGCTTAACTTTAAAGACTGTTGGCGCAGGAATGATTAAGCATGCTCTACGACGTTCTTCTAACGTTACTCACCAAGATTATGAAGTGAATAAGGCGCAGCGAAGTGCACAAAAGAATCAAAAAGCTAAACTAGTTTGGCTCACTGGACTTTCTGGTTCCGGTAAATCGACAATTGCTAACGCACTTGAAAAACGACTCTTCGCCCAAGGAATTCACTCCTACGTTCTAGACGGAGACAATCTGCGCATGGGGCTGAACATGGATCTTGGTTTTACATCAACAGATCGAGCAGAAAATGTCAGACGTGTTTCTGAAGTTGCAAAACTAATGGTAGATGCTGGGTTAGTTGTAATTTCGGCGTTGGTAAGTCCATTTGAAGTTGATCGCCAAAGGGCAAGGAGTATTTTTGAAGATGGAGAGTTTATTGAAGTCTTTGTTGATACGCCTGTAGATGTATGTAGAGCGCGTGACCCTAAGGGACTTTATAAAAAATCAGCCGCTGGTGAAATTCCTAACTTCACAGGTGTTGGGCAAGACTATGAACCACCAATCTCACCCACACTAACCGTTGATGGAACAACACCAATCGATGAAATCGTCGAAAAAATCATTAAGGTTATCCTGTGAACTGGATAATTTTTGCACTCGTTGGAAGTACAGCTCAGCTTATTGATGGCTCTCTTGGTATGGGCTTTGGGCTCACAAGTTCCACACTTTTAGTAACACTTGGCGCATCTGCTGCTGTGGCATCTGCTGCTGTTCACTTTGCAGAGATTGGAACAACACTTGCATCAGGTGTTTCCCATTGGCACGCTGAAAATATAGATAAAAGAATCTTGCTTCGTTTGGCAATCCCTGGAGGAATTGGTGCTTTTCTAGGGGCAACCTTCTTATCCTTTATCGATCTTTCAAGCTCTAAGATTTTTATTTCAACACTTCTTCTTTTCTTAGGATTCCTGCTTCTTTACCGCAATGTGTTTAAGTCACAGGGTCAGGTAAACATGGTTGAGATTACAAATCCAAACTTTTTAACCTACCTTGGTTTTACTGGAGGTTTTGTTGATGCATCAGGTGGAGGCGGTTGGGGTCCAATAGTGACACCAACACTGATTACAACTACCGCAACTGAACCTCGTAAAGTTATTGGAACTGTTAGCGCAGCAGAATTTGTTGTCGCATTATCTGCTTCCCTTGGATTTTTACTGCAAATTTGGCGAATTGAAATAGATTGGGCGATTGTGGGTGGGTTGGCTATTGGCGGTGTTATTGCCGCACCAATTGCCGCAAAGTTAGTTGGAAAACTACCTGCACGACAACTTGGAATTGTCGTAGCACTTGCAATTATCGTGCTTAATGCAGTTCAAATTATGCGCGCCTAATTGCCGATTTAAAACCTATAAATCTCGGCATGGGCCATAAGTTGATCCCAAGTAATTCCTTTTCTTCGTGGTTTAGATAAAGGTTCTCCCGCTGCGATCTCTGCAGCATTAATCGCTTCCCAATCTTTCTGTGTGACCACAGTTTTTCCTTGAAGTAACTCGGTTACATCGCTCTTATTCTTTGGTTCGTTCAGATCTTGTCTTAGTAGTTCTATAACTGCCGAAGCATCTGATTTGTTAGTACCAATTACCCCTGATGGCCCGCGCTTTGCCCATCCGACAACATACATATTGCCTTTGACTCGACCATCAATATTAACGACTTTGCCGTTTTCAAATGGAACACCCGGGATGTCTAATGCGTTATAGCCAATAGCGGTAACAACAAGCCCGCATTTAATTGTTACCTCTGTTGCTGATGTTGAAAAGACGACGCCTTCGACTTTGCCGTTACCTTGTATCTGTTTAGGTGTGTGAGAGAACAAAAACTCTATTGTTCGCTCATGTTCAGTTTTTTGATTTTGAGCAATAAATAGCATCGCATCCAAATTACTTTTCACATCTTTTTCAGCAGTTTCTCCAACTCTAGCAATGGCTGCAGATATCTCATCTTCACCAACAACTACGTTTGTGTGTTCCAACTTTGGAAGATCCCGAAGTTCTGGAGAGGTGAAGGCTGCATATTCAGGCCCTCTGCGTATGGCGATATACACCTTTCTGATTGAGCTTTTCCTAAAGGCATCAATCGCATGATCTGCAGTATCGGTCGGGTCTAGTTCGCTAGGTTCTAATGCCAAGATTCTGGCAACATCCATAGCCACATTGCCTCCACCGATTACAACTGCAACTTGTGAATCCAATGGAACATCAACATCGGAGAAATCAGGGTGCGCGTTATACCAAGGCACAAAATTTGCCGCAGACAACGAACCTCTTAAATCTTCACCTGGTATACCTAACTTTTTTCCTAATGATGATCCTGTCGCAATGATCACTGCGTCGTATCTATCTTGCAACTGCTCAACAGTTAGATCCTTGCCAATCTCTACATTTGCAAAGAGGCGAAAGTTTTCTCCTGTGGCTATTTTTTCAAATACCTTTGAGACTGTTTTAATCTTTGGATGATCGGGTGCAACACCACTTCGTACCAAACCCCAAGGAGTGGGTAGGCGCTCAAACATGTCGATGGCAAAACTGCGATCTATGTCAGAGATGTTATTAATTGCTTGCGCTGCAAAGTAGCCTGCAGGACCTGCCCCCACAATTGCTACTTTATAAGTTGGCAAACATTCCTCACTTCATCATTCTTCAGCGGAGACGAGGAGATTTGAACTCCTGAAGGCTTTAACACCTTACCTCGTTAGCAGTGAGGCGCACTCGACCGGGCTATGCGACGTCTCCTTGTACAGGGTTAGTTTATCCTAATTATTTTGGGGGAAACCCAAATTAATACCACCATGGCTTGGATCTAACCAACGGCTTGTAACAACTTTCCCGCGTGTAAAGAAGTGAACTCCCTCAGTACCGTGGGCGTGAGTATCTCCAAACAAAGAAGCTTTCCAGCCACCGAATGAGTAATAAGCGGTCGGTACTGGGATGGGAACGTTAACGCCAATCATTCCGACTTGAATTTCATTTTGGAACTTGCGTGCTGCGCCACCATCATTTGTAAATATTGCCGTTCCATTTCCATAAGGGTGAGCATTAATAAGTGAAACGCCCTCATTGTAAGTTTTAACTCGGACAACACTTAATACCGGTCCAAAGATTTCTTCCTTGTAAATACTCATCTGTGGACTTACTTGATCAAACAATGTTGGCCCAAGCCAAAAGCCATTTGATGCTCCATTAACTTTTGGATTGCGACCATCTACAACTATCTTCGCACCTTCATTTACGCCAGCATCGACAAAGGATGCAACTTTGTCGCGATGAACACGGGTAACTAATGGACCCATGTCGCTTCCTTTAGTTCCATCACCAGTATTGAGTTTTAACATTCTCTCTTTAATTTTTTCAATAAGTGCATCGGCTATTGGTTCCACGGCAACCAATACAGATATCGCCATGCAACGCTCGCCCGCTGAACCAAATCCTGCATTCACCGCAGCATCTGCAGCCAAATCAAGATCGGCATCTGGCAGTACCAACATGTGATTTTTCGCTCCACCTAATGCCTGAATGCGTTTTCCTTGCGCCGTACCTTTTTCATAGATATAGCGCGCGATAGGTGTTGAACCTACAAAAGATATGGATTTCACATCAGAGTGCTCAATTAAACGATCGACGGCAATTTTGTCTCCGTGCACAACGTTAAATACTCCATCTGGCAAACCTGCATCTTTCCACATCTGTGCAATGAGATTAATTGCAGATGGATCCTTTTCTGATGGTTTAACAATTACAGTGTTTCCTGCAGCAATTGCTATAGGGAAAAACCACATAGGAACCATCGCTGGAAAATTAAATGGGGAGATAATCGCAACTACTCCAAGTGGCTGGCGGATTGAATAAACATCCACATCCGTGGATGCACCTTCTGTGTATCCACCCTTTAAAAGATGTGCGATTCCGCATGCAAACTCTACGACTTCTTGTCCACGAGTAACTTCACCTAGCGCATCGGATAAAACTTTTCCGTGTTCGGCAGTAATCAGCGCTGCTACTTCTTCTTTTCGAGCATTTAAAATCTCACGAAAGGCAAAAAGGATCTGGGTGCGCTTTGCTATCGACGTTGAACGCCATTCTTCAAAAGCTTTTTGAGCCGATGCAACTACTTCATCTACAACGGCATTGGATGCAAAATCAACATGACCGGTTACCTCGCCAGTGGCTGGATTAAAGACCTCGCCAGTTCTATCTGCTTTTCCATTCCATGCATTTCCATTTACAAAGTGTGTAATTCTCATGCATCAGCTCCTGTGTAATGATGTGAAATAGTTGCAAAGGCTTGATCCAAAACAGCAATTCCCTCTAACGCCTCTTCTTTAGAAACATTACAAGGAGGAACAACGTGCATGCGATTAAAGTTTGTGAATGGGAAAACACCAAGTTTTTTGGTAGCTGCCACCAATTCATTCATTGCAGGACTGGTAGCGCCATATGGTGCAAGAGGCTCACGTGTTTTGCGATCACTGACTAAATCCAAAGCCCAGAAAACTCCCAAGCCGCGAACTTCACCAATTACTTTATGTTTTTTTGCTAATTCACGCAGTGCTGGTCCAATTACTTTTTCGCCGATATCTGCAGAATTCTCTACGATTTTTTCATCTGCCATGACTTTAAGAGTGGCAACAGCTGCAGCACATGCAAGTGGATGGCCAGAGTATGTAAGGCCTCCAGGGAAAACTTTTTGATCAAAAGTAGCGGCGATTGCATCTGAAATAATCACTCCACCCAATGGCACGTAACCTGAATTCACACCTTTTGCAAAAACAATCAAGTCAGGTGAAGCAGTTGAATGTTGGTATGCAAACCATTTTCCAGTTCTTCCAAAGCCACACATAACTTCATCAGCGATCCAAACAATTCCATATTTATCGCACAGAGCGCGAACGCCTTCTAGATAACCCTTTGGCGGAATCAGCACCCCTGCTGTTCCAACAACTGATTCAATTAAGATTGCAGCAATGGTGTTAGGACCTTCAAATTTAATCACTTCTTCCAAATGCTTCAGGGCGCGAGCGCACTCTTGCTCTTCACTCTCTGCCCAAAATGCTGTGCGATAGAGATATGGACCGAAGAAATGAACATGTCCATATGCAAACTCATTGGGCCAGCGCCTAGGATCTCCCGTTGCTGAAATCGCTGATGTTGTATTACCGTGATACGAGCGGTAAAAAGATAAAATCTTGTGACGATGTGTGTGAATGCGTGCCATTCGAATCGCATTTTCAACGCCATCTGCTCCGCCGTTAGTAAAAAAAACTTTATTCAGATGTGCTTCTGCTCTATCAGTGATCAATTTGGCAGCGTGACTGCGGGCCTCGTTAGCATGTTGTGGAGCAACCGTTGTTAATAGCTCTGCTTGTTCTTGAATAGCTTTGACAACCTTTGGATGTTGAAACCCAATATTTGTAAAGACAAGTTGTGAAGAAAAATCTAGAAACTTATTCCCATCAAAATCCCAGAAGTATGAACCATTGCCTGTCTGCACGGGTAATGGAGAGATGAGGGATTGGGCAGACCAGGAGTGAAAAACATGGGCTCGGTCAAGGTTGAAAACTTCTTGACCTCGGGCGGGATCTGGTTGGTTCATCCCCCTATCCAACCATTTTTACCGAGGTTAAGTAAGTCGTTGGTTGTAATCACCACTGCTTGTACTCTCTGCATGTGAATGAAAGTCAAAAGGCTCCCATCAAAAACCCTCAACGGGCCCACGATGTACCCCCTTCAGAAATCTTTGCCGATTTCATGAAGTCGGGATGGCTGCCAACTCCTCTGACTGGAATTATTCAAGATGAAGTTATTGAGAACTGCAAAAAAAGGCGAAAACAACTTTCAAAAGCATTTACACGAACGCGTTTAGTTATCCCGAGCGGATCAGCCAAACAACGAAGTAACGACACTGATTATCTCTATCGGCCTCACTCCGCCTTTGCCTATTACACAGGTGTTCAAGGTGTTGAAGCCCAACCTGACTCCGTGCTTGTAATGGAGCCAAGTGATGATGGGCATGAGCCAATATTGTTTATTAATCCCAGATCGACACGAGAGAGTGATGCGTTTTACCAAGATGCAAAAAATGGTGAACTCTGGGTTGGGCGGCGCTTTACAACTGATGAAGCTTCACAAAGATATGGAATTGAAGTTCGCGAGGTTAAGGATTTACCTAAATTTCTAAAGGGTAAGTCTGCCGCCGCTTTACATGGTTATGACCAGATTGTGGATTCTGGGATCAAAGCTCATCCGCGCTCTGAAGAATTAGTGAACTTTGTATCAGCTGCCCGTCTTATTAAAGATGGATATGAAATTGCACAAATGCAGTTGGCTGTTGATGCAACCCACCGTGGCTTTAATGATGTTATTTGTGCGCTCCCAGCAGCCATCAATACTCCGCGAGGCGAGCGCGTTGTTGAGTCTGCATTTTATGGGCGCGCCAGAATCGAAGGAAATGATTGTGGTTACAACACAATTGCTGCCTCTGGATCACATGCCTGCATCTTGCATTGGAATAGAAATGATGGCGACGTTAACCCTGGCGATTTGTTGCTACTTGATGCAGGTATAGAGCTTGATTCCTATTACACAGCAGACATCACCAGAACTCTTCCAATCACTGGCAAGTTCACTCCAGCACAAAGGTCTCTTTACATGCTGGTTTATGAAGCTCAAAAAGCTGGAATTGCTGCAGTAAAAGCAGGTGTTCCATTTTTGGCAATTAATCAAGCAAGTCACGCTGTTTTGGCACAAGGGCTAATTGATTTAGGTATTTTGAATATGAGCCTTGAAGAAATCATGGATTCTAAATTTGGTTTGCATAAAAGATGGACTTTGCATGGTGTCAGTCATATGTTGGGAATGGATGTTCATGACTGCGCGCAGGCTAGAGATGATCAATACCGTGACACTCTTTTGCAGGCCGGGATGTGCTTAACTGTTGAACCAGGCTTATACATTCAACCTGATGACGAACTATTTCCTCCTGAATACAGAGGAATTGGTATTCGAATAGAAGATGATGTGGTTGTTACTGAAGATGGGTGCATTAATCTCAGTGAAAATATTCCACACCACCCAGATGAGATTGAAGTGTGGATGGCTTCACTTAGGTAACACCTATAGATCAAGTGTTATTAAGCTAGTTGTAGTCCAAACCACGCAGCAAGAAGTCCAAACCCAAGTGAAAGTGTCAGGTTGGCTGCTGCCTCTTTGTAGCGCTTTAACTCATATGCTAAATAAATATCGAGCATGAATGTGGACCAGGTCGTAAAGGCACCTGCAAAACCAATTGCTAATAAATCTTCGACTTGTTCGCTACTCCCATAAGTTAGCCCCAACAAAAAAGATCCAAGAATATTAACGACAAAAACACCATAGGGCTTTGTTGTATATCGGCGGATGTATTGGTCAATTGCAAAGCGAGCTGGAGCGCCAACTGCGGCTCCCAGAATTATCAGTGTTATGGTCATTTTCGCACCGGTATAACTTTGCGAGCCATAGGAAGAATAAGAATTACTGCCAATAGCGAAAAGATAATATTTTGTAGCAAAAAGACGAAGCCACCTTCGATTGGTTCTAAGGATTGGGCTGTGACTGCTGAAAATGTAGTCATGCCTCCACAAAAACCTGGAAGTAAAAGAAGTCGCAGCTGAGTAATACCGCGGCGCTCCATCCAAACAAGAAGTGCGGCAGCCAATCCAGCACCAATAATGTTTGCAATCAAAGTTCCGGTGCGATCATTAGGAAAGATTTCACCCAATCCATACCGAGTGAGAGTTCCTGCAACACCGCCAATAGATACAAGAGATAAAGAGTTCATGGGGTTCTGTGTGACTTAAAACTAACTATTAAAACGCTTGATTGGGGATTTTCCAATTTGTGAAAGCACGCTCGTTACAACACTAATGATGATGCTGGCAAAAACTGCAGACCAAAAACCATTTACTTCAAACTTCTCGCTCCACTCTGACACCAGCATAAGAATCGCCGCGTTAACGATGATAAGAAATAAACCCAAAGTTAGAATTACTGCAGGAAGTGTAAGTATTTTAAGTAAAGAACCTAGAGTTGCATTTAATAACCCAAATAAAAGTGCGACCCAAAGATAGGTGCCAGGGCCACCTGTGACATCAATTCCTGGAATTAACGCAGTTGCAACCCAAAACGAAATAGCTAATGCGGCCCAGCGAATCAATAACCTCATATAGAGATTATAGGCCCTCGCGCTTTCGGATCTTGGTGCCTAACCAGCGAACTGGATCGTACTTAATGTCAGCAACGCGCTCTTTCATTGGAATGATTGCATTGTCAGTAATCTTGATGTGCTCTGGACAAACTTCTGTGCAACATTTGGTGATGTTACACATTCCAAGCCCGTGCTCTTCTTGAGCAGTTTTTTTGCGATTCTTTAACATATCAAGTGGATGCATATCTAACTCTGCGATACGAATAAAGAAGCGAGGCCCAGCAAAAGACTTCTTGTTCTCTTCGTGATCTCTGACCACGTGACAAACATCTTGGCAAAGGAAACACTCAATACATTTACGGAACTCCTGAGATCTTTCAACGTCAATTTGTTCCATACGTGCCTCACCCGGGGCAAGGTTTTTTGGATGTTCGTATGCCGGAACTTCCATTGCCTTCTTGTAGTTAAATGAAACATCTGTTACTAAATCTTTAATAACCGGGAATGCTCTAAGCGGTGTGACAGTTATGGTTTCATCATCACCAAATGATGCAACCTGTGTCATGCATGCAAGTCGTGGCTTTCCATTAATTTCCATTGAACATGATCCACACTTACCGGCTTTACAGTTCCAGCGAACAGCTAAGTCGCCCATCTGTGTTGCCTGCACACGGTGAATTACATCTAGGACTACTTCGCCCTCGTTGGCCTCAACGGTTACATCCTTAAGGCCACCATCTTTTGAGTCTCCACGCCAGATTCGAAGCTTCACATTACGTGCCATTACTTGGTCCCGCCTTTCGAAGTTTCCTCTGGTGTCATGTACTTCTCCAACTCATGAATATCAAAAAGGTCAAACAGTTCTTGAGGATAGGTCGGCAATGCCTGTTCGCGAATGTTTACCTTTTCCCCATCAAATGATGAAATCAAATTGATTTGGCGCCATTTTGTATCCATCTCTGGGAAGTCATCACGAGTATGTCCACCGCGTGATTCTTCTCTGGTGATCGCAGACTTTGCAGTGCTTTCAGCAACTAGCAACATGTTGTCTAAATCAAATGCAAGGTGGAAGCCAGGATTAAAGACTCGCCCTCCAGAAACAGCAACGTTTGCGCTTCGCTTTCTGATCTCTGCAATTTTTTCGATGGCTTCTTTAAGTTCAGATCCTGTTCGAATGATTCCCACTAGATTGTGGGTGATTTCCTGAAGCTCTGCATGTAGTGAATAACTATTTTCTCCGCCTTGGCGATCAAATGGTGCTTGAATCTTTGCTTTCGCTTTTGCAATTGATGCATCACTAACAGGATTTGCGCCATTCTTCTTTAAGTAATCAATAGCGCCCATGCCAGCACGGCGGCCAAAGACCAAGAGATCTGAAAGTGAGTTTCCACCGAGCCGGTTTGATCCATGCATTCCGCCTGCAACTTCACCTGCTGCAAATAATCCAGGAACACCAACTGCTGCAGCGTTATCTGGCTCTACTTCAACTCCGCCCATGATGTAGTGACATGTTGGGCCAACTTCCATTGCCTCTTTAGTGATGTCAACACCGGCAAGTTCATAGAACTGGTGCCACATTGAAGGAAGACGCTTTTTAATTACCTCTGCTGGAATTCGCTTTGAAACGTCTAAGAAAACTCCACCGTGTTCGGTTCCGCGGCCAGATTTGACCTCTGTATTAATTGCGCGAGCAACTTCGTCGCGTGGTAACAACTCTGGTGGACGACGGTTATTGTCCTGATCTTCATACCAACGATCAGCTTCTGCTTCGTTGTCTGCATACTTATCCTTGAAAACATCTGGAATGTATTTGAACATAAAACGCTCGCCTAGGTTGTTAGTAAGTACTCCACCTTCACCGCGAACAGACTCTGTTACAAGAATTCCGCGAACAGATGGTGGCCACACCATTCCAGTTGGGTGGAACTGTAAGAACTCCATATCAACTAAGTTGGCGCCAGCTTTTAGAGCTAATGCATGACCGTCGCCGGTTCCTTCCCAACTATTGGAAGTAATTTTGAAAGTTTTCCCAACGCCACCAGTTGCAATGACAACTGCAGGTGCTTCAAATAAAACCTCTTCGCCGCTTTCGCGCCAATAACCATATGCACCCGCGATTTTTCCATTTTCTTTCAAAATATCTGTAATTGTTAACTCTGCAAATACTTTGATTCCACTTTCCATGTCGCCAGTTTCGCGACCATCTTTTTGTTGCAAGGCAACGATTTTTTGCTGCATGGTGCGGATCAGTTCTAGACCTGTGCGATCTCCCACGTGTGCAAGGCGTGGATACTCATGTCCACCAAAGTTACGTTGCGAAATTTTTCCTTCTTTAGTGCGATCAAATAAGGCGCCCCAAGTTTCTAGCTCCCAAATACGATCTGGCGCTTCTTTCGCGTGAAGTTCGGCCATACGGTAATGACTAAGGAATTTTCCTCCACGCATTGTGTCGCGAAAGTGAACCTTCCAACTGTCTTTGTCGTTGACGTTACCCATTGAAGCTGCTGCTCCACCTTCGGCCATAACAGTGTGGGCTTTACCAAATAAAGACTTACAAATAATTGCTACGCGCAAACCAGCCTCGCGTGCTTCTACCGCTGCTCGTAAACCTGCACCACCGGCACCGATTACAAGGACATCGTATTTATGGCGTTCTAGAGTCATAGTCGATTTTCCCTTTAGAAGAAGTAGAAGTTAGTCCATGCGCCAGTTGCAACTTGGCGAACATAGATATCGGCGAATGCAACTGCAATTAGTGAATACCATGCAAACTGTTGATGCTTTGCATTAAGTACAGAAATCTTTGACCATAACTTGTAACGCACCGGGTGTTTGGAGAAGTGCTTAAGGCGTCCACCAATTGTGTGACGACATGTGTGGCAAGAAAGAGAGTAGAGCCACAACATTGCCGCACTGACTGTTAAGACAATTGAGCCCACACTCATGTGTCCCCATTCGCCTTCTGCATTTCTAAATGCAATTACTGCGTCATAAGTAAGAATGACGTTTAGAACTAAACCTGCATAGAAGAACCAGCGGTGAGCGTTCTGGAAAAGTAATGGGAAGCGAGTTTCACCTGTGTACTTCTCGTGTGGTTCTGCAACTCCACAAGCTGGAGGTGATAACCAAAATGAACGGTAGTAAGCCTTGCGGTAGTAATAACAAGTCATTCTAAAACCTAATGGGAAGATCAAAATAATTAACGCAGGTGAAAGAGCAAAGTTAAAAATCTGCGCGCTCACTGGGGTAAAGCCAAGAATTGTTGCTCCTGGTTCACATGCTTCAGATAAACATGGTGAATAAAAAGGTGAGATCAGATGTGAGTCTTTTACAAAGTAGTTGTCATTTTCAAAGGCGCGAAATGTTGCATAGATAACAAAGGAGATAAGTACAGAAAATGTTAGTAGCGGCTCTAGCCACCATTTATCTGTGCGCAGCGTGCGCTTATCTATCTTGGCGCGCGTTGGCGAAAAAACACCTGACATCTGCAACTCCCTTGGTACTGCCTATGGATTTAGTCCGTAAATCACCTTGGGTAATTGTGCGCTTGCTGGGAATATTTCGCTAGGTGTACCCATGCGTAGAGGCTATGAACTAACCCACATAACCAGTAGTTGGCCAAGAAGAAGCCCAGAATTATGAGTTAAAGAGAAAAATGGCGGAGGGCGTGGGATTTGAACCCACGATACTTTCGTATGCCGGTTTTCAAGACCGGTGCACTCGGCCGCTATGCGAGCCCTCCGTGGGAAAGATTACCTGACTTTAGGGCTAGCGAAAAATCGAGACAGTATTCAAGCCGAAGGCATCAGCAAGTTTGTTTATTGCTTAGCTCTATGGATTTTTAGGCGGGTAGATCTAGTAATGCTTCAATTATTTTTGCAACACCATCTTGCTCACATGGTTCGGCTACGCCTTTTGCGTGAAGAGGTGCTTGTGGGTGACCATCACTAATTGCATAAGAACGTGATGTCCACTGCAGCATAGAAAAATCATTTGGATTATCACCAAAACTAACGCAGTCATCTGCTGTTAATCCAAGTCGTTTGGCCATCATTTCTAATGTTGCACCTTTGGATACATTGAGCGCAGATATTTCAATAAGAGAATCATTGGCGGCAGAGTGTGTAACGGTTGCTAAATCTCCGATAGTTTTCTGAGCGATATCAACCATCTCATCAGATGTGTATTCAAGATTGCTACAACGACCTAGTAGTTTTAAAGCAGGAACTCTAACCCCGTCTTCAATTCGTTCTATCCCAACATTATCTAAGCCAATGTCCCACTTTGGTATGTAACCAACTTCTCTTTGATAATGATCGTTTGATTCAACGGCGAATGAGATTTCAGGCATCGCAATTCGCATGCGTTGCACAATCTCTGTTTGATCATCAATGGAAATCATCCACTCTTCTAAAATTACATCGTTGAGCAAGTCATACAACATCGCGCCGTTACAGCAGATCGCTGCTCCAAAACCAAAAGCATCACGTATCTCACCCATCCATCTAGGGGGACGGCCAGTCACGAAAAAAATATGTATTCCTAATTCTTTTGCGCGGGTAAATGCATCAATTGTTCGTTGGCTTATTAAACCCTCGTGCGAAACGATTGTTCCATCAAGATCTGTTGCAATTAACTTAGGTCTTTTGCTCACACCAGCTCAAATCGTTTTGTCCCTAAAAATGGCTGTAAGGCAGCGGGAATATTTACTGTGCCATCAGCATTTTGGTGATTTTCTAAAATTGCAACAATCATCCGTGGAATCGCAACGAGTGTGCCGTTTAATGTTGCAACCGCTTTTGTCGCATCATTGTCTTTAAACCTTATATTCAAACGACGAGCTTGAAACTCTGTGCAGTTTGAAGTGCTTGTTACCTCTCTGTATGCATCTTGAGTTGGAATCCACGCTTCAATATCAAACTTACGGTTAGCACTCGACCCCAGGTCACCAGATGCCACATCTATGACGCGGTAAGGAATCTCCATTGCATTAAGGAAGTCCTTCTCCCATTGCAATAAACGTAGGTGCTCCTCTTTGGCTTGATCTGGATGACAAAAAGAAAACATTTCAACTTTATCAAACTGATGAACGCGAATTATTCCACGGGTGTCTTTGCCATATGTTCCGGCTTCTCTGCGAAAACATGTTGAGTAACCGGCATAACGCATTGGTAACTTCTCAGCTACAAGAATTTCATCCATGTGCATCGCAGCTAATGGAACTTCTGAAGTACCAACTAAATACACATCATCTTTTTCTAGATGATAAACATTTTCTGCGGCCTGGCCCAGAAACCCCGTGCCCTCCATCGCAGATGGATTAACAAGTACTGGTGGGATTACTGGAGTGAAACCTGCTTTGTTGGCTGAAGTAATTGCATAGTTAACTAGTGCAAATTCAAGCATCGCCCCAACACCTGTTAAATAGTATGAACGGGAACCTGCCACTTTGGCGCCGCGCTCTGTATCAATTGCACCTAACAATTTCCCAAGCTCTACATGGTCTTTGGGTTCAAAATCAAAAACTCTAGGTTTGCCAACATTTTCAATAACAACAAAATCTTCTTCTTTGCCAATAGGTGCTTGTGGATCAATAACATTTGAAATCTGCATGATGAAGGCTTTGGCTTCTGCTTCACATTGTGTGCGCTTTACATCAGCTTCCTTTACTTTGGCAGCAAGGGCCTTTGCGCTCTCAAGTAACGTGGCTTTTTCTTCACCTTTTGCTGTTGCGACTGACTTAGATAAAAGATTTTGTTCGGCCCTTAGAGTTTCAAATTGATCGAGAGCTGATTTACGAATTTCATCTGCGGCTAAAGCTTTTTCAATAATCGAGACATCTTCACCGCGAGCCTTTTGAGATGCACGAACAACATCTGGATTTTCACGTAAAAACTTGATGTCGATCATTTACTTAACCTTTTCTCGTGGATACGAACCTAGGAATCGGATCTCGTCGCAGATGGCCCGAAGGCTTTCTATTGCCTCCTTTACGGGGGCATCGGCAATGTGACCTTCGGCGTCAATAATGAAATGGTAATGGCCAAGTTCTAAACCAGTTGGACGTGACTGAATAAAAGTGAGGTTGATATCTCTCTTAGCAAACTCAGTCAATATATCTAGCAACGCGCCTGCGTGATCCATGCCGATAAAGGCTGCGATTGAAGTTCTATCCCAACCCGTATTTTTCGGAACTGTTCCCGGCTTTGAAACCACAATGAAACGAGTAATTGCACCTGCATTATCAGCAATATTGTCTGCAATCACTCGAAGTCCATAATGGGCTGCAGCCACTGGTGCTGCAATAGCTGCATCAAATTCCCCTCGCGAAATTGCCTCAGCTGCTGCCGCAGTTGATGATGTTGAAATCAACTCTGCATCTGGGTAATTAGTTGCAACCCACACACGACACTGTGCTTCTGCATGTGGATGTGTTGCAATGCGACGAATATCAGTTGTGTCTTGTTTAATCATTAGCGCAAAAGAAACAGGTAACGTCACTTCGCCAACAATTACTAATGGTTCACCAGTTGCTAACTCATCTAGTGTGCGAGCAACTACGCCTTCAATTGAGTTCTCGATTGGGACAAGAGCAAAGTGTGCCTTGCCCAGTCGAACAGCATCTAAAGCTGATGTGACATTGGCATATGGAATCAGGGAATCATTAGAGGAAGTAATCTTTTTCAAAGCCGCCTCAGTAAAAGTCCCTTTAGGACCGAGGTAGGCGTATGTACTCACTTGCTAATGATACCCGAGTACCGACCTCGCATTTGACGGGTTATTTGTGATCAAAACATCGACGCCATTGTCAGCGCAAAAAAGCACATCTTTAGCATCATCAACGCTCCAAACAAACAATTGCCTTGGATCCTGCTTTAAAGATGCGTTCTTTGCAAAGGCAGAGATGCTGGGGCCAATTGCTGTAGCTGACGTGAATCTGCGCATTGGTAGTGAGTACTTATCGCTAAGTAATGCCACTGTTTTTTGTTCTGGGTTTATCTTTCTTATCTTCTCGATTGCTAACCAAGAAAATGACATTATGTAAATCTGAGATGTTCTCTTTTCTTGAGAGAGCAACTGCATAACAGCTTTTTCCACGGCGTTTGCCGTTGGTACAGGATGTTTAGTCTCTATTGCCATTTCTTTCTTAAAATCTCTTGCCAAAATCAAAAGCTCTTCCAGTGTGATTACACCTGGGTGTTCTCGTTTAATCTCTTTAAATGTCGAATCTGCGATTCTGGCTTTGTTTCCGGTTATGCGTTTCAAATCTGGGTCATGCCATAGAACAAGTTGATTATCTTTAGTTAACCGAACATCGCATTCAAAGCCATCTGCGCCCTCTTCGACGGCTGCCTTATAAGCGAGCAAACTCATCTCAGGAAATTTAAGGGAAGATCCACGGTGCGCGTAAATCTTCACCTTTGAAGGTTACACCGTTAGGCTTACGTTCTATGAGCGCCAATTATTTTCAATCATCAGCGCGCTCAGCCCTTGGTCTGGTTCGCCAAGGCAATGAAGATTCTGTATTTCTTTCTCCGCAATTAATCGCTGTGGCCGACGGAATGGGTGGCCATGCTGCAGGAGAAGTAGCATCAAAAATCGCAGTCAAAGTTTTGTACTCCTTAGTGCCAACTCTTACATCCCAAGAAATCGATGAAGACTCTATTGAAGATTTACTAATGCACTCCTTGCACAGCATCGATTACGAAATTGCTGCAATAACCGAAGAAGATATTGATAAGCGTGGAATGGGAACAACATTAACTGCATTGCTCATTAGAAATGAACAGATTGCTTTACTACATGTTGGAGATTCACGTTGTTATCGTTTGCGTTCAAATGCGATCGAACAATTAAGTGTTGACCATAGTGTTGTTCAAGAACTATTAGATCAAGGTGCAATCACAGCCAATGAGGCCATTGATCATCCCCAAAGATCTATGCTCACTCAAGCACTTCGTGGTGACGGTACAACCACTCCTGTATTACAAATCTATGAAGTTAAAAAAGGTGATCGCTACCTTCTCTGCTCTGATGGTTTATCTGGTGTTTTAACTGAAAAGGAAATTAAAATTGGTTTAAGTAAATCTGACAAGAATGAAGCTGTGAAATTTTTAGTTGATGCAACCCTAGAAAATGGAGCCCCCGACAACGTAAGTGTTGTGATCGCAGATATCGTCGATGTTACTGATGGAAATATTGAATTTTTCGGAGCCGCTAATGATAAATAAATTAATTGGTGAGCGTTACAAAATTGGCGAAATGATCGGCACTGGTGGAATGGCTGATGTTTATATTGCCGATGATGTTCGACTTTCTAGAAAAGTTGCCGTAAAGGTTTTACGTAGTGACTTAGCTCGCGATCCAGCTTTTGTTGGCCGGTTTAGAAAAGAAGCATTCGCTGCTGCAAAGTTAAATCATCCAGGAATTGTTGCTGTCTATGACTCTGGCGAAGAACCTGCTCCCTACATTGTTATGGAACTTATAACTGGACACACATTGCGCGAACTTATTCATAAAGGCGAGCGCATTCCATTAAAACGTGCAATTGAAATTGGTGAAGGAATTTTGGCGGCACTTGAATACTCACACCAAAGTGGGATCGTTCACCGTGATATTAAACCTGCAAATATCATGATTACAGATCATGGTGATGTGAAGGTGATGGATTTTGGAATTGCTCGCGCCCTTGCAGACCTTGGTGCAACATTGACTAGCACATGGAATGTTGTTGGTACTGCGCAGTATCTATCACCAGAACAAGCGTTAGGTGAAGTTGCTGATCTGCGAAGTGATATCTATTCAACGGGTTGTTTGTTATATGAGGTATTAACGGGTCAACCACCATTTACTGGTGAAACCCCTGTCGCTATTGCATATCAACATGTTTCTGGAGTTTTAGTTGCTCCTAGCAAAATTGTTCCTGATTTACCTGTCGGTATTGATACCTTGCTAGCCGTTGCATTAGCTAAGAATCCAGATGAGCGTTATCAATCTGCAGGTTTGATGCTCGATGATCTTTACAAAATAAAGTCGGGATCAGTTGTTACAACAAAAATTGCAAAGCCATCAATCTCTCGCCGAAAGCTATTAGTTCGAGCTGTTAGCGCGGTAGCCGCAATTGCCGTGCTCTCTGCTGGCTTCTTTTTGGCCCGTCCAGCAACTGATTCATCAGGTCTGCCTCAACTTCCAAATGTAGTTGGCTTATCCCAACTCGAAGCTGAAACATTGTTAAAAGACTATGTATTAACAATTACTCGCGCACCTGATGGCAGAATTCCAAAAGATCGAGTTGCAAGCCAGTTCCCACTAGCAACCACCCGGGTTCAAAAAGGCTCTGGTGTTGTTTTAACAATTTCAAATGGTCCTGGTGATTCAATTGTTCCTATTGATCTTGTCGGTATGTCACTTATTGATGCGCGCACAGCGTTAACCTCTGTTGGTTTGTTGGTAACAGCCACAGAAGCTGTTCCATCAGATGAACCTCAAGGAACGGTATTGAAGGTAACACCAGAGCCTGGTGCAACCATTACAGCTGGCACGGGAGTTGTTTTACAAATTGCAAGTGGTCAAGTTACCGTTCCATCTTTAATTGGAATAGATGCACTGCAAGCAAAAACTCTTTTAGTTCAAGCCGGCTTTTTGGTAAAAGAAGTTGAGGGCTATGACGCTAATCAGCCTTTAGGAATTGTTATTCGTCAAGCACCAGATGCCGCTGTGGTTCAAACAATTGGCAAGTCGGTGACGATTACAATTAACACAGCTCCAAAGTAACTAAATTTTGAATTTAATTACTTTCTAGAGCTAATTACAGGAGATAGGCCCACTGCTTTAGCCTGTGCATTTTTATCTCCGCACATCTCCAACCAGTTAGCCAACATATGGTGGCCGTGTTCTGTTAAAACCGATTCTGGGTGAAACTGCACTCCTTGTATTGGAAGTGATCTGTGTTGCAATGACATTATTAATCCAGACTCAGTTGCACCAGTTACTTCTAAAACTGCTGGAATTGAATCTTTTTCAACACACAATGAGTGGTAGCGAGTAGCTGTAAATGGTGAGGGTAAATCTTCTAAAACACCTTGTTGCTTATGAAAAACCGATGAGGTTTTTCCATGCAATAGCTCGGGTGCTCGTGAGACCGTTGCTCCAAATGCAACCGCGATTGCTTGATGACCTAAACAAACTCCAAACAATGGAATAGATTTTTCGGCGCAGTACTTAATCATTTCAATTGAGATTCCTGCGCGCTCTGGAGTTCCTGGGCCCGGAGAGACTAAAACTCCATCGTATTTGGAGGCCTCTTCAACTTTTATCGCATCGTTTCTAACGACCGTACAGTCGGCCCCAAGTTGTTGCAGATACTGAACCAGATTAAATACAAATGAGTCATAGTTATCGATGACCAGGATCTGTGTAGCAGGGATGTTTTCCTTAGAAGTGGCCATGGGAACATTCTCGCGCATGGTGTATCTTTCGTGTATGCCAAAATCAAAACTTCGCAAAAAAGTTGAAGAGCGCCGCGCCCACAACCAGGATGTTGCCGTCCACACTCCAACAGGACCTCTTGAGAGTCCAAAGTGGCTGGCCCCAACAATGGTTGGTTTTTTTCTAGTTGGTCTGGCTTGGATCGTCACTTTCTATGTGACTGAAACTCGCTATCCAGTTCCAGGCGTTGGCGCATGGAACATGATCTTTGGTTTTGCTTTCATCGGAGTTGGTTTTTCTCTAGCTACTCGCTGGCGCTAATTACACGGTTGTAATTCGATCCACAATGTGGGTAAGCCCTGTGGATAAGTTATCGCTTTTTTAGAACTATCTGCGCGGCTACATATCCGCCAATTAGGCCCCCTAAATGGGCCCGCCAATCCACTCCGCCTAATGCAAATCCAATAACAAAGTTCAAACCGATAATAACAACAGTTGATCGGATGTCTGCTCCGATTCGTTTTCCAACAACAATCATCGCTCCAAAAAGTCCAAATACGGCACCAGATGCGCCGACTGATGCGCTGTAAATCGAAGCGAAATAAGAAGAGGTAAGTGAGCCAGAAAGCAATGATGCGAAAAAGATTATAAGAAACTTATTTTTTCCAAATGCTTCTTCGATAGGGTTTCCAAGAACCAAGAGTGCATACATATTAAAGCCTAGGTGCAAGAGACCACCATGTGTTAAGGCAACTGTGATTAGTCGATACCACTGGTTGGTTGCACTGAGATAATCAATACTTGGCAAAAAGAGTTGTTGTTGTAGTGTGGGAATTAAAAGCTGAACCAGATATGCACCGCAAATTACTGCGATTAGTGAGTAAGTGGCGGAGCGTTTAAGCGATGGAAACACTATTAATGGTGATGTCTTGAGTTGGTTTGTCTTGCGCCCCAGTCTTTGCTGTGGCGATGGCATCAACCACTGCTTGGCTTGCTGAATCCTTAACCTCACCAAAAATACTGTGTTTGCGATTTAACCAAGTTGTGGGTGCGACAGTAATGAAGAACTGTGAACCATTAGTTCCTGGACCGCTATTAGCCATTGCAAGAATGTATGGACGATCAAAAACTAATTCCCCGTGGAACTCATCTTCGAATCGGTAGCCGGGTCCACCTGTTCCGCGACCAAGTGGATCTCCACCTTGAATCATAAATCCGTCAATGACGCGGTGAAAAATTGTTCCGTCGTAAAGCTTCGCAGTTGTCTTCTTGCCATCGCGTGGGTCGGTCCACTCTTTTGCACCAGTTGCGAGTTCAACAAAGTTTGCAACTGTTTTTGGTACATGGTTTGGGAATAACTCAATGACAATGTCACCGAGAGATGTGTGAAGGGTTGCTGTTTTTACATTTTTTAAATCTGTCATGTGGAGACCAGGGGAATCGAACCCCTAACCTCTGCCTTGCAAAGGCAGCGCTCTACCAATTGAGCTAGGTCCCCGTATTAGAACGGGTGGGCCCAGGTGGACTTGAACCACCGACCTCTTCCTTATCAGGGAAGCGCTCTAACCAGGCTGAGCTATGGGCCCGCAATAAAGATCTTTCTCGATTGCAGAAGCGCAAGGTTACCTTGAACTTCACAAAGACCCAAAATAGGAAGCTGCTCCTACGTTGAGGTTTGGGCTTAACTCAGAATGCGAACCATACTAACTTTTCGGAGAAATCTCATCTTCCCCGTTTTTAGTCACTGAAAGCAGGCTTACTCCTTCATCTAGATTTACTAGACGCACACCCATGGAGTCACGGCCAGTTTGGCGCACCTCTGCCGCAGGGGTTCTCATCACTGTTCCGGCAGATGTAATTGCAAGAATCTCATCTTCATCTCGTAAAACAAGAGCACTGACTAAAGATCCACGAGAATTTTCGTCAATCTTTGCAGCTTTAATTCCAATTCCACCGCGACCTTGTAGTCGATACTCATCGATCGGTGTTTTCTTTCCATAACCACCGTCGGTTGCAGTAAAGACAAATGAGTCTTTAGATAGATCTGAATTAACACGAGCCATAGTTAACAAATTATCCCCGGTACGGAATTTCATTCCAATCACTCCACTTGTAGAACGACCCATTGATCGAAGTGATTCATCATCTGCTGTAAATCGAAGAGACATAGCCTTTGTTGAAACCAACAACAGTTCATCTCCTGAATTAATCAGCGATGCACTCACAACTTCATCGCCCGGCTTTAAAGAAATAGCAATAAGACCACCTGTGCGAGGTGAGTCGTACTCAATCAAAGGGGTTTTCTTAAGCAAGCCGTTACGAGTTGCAAGCACTAAGTAAGGAGAAATTGTGTAATCCTTGATTGACAACACTTGAGCAATCTTTTCTTCTGGTTTAAATGCCATTAAATTCGCAACATGTTGTCCACGTGCATCTCGGCCAGCATCTGGAAGTTCGTGAACCTTTGCTCGATACACACGACCTTGGTTGGTAAAAAACAACAACCAATCATGAGTGGACGCAACAAAGAAATGATCAACAACATCATCTTCCTTTAGTGCAGCACCTTTTACTCCGCGGCCACCCCGGCGTTGTGATCTATAGAGATCTGCCATCGTGCGCTTTGAGTAACCGCCGCGAGTAATTGTCACAACAACATCTTGGTCAGGAATTAGATCTTCAGCGCTGAAATCGCCTTCACTTGCGACAATCTGTGTGCGTCGTTCATCGCCAAATTTTGCAACTAAATCCTTAAGCTCTGTTTTAACAATCTCTCGTTGCTTTTCAGGGCTTACAAGAATCTTGTTTAGTTCGACAATGTCAGCCATTAGGCCGTCGTATTCGTCGTTAATCTTTTGGCGCTCTAACGCTGCAATTCGTCGCAGCTGCATATCCAAAATTGCATTTGCTTGAATCTCATCAACATCAAGAAGTTTCATTAAGCCTGTGCGGGCCTCTTCTGGAGTTGTAGATGCGCGTATCAGTGCGATAACAGCATCTAGGGCATCTAGGGCTTTTAAATACCCTTGCAAAATATGTGCACGCTTTTCTTTTTCTGCCAAGCGGTATTTTGTTCTACGAATAATTACTTCAATTTGATGCTCAATGTAATAACGAATAAATTCATCTAAACGCAAAGTACGTGGGACGCCATCTACGAGTGCAAGCATGTTTGCACCGAATGTGTCTTGAAGTTGAGTCTGTTTGTATAGGTTATTCAAAATAACTTTAGGAATAGCAGCGTTTTGTAAAACTATTACAAGGCGTTGTCCTAGGCGCTCATTGCCTTCATCGCGAACATCGGCAATTCCTTTAATTTTTCCATCTTTGACCAACTCTGCAATTTTCAACGCAAGGTTGTCTGGGTTTACTTGGTAAGGAAGTTCGCTAATTACCAAACAAGTTCTCTTGTTGATCTCTTCAACTTGAACAACTGCGCGCATGGTGATCGAGCCGCGACCTGTTCGGTAGGCCTCTTCAATTCCAGTTCGTCCAACAATTAAACCTTTTGTTGGAAAATCTGGGCCTTTTACTATCTTGATAAGCTCGCTCAGTAATTCTTCCTGCTTCATATCTGGATGTTCTAGTGAGAAAATAACAGCCTCGCCAATTTCGCGAAGGTTGTGCGGAGGAATATTTGTTGCCATTCCAACAGCAATACCTGCAGATCCATTAACCAATAGGTTTGGTAGTCGACTAGGTAAAACAGTTGGCTCTTGTGATCGTCCGTCGTAATTTGGAACGAAATCAACTGTGTCCTCGTCGATATCGCGCATCATCTCCATTGCAAGAGGAGAAAGTCTCGCTTCTGTGTAACGCATCGCTGCAGCGGGATCATTTCCCGGAGAACCGAAGTTTCCATTTCCATCAATGAGCATGTAACGAAGTGACCAGTGTTGAGCTAAGCGAACTACAACGTCATAGATTGATGTGTCACCGTGTGGATGGTAATTACCCATAACATCACCGACGATGCGGGATGATTTGTAAAATCCTTTATCTGGACGATAACCCGCGTCATACATTGCATATAAAACACGGCGATGAACCGGTTTTAAACCATCTCGAACATCAGGGAGAGCCCGACCCACAATGACAGACATTGCATAATCAAGGTAGGAGCGAGCCATTTCGACTTGAAGATCAACTGTTTCAATCTTGTCGAAATTCTCTAAATTGTTTGGGTTTAGATCTTCCATTAGATATCCAAGAACCTAACATCTTTAGCGTTGCGTTGAATAAATGCACGGCGTTTTTCAACATCTTCACCCATAAGAACCGAGAACAAATCATCGGCTGCTGCTGCATCATCTAAAGTAACGCGAATTAAAACGCGGTGTTCTGGGTCCATTGTTGTATCCCATAGTTCTTTTGCTGGCATTTCACCTAAGCCCTTAAAGCGTTGTATTCCATCGTCTTTTGGTAAACGTTTTCCTGCCGCAATACCAAGTTCAATCATTCCATCGCGTTCACGATCGCTAAATGCGTATTCGACTGGTTCCTTGCCACCCCACTTCAATTTATACAGTGGAGGTTGTGCAAAATAAACATAACCTTGTTCAATTAACGGACGCATGAATCGGAAAAGTAATGTGAGTAAAAGTGTTCGGATGTGTTGACCGTCAACATCAGCATCTGCCATCAAGATAATCTTGTGATAACGAAGTTTTGTAATATCAAAGTCATCGTGAACACCAGTACCTAATGCAGTGATTAACGCTTGTACTTCATTGTTTTGAAGCACGCGATCGATACGTGCTTTTTCTACATTTAATATTTTTCCGCGGATTGGTAGCACTGCTTGATTACGTGAATCGCGGCCACCTTTTGTTGACCCGCCAGCAGAATCTCCCTCAACAATGTAGAGCTCACATTTAACTGGATCGGTCCATTGGCAATCAGCCAATTTACCTGGCATCCCGCGACCTTCCAACAAACCTTTTCTATTACGGCTTAGATCGCGCGCTTTGCGTGCTGCAACACGTGCTGCCGCTGCATCAATACTTTTTCGAACAATATCTTTTCCTTCACTTGGATTTTGTTCAAACCAAGATGTTAACTCTTCGTTTACTATTTTTTGGGTAAATGTTTTTGCTTCTGAGTTACCTAATTTTGTTTTAGTTTGGCCCTCAAACTGTGGCTCGGCCAACTTAATTGAGACAATTGCTGTTAATCCTTCACGCACGTCATCACCTGTTAAACGATCTTCTTTTTTCTTAATAAAGCCCTGTTCTTCGCCAAACTTATTGACTACCGAAGTAAGAGCTGTTCGAAATCCTTCTTCATGTGATCCACCTTCATGGGTGTGAATCGTGTTTGCGAAGGTATAGACAGACTCAGAGAATCCCTCGTTCCATTGCATGGAAACTTCAAGAGAAATCTTGTTCTTTTTATCTTCGGATGCGAAAGCAATAATTGATTTATGGGTCTCGCCTCGTGTTGAGTTGAGGTGTTTAACAAAATCTGTAATTCCACCTTGGTATTGGTATCGAACTGTTAACTGTTCGCCCTTCTCGTCAACATGTCCTTGTCGCATATCGGTAAGGGTTAAAATTAATCCTTTATTGAGAAATGCCATTTCACGAAAACGTGTAGAGAGAACTTCGAATGAAAAATCTGTTGTTTCAAAAATCTCTTTTGATGGCCAGAATTGAACAGTGGTTCCGGAAGATTTAGAAGCATCACCTTTGCGAACAGGGGCTACAGGAACACCTAGTTTGTACTCTTGGTACCAAAAATTTCCATCGCGTTGAACAATGACTGAAAGATCTGTACTGAGTGCATTAACAACAGAGATTCCAACACCATGTAATCCACCTGATACTGAATATCCGCCGTCACCAAATTTTCCACCGGCGTGCAACACAGTAAGTACAACTTCTAGAGCTGGTTTTTTTTCAACTGGGTGGATATCAACTGGAATTCCGCGGCCGTTATCGATTACTTCTACGCCGCCGTTAGCTAATAATGTGACGTTAATTTCTGTGCAGTACCCGGCGAGCGCTTCATCAACTGAGTTATCTACAACTTCGTAAACTAAATGGTGAAGTCCTCGTTCTCCAGTCGAACCGATATACATTCCGGGGCGTTTTCTAACCGCTTCCAAACCTTCAAGAACGGTGATATTGCTGGCGTTGTAGGAGTTCTCGGCCACGAGGCTCCTTTCCTAGAAAAACGCTCAAATCGCCTTTGAGGGGCTCTAGAGAGGATTTGCCTCTCGGAATGGGTTTATCTTAGTCGGAAACTATGACAATAAATACTCAAGAAAAGCCCTGTGGGTGGGTATAGCCCGACTTTGAGCCTGTATTTGAGGAGTTAGGGTAGGTAAATAGCTCAAACCCGCCTTAATCGGGGCAAGGCGTAGGTTTTTAGCCGTACGTGTCTCTAGGGCCTTTGGAGTTACGGATAGTGCGAAGTCCTTTTTTCCACGATGGAGCATGTGGGCCGATAAAAACAATTTTTTCAATTAAAACACCGGATGCATCTTTTTGAATTAATGAAAGTAGATCGTTAGACATGATTTGTAGTTGTGTTGCCCATGCAGTTGATGAACTTTGAACAGTTAGCGTTCCTTCTAACACCGAAATAGGTGTTGCGTGTTGAGAAATTTCATCGCCAACTATCTTTTTCCAATTAACAAAAAGATTTCCTTCAGCTAATCCAGAATCCCATTCACGATCAGAGATTAAGTTTGATAAAACTCCACCGATTAACTCTGGGTCTCCGGGTTTTCCTACCTGAATCGACGGTGCGGGTTTATTAATTTTTCTAATTGAGGTGTTTTTAAAGGATTTAAAAAGATCTAAAGCTAAATCGCGCTTATTCATCTTTATTTACCTTTACTTTTTTTGACCATACCGGGAGTTACATAAAATTTTTGGGTGAGCAGCTCTACTGGTAAATCACTTTCAACAGCTGCTGTAATAAATGTTTGCTCGGCTAATTGTGTGGCAGACATTAACTGCAATCTTCGTGATGTGTCCAACTCTGCAAAAACATCATCCAAAATTAATATAGGGGAGGCGCCTTCTGATTTCAAAAGATTAAATGATCCGATACGAAGTGAGATCGCCATCGACCAAGATTCACCGTGGCTGGCATATCCTTTTGCTGGAAAATCTCCTATTTGTAAATGTAGGTCGTCTCGGTGAGGTCCTATCAGCGAAACTCCCCGCTCTATCTCTTGATAGGCCAACTCCTCTAAACGTTTACTTAAAATCTCTTCGTTGTGTGTTGAGTTGTTTGAGACACCCTCTGCACTACATTTATATGAAATAGAGGCAGGTTTAACTTCATTGAGATTCTTATAGTTCTCAGCAACCCAAGGGTTTAAAGCTTCAACGAGCGCGATTCTTTCAGCTGTTAATTCGGCGCCGATTTTTATTAACTGTTCACTCCATGGGGCTAGTGCTGCGGCTGATGTTTTGGTTTTTAAAAGCGCGTTGCGTTGTTTTACGACTCGTTCATACTCTGAAATCACTCCTGCTAAACGTGGGGTTCTCGTTACAAGTAGGCGATCTAAAAAGTCTCTCCGGCCACCTGGCTCTCCCCGCACTAAATCTAAATCTTCTGGAGAAAAGTAGATAATTTGGATTGCGCCAAGAATTTCGCGCTGGCTACGAGTTGGGTTTCCATTAATACGCGCTCTGTTGGCTTTAGATGCGTTGATTTCAAGGTCGATATTTAATGTTCGGTCATCTCTTTGAACTTCTGCCCTGATTATTGTTTGTTGGTTACCCAGTGAGATAAGCGGGGTGTTATTTGAGACCCGGTGGGATGAAAGAAAAGCTAAATAAATAAGCGACTCGGCGATATTAGTTTTTCCAGAACCGTTATCGCCAACAAAAGTCGTCACGCCTGGTTCAAACTCTAGATTTAACTCAAGATATGAGCGAAAGTTGGTTAAAGCCAACTTGTTTATACGCATCAGTTTTTTGCTTCCAAAAAGGATTAGGAGGCGTAACGCATTGGCATAAGGAGATATCGATAGTTCTCGATCAACCCGCCATCTTTATCGTTTTTACCCATTAGGATTGCTGGTTTGTTTGAACCAGTAAATGAAATCTGCACAAACTTCGTGCCCACCGCTGTTAAACCGTCTGCAAGAAATGTTGGGTTAAATGCAATTGAGATTGGCTCACCTGTTAACAAAATATCTATTGCCTCTGTTGCTTGAGCTTCTTCTCCCGCGCCAGCTTCTAAAGACAAAATATTGTTGCTGAAATCAAGGCGTAGTGGGACGGTTTTGTCGGTAACTAAAGCCACTCTTCGAACTGAGTCTAAAAGTGTGGCTACTTCAACAATGGCGGTTGTTGTGATCTCTTGTGGGAGTAAGTGGCGGTATGGGGGAAATGTTCCATCTAACATTCTAGATGTCATGGTTTTTCCATCTCCAGCAAATCCTGTTAAGCGATCGTTACTTGTAGTTGGTGCAAAAGAGAGTGAAACATCTTTAGAGCCAGTTAATGATTTGGCCGCATCGGCAATTGTGCGAGCACGCAACAACGCTGTGGTTGATGTGTTTGGGGCTGTTGGTTGCCATTGGATTTCCCGAACGGCTAATCGGTATCTATCTGTTGCAGCAAAAGTCATTGTCTCTTCATTAATCTCTACGTGAACACCGGTTAATGTTGGTAGTGAGTCATCGCGGCCAGCTGCAACTGCAACTTGGGCCACAGCGGTTGCAAAAATATCACTTGCAACAACACCAGTGGTGTCAGGCAATAAAGGAAGGTTTGGGTACTCATCTATAGATAACGTTGGAAGAGTAAATTTTGAACTTCCGCTTGTTACTAAAACTCGAGATCCTTCTAGTGTAAAAGTTATTGGTTTGTTTGGAAGCGACCGTGAAATCTCAGCAAGAAGTTTTCCAGGAACTAAAACTTTTCCTGGAGTTTTAATCTCGGCTGTAAAATGTGCTTTGCTTGCTGTCTCTAAATCTGATGCTGACAACAAAACATCACTGCCGGTTGCATCTATAACGATTCCAAGTAGCTCGGTTTTTATTGGTCGGGTGGACAATGAACGCGAGACCCAATTAACTCCATCGGTTAATGCAGATTGCTCAACTATAAATTTCATCTTTACCCTCTAATCTTTTGAAGTGTGGAGAAGTTATTCGCGTAACTAGATCTATGTATATACAGGTAGTCGTAGTAACTAGAAAGGTTTGCTGTGGGTAAGAAATAAAACCCCAGTTCAAAACGGTGATTTGCTTTGTATAAACTGTGCACAACCCTTTGGATAAAAGGTTTTAAAAATATAAACAGTTGTGTTTTCATCATCTCCACCCCCACCCTTTCTTGTTCTAACCGAGGTTATCCACGATTAAGGCCTATTTCTCCACAGTTATCCACAACTTGTCCCCAACTGGGGGTAAAGAGTGGCAATGCGGACATTTCGTGCAATTACGACTATCTGACCTGCTGTTTAATCCTGGTGGTGAGCTCGTTGACCTGATTGTAGATCGAACGACGCTCAGCCATCAGTTGACGGATTTTTCTATCGGCGTGCATAACCGTTGTGTGGTCACGCCCCCCAAATGTTTGGCCAATCTTTGGTAGTGAAAGCTCTGTTAGCTCGCGACACAAATACATAGCGATCTGTCGGGCATTTACTAAAACCCGAGAGCGAGAAGTGCCACAAAGGTCATCAATAGTAAGACTGAAGTAGGCCGCTGTTTGAGCCATGATTGTTGCACCTGTTATTTCAGGGTTAGTTTCATTAGGAATCAAATCCTTTAAAACAATCTCAGCCAACGACAAGTCAACACTTTGACGGTTAAGGGATGCAAAAGCAGTTACACGGATTAACGCACCTTCAAGCTCGCGGATATTTGTTGAAATCTTACTAGCAATAAATTCAAGAACATCATCAGGTGCATTTAATTTATCTTGAGCAGCTTTTTTACGAAGGATTGCAATACGCGTCTCCAACTCAGGAGGTTGAATATCAGTAATTAAACCCCACTCAAAACGTGAACGTAGTCGATCTTCCAAAGTTGTTAATTGTTTAGGCGGGCGGTCACTTGAAATAACTATTTGTTTATTTGCGTTATACAAAGTGTTGAAAGTGTGGAAGAACTCTTCCTGGGTTCGCTCTTTGTTTTCTAAAAACTGAATGTCATCAACAAGTAAGATATCTAAATCTCTATAACGGCGTTGAAACGCAGAGGCTTTATCGTCCCGAATAGAGTTAATAAAGTCATTTGTGAACTCTTCAGAAGAAACATATTTAACACGTACATTTCCATACAATTCTTGAGCATAAGCACCAATTGCATGCAATAAGTGAGTCTTACCTAACCCTGACTCACCATAAATAAACAGTGGGTTGTATGCCTTTGCAGGCGCTTCAGCCACAGCTACTGCGGCGGCATGAGCAAAACGATTAGATGCACCAATAACAAAAGTTTCAAAAATATAGCGAGGATTTAAAGTTGACGTGTCGGCAGATTTAGAAACGGGAACATCATCTCGACCTGTTCCAGATTTAGGGGCAACAAACTCAACTTCAACATCAGTTTGAGAAGGTGTAACAACTTCTAAAGTTTCATCGACCGTCACTGCAATATTTGTTTTCTCACCAAGTTCGGCTGTTAGGACATCACTAACAACAGAGCGCAAACGACTCTCAAGAACATCTTTTGCAAAAAGATTGGGCGCTGCCACCAATAAAGTTATCTGATCATCGTTGTGAAGTAGACCTAAGGGTTTGGTTAGTTGTAAGAAAGCTTTGTGTTGGGGAGCATCGGCGGCAACCACTTCGATTACTCGGCCCCAAAGGGTGGTTAACTCAACTTCTGCACCCTTTGAAACAATCACTTAAGCCCCTTTTCGTTATCCACATAGTTATCCACAGCCTGTGGTCTAAACCCCAGGTTGAGCCCTATAAAACCCTCCAAAACCCAATTTCCTGTGGAGGGGGAGTGAAAAGTAGAGCGGATCGGCAAAAAAAGCAACTGGTTATCCACAATATTTATCACGCTCACAGGCCGAAAGCTCCATTTGACCGGCTTATCCCCAGACCTCTACCGTTATCTCCTTGCTTCCCCCGTATTTCTGGCCCGCAGTAGAAGTTCATTATTAGGAGTTTTAAATGACTAAACGCACCTTCCAACCAAACACGCGCCGCCGTGCCAAGAAGCATGGTTTCCGTGCCCGCATGGCTACACGCGCAGGCCGCGCAATCCTTTCTGCTCGTCGTGGCAAAGGCCGCGAAAAGCTTTCTGCATAAAGATTTAAAACGATACCCGTGCTTGCAAAAACTGCACGATTAACCGAAAGCGGCGATTTTGCCCGCGCAACAAAATCTGGTCTTAGGTATTCGACCACTCATTTTGTCGGTTACTTGTACCCCACTGGTCAAAAAGAGCCTGCACGCGCAGGATTAATAATTAGCAAAAACGTGGGTGGATCTGTCACGCGCCACCGCATTGCTAGACAAATCCGCCATGTGTTGCGCGAGACATATTCACAACTTCCAGAAGGCAGCCTTTTTGTTGTTAGGGCGCTACATAATCCTCAAACACCAAATAACACCAAACAAGTGCGCAATAGCCAAGAACTCCAAACAGTGGATTTAGCCAGTGAAGTTAAAAAGATTGTGACCCAAGTTGTTAAAAAGCTTCAAGACAAAGCAGAACAAAAATGAAACTGATTTTAATTACACCAATCAAAATCTATCAAAAATGGATCTCTCCAATGTTTGCACCCCGTTGTAAATATTACCCATCATGTTCTTCATATGCGGTCACTGCAATTGAAAACTACGGGATAAAAGGAGTTGCCATGGCAACTTGGCGATTAGTGCGCTGCAACCCATGGTCACATGGAGGGGTCGATTATGTTCTAGTAAACGAGAAGAAAGAAAAGGTAACCGTAAATGGATAGCATCCTAAAACCCTTATATATAGCGGTTTCTTGGGTAATTGTAGGAATCCACGATCTTCTCTCGCCAATTTTTGGATCAAGCAGCGGGGTAACCTGGTCTCTATCAATCATCGGCCTTGTAATCATTATTCGTATTATTTTGATTCCACTTTTCGTTAAGCAGATTAAAAGCCAGCGAGCATTAACAGCCCTTCAACCCCATATGAAGGAGATTCAAAAGAAGTACAAAGATGACCGCCAAAAGCAGTCAGAAGAGATGATGAAGCTCTACAAAGAGCACAAAACAAACCCTCTTGCCTCATGTTTTCCAATACTTGCACAAGCACCAATTTTCTTTGCGCTATTTACCGTTCTCAATGGAATTGGTAAAAACCCACCAGTAAGACATGGTGTTTTCACTCAAGAAGATGTCGTTAACGCAGCGCAAGCAAAGTTCTTTGGCGCCCCCATCTCACAAACCTTTTTAAGCTCTGACATAACAACAGTAAAACTAGTCACGATTGTTTTGATCGCCTTTATGTCCTTAACAACCTTCACAACACAGCGCCAGTTGATGACTAAAGGCATGCCAAAGATGGACTCATCAAATAACATGATGTTGCAACAACAAAAAATTATGTTGTATGCATTTCCGGTTATTTTTGCGATCACAGGTGTTAACTTTCCAATCGGTGTTTTGATCTACTGGTCAACAACAAACCTTTGGACATGGGGACAACAGTTCTATGTGATTAAAAGAAACCCAACGCCTGGTTCGCCGGCATATGAAGAGTTACACAAAAAAAGAAACAAGAAAAATGGAATCACTGAAGAGACCAGTGGTGATGTTCAAACAGAAGATGAAATTAAAGGTCAACGCCAACAACCAAAAAACAATAAAAAGAAAAAGAAGAAAAAGAGAGATTAGAGAAAAAAGAAACCACCTTCTTAAATCAGACAATTAGTATTAATTCACCTCAAACCCGACAAAGGGGGCATAATGCCAAAGAAGAAAAATGAAGATGTAGTTGAAGAGAATGTTGCAGAAGAGAGCACAAAAAAAGCAACTGAATCTGGCAAAGACAGTGATTTAAAAGCACCAAAAACAGCTGCCAAGTTAGAAGAGGAAGGCGATATCGCCGCCGACTACCTAGAAGCCTTACTGGACATCGCCGACCTTGATGGCGATATCGATATAGATGTTGAGAACGGCCGAGCCGCCCTAGCAATCGTTGGGGGAAAGCTCAGCCACCTAGTTGGCCGCGATGGCGAGGTCTTGGACTCTATTCAAGAGCTAACCCGCCTTGCTGTTCAGACATCAACAGGGGACCGAAGCCGCCTAATGCTCGACATAGACAACTTCCGGGCCAATCGACGCACAGAACTAACAGCTCTTGCCAAGGAGATGGCAGAAGAGGCAAAAACCACTGGGGGCTCAATCAAACTGAAGCCAATGAACGCCTTTGAGCGCAAAATCATCCACGACACAATCCAAGATCTAGGGCTAACCAGTGAATCAGATGGAGAAGACCCAAACCGATTCGTTGTTATCTATCCTGCCTAAATAATTGGAGAAGACCCCATTGGAGAGGAGCCCTGAGGAGAGCGCCTCGGAGGTTTCACGTGAAACCCTCATCTCTAGGTATTTTCCGGAGGACAAGAGCATCCGCGCCTACGCCGAATTCCTGAAAACCCAGGGAATTGAGCGTGGTTTGATCGGCCCACGCGAGGCCGAGCGCATCTGGGAACGCCACATCTTCAACTGCCTGCCTATAACTAGGCTCCTAACAAAAGGAGCCACCGTCTTTGATATTGGCTCGGGGGCTGGCCTTCCAGGCATCGTAATCGCCCTTGCCAGACCCGATCTAACCGTTGTCCTCATCGAACCTCTGGAGCGCCGGGTGGAGTTCCTCCAAGAAGCAGTCAAAACCCTGGCCGAAACAGAGGGGCAAACCCCACTGCAGATCCAAGTCGTTCGAGGTCGCGCCCAGGACGTGAAAACCACTGCCGATTACGTGACCGCCAGAGCAGTTGCCCCTTTGGAAAAACTCAAGAAGATCAGCTGGCACCTACTCAAGGTCAACGGCTCTTTGTTGGCCATGAAGGGCGAAAAAGCTCAGGAAGAGATGTTGACGGTGCCCAAATCCATCCTCCATGAACTCAATCTTGAAGGAATCGAGCTTGGTCGCATAGTTGAGATCAAAAAAGGTGCTTAACTACCCGCGTGGATGATTCACGTGAAACAAAGAAGGTCGTCGGAACTCGCCGGCTAAAAGAGCCCATGCCAAAACCGGCCGCCCTTCGAATCTTGACCGTCGCCAATCAAAAAGGCGGAGTCGGCAAAACAACTACAACGGTCAACCTGGCCGCAGCCCTATCTATGGGTGGATTAAATGTCGTTGTCATTGACCTGGACCCACAAGGAAATGCATCCACAGCACTAGGTGTTGAACACATTGACAATCCAGGAATTTATGAAGTTTTAATGGGGCAGTCCACCATTGCTCAAGTGGCGCAGAAAGTCTCTGGCTTTCCATCACTTGAATGCATCTCTTCAAACACATCTCTTGCACAAGCTGAAATCGAACTCGTACCAATGGTCGCCAGAGAGATGCGATTAAAAGAGGCGATTGAAACTTTAATTGCAGATCGCGCCGCACAATCACTAAGCATCGATTACATTTTTATCGATTGCCCACCATCACTTGGTTTGCTAACGATTAACGCATTTACTGCAGCCAAAGAAGTTTTAATTCCTATTCAATGCGAGTACTACTCATTAGAAGGTCTTTCACAACTTTTAAAAACATTTGAACTAGTCAAAAAGCGACTTAACCCAACTTTAAAATTATCAACATTTGTTTTAACAATGTATAACAACACTAATCTTGCAAATGATGTTGCAAACGAAATTCGCAAACACTATCCAAACGAACTCATTGATATTCCTATTCCTCGCACCGTTAGAGTTTCAGAGGCGCCAGGATTTAAACAAACTGTTATGACATATGATCCACTTTCACCAGGCGCCATTGCTTATATGTCAGTTGCTCGCGAGCTGGCAGAGCGCGGTAAACCTTTTGATTCTAATGTTGTATCAATCAATTACAAACGCGAAGGTGAGATCGCATAATGGCCAGACGCGGCGGACTTGGTACAAATCTGGATGCTCTTATTCCAACATCCTTAACTGTTGAAGGAAAAGAAGTGGGTCAACAAAACGAAGTTGATATCGCATCTATTTCGCCGAATCCAAGACAACCCAGAACACATTTTGATCCAACAGCGCTCGATGAACTTATTGCATCAATTAAAGAGATCGGTATTTTGCAACCACCTGTTGTTAGACAAGTAAGTCCAGGTTCATATGAGTTAATTATGGGAGAGCGGCGCTTTCGCGCAGCAAAAGCTGCTGGACTAAAAACAATTCCAGTAATTATTCGACAGACTCCCGACAATGAACTTCTTCGAGAAGCACTGATTGAAAATATTCACCGCAGCCAACTCAATGCTTTAGAAGAGGCGGCAGCGTATTCACAACTACTTACTGACTTTAATTGCACGCACGATGAGTTAGCAATCAAACTTGGCCGCTCTCGCCCACTCATTTCAAACACAATTCGTTTAATGAACTTGCCAACTTCTGTTCAACAAAAACTTGTAAGCGGGCAAATTACGGCAGGTCATGCACGTGCACTTTTAGGATTAAACAGCGCCACCGCAATTGAAAAACTGGCAACACGCATCACAACAGAAGGTCTTTCTGTGCGCGCCACCGAACAAATCATTGCCCAAGGCGCACCATCGAAACCTGGCGCAAAGAAGCCAAAATCAACCAAATCTAGCTCTGCTGAACTACATGAGATCGCAGAGAGAATCGGTGATGTTTTAGATACCAGAGTGACTATTCAAGGCAGCGTTCAAAAGGGAACAATTGTTATTGAGTTTGCTGGAGTAGAAGACTTTAAGCGAATTACAAAAGCTTTAGAAAATTAACCCTTTAACTCTTTACCGCCAAGTTTTGTCATCTCTTGCTTAATTACTCCACCTAAAGCTTTAACACCTTCACGAATACGTTCTGGAGTTGGATAGCAGTAAGCCAAACGTAGTGACCAAGAACCAAAACCATCGGCATAAAAGGCAGTACCTGGAACATAGGCAACCTTTGCAACAATCGCTTTAGGCATTAAAGCCTTTGTATCGATTCCATTAGGCAAAGTAACCCACACATAAAAACCGCCGCCTGGCTTTGTCCACTTTGCAGTAGCTGGGAAATATTCATCAAGTGATTCCAGCATCACATCACGACGGAGTTTATAGAGATCACAAAATGATGCGATCTGATCACGCCAAGGCTGATTGGCCAAATAGTTAGAAATTGTTAACTGCGTAAAGTTTGAAGGACACAAAATAGATGACTCACTTGCAATCACCATTTTTTCCTTCAAGGAAGGCGGCATGAGCGCCCAGCCCACTCGAAGCCCTGGAGCAATTGTCTTTGAAAAAGAACCTAAGTAAATAACGTTTTCTGAATCCTCTGCGCGCATTGCATTTGGTGATGGTTGATCAAACCCCAACAGACCATACGGATTATCTTCAACAACAAAAATGCCCGCATCGCGGCAGATTGTCAGAATCTCAGTTCGTCTAGATGAGGGAAGTAAAACACCACTTGGGTTTTGATAGTTAGGAATCGTGTATAAAAACTTAATCTTTCGCCCAGCTGCGCGAACTGTTTTTATCGCATCTGCAAGTGCCGATGGAACCAAACCATTGTCATCTGTCTCTATGTGAACAACTGATGCCTCATATTGATGAAATGTTCCAAGTGCACCAACGTATGAAGGTGCTTCAGCCAAAACGACATCTTGTGGATCTAAAAAGATTCTAGAAATTAAATCTAAAGCCTGTTGTGATCCTGTAGTTACTAAAACATCATCGGGGTTTGCACGGATGCCTTCTAGCGCCATAACTTCACAGATCTGTTCGCGAAGTTTTGGATGGCCCTGGCCGTTTCCATACTGCAACGCCTCTTGCCCGTTTTCGCGAATCAAGTTTTGAACAACATCGGCCATCATGTCCATTGGCAATGCAGAAAGATTTGGCATTCCACCAGCTAAGGAAACAATCTCTGGTCTAGATGCAACGGCAAAGAGTGAACGAATCTCACTTGGCTTCATATGGGCTGCGCGGCTTGCATAGCGCTGCTCCAGGTTTTGAGGCGCGCCCGTTGAAAAGCGCTGCGTTATCTCCGACATCCTCTAAGTCTGCCACACCAAAGGGGGCACTCGGATCTCAATTAGATCTGAATTAGCGGCGGATGCCCGCGTTACGAAGATCTGAAATCTTTAGCGTTCCAGTCTTTGCATCATCTTCGGCTGCCAAATAAAGCCGTTGAATAGCAATCACCAAGGCCTCGGCCACCGTATCTCGAAACTCTGGACGAGAAAGACGATCAATATCACCGCTATTGCTGGCATAACCTAAATCAATACGAACAGTTGGCGCCGTTGTTAATCGAAGCAAGTCCCATGTCTTTGCATGTGTTCGACAGTTTGTTAAATCTGTTCGGGCGCATATCTCTCGCTGAACCAACGAGGCAAATCGTTCGCCAACAATGGAGTGAACACCATGGGCATCACTGCCATAAAAATAAGTTGCAGCACCATGTGCTTTTTCATTGGGATAAGAATCCGTATTTAATGAAATCATTAAATCTGCATTACTTCGATTACTAAAATTTATTCTTTCTGACTCACTGGGTGTGTTACTGGTTCCACGAGTTAAAAAAACAGATGCACCAAGTGCAAGCAATCGGCCTTCGGTTCTTACCGCAACATCATGAACAAGGGGATTATCAATCTGTGGATCCAAAACAATAACTTTGTTTGCAAGTGCAGGTCCACGCAACTGGTGAGTTGCTGTTTGACGCAACATCGATGGAACACCACCGGAGACAACGCGAGTTAAGCGAATCAAAGCAATCATCGTTGCAGGGCCGCATTTACCATCAACAGTTTCACCCACTGATTTTTGGAATTCCTTTACAGCAGATTCTGTGCGCCGACCGAAAATTCCATCCACTCGTCCGCAATCAAAACCCATCTCTGTAAGTCGTGCCTGTAATGCTGCAACATCATCACCACGCATCAGTGGTGCATCCTGCACATACAGGGATCTATCTCCCAGCTTCCAGCGCGCTTCTTCTAGTGCACGCGCGGTTACATCATCAACAAAGCCCGTGACATCTAAACCACGGGCCTGTTGAAAAGAGCGAATCTCAGATTCGTTTAAATCAGACATTTAAATTAAGCGATGAAGCTTTCAAGTTCCTTCAGCATGGCTGGCTTTGGCTTTGCGCCAACAATGGACTTTACAACTTCTCCATTAACAAAAACATTCATCGTAGGAATTGATGTAATCCCATACTTCAATGCAATTGCAGACTCTTCATCAGTGTTTAACTTTACGATCTTGATTTTAGAACCGTACTCATTTGAAATCTCTTCAAGAATTGGACCAACTGCCCGACAAGGACCACACCACTCTGCCCAAAAATCAACTAATACAGGGGTGCTACTCTTTAATACCTCTGCATCAAAGTTTGCTGTTGTTACCGCACTTGTTGCCATTGTGGTTCTCCTTCGATCGCTCTTTATCTAATCTTCACGCTATGTGAAATAACTTTCTTTAATCCTTTGGTTTCTACCGGTGAATATTGTAGAAACTCTACTAGTGCGCCAAGAACTTCTCAGCATCAAGTGCGGCGGCGCAACCCGAGCCCGCTGCTGTTATCGCCTGGCGGTAAGTGTGGTCGACTAGATCACCGCATGCAAAAACGCCCTTTTGATTGGTTCGAGTTGATCGACCTTCGGCAATGACATAACCCTCTGCATCTAAATTAATCTGTCCAACAATTAACTCACTGCGCGGTATGTGTCCGATGGCAACAAACAAACCAGTAAAAGCTGCTTCACTTTCTTTTCCATCAACCGTGTTTCGTAACCTCAAACCTTCGACTTTATCTTTACCAAGTACGTCAATAACCTCAGTGTTCCAAAGAAATTCGATCTTTGGATTTGCCTTGGCGCGATCGGCCATAATCTTTGAAGCGCGAAGTGAATCTCTACGGTGAATCAAAACTACTTTGTCAGCAAAACGAGTTAAGAAAGTTGCCTCTTCTACTGCGCTGTCTCCACCACCGACAACTGCAATTGTTTGCCCTTTGAAAAAGAAACCATCACAGGTTGCACACCAAGAAACACCACGCCCTGATAAACGTTTTTCATTCTCTAATCCAATTTCGCGATAAGCACTGCCCGTAGCAAGAATGACAGACTTTGCCTTTACTGTATTTCCTGAACCATCTTTAAGGATTTTGATATCGCCAGTTAAATCCATCTCAACTATGTCATCAGTAACTAACTCAGTTCCAAATCGCTTGGCTTGCTTTCGCATATTGTCCATAAGATCAGGACCCATTACGCCATCTGTAAAACCAGGAAAATTTTCAACCTCAGTGGTGTTCATAAGTGCGCCACCTGCTGTTACAGATCCTTCATACATCAACGGCTCTAACTGCGCGCGAGATGCATAGATAGCCGCGGTGTAACCGGCAGGACCAGAACCAACAATGACAACATTTCTTACATCACTCACAATTACTCCTCTAGTTTTATAACCTGAAATCTAACCTGTTTATTCCTCGTTCGCCTTGCGCCTAGTTAATGAACTAGCAAGATGTCTGATCATAGAGATCTCCTCCACTCGTACTGCCTTGCCCGCAAAAATAAAGCCAACAAAAGCCACAACCATCACGACTAATAACTGCCCAGCACGCTCTATTGGAGAAAGCTCAATTCCAGACCACGAAATGTATTCAACCATTGCAAACAAGGGCAGCATTACAAGGAAAGATGCAACAAATAATCTCAAGTGTTGGCCGGCAAACTCACGCAACCCTAATTTGCCAATGTGCTTTTTAAGAAGTGCCAATGTGACCCATAGACCAACTAAATAACTAATGGAAAAAGCCACTCCTAAGCCAACTGTTACCCATTGGTTCTCTAGGAAATACAAGAAAAAGTAAGACAGGCCAACAGAGACAACATTTATTATGAAAATCGAAACTACTTGCGTTTTCGTGTCTTCAAAGGCGTTAAAACCACGAATGAGTATCAAGTTAATCGAAAAGGCCACCAACCCAAAACTTAAAGCAGATAAAACCAAACCGATGTACCGAGCATCTGCAATTGGGATGCCCATAAAGATAACCTCAGTTATCAAAGGACCAAAAAGTAAAAACGCAACAGCGCTAGGGATGGTAATAACGCCGACTAATCTAATTGCACGAATTAACTGTGATTTAACTTCCTCACGCTTGCCATCCAAAGCAAGCTTTGAGATGTGCGGCAAAATTGCAGTAATTATTGAAATGGTAACAATGGAGTAAGGAAGCAACATAACAAAGTAGGCAAACGTGTAAGGGGTGTAGCCAACACCATCTGTAATACCTTCTTGAGCACTTCTAACAGCTGCAGATGTTGCAACATTTACAGTTACCAAATAACCAAGCTGAGAAATCAGAATGTAAATCAAGGTCCAACCTGCCAAGTTAAATGATTTACCTAAACCATGAACTCCAAATTTTGGCCTGATCCTAATTCCGAGTTTTTTAACAACTGGGACAAGTACAAGAGCCTGAACAACAACAGCCAAAGTTGTGCCCCAACCCAGTATTTGTATCTGCTCCGATGTGATGTTTGAAAGGTTTACCCCAGGAGAAAAAATCAAAAACCCTGCAAAGAGTGCAATTCCAACTAAGTTATTGGCTATCGGTGCCCACATTAATGGCCCAAATGAGCCTCGTGCATTTGCTACTTGTCCAAGCATTGTAAATAAACCTAAGAAAAAGATTTGTGGAAGACAGTAGCGAGTAAAGGCGATCGCAATTTCTTTCTCTGTTTCAAAACCCGGAGTGAAAAACTCTGGAGCATACAAACGCACCAAAGCTGGCGCGAAATACATTCCTAGTGTGACAAGCACAATAAGAATGAAAGAAATTGTTGTTATTAGCCTGGATGCAAAACTATCGCCGCCATCTTCGTGGTCAAAGGATCGAACTAACTGAGGAATAAAAATTGCGGTAAGCGCCCCGCCTACAAGTAAGTTGTATAAAATATTTGGCATGGTATTTGCAACGTTGTAAGTATCGGCAAGCAACGTTGTTCCAAGAACAGCAACGAGTAAAATTCCCCGAATAAAGCCTGTAATACGAGAGATTATTGTTCCAAGTGCCATTACTCCCGACGCGCGAAAAAGTTCATTAGATTTCATTTGCTCTTCTTTCGTACGCGCCGAACACTTTGTGCGACACCTGCCAATAGGAGAAGTATGGCCGCTCCCGTTGTAAACCAGGCCACGCGCGCATCGATTACAGATGAATCAAGGGTTAAGAGCGCTTCGGGTACAACTTCTACGCCGTCCTTATCGGTTATGTAAGCAGAAACTACTGTCTCACCTGGTGCAATAACCTCCACACCCATCTCTAACTGAACTTTAGATTGTGGAGCAATGACAACATCTCTAAAGCTCTCTACAACCATACGTGAATTAATTGGGATCATTGAAACATCAACAGTAACTTCTACATCAAACTCGTTAATTACAGTCACTGGAAGTTTTACCGAAGAAGTTGTTACCTGATAGTTACCACTATTTATTCTTAACTTACTCACAATTTTATCAACTGCCTCTGTTGCATTTAAAGTAAAAAATTCACGGGAGGTGCGATCTAAATTTGGCGATAATAGTTGACCTAATCGGGCGCGCAAACTGGAGAGCTCTTCGGATGTCACAACTCTGGAAAGGCGAGTTAATGCCCGACGATTTTCTCCGTATATTTTACGTTCAGTAAAACTTAACCGTGATTTTCCTTCACTCCAACTATGTGAAGTATCTGCTGTAACGGTTCGACCTAAAAGCGATTCAAGTCTTGTTTTACCAAATGAAAGATAGAGAGCAAGTTCACTAGGTGCTAAAATTTTTGCTAATTTGATGTCAGGGTTTCCGTAAGGCAATGAGATAACTTCATTACGCGCCGTCACTGACTTTAATCGATCCAACCACGACAGTGCGACACCGCCCCCTGCTGGCTCTTCATCGCTTAATACTTTGTAATCTGATGTCATCGCTGTAATTGCATCAATGAGTGCAGGATCAATGACCCATGTTCGCTCTCTTGACATTGACCTAAAAACTAATTGCCCTAGTTCACCAGATGGCAAAAGAGATTGAGTCAGTGATTCATCTCGAAACTCACCAGTAAAACTTTGGTTTAACGGTGAAGTAATTCGGACAACTTCATTTGATGCATTTGCCTGTGGCAGAGAAAAAATGCCAGAGACAACTAACGTCAGAAATGAAAATAAAAGCGCTAATTTCTTCACGGGGTAATCCCAGCGGTTCTAAGAATTAATTTCTTTTCATCAGGATATGCCAGTCGATCGACAATCTCTTCTAGTGGGAACCATGAGACTTTGTCGACCTCACTTTCTTGGGGCGCAAGAACACCACCAACTTCTGTAAACAAAAAGTGATGAACGGTTTTATGAATACGTTTACCGCCGGCCATAAACCAAAAATCAATAACACCTAAAGATTTTGTAATTTCAGAATTAATTCCTGTTTCCTCTGCCACTTCACGGATGGCAGCTTGTTCTGGTGTTTCACCCTCTTCGATATGACCTTTAGGTAGCGACCACAAAACTCTTTTCCCAGTTGCATCTTTGAGATCAAACCGGCCAATGAGCAGCCCCAACTTTCCAGTTGTATCGATAACTAAGCCGCCCGCGCTGACCTCATCAACGCGTTTGGCATAGCTTTTCTTAACAGGGGGACGCTTTTGCGCCTCGGTTTGTGTCTGTGGTTGTGGGCCGCGGTTGCCTGAACGCTTACGTTTGCGTTTTTTCTTCGCACCTTCGCTGCCCGCACCAGGTGCAGGGATCATGAATCAAGGGTAGTGCCTTAACCTTACTTATTGTGAGTAATGCATTAGGCGCCGCTGGAGAGTTAGCGATCCGTTCACTTGTTGAACGCGCACCGCTTGCTAGCTCCTTAGCCCAAGCCTTTAAAGCTAAAGGTTTTACTTTGGCATTAGTCGGTGGCCCAGTTCGTGACGCAATTTTAGGTCGCTTAGGAAATGATTTAGATTTCACAACAAATGCACGACCAGAAGAGAGCAAAAAGATCTTACAAACCTGGGCAGAAAATGTTTGGGAAACTGGAATTGCATTTGGAACAGTTGCAGGAAAGCGCGCAGATACAACTGTTGAAGTAACAACATATCGAAGCGAAACCTACAACCCAGATTCCCGAAATCCGCAGGTTGCTTACGGTGATTCAATTGATGGTGATTTATCACGTAGAGATTTCACAATCAATGCAATGGCTCTAGAACTAACTGGTGAAGCACCAGTATTTATTGATCCATTTAACGGCCTTGTAGATTTAGCAGCAAAAACGCTGCGAACACCTGGCAGAGCCGGAGATTCTTTTACCGATGATCCTTTGCGAATGATGCGCGCTGCACGTTTTGCAGCTCAGTTAGATTTTGAACTAGATCCTGAAGTTTTAACGGCGATGAAAGATCTTGCAACAAGAATAGAGATCATCTCAGCAGAAAGAGTCAGAGATGAGTTGATAAAGATTCTAATGTCAACAAATCCACGCACTGGAATTACTTTATTAGTTGACTCTGGCCTTGCAGATTTAGTTCTTCCAGAGATTCCAAAACTAAGATTAGAAGTAGATGAACACCACCACCACAAAGATGTTTATGAACACTCAATTACAGTTTTAGAACAAGCCATTAGCCAAGAATCTCGTTTAGGTGGACCAAATCTTGTTATTCGACTTGCAGCGTTATTACATGACATCGGTAAACCCAAAACACGTGCATTTATCGAAGGTGGAGGCGTCTCTTTTCACCATCACGAAGTTGTTGGCGCAAGGCTTGCAAAAAAACGATTACACGCACTGCGCTTTGATAACGACACCATTGAGGCAGTTGAGCTATTAACTGCGCTCCACCTTCGTTTTCACGGTTATGGCGATGATGATTGGACTGATTCAGCTGTTCGCAGATATGTGCGCGATGCCGGCGAACTATTAACACACTTACATGTGTTAACTCGCGCCGATTGCACAACTCGAAATAAGAGTAAAGCTGATCGTTTATCTGCTCGCTATGACTCACTAGAGGCGCGCATAGAAACGTTAATGGAGCAAGAAGAACTGTCAAAGATTCGACCAGATCTAGATGGCACTCAAGTAATGCAATTATTAAACCTTAAACCTTCTCGCGAAGTTGGCCAGGCAATGGATTTCTTGATGGAACTTCGTTTAGAGCAAGGCCAAATAGGTGAAGAAAAAGCCACACAGGCTCTGATGCAATGGTGGGCTACGAAGAAGCCTTAAATTTACTTGGGCGCAAAGTAACTAGCGCCACCAGTAGATATACAAGAGCGACAAGTAAAGGAACCTTTGCTGTCACACCAGTTGTTGGCAATAAAAGAGCTGCGATCAATCCCCCGCTAACAATTGCAAAGTTAACAACAACATCATAAACAGCAAAAACTCTTCCACGGAAGTAGTCATCGATTTTCGACTGAACGAGAGCATCATTAGTTACTTTCACATTTTGTCCAAAGAAAGCTGTAAAGAAGGCCGTAATTGCCAATGCAACTTGCGTTTGAGAAAGAGCCAAAACCAGTGGAGAAAAAGCACTTGCAAGCATTGCAAACTTAATCCACCGGTGTCGCCCAAATCGATTCACACCATATGGGGCAAGGAAGGCGCCACAAAAGACTCCGACGCCAGCAATTGTTAGTGCAATTCCAAAACCCTGTAATCCATCTGCAGGATTGCTTGGATCATTAAATGTATTGCGCTCTAGTAACAATGCAGTCAAAGTAAGCGCCGTTAACCCGCCGCGATGAACAGCAGTTGCAATAATTCCGCGCCCTGCATCTATGTGTGAGCGAAGAAAGGCGACTCCTTCTTTCATATCAATAAACCCTTGAGCAAAAGATGCAGCCGCTTTTTCGTGCTTTTGTGGGCCGATTTCATACTTAGTTAAACGCCCAGTTAATAATGCAGCAGTGAAATAACCGGCTGCAGCAATCAAAACCAAAATGGAGTCTGCATGGTCTGCAATAGCTGCGCCATCGACAAGTGCGCGAACACCAACACCAATTCCGCCACCTAATACAACCAAAACAGAACCACCAGTTACGGCAATTGCATTTGCTGTGATCAGAGATTTAGAGTCAATAAGAAGTGGAAGTCCAGCAGATAAAGCGGCAAGAATTAATCGGTTAATACCAAATGCAACTAATACAACTGCAGTCAGCGTTACTCCTGTTGTTCCACTAAATACAAAAGCTGCCACCACCAAAAGATTTGCACTGCGCGCAAGGTTTGCATAAAAAAGTGCGCGCTGCCTAGAGACTCGATCCAAGATTGTTCCTACAAAAGGACCAACGATTGAATACGGCATCAAAACAACTGCAAAACCAATGGCCGCACTGAGTGCATTTGCTTGGCGTTCTGGAGAAAACAAAACAAAGGATGCAAGAGCGCTTTGAAAAACACCATCGGTTGCTTGGCCAGTCCAGCGGACAGCCAGAAGGCGAGATAGCCGTGGGTGAGCAAGTAACCCAAAGAAACTCATAAGAAAGAGCGTAGCCACCTATTTAGGATTATTCTTGGCTTTAATGAAATCGCAACGTTCATTCATCGATTATTCACTCGATAAGCGAGCCACATTGATGGCGCTATTTCGAGGGGTTGTCGATGCCTGCGACGCCGACCCTTATCTAATGCGTGCTGCTAAATGGCACGGAGATAAGGTCAATAGAAATTGTCCGGTCTGTAAAAAAGAGGAGCTTGTTGAACTTCGTTACACCTTTGGGGAACAACTAGGTCAATTCTCAGGACGTATTAAGTCCCCTAAAGAGTTAGTGGAGATGGAGCGTGAGTTTGGTGAGTTCACTGTCTACATCGTGGAGGTCTGTCGCAACTGTTCATGGAATCACCTGTGTGCGTCATACATGTTAGGTGATGGAATAGAGCGCAAGGCGCCCCGAAAGGTGCGCACCTTGGAGGATGAGGATTATGCAAGCAGGTAGCATTACCAAATGATGCGAAAAGTAATTGTTCGAGCTGCAGTATTTGTAACAGGCTTTGGCTTTGTTGCAGGTTCAGTTCTATTCGCACTTGCCTATTTCACTGTCGATGTTCCTGATGCCAATGCATATGTAAATAGCCAGTCAACAATTTTTCAATATGCAAACGGTGAAGAGATCGGTCGGGTAGGAACCCAAAATCGCCAGATCGTTCCACTTGCAAAAATTCCACTCAAAGTTCGACAGGCCGTACTAGCGGCAGAAGATAAAAGTTTTTACTCCAATAAAGCATTTTCTGTAACGGGAATTTTGCGTGCAGCCTTTAACAACCTTACCGGTGGTTCCTTGCAGGGTGGCTCCACAATCACCCAGCAGTATGCAAAGACAGCCTTTTTGACTCCAAGTCGAACAATTCAGAGAAAAGTTCGAGAACTTGTTATTGCTATAAAACTAGAGAACGAACTTTCCAAAGATCAAATCTTTGAAAGCTATCTCAACACCATTTACTTTGGTCGCGGCTCATACGGTGTCATGACCGCCTCCCAGCAGTATTTCAATCGCAATGTTGATCAACTCACTCTTTCACAGGCTGCAGTTATCGCATCGATTCTGCGCTCGCCAGGTTTATACGATCCTGCCTTTGCAGAAGGAAACGCAGAGCGTTTAGCCAGCCGTTTTGAATATGTGAAAAACAATATGTTGGAAGAGGGCTGGTTAAGTGAAGAAGAGGCAGCAAAGATGAAGCTGCCAGAGGTTGCACCACGTGCAACATCAGGACAACTCAGTGGTCCTAAAGGTCACGTCATTGAAGCAGTTCAAAAAGAGTTAGCAAAGATGGGCTTTTCTCAGGAACAACTTCTAGTTGGTGGATTAGTTATTAAAACAACTCTTGATCAAAAAGCCCAGCAGTCTGCAGTTGATGCGGTCAATAGATTTTATCCATCTAATGCCCCCGATGATCTTCGAATTGGCTTAGCTGCAATTCGCCCGGGGACCGGTGAAGTTCTAGCACTCTATGGCGGCCGAGATTACTTAGAGCGCCAATTAAACGATGCAACACAATCGATTACCCAAGCTGGTTCAACATTTAAACCTTTTGCAATTGTTGCAGCACTTGAAAAAGGAATTCCACTGACATCTATGTGGAACGGTGATTCACCGCAAACATTTGATGATCTAGGCAAACCATATGAAGTTTTCAACTATGGAAATAATGGTTGGGGTCAGGTTGATTTAATGACTGCAACCAAGCATTCAATTAACACAGTCTTTGTTCCACTTGGTATCAATGTGGGACCAGATAAAGTTGTTGATGTTGCCCGTCGCGCAGGTATTCCTGAGACTGTGGCAATGATGCCAACACCATCTTTTGTACTTGGAACATCTAGCCCTCACGTAATAGATGTGGCAAATGCCTATGCAACATTTGCAGCACAAGGTGTGAGATCAAAACCATATTTAGTCTCACAAGTAATCGGTTCTAACAAAGGTGTTTTATTCGAGGCAACACCTTCGACAGAAGAAGTATTTAGCAAAGATGTTATGGCCGATTTAACATATGCACTTAAGGGAACAATCACCGGTGGAACAGGCGCTGCAGCACTTGCACTGGGCCGACCTGCTGCAGGTAAAACTGGAACATCACAATCAAATGCATCTGCATGGTTTAGTGCATACACACCACAGATTGCAGCTTCAGTTTCATTCTTTAGAGATAACGCAACACAATCTCTCAATGGAATTGGTGGAATGACATCTGTAACCGGTGGATCTTTCCCAGCAAGAATTTGGACGCAGTTTATGAAGGGCGCCCTAAAGGGAGAGCCAGTAATGTCATTTCCAGCACCATCTAATATCGGCGGGCTAGATCCTGTTGTTATGACATCTGGCGGGAAGCAAACACCCAAGCCTTAAACCCCGCTGGATCCGCACAAAGCCCGCACCGATTTAGCCAATTAGGCCAAAAAGGCATACCCTTAACCCTCTTAAGAGCCATCTGGGGCAAACTCCAGATGTCGAATAAGAAGTATTAACCCTCCTGTCACGGAAATGCCGTGGCCGTCTTAGTCCAGAGGAGGTCGGGTTAACTCATGCGTCATTATGAACTTATGGTCATTCTTGATCCAGAACTAGAAGAACGCACCGTCACACCAAGCCTAGAAACATATTTAAAGATCATCAAAGACAGCGGTGGAACCGTAAACAAGCTCGACTTGTGGGGCCGTCGTCGTATGTCTTTCGAGATTATGAAAAAAGGCGAAGGAATCTACGCAGTTATTGATATGAACTGCCAACCAGCAGCGATTAAAGAACTTGATCGCCAACTCAACCTCAATGAATCAGTGTTGCGCACAAAGGCAATGCGTCTAGACGCATAATCTTTTCGTATACACAACAATGCACGGACTCCACGAGTAGACCACTGAGATAAGAAAGAGAGAAACAAATGGCAGCAGGAGATACAACAATCACGTTAATCGGCAACCTTGTTGACGATCCAGAGCTTCGTTTCACACCATCAGGTGCGGCCGTTGCAAAGTTTCGCGTTGCTTCAACACCTCGCTATTTAGATAAGCAAACCAACGAATGGAAAGATGGCGAGAGCCTTTTCCTTCAGTGTCAGATTTGGCGCCAAGCAGCAGAAAACTGTGCCGAATCTTTGACAAAAGGTATGCGCGTCATTCTTTCTGGACGTCTTAAGCAACGCTCGTATGAAACAAAAGAGGGCGAAAAGCGCACCGTCTTTGAGGTAGAAGTAGATGAAGTTGGTCCATCACTACGTAACGCAACTGCAAAGGTTACTAAGGCCCAACGCACTGGCGGTTCAGGTGGCGGATTTACTGCACCAGCTGCAGCTGATTCATTTACAGAAGATCCATGGGCAGCAGCATCATCGCCAACAACAACCGGTGGCGGATGGGGAACCTCCACTACCGATGAACCACCGTTTTAAAAATTAAATAACAGTTCTAAAAAACTATCCGTCCAACTAACCATCCATTCCTAGTACCAGGTAAGAACAAAAGACTTACTTAAAAGACTAGGGCCCGAAAAGGAGCACCATAATGGGAGCAAGAAATAACAAGGCTCTACGCGAGCCAAAGAATAAGAATGCTAAAGCGGCAGCGCTGAGCAAGAAGTTTAAGAAGAAGCCTTGCAGCTTCTGCCAACAGAAGGTCACGTATATCGATTACAAAGATATTGCCACCCTTCGTAAGTACATCTCAGACCGCGGCAAAATCCGCGCTCGCCGAGTAACTGGTGCGTGCACGCAGCACCAACGCTCAATCTCTACAGCCGTTAAAAACAGCCGCGAAGTAGCTCTACTTCCTTACACATCTTCAGCACGATAAGGAGGATGCAACTATGAAACTCATCCTTACTCGTGAAGTTGCAGGCCTAGGCACTGCAGGAGATGTTGTAAATGTTAAAGACGGTTTTGCCCGTAACTTCCTACTTCCTCGTGGAAATGCAATTGCATGGACACAGGGTGGAGAAAAGCAGATCGAGGGAATCCGCCGTGCACGTTCCGCACGCGAAGTTCGCGATATCGATCACGCAAAAGAGATTAAGGCAAAGCTTGAATCTGCATCAGTTGTCTCTAAGGCAAAGGTTGGAGCAAAGGGTGCACTCTTTGGTTCAGTAACAGATAAAGATCTAGCCCAGGCTATTAAGTCTGCAACCGGTCTAGATGTTGATCGCCATGCGATTAGCACCAAGGGCCACATCAAAAAGCTTGGCGATCACGACGTAAAGATCTCACTTGGTCACAACGTTGTTGCAAAGCTTTCAGTTAAGGTTGTAGCTGACAAGTAAACATTTCCATAAAAAGAACCCGTCGCATAACGCGGCGGGTTTTTTATTGTCCTAAAGCCACTCAGATTTTTTGAATTTACGATATAAAGCTGCAGTCAGTAAAATGAGTGAACCGACCACTAACGGGTACCCAAATTCCCATTGTAATTCAGGCATAAATTCAAAATTCATTCCGTAAATTCCAGCAACCATTGTGGGCACCGATGCCAAAGCCACATAAGAAGTAATTTTGCGCATATCTGAGTTTTGCTGGACTTGGATATGAGCTAAATCTGCTTGCAACGCAGAGGTTAATAGAGCATCTAAACCCGACGCTGCATCAGAGGCGCGAGAAAGATGATCCAAGGTATCTCTAAAAAATGGCGTCAGGGAAGGATTTACATGGAGGGCACCTTCGCTCGCTAACTTTTGCAGGGGAGAAAGTAATGGATCAATTGCATTACGGAACTCAATAACCTCACGCTTAAGAAAATAAATTTCCTGTGATTGAGTCTGTCGCTTTCCACTAAAAACCTTGTTTTCAACCTGCATCACATCTTGTTCAAGTTCAGCGGCAATATCAATATAACAATCAATCGCGTGATCAATAATTGCGTGCAAAACGGCATAAGGACCCTTGGCTAATTGTGTGGGGTTTGCTTCCAAAAGTTGACGTGTATTTACTAAAGGTGAGCCATCGCCATGGCGAACAACAACTATAAAATGCTCACCAATAAAGCAGAATATTTCACCAGTTGAAACCTCACTCTTTACTTCATCATAAAAAGCCGTTCTCAAAACGCAGAACTGTAAATCTGGATATTCTTCTAGCTTTGGGCGCTGCTTTGCTGTAACCGCATCTTCAACGGCGAGGGGATGAAATCTAAAGTCTCCAACAATTTTGTCGAACTCCTCTTGGGTTGGTTCGGCAAGTCCAAGCCATACAAAACCACCTTCAGTGCGTGCCTTCGAAATTAACTCCGGCAGATTGGATGGTTCGGTGTATCGGACACCATCTTTGTAGAGTGCATAGTCAACGATCATGGGTGAACTCTGCACTACAAAGATGAATTAATGGTGCAATCTCACCAACTGATACTCGCAAAAATACTTTGCTCCACAGCCCTGTGTGCATAGATATCGCCTCTGACCTGCACCTTTTAACCAACCGAGAGCGAGCACCCGGTGTTATACACAATGCATCCACCGCTTCGTACACAGGAATATGCACTTATCCACCTACTTATGCACACCTTTATCCCCACGTTAAAAGATGCTTCCTCGCTTGCAACAGATGGAAACAATAAAATTCCGCATAGTTGAGCACGGGGCTAACCCTTCGCAATCATCCTGAAAACTCTCAGAAATGAGCAGTGGTCAGAGTGAATGAGATGTGCAAAGCCTGTGTCAGTGCCAAATTTGTCAGTACCTAGTGGGAGGTTAGCTATATGAGTATCGCTGAATTCCCCAATAACCGTGCACCTCGCGATCCCAATTTAAATTCAGTGGGCGCAGAGTTTGAACGCACACCACCACAAGATTTAATTGCAGAGCAATCTGTTCTCGGCGGAATGTTGTTATCTAAAGATGCAATCGCAGATGTCATTGAAGTAATTAGAGAACGTGATTTTTATCGCCCAGCACATGAACTTATCTACGATGCCATTATTGATTTATACGGCCGCGGTGAACCAGCAGATGCTGTAACAGTCTCGGCAGAGTTAACAAAGCGCGGAGACATTGCACGCGCAGGTGGCGCGCCATATCTACACACACTAATCTCTTCTGTTCCAACTGCTGCAAATGCTGGCTACTACGCAAAGATTGTGCGCGAACATGCAATCATGCGCCGCTTAGTAGAGGCCGGTACAAAGATTGTTCAATACGGATACACAACAGAAGGTGAAGTCGATGAGATGGTCGACTTGGCACAAGCAGAGGTCTATGCAGTTACAGAACGCCGCTCTTCAGAAGATTACGTGCAGCTTTCTACATTGTTGCCACAGGCGTTAGATGAGATTGAAGCAATCTCTAAAGGAATTGGTGTTGAAGGCGTTAAAACTGGATTTAAAGATCTTGATCTACTAACTCACGGCTTGCACCCTGGCAACATGATTATTCTTGCTGCACGTCCTGCAATGGGTAAGTCAACGTTAGGTCTAGATATCGCACGCCATGCATCTATTCACGACGGATTAACTTCAGTTATCTTCTCTCTAGAAATGTCTAAGAGTGAAATCACAATGCGTATGTTGTCTGCCGAAGCACGTGTTGGTCTTAACAATATTCGCGCAGGTTCTCTTTCAGATGATGAGTGGTCACGTCTTGCACGTCGCATGGGCGAGATTTCAGAAGCACCTTTGTTTATCGATGACTCTCCTAATCTTTCAATGATGGAGATCCGTGCAAAGGCCCGTCGCCTTAAGCAGCGCCATGATCTCAAACTCATTGTTATCGACTACCTACAGTTGATGAGCAGCGGTAAAAAGGTTGAAAACCGCCAGCAAGAGGTCTCGGAATTTTCACGTCAATTAAAGTTGATGGCTAAAGAGTTAAACATCCCAGTTATCGCTATCTCACAGCTAAACCGTGGACCAGAACAACGCACAGATAAGAGACCAATGCTCTCTGACCTACGTGAATCTGGATCGATCGAACAGGACGCAGACGTTGTCATCATGTTGCACCGTGATGATATGTATGACTCACAAAATAGAACAGGTGAGGCAGATTTAATTGTTGCTAAACACCGTAACGGACCAACAAAGACAATTACAGTCTCTGCCCAGCTTCACTATGCGCGCTTCTTTGATATGCCACAAAACCCTGGTGGCGGACAAGACTGGACGCAGGCCCGTGAACAAACAAATACACCAACGGATGATAACTTCGGCGCTTAGTCCACTTTTGATCGAGCGCGATCTGCAATATAAATTCCGATCAACACAATAACTCCGCCAGTTAACTGAATTGCATTCCACCTTTGATTGAGCCAGATCCATGCAAAGATTCCCGCCATTACTGGCTCCAACATTCCGATAACGCTAGACGTTGATGCAGATAAGCGACGAAGACCCGAGATCACAAACAAATAAGGAACGATTGTTCCCATCGTAACAATCCATAAAAGTAGTACCCAGCCTGGTAGAAAATTGCCTTCAAAGATTCCGCGTAGATTCATATCGATTGTGAAAACTTCAAATGGAAACTTCCACACAGGCATGGTGAGCATCCATGCAATCGATGATGTTGCAAAGCCCCAAACGGTCAATGACAACGCAGAACGGGAAGTACCAAAAGATTTACCAACTAGAAAATATGCAGTCAATGCAAAAGCACTCAGGATGCAGCCCAACAAACCAATGGCATCTAAAGTCAGGCCATTCCAGACTTGGGCCAACATCATTAAACCAAGCAAAGAAAGTGCAATGGCCCCCCACATTGAGTTGGGCACAAAATGCTTGCGCACATATTTAATCCAAAGAGCAATCCAGATAGGTGCTGTAAATTCGATGACCAGCACAAGACTTAGGGGAATACCGCGCTGGATACCTAGAAAATAACCGGCCTGTACTGCTGCAAAGCCAACAATCCCATAGAGAAATAGCTTAGGCATTTCCTTGGGTTTTGCTGCCAAAGATTTGCGATCAATGATTAAAGCGATTGCCAACAAGAAAACAAGTGCACCGACTGCGCGAATCTGGGCCAATCTATACGGTGAGATGTGTTCTAGAACAACGGTTGAAACAACTCCGTTAAATGCAAAAACCATTCCACCCATGACAAGGTAAAACTCACCACGGTGCTTAGTAAACATTAAGAAATGGTATCGCCTTAAAAGGCGTTTACAGGGATCTCCATAATTGCACCATTTGTGGCCTCAACGATCTTGCGATCTGCAGTTATATGAGGCAAATAGTTCTGCACAAAGAACTTTGCAGAAGCGATTTTGCCTGTGTAGAAGTCAGCATCTTTGCCGGCATTTGGAAGTTTTTCAGCTGCAATATCTGCCTGACGAAGTAGAAGCCACGCAGTAATAATGTCGCCAACTGCCATTAAGCAACGAGAAGTATTTAATCCAACCTGATAAATCTTCTCTGGCTCTGACTGTGACTCCATTGCATGTCCAACTAATACGGCAACAATTCCATTGAGATCACCAAGGGCTTTAACTAGAGCCTGCTTTTCTTCTTGATGTACTCCGCCAGATTCTGCAAACTTTTGAATCTCTTTACCAAGTAGACCAAGTGTTCGTCCACCATCTTTAACAACTTTGCGGAAGAAGAAATCAAGACCTTGAATCGCAGTTGTGCCCTCATACAACGTATCGATCTTTGCATCGCGCACATACTGCTCTAGAGGCCAATCTTCTGTAAATCCTGCTCCACCAAATGTCTGTAGTGATTCAGTACCAAGTAGCGTCCAAGATTTTTCTGATCCGTAACCCTTAACAACCGGCAATAACAAGTCATTGAGATGTTCCATATCTTCGGCGCGCTCTTTGTCGCCGGCTTGGATCGCAAGCTCAATCTCATCTTGAATAGATGCTGTGTAGAGAACCAGCGCGCGCATACCTTCGCTATAGGACTTTTGAACCATTAGTGAGCGGCGCACATCTGGGTGGTTAATGATTGTGACGCGAGGTGAAGCCTTGTCATTCATAATCTTCATGTCCCCGCCTTGAACGCGCTGCTTTGCATACAAAAGAGCCTGTTGGTATCCGGCAGAAAGTGTTGCAATCGCCTTTGTCCCAACCATCATTCGTGCAAACTCAATAACCTTAAACATCTGGAAAATACCTTCGTGAACATCACCGAGTAGATACCCAACTGCTGGCTCTTTCTCGCCCAAGTTCACTTCACATGTAGCAGAGACATTAAGTCCCATTTTGTGTTCAACGCTAGTAACAAAGACTCCGTTGCGCTTTCCTAACTCTCCTGTTTCAAAATCAAACATGAACTTAGGAATTAAAAATAGTGACAGACCCTTTGTTCCAGGTCCCCCACCTTCGCGACGAGCCAAAACAAAGTGAACAATGTTGTCGTAAAAGTCAGCATCCCCTGAAGTGATGTAACGCTTAGTACCAGTGATATGCCATGTTCCATCGCCCTGATCCACAGCCTTTGTGCGACCTGCACCAACATCAGAACCTGCATCAGGCTCTGTTAGCTGCATCGTTGCGCCCCAGTGCTTTTCAACCATGTGCTTTGCAATCTTTTTTTGCTTTTCTGTTCCCAATACATGTGCAACTTGTGCAAATGCATAACCAGATGCATAGATATGAATTGCAGGGTTAGAACCCAAAACCATTTCGGCCATTGCCCAACGAACTGATGGTGGAACTTTCATGCCACCAAGTTCTACTGGTGCATCTAAACGCCACCACTCACCATCTACATATGCTTTGTAAGATTTTTTGAAACTCTCTGGAAGAGTTACATTTCCTGTCTCTTTATTAAAAACCGTTCCAACACGATCGCCTTCAACAAATGATTCAGCCAAATCATTTTCACATAGACGCTTCATCTCTTCGAGCATGCCAACAGATGTATCGCGATCGACATCGCCATATGGAGCAATGCCCATAACTTTTTCACGACCTAGTAGGTCAAAGAGGCAGAATTCGATATCGCGCAGATTTGCTATGTAATGGCTCATGGCTAAATTGTGCTACTGGTCAGTAACTTATGCAACCCTAACCCAGCTCACTTGAGCCGTAGCCCTTGCCGGGGCTTTGCTTCCTATAGGCTCGGCGCCGTGTTACTTAGCGATCGCGATATACGGGCAGAGATAGCCGCCGGCCGAGTTGGCTGCGAACCATTTCATGAGGCGATGATCCAGCCATCTTCAGTTGATGTTCGCCTCGACAAGTTCTTCCGCGTTTTCGAAAACCATAAATACAGTGTTATCGATCCCTCTATTGAACAGGTCGATCTAACGCGCGAAGTTATTGCAGAAGGCGACGAGCCATTTATTTTGCACCCAGGTGAGTTTGTATTAGCAAGCACCTACGAAGTAATTACATTGCCAGATGACATCGCAGGTCGCTTGGAGGGTAAGTCATCACTTGGCCGCCTTGGACTCCTCACCCACAGCACTGCAGGCTTTATCGACCCCGGCTTTAGCGGCCACATCACTCTTGAGCTTTCTAACGTTGCAAACTTGCCCGTTAAATTGTTTCCAGGAATGAAGATTGGTCAGCTCTGTCTCATCAAACTCTCATCTGCTGCAGAGCACCCATACGGAAGTGCTAAGTATGGTTCGCGCTACCAAGGCCAACGCGGGCCTACGGCTAGCCGCTCGTTTTTGAACTTTCACAAATCAAAGATCGATTAAGCCCGCTCCCAGCATTTCAGGGAATGAAATAGGTCAAATAGCGGTTTAATTAGGTATGGAAATAATCATCGCCGTTGCCGTAGTTGCACTCATTGCTCTTTTCTTAATCACTCAATACAACCGATTGATAAGACTTAATATCACTGTCGATGAAGCATGGGCCCAGATAGAGGTTCAGCTTAAGCGTCGCGCCGACTTAATACCTAACCTGGTTGAAACAGTTAAGGGATATGCAGCCCATGAGCAATCAACCTTTGACGCCGTTGTAACAGCGCGGGCGAAGGCAACATCTGCAAC
>JAIXXJ010000019.1 GCA_027490815.1 Streptomycetaceae bacterium
CAAGTGAGCCGAGAGCAGATCACTGCTGCAAAGCGAATCGTCATCAAGATTGGCTCTTCATCCCTAACGGGTAAAGCCGGTTCATCACTTGATCCACAGGCAGTCGATAAACTTGTAGATGTAGTTGCTGCATGTAAAGCACGCGGATCAGAAGTAGTTGTTGTTTCATCCGGTGCAATTGCAGCTGGATTAGCACCACTTGGTTTATCAACTCGTCCAAAAGATTTAGCAACTCAACAAGCAGCTGCATCAGTTGGCCAAGGCTTGCTCGTTGCTCAATACACACAGAGTTTTAACCGTCACAAAATAACTGCCTCACAAGTACTCCTGACAACACAGGATGTTGTGCGCAGATCTCACTATCAAAATGCTCAACGCACTTTATACAGATTGCTCCAGCTTGGTGTGGTTCCTGTCATTAATGAGAATGACTCAGTAGGAACCGGAGAGATTCGATTTGGCGATAATGATCGCTTAGCTGCATTGGTTGCATTACTTGTTGGTGCAGATTTATTGGTTCTAGTCTCAGATATTGATGCACTCTATGACGCTCCACCAGCCCAAGCTGGTGCGAAGCAGATCCGTGAAGTTCACAATATTTCAGATATCGACAATGTAGTTCTTGGGGGAGCAGGAAGTTCTGGTGTTGGTAGCGGAGGTATGGTTACTAAAGTTGAGGCTGCCAGAATTGCAACTTCTGCGGGTATTCCAATGTTGCTCACCTCATTAGAAAATTCAAACCAGTCATTAGCAGGCCAAGAGTTTGGAACATATTTCCATGCACAAGAAAGTAAAACTACATCACGCCTGCTCTGGCTGGCACATGCTACAAAACCAAATGGAAAGTTAGTTTTAGATGCAGGCGCAGTCACTGCGATTTTAGAAAAAGGCGTTTCACTTCTTCCAGCTGGTGTGACCGAAGTTATTGGAGAGTTCATCTCTGGTGATGCGATTGAATTAGTGGGACCAGATGGAGTTGTGATTGCAAGGGGATTAGTTGCTTTTGATTCAACCGATCTTCCACAAATGTTGGGTCGCTCAACAAAAGAGTTAGCTGCATCATTAGGCCCTGAGTATGAGCGCGAGCTAGTACATAGAGATGATTTGGTGTTGATCTAAATGAAATCTCAAGAATTAGTTAACTCATTAGCTGACAAAGCAAATCTTGCTGGGCGCACATTAAATCTAGCAACAGGTGCAGAACGCAAAGCTGCATTAGAGGCTATTGCCGATGCAATCCAGTCACGAAGTGCAGAGATCCTTGCTGCTAATGAGAAAGATATGCAGGCAGGCCAAGCATCCGGTTTGAACTCATCGTTACTTGATCGACTTTTGCTAACGCCAGAGCGCATCAAGGCAATTGCTGGGGGAGCGCGCCAGGTCAGCCAACTTCCAGATCCCCTTGGAATCACTTTACGTAAATCTACGTTGCCAAATGGAATTGAGTTAGAACAGATAACAGTTCCATTTGGTGTAATTGGAATGGTCTATGAAGCACGACCAAATGTGACCGTAGATGCAGCAGTGATTCTCTTAATGTCAGGAAATGCTGCACTACTGCGCGGATCTTCAAGTGCTGCCCATAGCAATGAAGTTTTAGTACGCATTATGCGAGATGCGTTGGCAACTACAAAGATTTCCCAAGATGTAATTCAGCTTGTCCCATCAGATGATCGCGATACCGTCAAGGCATTGCTTAATGCACGCGGCAAAGTGGATCTAGTTATCCCACGAGGCAGCGCAGCTTTGATTCGAATGGTTGTGGATGAATCAACAGTTCCAACCATTGAAACCGGCGCTGGGGTTTGCCATGTGTATATCGATGAGTTTGCTGATTTAGAAAAAGCTGTACCAATCATTATTAACTCTAAAGTTCAAAGGCCAAGTGTCTGTAATGCTGCAGAAACTCTTTTGATTCATTCAAAGATTGCCCAGAGTTTTACTCCAATTGCGCTCAGAGCCTTGCATGATGCAGGTGTTGTTATGCACGTTGATAGCGCAGTTCAAAAGATTGCACAGAACGCTGGAATTGAAGTTACAGCGGCAAATGAGCAAAATTGGAGCACCGAGTACGGAGATTTAGAAATTAATGTTGCCATCGTTCATTCAGTGGATGATGCAAGTGAACACATTGCAAAATATGGAACCCAGCACACAGAAGCGATCATCACCGAGAATAAAGAAGTAGCAAAGCGCTTCATTGCCATGAGTGATTGTGCTGCGGTAATGGTAAATACTTCGACTAGATTTACAGATGGCGAACAGATGGGCTTTGGCGCAGAGATCGGGATCTCTAATCAGAAACTTCATGCCAGAGGTCCAATGGGCCTAGAAGCGATGACCACCACCACTTGGATTGTTACTGGAAATGGTCAGATTCGCAGTTAATCTCGAAATAAATTAGACTCCGTAACTATGAGCAGCCTGTCCCGCGATGAAGTAGCAAAATTAGCAGGACTTGCTCGCATTGAAATGAGTGAAGAAGAGTTAGTGAGTTTGTCTAAGGAATTCACAGTAATTTTAGATGCAGTAGCAAGAGTTCAGGAAGTTGCCTCTGCCGATGTGGCACCCACATCTCATCCACTTTCACTTCGTAATGTTTTTCGCCCCGATGTTGTAGTTCCAAGTCTTTCACCGGAGCAAGCTCTATCTGGCGCCCCGGCTCAAGAAGAACAACGTTTTCGAGTCCCTCAGATTTTAGGTGAAGAGTGATTCGCAGTACTGCTGCACAAATGGCAGCAAAGCTTGCAAGCGGTGAAACAACATCTGTTACGTTGACGCAAGCACATTTAGATCGCATTAATTCTGTCGAAGATAAAGTGCATGCATTTTTATTTGTAGATGAAAAAGGCGCACTTGAGCAAGCAGCATCAGTAGATGCTAAAAGAGCCAAGGGTGAGAAGTTGTCTCCATTGGCCGGAGTTCCATTAGCGCTTAAAGATGTTTTGGCACAAAAAAATAAGCCAACAACATGTGGTTCAAAGATTCTTGAAGGATGGCTTCCGCCCTATGACTCAACGGTTGTCGCAAATCTAAAAAAGAATGACATTGTAATTTTAGGTAAAACAAATATGGATGAGTTTGCTATGGGCTCATCAACTGAAAACTCTGCATATGGACCTACTCATAATCCTTGGGATCTTTCTAGAATTCCTGGCGGCTCTGGCGGCGGCTCATCTGCAGCACTTGCCTCTTTTGAAGCCCCACTTGCAATAGGAACCGATACTGGCGGTTCTATTCGCCAACCTGCAGCAGTTACCGGAACAGTTGGAGTTAAACCAACTTACGGTGGGGTCTCACGGTATGGACTCGTTGCATTTTCATCATCATTAGATCAAGCCGGACCCTGCGCACGTACTGTTTTAGATACTGCCCTTTTACACGAGGCTATTGCCGGTTACGATCCAAAGGATGCAACGTCAATTAATGCTCCTGTTCCACAAGTCGTCCAAGCCGCAAAAGATGGCAATGTAAAGGGAATGAAAATTGGAGTTGTTAAAGAGTTAAATGGTGATGGCTACCAGCCTGGAGTACGTGCTCGATTTGAAGAGGCGTTGGAACTACTTGCAAAAGCTGGAGCCGAGATCGTAGAAGTTTCTACGCCAAACTTTGAATATGCCCTTGCTGCTTATTATCTAATTGCACCTTCTGAAGCGTCCTCTAACTTGGCTCGATTTGATGCAATGCGTTATGGCTTACGCGTGGGCGATGTTGATGGAGCCTCAGCAGAAGCGGTCATGAATCTAACGCGCGAAGTTGGTTTTGGTAAAGAAGTAAAGCGAAGAATTATCCTTGGAACATATGCACTCTCATCTGGTTATTACGATGCATATTACGGAAGTGCTCAAAAGGTTCGTACATTAATCACACAGGATTTCACTCAAGCATTTACGAAGGCCGATGTTCTTGTTTCGCCAACATGTCCCACAACAGCCTTTAAGATTGGCGAAAAAGCTAATGATCCATTGGCGATGTACTTAAATGACATTGCAACGATCCCAGTGAACTTGGCAGGAATCGGTGGCATGTCCTTGCCTGCTGGTTTAGCAGATGAGGATGGACTGCCTGTTGGATTTCAAATCATGTCTCCTGTTATGAAAGATGAACGCATGTACTCAGTTGGTGCAGCACTTGAAGCAGCGTTACTTTCTCAATGGGGCGCACCGCTTTTAGATCGAGCACCAGCATTGGAGGCCGGCAAATGAGCCTTACCTATGATGATGTAGTTGCAAAGTATGAGCCAGTCTTAGGTCTTGAAGTTCACGTTGAACTCAACACAGAATCGAAAATGTTCTGTGGCTGCGCAACGGTTTTTGGAGCAGAACCAAATACACAGACATGTCCTGTCTGCCTTGCCTTGCCTGGCGCGCTGCCGGTCGTCAATGAAAAGGCAATCGAATCTACAATCAAAATCGGTCTTGCACTTAACTGTTCAATTGCTCCATTTTCACGTTTTGCTCGCAAGAACTACTTCTATCCAGATATGCCAAAGAACTTTCAAATTTCTCAGTACGACGAGCCAATCTGTGTTGATGGCTATATTGATGTTGAGATCGAAACAGATGAAGGACCAAAGAAGTTTCGCGTAGAGGTAGAGCGCGTACACATGGAAGAAGACACAGGTAAGTCACTCCATGTTGGTGGTGCAACTGGACGTATTCACGGTGCTGAGTATTCACTTCTTGATTACAACCGTGCAGGAATTCCTTTAGTTGAAATCGTGACAAAAATTGTTCCGGGTACTGGAAAGTACGCACCAGAAGTTGCAAAAGCATATGTTGCCGAGCTTCGAGATATTTTGCGCTCTCTTGGTGTGAGCGATGTAAAGATGGAACAGGGTTCTTTGCGTTGTGATGCAAACGTTTCGCTACGTTTAATTGGCGCAGAGAAATTAGGAACTAGAAGTGAGACAAAGAATGTGAACTCACTACGTTCTGTTGAGCGCGCCGTTCGTGGAGAAATGATTCGCCACGCAGAGCTTTTAAATGCAGGGGGACGAGTAGTTCAAGAGACGCGACATTTCCAAGAAGATACAGGCCTGACTCGCTCTGGGCGCTCAAAGGAACAAGCAGAGGATTATCGCTACTTCCCTGAACCAGATTTAGTGCCAGTTGAACCAGATGCTGCTTGGATCGAAACATTGCGTGCAGGATTGCCAGAGCGTCCATCTATTCGCCGTAAGCGTTTGCAAGAAGCATGGGCAGTACCTGAAAAAGAAATGGCGGCGATGATTAACGCCGACGTTCTAGATATCGTCGAAGAAACTGTTTTGCTTGGCGCAGATCCAACAAAGGCCCGCAGTTGGTGGCTTGGAGAGATTTCACGCATTGCAAATGACAAAGATGTTGCAATTGCTGATTTAGCAATTACACCAAAGGATGTTGCAGAAATTGTTGCACTAGTTAACTCTGGGGATTTGACTGACAAACTTGCCAGACAAGTTGTTGAAGGGGTAATTTCTGGAGAGGGTAAACCATCTGAGGTTATTGCAAAGCGTGGCATCAAAGTTGTTAACGATGATGGCGCGCTTATGGCTGCAATTGAAAAAGTCTGCGCTGAACAAGCAGAAACTGCCGAGAAAGTTAGAGCAGGACATATTCCTGCAGCAGGAGCGCTAATCGGTGCGGTTATGAAAGAGACAAAGGGCCAAGCAGATGCTGCTCGCGTACGAGAGCTTCTACTTGGCCACCTTGGACAACCAACTAGTTAATTTCTAGCTGTTTACTAAATTAGTGAAGGCCTGCACCTTCGGTTTCAACAAGTGAATCTTTACCAATATTGATAAAGAAGAAGAGAACAATTGCACCGACAAACAAGAGCGCCGCACTGAACTTGAAAGCAACCGTAAAGCCATGAGTCATAGCAAATGGCATCACTTTCTCACCTAGTTGAGTATTTGCCGCTGCATAGGTAGCAGTAGCAGTTGCTGCAACAGTGTTCAAAAGTGCAGTACCTAGAGATCCACCAATTTGCTGGCTGGTGTTGAGCATTGCACTTGCCACGCCTGTGTCATGAGATGAAACTGCGTGTAGTGATGTTGAAGTTAAAGGAATAAAGACAAGTGCCATACCGCTAGACATAATGAGCAGAGCTGGCAGTACATGCGTTGTGTATGAAGTCTCTGGAGTAATTCGAGCAATCATGAGCATTCCAACACTTGCTGCAAGTAGACCAGGCACCATCAATGGTTTCGGGCCAAATTTAGGTAGCAACTGTGAAGCAATTCCCGCAAAGACAATTATTCCTGCAGTAAATGGCAGGAATGCAAAGCCAGAACGCAATGGCGTGTAACCAAGAATTACCTGTAAGTAGAGACCAAGAAACAGGAACATTGAGAAAAGTCCCGCGCCTACAACTAATGATCCAAGATATGAACCAGCACGATTTCGCTCTGTTACAACACGAAGTGGCATGAGTGGATTCTTCACTCTCATTTCAATGAGAACAAAGAGCACCAGTAGAACAACAGCAATTGCCAAGAAACTAATTGTGATGCTACTTGACCATCCCTTAAGGGCAGCCTCATTAAAGCCATAAGTAAGTGAGAACAAACCTGCAGTTGCAGTTAGCACTCCTGGAATGTCATAAGAGTTATCACCTTGAGCTTTTGACTCATGAACAAATTTAATGGCAAGAAGTGCAGCAATCACGGCGATAGGAACATTGACTCCTAAGCACCAACGCCATGAGAAGTACTCAGTGAGTGTTCCGCCAAGAATCAACCCAATAGCAGCGCCGCCTCCTGAAATTGCGCCAATAACACCAAATGCTTTTGCTCTTTCTGTCGGAACTGTAAAAGTTACTGAGATTATTGCAAGAGCTGCTGGTGCAAGGAGTGCAGCAAAAACACCTTGCAGAGCGCGAGATGCGTACAAAAGTCCTTCATTAGATGCCACGCCACCAATTGCCGAAGCTGCAGCAAAGCCAATTAAGCCAATGAGGAAGATCTTTTTACGGCCCATGTAGTCACCGATTCGACCACCCAATAGAAGAAGTGAGCCAAATGCCAATGTGTATGCAGTAATTATCCATTGCTGATTAGCATCTGAGATTCCTAGTTCAATTTTGGCACTTGGAATCGCAATGTTCATGATGGAGCTATCTAGAACGATCATTAACTGTGCGATTGCGACCACAAACAGGGTTCGCCACCTTGTGGGATCTAGGGTTTCAATAGAATTAGTTTTTGACACGTAAAAGCTCCAATTTTAGATTGAGTGATTTCTTTTCAAGAGGGTAGAATCATCTCATGTCTACGATGAAACCTCGCTCAGGTGTTGTAACTGATGGAATGGAAAGAGCGCCACAGCGCGGAATGCTTCGCGCAGTGGGTATGGGTGATGAGGATTGGGTGAAACCTCAGATCGGAATTGCATCGTCATGGAATGAAATTACTCCATGCAATATGTCTCTGGATCGTTTAGCAAAAGCCTCTAAAGAAGGCGTATTTGCAGCTGGTGGTTTCCCTATGCAGTTTGGAACGATCTCAGTCTCTGATGGAATTTCAATGGGACATGAGGGTATGCACTTCTCTTTAGTTTCGCGCGAAATTATCGCTGACTCTGTTGAAACGGTTATGAATGCAGAACGCTTTGATGGAATGGTCACATTCGCAGGTTGTGATAAATCACTGCCCGGAATGATGATGGCTGCAGCACGTTTAGATGTTGCAAGTGTTTTTGTTTATGCCGGATCAACGCTACCTGGCCAAGTTGATGGTCAAGATGTAACGATTATCGATGCCTTTGAAGCAGTTGGTGCATGTGCCCGTGGATTGATTACTAAAGATCGCGTGGATCAAATAGAGCGTGCGATCTGTCCTGGTGAAGGTGCTTGTGGTGGAATGTATACAGCGAACACAATGGCTGCTATCGGTGAAGCTTTAGGTCTTTCATTGCCAGGTTCGGCGGCGCCTCCTGCAGTTGATCGCCGTCGTGATGCCTACGCAATCAAATCAGGTGAAGCCGTTGTTAATTTGATTCGTCTTGGAATTACAACTCGAATGATTTTGACCAAGAAAGCATTTGAAAACGCAATAACAATTTTGATGGCACTTGGTGGTTCTACTAATGCTGTGCTTCATTTATTAGCGATTGCACACGAGGCAGAGGTTGATTTAACGCTGGAAGATTTCAACAGAATTGGCTCCAAGGTTCCACTACTTGGAGATTTAAAGCCTTTTGGTAAGTTTGTAATGACAGATCTTGATCGTGTTGGTGGAATTCCAGTAGTCCTAAAGATTTTGCTTGATGCTGGTTATCTACACGGTGACACATTGACCGTTACTGGAAAAACAATGGCTGAAAATCTTGCAGACATCAATCCTCCATTTCCAGATGGAGTTGTTGTTCACTCGGCAGAAAAACCATTATCTAAAGATGTTGGAATTACAATTTTAGGTGGCTCACTTGCACCAGAAGGCGCAGTATGTAAAACAGCTGGAATTGGAATTGATAAGTTTGAAGGTCCTGCTCGCGTCTTTGACCGTGAACAGTTGGCAATGGACGCAGTTGAAAATGGAACGATTCAAGCCGGCGATGTAGTTGTAATTCGATACGAAGGTCCTAAAGGCGGACCAGGTATGCGAGAAATGTTGATGGTAACTGGCGCGATTAAAGGTGCTGGTCTTGGGAAATCTACATTGCTTCTAACTGACGGCCGATTCTCCGGTGGTTCTACTGGATTATGTGTTGGACATATTTCTCCAGAAGCAGTCGATGGTGGACCAATTGCATTCATTAAAGATGGAGACATTGTCCGCATCGATACCGTAAAGCGAACACTTGATCTTCTCGTTGATCCTGCAGAGTTGGAAAAGCGAAAAGTTGGATGGAAGCCGCTGACACATAAGTACACCCGTGGTGTTTTGGCTAAGTTCACAAAACTAGTTGGATCGGCTTCTAAAGGAGCAGTCTGCGAATAACTCTGGACCAACCCTGGGTTGCCCTAGTTTCTACGTCCGAATTATGAGATGTGTATCTCATCTCTTGACCAAACCCCTCGGCTTATTGGACAATAGAGCCATGAGCACAACATTTGTGGTGGTGATTTAATAGCGCGTGATCCTTTGTTGATCTCGCGCCGCCCTCAGTTACCTGAGGGTTTTTTCATTTCATTACATGCAACGTTGTAACCGAAGTAAATTGAAACGAACTAAAGAAAGGAGATGGTTATGGGAAAGAAGATGAGTGGAGCAAGTTCACTCGTTCAATCACTGGAGTCAGCAGGCGTCGATGTGATGTTTGGAATTCCAGGTGGTGCAATTCTTCCTGCTTACGATCCCATCTTCGATAGTTCAATCCGCCACATTTTAGTTCGACATGAACAAGGCGCAGGCCATGCTGCAACTGGTTATGCGCAAGTAACTGGCCGTGTTGGCGTTTGTATTGCAACATCTGGACCAGGTGCAACCAACCTTGTAACTCCTCTTGCAGATGCAGCGATGGACTCTGTTCCTATGGTTGCAATTACTGGTCAAGTACCATCAAATGCAATTGGTACAGATGCATTTCAAGAAGCAGATATTCGTGGAATCACAATGCCATTTACAAAGCACAATTATTTAGTTACTGACCCAGATCAGATTCCACGCGCAATCGCTGAAGCTTTCTACATTGCAAGCTCAGGTCGTCCTGGTCCGGTATTGGTCGATATTGCAAAAGATGCTTTGCAAAAAGAGACAGATTTTAATTGGCCCAAGGAATTATCACTCCCTGGATATCGCCCACAGTTAGAACCAGTTAACCAATCTATTCTTGATGCTGCGGCTTTGATTGCGCAGTCATCTAAGCCAGTTCTCTATGTTGGTGGCGGAGCAATTAAGGCAAATGCGAGCAAAGAGTTATTACAGCTTGCAGAGTTACTTGGCGTCCCAGTTGTAACAACGTTAATGGCCCGTGGTGCATTTCCGGATAGTCACCCTTTGCACTATGGAATGCCTGGAATGCACGGAACAGTTGGCGCCGTAACTGCTCTTCAAAAATCAGATTTACTTATTACTTTAGGTGCACGCTTTGATGATCGCGTAACAGGAAAGCTTTCCACTTTTGCTGTTAATGCAAAGGTTATTCATGCAGATATTGATCCAGCTGAAATTGGAAAGAATCGTTTTGCAGATGTTCCAGTCGTTGGTGACTTAAAGCGCACCATTGCAGCATTGATTCCTGCAGTAAAGGCAGAGTTTGCAAAGAAGGCTCCGGATTATTCTGCTTGGAATGCATCAATGAATAAACTACGTGAAACCTATCCATTGGGATATGACTTACCAAAAGATGGATCGCTTTCACCTCAGTATGTGATTGAAAGATTAAGCGCACTAACTGGCCCAGAGGCAATTTATGTTGCAGGTGTTGGACAACATCAAATGTGGGCATCACAGTTTGTTAAATACGAAAACCCTCGTACATGGCTTAACTCCGGTGGGCTTGGAACAATGGGTTATGCAGTTCCTGCAGCTATGGGTGCCAAAGTTGGAGCACCTGACACACCAGTGTGGGCAATCGATGGTGATGGTTGTTTCCAGATGACAAATCAAGAGTTAGTAACGTGCGCCCTTAACAATATTCCAATCAAAGTGGCGATTATCAATAATGAATCTCTTGGCATGGTTCGCCAGTGGCAAACACTGTTCTATGAAGGTAGATATTCAAATACTAATTTGGAATCTAAGCGCGTACCAGACTTTGTTAAATTGGCAGATGCAATGGGTTGCATCGGCTTAACCTGTGATCGACCAGAAGATGTTGATTCAATCATCAAGAAAGCTAATTCAATCAACGATCAACCTGTGGTTGTTGACTTTAGAGTCTTTAAAGATGCGATGGTCTGGCCAATGGTTGCGGCTGGAACATCTAACGATGACATTATGATCGCCCGTGAAATGGCGCCTGACTGGGATTCACAGGAACTCTAATGAGCAAACACACTCTTGCCGTCTTAGTTGAGAACTCACCTGGAGTACTTGCACGCGTTGCGGGACTTTTTTCTAGACGTGCCTACAACATTGACTCTTTAGCTGTTGGACCAACAGAAAATCCAGCAATCTCTCGAATGACAATAGTTATAAACGTTGAGAGTCACTCACTTGAGCAGGTGATTCGTCAACTAGATAAATTAGTAAACGTTATTCATATTGCAGAGTTAAAGCCGGAGGAATCTGTTCAGGCAGAACTAATCTTGGTGAAAATTTCTGCAACATCCAAAAACCGCTTTGATGTTGATGCCGTTTTAGAAACCTATGACGCCGTCATTGTGGATGAGTCTTCGGAGACGTTAACAATTGAGGCAACTGGCGATGGCGCCAAAATCAGTGACCTACTTAACGCCCTTGAGCGTTTTGGTATCCGTGAGCTTGCTCAATCTGGCCTAGTCGGCATCGAGCGTGGCAGCCGTTCGCTGGCAGAGCGTACGCTTAGCGTCCAAAGTATTCCTACCGCAGAGAGCGGACAGGCGGACTATCAGAACTAAAAGTTAAGACTCACCAAACTAACTAGAACACAAATAAATACAAAACATCAACGAGAAGGAGAAATACCGTGGCAGCAACGATGTATCACGAAGAGGATGCTGATTTAGCGATCATCCAGGGGCGCAAAGTTGCGATCATTGGTTACGGATCACAAGGACACGCGCACGCACTTAATTTGCGCGACAGTGGTGTTGATGTTCGAGTTGGATTAAAAGATGGTTCATCATCTCGCGCCAAGGCAGAGGCCGAAGGCCTTCGCGTTGTCTCAGTTGCAGAGGCAGTTAAAGAAGCAACTGTCATCATGATTTTGGCACCAGATCACGTGCAGCGCCACATCTACACAGAATCAATTTTGCCAAACCTCAAAGACGGCGATGCGTTGTTCTTTGGTCACGGATTCAATATTCGCTTTGGCTACATCAAGCCTTCAGCATCTGTAGATGTTTGCATGGTTGCACCAAAGGGTCCAGGACATTTAGTTCGTCGTGAATACGCTGCAGGTCGCGGAGTTCCAGTGATCGTTGCAGTAGAACAAGATTCAACTGGAAATGCATGGCCTCTCACACTTTCTTATGCAAAGGCAATTGGCGGACTTCGCGCTGGTGGAATCTTGACTACATTTACAGAAGAGACTGAAACAGATCTATTTGGTGAGCAGTCTGTTCTTTGTGGCGGAGCATCACAATTAGTTATGTATGGATTTGAAACTCTCACTGAGGCTGGATATCAACCAGAGGTTGCATACTTTGAGTGCCTGCACGAACTTAAGTTAATTGTTGATTTAATGTACGAAGGTGGAATCGCAAAGCAGCGCTGGTCAGTATCTGACACAGCTGAATTCGGTGATTATGTTTCAGGCCCTCGTGTAATCGATCCACACGTTAAGGAAAATATGAAGGCTGTACTTGCCGACATCCAAAGCGGTGCTTTTGCTAAGCGCTTCATCGATGATCAGGAAGCGGGCGCACCTGAGTTCAAGTCACTTCGCGCAAAGGGTGAAGTTCACCCAATCGAAGGTGTTGGACGCGAGCTTCGCAAGATGTTCTCTTGGATGAAGCAATCAAAGGGCGACGATTACAAAGAAGGTAGTGCAGCGCGTGGCTAAACCTATTGTTTTAATTGCAGAAGAGCTCAGCCCAGCAACTTTAGAGGCGCTTGGTCCTGATTTTGAAGTTGTTAACTGCGATGGTGCAAACCGCGCAGAACTTCTTGCCGCTCTTGCAAAAGGTGTTGACGCTGTATTGATTCGCTCTGCAACCAAAATGGATGCAGAAGCAATTGCAGCGGCAAAAGGTTTAAAGGTAATTGCACGAGCCGGTGTTGGGCTAGACAACGTTGATATTCCCGCAGCAACAGCTGCAGGTGTAATGGTTGTTAACGCTCCAACTTCAAATATTGTCTCTGCAGCAGAGTTAGCTATCTCGCTATTGATGGCTTCTGCGCGTTTTATCTCTCCAGCACATGCCGCACTTCGAAATGGTAAGTGGGCCCGTTCTAAATACACAGGCGCCGAACTATTTGAAAAAACTTTGGGAATCGTTGGTTTTGGCCGAATTGGACAACTTGTTGCACACCGCATGCAGGCCTTTGGAATGGATGTTGTTGCATACGATCCATATCTACAGCCTGCACGTGCAGCACAGCTTGGTGTTCGCTTAGTGGAACTAGATGAACTGCTAAAGGTTTCTGATTTCATAACGATTCACCTTCCAAAAACAAAAGAGACTGCAAACTTGATCGGTGTCGATGCGCTTAAGAAAGTTAAGCCATCTGTTCGAATCATTAACGCTGCACGTGGTGGAGTCCTAGATGAGGCAGCTCTCTTTGATGCAATTACTCAAGGCCGCGTTGCTGGTGCAGGAATAGATGTTTATTCAACTGAGCCATGCACAGATTCACCTCTATTTACTTTGGATCAAGTCGTTGCAACTCCACATTTAGGTGCATCTACAGATGAAGCACAAGAGCGCGCAGGAATTGCAGTTGCAGTGTCAGTGAGAAAAGCATTGGCAGGAGAGCTTGTTCCAGATGCAGTAAATGTTAAGGGTGGAGAAATTCACGAAGAGATTCGCCCAAGTTTGCCGCTAGTGGAAAAAATGGCACAGATTGCAACAGCATTTGCTGGAGAAGCACCTGTAAGTATGGATATCTCCGTAAGGGGAGAAATCTCAGAGCACGACTCATCGGTACTTGCGACAAGTGCACTTAAAGGCGCACTCATTGCCTGTGGTGTTAATGATGTGACATATGTAAATGCACCAGCACTTGCTGCTGAGCGTGGATTAACTTCTGAAGTAGCGACAGATCCAGACAGTCCGGAATACCGCAACATGATCTCTCTTCGCGCAGCACTTGCTGATGGAAAAATTGTCACAGTAGATGGAACTCTTGTTGGTATCCGTAAGGATGAAAAAATCATTGCTATTGATTCCTTTGATCTAGATCTTGCGCCAACTGAAAACCTTTTGTTCCTTCGTTATGTAGATAAGCCAGGAGTTGTTGGCGCCGTCGGGAACGCACTTGGAAAGGCTGGAATTAATATTGCCGGCATGCAAGTTGCACGAAGCTCGGCCGGAGGAAGTGCCTTGATGTCTATTACTGTTGATTCTCCAATTAGTGATGATCTCGTGCTGGCCGTTAAAAAAGAGACCGGAGCCGAACTAGTTCGCTCTGTAACTTTGGTGGGCTAATGAAGACGATCAACTTAGCGATCATCGCAGGCGATGGAATTGGACCAGAAGTAGTAAATGAAGGTCTCAAGGTTCTAGATGTTGTTGCAAAAAAGTATGGAGTTGAGTTTAAGAAAACTTCATACGATCTAGGCGCAGCATATTGGCATCGCACAGGTGAAGTTTTGCCAGATTCAACCTTGGCAGAGCTAGCAAAAGCAGATGTGATTTTGCTTGGCGCAGTTGGAGATCCAACAGTTCCCAGTGGTGTTTTAGAGCGCGGTCTATTGTTGAAGATTCGTTTTGCCTTTGATCACTACATTAACTTGCGCCCTGCAAAGTTAATGCCAGGTGTGACTGGACCTTTAGCAACAAAAGCTCCTATCGATTTCATCGTTGTGCGTGAAGGAACAGAAGGACCCTATGTTGGTGCTGGTGGAGTTTTAGCTCATGGTACTGAAAATGAGATTGCTACAGAAGAAAGCTTGAATACCCGTCGAGGAGCAGAACGGGTCATCCGTGATGCATTTGAGCGAGCATCAAAGCGTGATCGCAAGAAGTTAACTTTGGTTCACAAAAACAACGTACTGACCCGCGCAGGTGGTTTATGGACACGCACATTCGAAGATGTGGCAAAAGAGTATCCAGCGATCACTACTGACTACTTACACGTTGATGCTGCATCGATGTTTTTCGTAACTAATCCAGAACGATTTGATGTGGTTGTCACTGATAACTTATTTGGAGATATCTTGACCGATATCGCTGCGGCAATCTGTGGGGGGATAGGTCTTGCAGCCTCTGGCAATATCAATCCAACAGGTAAGTTTCCGTCAATGTTTGAACCCGTACATGGCTCGGCACCTGATATCGCAGGTAAGAATTTAGCCGATCCAACTGCAACAGTTATGTCAGTTGCAATGATGTTGGATCATCTTGGTTTTGCCGATGCCGCTCGTGATGTTGAACGAGTTGTGGCTGCAGACCTTGCAACTCGTGGGGATGCAAAACGAAGTACAACTCAGGTAGGTGATGCGCTAGCTAGCGCTTTGTAATCATGAAAATATCTCTGAATCCTCTTGCCAAAGATGAAGCAACACGCAACGCACTTGTTGCCGAAGGCGGATTTGGCAAGTACTACACCGATCACATGGTTAAGTGCGAGTGGAGTGAAAAAGATGGTTGGGCAGAACCAGAGTTAATTCCATATGGTCCGATCACACTTGACCCTGCAACTGCAGTTTTTCACTATGGACAAGAGATCTTTGAAGGCATGAAGGCTTATCGCCAACCAGATGGATCAATTGAACTATTTCGCCCCAAAGAGAATGCAAAACGATTTGCAAACTCTGCTAAAAGATTAGCTCTGCCTGAAATGCCTATCGACTTGTTTATGGAAACCGTTGAAACACTTGTAAAGCAAGATAGCGGCTGGGTTCCAAATAAAGTTGGAGAGTCTTTATATATACGCCCATTCATGATTGCAACTGAAGTCGGACTTGGTGTTCGACCAACGAATAAAGCAACCTATCTTTTAATTGCAACACCGGCTGGTGCTTACTTTGATCCATCAAAGGCTGTATCTGTGTGGATTTCAACTGAATATGTGCGAGCCGCCCAAGGTGGCACAGGTGAGGCAAAGTGCGGCGGAAACTATGCAGCATCATTGGTTGCACAAAAAGCAGCTGCCAAAGAGGGATGCGACCAAGTTGTTTGGATCGATGCAAAAGAACGCAAATGGATTGAAGAGATGGGTGGCATGAACCTTTACTTTGTTAAAGGTAAAGGTGCTGATGCAACTGTCATTACTCCAAAATTAACTGGAACCTTATTGCCAGGAATTACTCGTGACTCAATTCTCTCTGTTGCCGTAGATCTTGGTTATAAGGTCGAAGAGGTAATGCTCTCAATAGATGATTGGCGCGACGGCGTAACAAGTGGAGAAATAACAGAGATTTTTGCCTGTGGAACTGCAGCCGTCGTCTCTCCAGTCGGTCAAGCAAAATCTGCCATGGGAACATGGGTAACTGGTGATGGGCAACCAGGAACTATCACCATGCAAATTAGAAACCACTTGCTTGGAATTCAACATGGAACCATAGAAGATAAACACAACTGGATGAGTGCGGTCAAGTAATGCCAGTTAACGATAGTTTTCATATCTATGACACCACTTTGCGCGATGGCGCGCAGCAAGAGGGGTTAAACCTTTCTGTTCACGATAAACTCAATATTGCGCGCCATTTAGATGAACTGGGTGTTGGATTTATCGAAGGTGGATGGCCAGGTGCTAATCCAAAAGATACAGAGTTCTTTGCACTGGCGAAAAAAGAGTTAAAGCTAAAAAATGCAACATTTGTTGCCTTCGGTGCCACACGCAGACCAAATGCAAAGGCTGCAGATGATGTGCTACTTGGCGCACTTCGAGATAGTGGCGCTCCCGCAGTTACATTGGTAGCCAAAGCTTTTGATCGTCACGTTGATTTGGCTCTTAAAACAACTTTGGATGAAAATCTTGCAATGATTCGCGACTCTGTTACACATCTTCGCGAAGAAGGCCAACGTGTCTTTCTAGATGCGGAACACTTCTTTGATGGCTATCGCCATAATCGCGCATATGCACTTGAAGTTGTTCGTGTTGCAGCCGAGGCAGGGGCCGATGTAATTGCTCTGTGCGATACAAACGGTGGAATGTTGCCTGATGAACTTTCCCAAGTTGTCCATGATGTTTTAACTGCAAGTTCTGCGCGCCTTGGAATCCACTGCCACAACGACACAGGATGCGCAGTTGCAAACTCAATGGCTGCAATAGCAGCAGGTGCAACACATGTTCAAGGAACACTCAATGGATATGGTGAGCGCACAGGTAATGCAGACCTTGTCACAATCATTGCCAACTTAGAGTTGAAGAAAAAGCAGCTTGTCTTGCCAAAAAACGCTTTGCAAGAGGCATTTAGAATTTCACATGCAGTTGCAGAGGTAACCAACGTTGCTCCAAGTGCGCGTCAGCCATATGTTGGAGTATCAGCATTTGCACACAAAGCAGGGCTACATGCCAGTGCGATCAAAGTAGATCCTTCACTTTATCAACATGAGGATCCAGCATCTGTTGGAAATGACATGCGCATGTTGGTCTCTGACATGGCAGGCCGTGCATCTATTGAATTAAAGTCTCAAGAACTTGGGGTTGATCTAGGCGGCGACAAAGAGTTGATCGGACGCATTGTGGACCGAGTAAAAGAGATGGAGTCTCGAGGCTTTACCTTTGAAGCTGCCGATGCATCTTTTGAACTTTTAGTTCATGAAGAGATATCTGGTAAGCGACCATCATTTTTCACAATTAATCATTGGGTTACATCTGTTGAACGAGCAACTGATCAAACCATTATCACCAAGGCAGAAGTGACAGTTACTGCAATGGGACAAGAGATCACATGTAATGGTTTGGGTAATGGCCCAGTAAATGCATTTGATAACGCCCTTAGAACAGGATTAATCAAACTTTATCCAGAGTTAGAAGTTCTAGAACTGACTGATTACAAGGTTCGAATTCTTGAAGGACGCCTTGGAACTGGCGCTGTTACCCGCGTGCTAGTCGAAACAAGTGACGGCAAACGCGAATGGAACACTGTCGGGGTGCATGAAAACGTGATTGCAGCATCTGCAATGGCATTAGAAGACGCGCTTACCTTCGGTTTGATGCGACAAGGCCGAAAGCCCGCGTAAACTAAAACCTTGTGAGCGATAACTTTCAAGAAATTCTGAAAGCTTTTACGCGCCATTTAACATCTGAAAGAGATCTGTCTTCCCACACTGTTCGTGCCTACATTGGCGATCTAGAATCTTTGCTCGCCCATCTTGAAACATTAAACATCAATGAGATTTCTCAAATGGAGTTAAATCATCTTCGCTCCTGGCTTGCAAACCAGCAGATTAAAGGTGGCGCTAGGACATCACTGTCTCGGCGCACAACAACTATTCGCTTGTTTACTAAATGGGCGGTTAAACACAAGTACTTAGCAAAGGATGTATCGGTAAATCTTGCAACCCCTAAAGGGCATCGAACATTGCCAGATGTATTAGAAATTGAAGATGCAAAGATGGCAATGGATTCAATGGCAACTAGGGCTGCCGAAGAAGAGACGCCATTGTCCTTGCGAGATGTTGCAATCGTTGAGATGTTGTATGCAACAGGTGCCAGAGTAGGTGAGCTTTGTGGCTTAGATCTAAATGATGTTGATTATGATCGTCAAACAATTAAAGTTTTAGGTAAAGGAAACAAAGAGCGCACTATTCCTTTGGGCAATCCTGCGGTACGAGCTCTGACGCTCTGGTTAAAGAAGGGTAGAGATCAGATAGCCAATGCAAACTCTGGCAATGCAGTCTTTATTGGTGCACGCGGAAAACGAATTGATCAGCGTGCAGTTCGAACAGTTGTCTATGAAGCATTGTCTGCGATTGAAGGCATAGAGCGTATGGGTCCACACGCACTTAGGCATTCAGCGGCAACTCATTTAATCGAAGGTGGAGCAGATCTTCGAACTGTGCAAGAGATTTTAGGTCACGCATCTCTTGCGACCACACAAATTTATACACATGTTTCTACTGAGCGCCTTCAAAAAGTATTTAAACAGGCTCATCCTCGCGCATGAGATCTTCTCTAGTTGTTATTCCAACTTACAACGAAGCCAATAGCATCGGAGAAGTTTTAGATGGCTTAAAAGGCATGGACCTTGATGTTTTAGTGATTGATGATGGATCGCCAGATGGAACAGCAGATGTAGTAAGAATGCATCACGTTGAAGTTGTACAGCGAGAGTCAAAGCAAGGCCTGGGCAGTGCCTATCGCACAGGTTTTTCTATCGGACTTGCACGCGGATATACATATATTATTCAAATGGATGCAGATGGTTCACATCAAGTAAAAGATTTAAAAAATATGATGGAGTGGATCGGAAGCAGTGATCTACTTATCGGATCTCGCTGGATTAAAGATGGATCAATCACTAACTGGAGTAAGTCCCGTGAATATCTCTCACGAACTGCCAATGCCTATGCAAAGGTAATGCTTGGACTTAGTGTCAAAGATGCAACCTCTGGATTTCGAATCTATGAAAGCGCATTATTAAAGAAGATGAATCTGTCTACAATAAAAAGTGAAGGTTATTGTTTCCAAATAGAGATGACTAGGCGCGCAGTTGCTAGTAGTGGATCCGTGGCAGAGATTCCAATTAATTTCATCGAGCGCACCCATGGCGAAAGTAAAATGTCTGTTGCAATTGCAGTCGAAGCCGTATTCCGCATCACATGGTGGGCTTTTTTACGCATGATGGGGCGGTAATTTCACGCTCTAGGCTCAGGTAGGATTTGGCCTGCACTAGTTGATATTGAACTTGTAAAAAAGTCCAGATCGGTAGTGACATCTCAGCACTGCCTAACCTTTTGGTTGGTGAATCATCTCGGTCCGTTAAGTCGGTAGATGAAATTCAGTGCGACGGGCTAAACAAATTGTTTGGCCAAAACCGAGCGGGTTTTATCGCGCTATCAATGCGCATGGAACCTAAGAAGGAGTATGCCTGCCATGGCAGTTGTAACAATGCGAGAGCTCCTCGACAGCGGTGTTCACTTTGGACACCAGACTCGTCGATGGAACCCAAAGATGAAGCGTTTTATTTTTACAGAGCGCAACGGCATCTACATCATCGACATCCAGCAATCACTTGCACTTATTGATTCAGCATATGAATTCATTAAGGACACAGTTGCAAAGGGTGGCCACGTACTATTCGTTGGAACAAAGAAGCAGGCACATATGCCAATTCTTGAACACGCAGCACGAGTTGGAATGCCAACCGTAACTGAGCGCTGGTTAGGTGGAATGCTTACTAATTTCCCAACCGTATACAAGCGCATCCAGCGTCTAAAAGAACTTGAATCAATGGAAGAGAAGAACGACCTACTTTTGACGAAGAAAGAGCTTCTTGTGCTTCGCCGTGAACGCGAGAAACTATTTAAGAACCTTGATGGAATTCGTAACATGACCAAGCTGCCTTCAGCAATTTGGGTAGTAGATACAAAGAAAGAGCATCTGGCTGTCCAGGAAGCCAAGAAACTTGGTATTCCAGTTGTTGCAATCTTGGATACAAACTGTGATCCAGATGAGGTTGACTACAAGATTCCTGGTAACGATGATGCTATTCGGTCAATTGATGTTTTAACACGTGTTATTACTGATGCAATTGCAGCAGGCTTAAAGGCTCGTTCTGCAAACGTAAAGGAAGAAGCAAAAACTGAGCAGCCTGCAGCAGTAGCAGCCGGTGAACCGTTAGCTGATTGGGAAAAAGAAATCTTAGACAGCACAACTGCAACAACACCGGAGGCATAAATTGGCAGCCTATACAGCCGAAGATGTAAAGAAGCTTCGCGAAGCAACTGCAGCAGGAATGCTCGATTGCAAGAAAGCACTTGATGAAGCCGAAGGTGATTACAACAAGGCACTCGACATCATTCGAGTGAAGGGACTTAAGGGCGTTACAAAGCGCGAAGGTCGTTTAACTTCAAATGGCGCCGTCGTTGCAAAAGTAGAAGGAAACCTTGGCGTCATGCTCGAACTTAACTGCGAAACAGATTTCGTAGCAAAGGGTGAGCGCTTTATCGCCTTGGCCGATGAGCTACTTGCACATTTGCAGAATGCACAATCTGATTCAACGGAAAGCTTCCTTGCTTCAACAATGGGTAGCGGTAAAACCGTTCAAGCAGTTGTCGATGAGGCAAATGCAACATTGGGAGAGAAGATTGAAGTTCGTCGGATTGCAGTTATCAAGAATTCTCCAGTGGGAATTTATCTGCACCGCACAAGCCCGGATCTTCCACCACAGGTTGGTGTATTAGTTGAACTTGTAAAAGATGCTGCAGAAGTCGGTAAAGACATCGCTCAGCACATTGCAGCATTTGCTCCGCAGTTTGTTAACCGCGAGCAAGTACCAGCTGATTTGATCGAGAACGAGCGTCGAATTGCAGAAGAGACTGCACGTGAAGAGGGCAAGCCTGAGGCTGCACTTTCTAAGATCATCGAAGGTCGTGTTGCAGGTTTTGTTAAGGATGTCTCCTTGATCGAACAGTCTTTCGCCAAGGATGCAAAGAAAACTGTTAAACAAATCCTCGATGAGGCCGGAACTGCCGTTAAGGCATTCCATCGCTTCCGCGTGGGTCAATAAGGTTTGGGCCTAATCACTTAGACTTACAACCACAACCAGTAATTAAAAGTTAAGGAGCACTCATGCCCGGTACAAGAGGAACGTATCGAAGAGTGCTCCTTAAACTTTCTGGAGAAGTTTTTGGTGGAGAAAAAGGCATCGGTGTTGATCCCGATGTCGTTCAAGATATTGCAAAACAAATCGCAGATGTTGCTCGCTCTGGCGTTCAAGTCGCGATAGTCGTCGGAGGCGGTAACTACTTCCGTGGAGCAGAGTTATCTCAGCGCGGAATGGATCGCTCTCGCGCTGACTACATGGGAATGCTCGGAACGGTGATGAACTGTCTTGCTTTGCAGGATTTCCTAGAAAAAGAGGGAGTTGCAACTCGCGTTCAAACTGCCATCACAATGGGACAAGTTGCTGAGCCATATATTCCATTGCGAGCAATCAGACATTTAGAAAAGGGGCGCGTAGTAATTTTTGGAGCAGGTGCAGGAATGCCTTTCTTTACTACCGACACAGTCTCTGCCCAGCGCGCTCTAGAAATTGGCGCCGAAGCACTTCTGCTTGCAAAAAGTGGCGTTGATGGTGTTTACAGCGCAGATCCAAAGAAAGATCCCAAGGCGACCAAGTACGAATCCATTTCATATGATGAAGTTTTATCGAAATCTTTAGCAGTTGCAGATGCTGCTGCTTTTGCATTGTGCCGTGAGAACAAACTACCTATAGTCATCTTTGATTTAATGAAAAATGGAAATATCGCCCGTGCTGTGCGCGGTGAAACTATAGGTACTCTGGTCGCATAAGCGGCTCAGAATTAGAGGAGTAAAGACAATGGCAGATGTAGCAAGTGCGCTGGCAGATGCACAGACCAAAATGAACAAAGCGGTTGAGGTTGCAAAAGATGATTTTGCATCGATCCGCACAGGTCGAGCACATCCTTCACTATTTAATAAAGTCATGGTCGATTACTACGGCACCTACACAGCTTTGTCTCAATTGGCATCAATTCAAGTTCCAGAGGCACGCATGGCGATAATTGCACCTTTTGATAAGGGCGCAATGGCTGCGATTGAAAACGCGATTCGCGGCTCGGATCTTGGCGTTAATCCTGGAAACGATGGAGTAGTGATTCGAGTTAATTTCCCACAGTTAACTGAAGAGCGTCGTAAAGAGTTTATAAAAGTTGTTAAAACAAAGGCAGAAGATGCCAAAATTTCAATGCGAAATATTCGCCGTACTGCCAAAGAGGCCATGGAAAAGTTAGAAAAAGATGGCGACATTGGTAAAGATGATTTAGCCCGTGGGGAAAAAGAGTTGGAAAAAGTTACATCTGATCATGTTGCAAAAATAGATGAAATGCTCAAGCACAAGGAGGTTGAACTCCTCGAAGTTTAAGGAGTTTGCTCCCATGTCAGATCTACATGCAATAAACGAGGCAATCAACAAAAAGGCTGGGCGAAAATTACTGCCATCCATAGTCGTTGGTTTGTCTCTAATTGCTTTGGTTTGGTTTGCACTTTCGTACGAGCGCGTAGTTTTTGCTGGCGTGGTGGCAACGGCAATCATTTTAGGCGCACGAGAAATTACACGTGCATTTGCAGCTCGAGGGATAACAATTTCATTTAACGGATTAGTTCTGGCCTCCATTGCTTTGTCATATGCTGTATGGAACGGTGGATCCGGCGGACTTGCAGTAGCAACTGCAATTGCAATGCCATTGCTTCTCATCCGTGCCTTACTTCAAGGACCTGAGGGTTTTGTTGCAAAGGCAACTGCCACAGTTTTCGCACTTCTTTATCTTCCATTTCTAGCTGGCTTTTTAATCTTGCTTGGCCGGCCAGATAATGGTTTTCAACAAGTAATGACCTTTATGGTTTTAGTAGGGTGCAATGACACTTTTGGATATGTAGTTGGTGTTCTCTTTGGTAAGCATCCACTCGTTCCAAAGATTTCGCCTAAGAAAACCTGGGAGGGTTTAATCGGATCAATAATCTTTACGGTTATTGGTGGATCTCTGGCTTTTTATTACATAATGGATATGCAGTGGTGGCTGGGCGTAATCGTCGGCCTGATGATTGTTTTTACTGCAACGTGTGGGGATCTTATAGAAAGTGCAATGAAGAGAGATCTAAGTTTGAAAGACATGGGAACGTTGTTACCTGGTCATGGCGGAATGTTGGATCGACTTGATTCAGTAGTTTTATCTGCCCCTGCAATGTGGCTAGCGTTAGAGCTAGTCCGAGACTTTCTATGAGCGGAAAAGTTCCACAGGTCAACCTTGTTTTTGATGAGCCTGTACAGCGCAAAAAGACGCCTAAACATTTAGCTGATTTCGGGCCCAGCGAGAGAAAAGCCTTTGCAGAAGAGTTGGGCTTTCCTGGTTATCGTGCAAGCCAAATTGCAACACATTATTTTTCACACTTATCAAATGATCCAAAGCTGTGGAGTGATATTCCAGCAGATACACGTCAGGGTATTGCCGATGCTTTAACTCCGAAGTTAATAGAACTGGTAACTACACGAACAACTGACAATGGAATGACTCGAAAAGATTTATGGAAACTACATGATGGAGTTCTAGTTGAGAGTGTTTTGATGCGCTACACAGACCGAGTAACTGTCTGTATCTCATCTCAAGCCGGTTGCGGAATGAACTGTCCATTTTGTGCAACAGGCCAAGCTGGTTTAACCCGTAACTTATCTGCAGGAGAAATAACAGAACAGATTGTGGCAGCAGCTAGAGCCTGTGCTAACGGAGAACTCCCTGGTGGACCAACTAGATTATCCAATATTGTTTTTATGGGAATGGGCGAACCACTTGCTAACTACAACGCAGTTATTCGAACTGTAAGAAACATAACTGACCCAAATCCTGATGGGTTAGGTATAAGTGCCAGGTCTGTAACAGTTTCAACTGTTGGGCTCGTTAACGGAATTGAGAAACTGACCGAAGAAGGAATCTCTGTCACCTTGGCCGTTTCACTGCACACACCAGATGATGAACTTCGTGACACATTGGTTCCAATCAACAACCGATTCAATATACGCGAAGTTTTAGCTGCAGCCGATCTTTATGAAAAGAAAACAGGCCGTCGTTATTCAATCGAGTATGCCTTGATTCGAGACATTAATGATCAATCATGGCGAGCAGATCTTTTGGGACGCTTGCTAAAAAATAGGAATGCTCACGTCAATTTAATTCCACTCAATCCCACTCCGGGATCAAAGTGGACTGCATCTCGCCGTGAAGATGAGGCCGAGTTCGTTCGAATCCTTGAAAGCTATGGTGTGCCAGTTACGGTAAGGGATACCAGAGGCCGCGAAATTGATGGGGCATGTGGTCAATTAGCCGCTGCCGAAAAGGCGAGCCCGGCCAGTTAATTTTAAAGTGATCACTAGTGAGTTAGGTCTTCAATTGCTAGGCTCGCCCCATGAAAAAGCTCAATAACTTCATTAACGGAAAATCAGTAGAGTCAAAATCTGGTGAGTCAATAACTCTCATTAATCCAGCAACAGGGGCGGCCTTTGCAACTGCGCCTAAATCAAATGCTGCCGATGTAGATGCTGCATTTAAGGCAGCAAGTGATGCTTTTGTTCAATGGCGCGATTCCACGCCATCTGTTCGCCAACGCGCATTATTAAAGATTGCAGATGCAATTGAAGAGCGTGCAGATGAGATTATTGCAATTGAAGTTGAGAACACGGGCAAGCCAATTTCTCTCACAACGAGTGAAGAGGTTCCACCAATGGTGGATCAGATTCGTTTTTTTGCCGGAGCTGCAAGAAATCTAGAGGGAAAATCAGCCGGTGAATACATGTCTGGAATGACATCGATGATTCGCCGCGAACCTGTAGGAGTTATCGGTCAAGTAACACCGTGGAACTATCCAATGATGATGGCCGTGTGGAAATGGGCACCGGCAATTGCTGCGGGTAACACAGTTGTTCTAAAGCCAAGTGATACAACACCTGCATCTACCGTGTGGATGGCAAATCTGATGGCTGAGTTTTTACCAGCAGGAGTTTTCAATGTTGTTTGCGGCGAGCGCGAAACAGGTTCAGCACTCGTTAATCACAAACGTCCTGACATGGTTTCAATTACTGGCTCTGTTGGCGCGGGTATCCAGGTAGCAGAATCTGCGGCAAAACAGGTTAAGCGCGTGCACCTTGAATTAGGTGGCAAAGCACCTGTTGTTGTATTTGCGGATGCAGATTTAGGAGCAGCTGCTGAAGCTATTGCAGTTGCAGGCTATTTCAATGCAGGTCAGGACTGCACAGCAGCAACTCGTGTGATTGTTCAAGAATCTGTCTATGACGAGTTCGTACATCTTTTGACCGAACAAGCAAAGGCGGTAGTAATTGGCGCACCAGCTGATGAAGATGTTTTTCTCGGTCCTGTAAATAATGCCAACCAGTTAGCACGGGTGAGCGAGCTAGTCTCCAAGGTTCCATCACATGCAAAGATCATGGCAGGGGGAGCAGCCCTTGACCGAGCAGGCTATTTTTTCCCAGCAACAGTGATCGCAGACCTTCGCCAAGATGATGATCTAATCCAAAAAGAGATTTTCGGCCCCGTCATCACCGTTCAGAAATTTACCGACGAGGCCCAAGCCGTCTCGATGGCAAATGGCGTGGATTACGGCCTTGCCTCTAGCGTTTGGACAACCAATCACGGCGTTGCGATGCGTATGGCTAAGGCCTTTGACTTTGGCTGTGTGTGGATCAATACCCACATCCCACTTGTTGCCGAAATGCCACATGGCGGCTTTAAACGCTCAGGCTATGGCAAGGATCTCTCAGCATATGGATTTGAGGATTACACCCGAATTAAGCATGTAATGAGCAATATTGGGGCGTAGTATTTGCCCCGATTCATCCACCACTACCCACAGAAAGTTCGAGGCTTGATAACTCGACCACTTGCTTGTGCTTAACCCTTAAGGAGTAAATCAGTATGTCAAAAGAAAGTTCACTCTCACCAGAAGCTAAATCAGTTTTAGGTGCAATGGTTTCTCGCCGTACAGTATTAGCCGGCGCAGGAGGATTAGGTGCAGTAGGTCTACTTGCTGCATGTGGAGGCGGATCTGATTCTGCCGATAGCGCGAATTCAGTTCGTTGGGGTAACTGGCCTTTGTATTTAGATTATGACGAAGAGACTCAGAAGTATCCAACGCTAGATAAGTTCACTGCAGCAACTGGAATTGCAGCCAAGTACTTCGAGGATTACAACGATAACGATGAGTTTTTTGGAAAAGTTCAAGCACAGCTCAAACTAGGTGAAGACATTGGGTATGACGTAGTCACACCAACTGACTGGATGGCAGCTCGTTGGATTCGTCTTGGTTACACACAAAAATTTGATACAGCAAATATTCCAAATAAGGTAAACATTCTTGATTCACTCGCATCACCTTCATTTGATCCAAACCGTGAACAGTCATTAACGTGGCAGGGAATCATGGCTGGATTTGGATGGAACGTTGAGAAGAATCCAAAGGGAATTCGCACAATTGATGAACTATTCGCCCCACAAAACAAGGGAAAGATCGTAGTTCTTTCAGAAATGCGCGACACGATCGGAATTATTCTGCGCTCGCAAGGTGTCGATCTTCAAAAGGTTACAGAAGATCAATTTATGAATGCTGTCGACTTTATGGCTAAGAAGATTAGCGATGGTTGGATTCGCGGAGTTAAGGGCAATGAATATGCAGTAGATCTAACATCTGGTGATGCCACTGCTGTCATCGGATGGTCTGGTGACATGTTTATTCTTGCCGCAGAAAATGAAGGCAAATTTGATTTTGCTATTCCTGATTCAGGCGGAACTATCTCAGGTGATAACTTGATGATTCCTTCAACTGCATCTGCAGAAGGCAAGGCAAATGCAGAGAAGATGATCAACTTCTATTACGACCCTGTTATCGCTGCAGAAGTTGCTGCTTACGTGAACTACGTCTGTCCAGTAAAGGGTGCACAAGAAGAAATGGAAAAGATTGCTCCAGAACTTGCAAGCAGTCCATACATTTTCCCAGATGCTGCAACTTCAAAGAAGCTCAGTGTATTCCGCTCACTTACTCCAGCCGAGGAAACAACTTGGGGCGAGGCTTTCCAGAAGGCCGCCGGCAACTAGTGGTTGATGTTTCGTCTGCAACGCGTGGAGATTTACGTCTTACGCGGATCACAAAAACGTATGGTGATTTCACTGCAGTTGATGATCTCTCATTAACGATCCCTGAAGGTTCATTCTTTGCATTACTTGGACCTTCAGGGTGCGGTAAGACAACCACACTTCGGATGATTGCAGGCTTAGAAGAGCCAACTGTTGGAAGTATTCATCTAGGTACAACTGATATCACGACAAAGCGTCCATATCAGCGGCCGATTAATACTGTTTTCCAAAACTACGCACTCTTTCCACATTTAACGATCTTTGAAAATATTGCTTTTGGTCTTCGTCGCAGAGGAATTAAAGACGTTGATGCAGATGTCAATAAAGTTTTAGATCTAGTCGAACTTCCACATCTTGCACAGCGCAAACCAACTCAACTCTCTGGTGGACAGCAACAGAGAATTGCGTTGGCTAGAGCCATCGTTAATCGCCCCGCGCTGCTTTTGTTGGATGAGCCATTAGGGGCACTTGATCTTAAATTGCGTCGTCAGATGCAGATTGAACTTAAGTGGATTCAGCGTGAAGTTGGGCTAACTTTCGTTCACGTTACACACGATCAGGAAGAGGCTATGACAATGGCCGACACGATCGCAGTAATGAATGAAGGTGGTATTGAACAGATGGGATCACCAGCTGATCTCTATGACAATCCAAAAACTGCATTCGTTGCAAACTTTTTGGGCCAGTCAAACTTAATTAAAGGTCGCATCGAAGGCACTGATGGTGACAACTTAGTTGTTGATCTATTTGGACAAAAGATTTCTATGCCAAAGAGTAGAAGTCACGCAGTAGATAGTTCAATCTATGCCGGTATCCGCCCGGAGAAGTTTCGCATCTCATTGGTTGGCACACCAACACGTGGCAACGTTCTCACCGGTGGTCACATTGAAGAAGTTTCGTATATCGGAGTATCAACTCAGTACCAAGTGGCTATGCCATGGGGTCAAGAGCTTATGGTCTTTGAACAAAATGATGATGGCGTTCCACCTTTTGATAAGGGTGATCAAGTAGTTATCTCTTGGGAGCCAAATTTCACGTTTGCACTTCGCGGTGATGAGGATGTTGAAGCAGGTACAGAAGTTGCACCTGATGATCTAGATGAAGATGAGTAGCATTTTGTCAAAGGTAAAGCTGCCTTATCTGCTTTTGTTGCCAGGGTTTTTGTTTCTCTTCACTTTCTTCATACTGCCGATTGTTAATTTAGCTCAAACCTCTACGCAGACCCCTATTGCCAATGGTGATACTGGTCAATACGAGCAAACATTCCGCTTTGCTAATTACATTGATGCTTTCATAGAAAACAGAGAGCAGTTTGCACGCTCATTCATCTTTGCAATCTGTGCCACCTTATTGGCACTTGCCATTGCTTATCCACTTGCCTATGCAATCGCATTTAAATCAGGCCGGTTTAAAAACATTTTGTTGGTTCTAATTATTGCCCCGTTTTTCACATCATTCTTACTGCGTACCGTTGCCTGGAAGCAGATTCTTGGCGAAGAGGGTTTTGTCGTCCCACCTCTTCGAACGTTGGGGATTATTAGTGAAAGCACAACGTTAACCTCAACATCTTTTGCTGTTGTCATTGGTATGACCTACAACTTTCTACCATTTATGACCTTGCCACTCTATGCATCTCTTGAGCGAATAGATCCACGAACGATGGAGGCATCGGGAGATCTTTATGCCAATGGACTAACAACATTTAGAAGAGTGACCCTGCCACTTTCGATGCCAGGTGTAGTGGCAGGAACTTTGTTAACTTTCATTCCAGCAGCTGGAGATTACGTCAACGCTGCAATTCTCGGTAATCCGAATTCAAAAATGCTCGGTAACGTCATTGAATCTCGCTACTTTAGAATCGTTGATTATCCAACAGCCGCTGCATTATCCTTTACTTTAATGGCAGCAATTTTGATCCTAGTAACGCTATATATTCGTAAAGCGGGAACGGAGGAGCTTGTATGACAAAAGTTAAAGATGCAACGATTCCTACAATTCCGCTACAAGCTCGACTATCACGCTGGTTCGGTAGAAACCTTATTCGAATTTATGCAGTCTTTGGATTTACGTACTTATTCATACCAGTTGCCTATACCTTTGCATTTTCATTTAATGATTCAGGTAAAAGTAATTTAATCTGGAAGGGCTTTACTTTAGATAACTGGCAAAACCCTTGTGGCGCCCCAGAGATTTGCACCGCTCTCGGCAATTCAATCAAGATTGGTCTTCTGGCGACGATCTTTTCAACGATTCTTGGAACGATGATCGCCTTTGCAATTGGGCGTTATGCATTTAAGGGTCGCTCGACCTCTAACTTGCTTATCTTTTTGCCGATGGCAACACCTGAGATTGTTTTAGGAGCATCACTGCTCTCACTCTTTCTAGTCTTTCAAATAAACCCAGGATTTTGGCCTACAGTTATTGCGCACGTGGTCTTTTGTGTCTCATTTGTTGTAGTAACGGTTAAGGCAAGAATTGCATCCCTTGATCCACGGTTAGAACAGGCAGCGATGGATCTCTATGCAAATGAGTTCCAGACATTTCGTCGAGTAACTTTGCCTCTTGTTGCACCTGGAATAGCAGCAGCTGCGCTCCTTGCCTTTAGTTTGTCTTTTGATGACTTTATTATCACTAACTTTAATTCTGGAACTTTGACGACTTTTCCTAAATTTGTATATGTATCGGCGGCTCGCGGTATTCCAGCGCAAGCAAATGTCATTGGTTCGGCAATGTTTTTCTTAGCCCTGGCCATCGTTATTACAGGACAGTTGATCAGTAAAAAAACTAAAGTCTCCAAATGACCAATCACGGAAATATGTATGGGCCTAACTTCACTTTTTTAGGCATTCCATCCTGTGACCTAGACGATCCCAAATCTTATAAAGGCGCAGATGTAATTATTCTTGGTGCACCCATTGATAGCGGAACATCTCATCGTTCTGGTGCCAAGTTTGGTCCGCAAGCTATCCGAGGTGGAGATTACTTGCCTCATGATGGTTCGCGTCCACATCTTGCACTTCGAAGCGATGGACTTAAAGATTTAAAGGTTTTTGATGCTGGTGATTTAATGATGCCAGGTTCGGACTTAACTGGATCGTTAGCAATTTTAGCTGCGGCAACTGAAAAGATTTCACGCGCTGGAATCATCCCTGTTGTTCTTGGCGGGGATCACTCAATTGCATCTGCCGATGTTGCGGGAATTGCAACGCACAGAGGCTTGGGCAAAATCTCAATGATTCACTTTGATGCTCATGCCGACACAGGTGAGGTTCAATTTGGCGCCCTAGTCGGCCACGGAACTCCCATGCGTAATCTGATTAATAATGGATTTGTTCGTGGAGATCGATTCCTTCAGTTAGGTCTGCGCGGATATTGGCCTGAGGATGCAACTCTTAATTGGATGCGCGATCAAGGTATGCGTTCATATGAGATGACAGAGATTGCACATCGTGGTTTGAATACTGTTCTAGATGAGTCTTTTGCAACACTTGTTGATGGTTGTGATGGCGTGTTTTTATCCGTAGATATCGATGTGGTTGATCCAGGTATGGCACCTGGAACTGGAACACCAGAACCTGGTGGAATGACTAGTCGCGAACTATTAGAAGCAGTGCGCAGAATCTGTCTAGAACTTCCCGTCGTTGGAATCGATGTTGTGGAGGTTTGTCCGCCATTTGATAATGCAGAGATCACAGCTATCTTGGCAAATCGCGTAGTTTTAGAGGCATTAAGTGCAATTGCAAAAAGACGCAGCGGTAACCCCTATTCACCTACTCAGAATCTTCTCGACAGATAAACTGAGTTCATTCAGGTGTCAGGGGTATGGTCCATTATCCTAGGCAACTACTCACGTTAGGTTAACAATGCAATTTCTTGGAATCATCGCTTTTATAGTTGCGCTCCTTGTTTCAGTAATGATTCACGAGTTTGGTCACTACATCACCGCAAAGCGTTTTGGAATGCGTATTTCAGAGTTTTTTGTTGGATTTGGAAAAAAAATCTGGTCTATTCAACGCGGTGAAACTGAATTTGGAGTTAAAGTCATACCGGCAGGTGGTTACTGCAAGATCGAAGGCATGGCGCCGAATGATCAGATGTTGCCAGGTGAAGAAGATCGAGCTTTTTATAAGGCAAGTTCTGGTCGCAAACTAATTGTTTTAGGTGCTGGTTCTTTTCTACATTTTGTCTTGGGATTTCTAATTCTATTTACACTTTTTGCAGGTGTTGGAACCAATCAGGTACTTCCCGTTATTGGTGAAGTAGTTGAAGGCTCAGTTGCTGCCTCATCTGGCATACAAGTAGGAGATGAAGTTCTTTCCATTAATGGAGTCAAAGTCACTTCCTGGTATAAAGATGTTGAAGTTATCCGAAACTCAGGGGGCAAAGAGGTTGTTCTGACGCTTGATCGGCAAGGACAAATTATTACCGTTAGAGCCGAACCTCGTTTAACTGAAATCGATGGAGAAAAAAGATATCTTCTAGGAATCGTCAACGAAGTTGGTGTAAAGCGTTTTGGATTACTTTCCTCAATAAATAACTCTGCAACTGTTACCAAGGGTTTTGTGACCGAAAGCGTTAAATCCTTGTTGAGCTTGCCATCTAAGATTCCAGCGTTATGGGGTCAAACTGTTCGAGGCGAAGAGCGCGATGCAAATGGTCTAGTGGGAGTTGTTGGTGTTGCACGAGTATCCGGTGAAGCAGTTGGCAGTGATCAACTTACTGTCCAAGAGCGTATTTCAACTTTCCTATTGATTATTGCAAGTTTGAATATATTTATCGGAATCTTTAATCTGCTTCCCATTCTTCCATTAGATGGTGGACATATGGCTGTTGCTATTGCCGATGAAGTACGTGCACTCTTTGCCCGAATGAGAGGACGGCCTCGACCAGCAGGGATAGATGTCACTGTTTTAACCCCGATAACAATGGTGGTTTTTGTCGTTCTTGCCTCATTGACATTGCTACTACTTGTTGCAGATGTCATTAATCCTGTAGTTCTCAACCTGTAACGTGAGCAAATTATCCAAAGTTAGTGCAGAATAAAGGCATGGTTGACCTAGGAATCCCAAGCGCGCCACCGGCAACGCTGCATCCTCGTCGAAAGACCAAGCAGCTAAAGGTTGGATCTGTCGGTGTTGGCAGTGATCACCCAGTCTCTGTTCAATCGATGTGCACAACGTTGACTTCAGATGTAAACGCGACTTTGCAACAGATTGCCGAACTAACGGCGTCGGGATGCCAGATAGTTCGCGTTGCTGTGCCTAGTCAGGATGATGCAGATGCACTTGCTCAAATTGCAAAGAAGTCACAGATACCTGTAATTGCTGATATCCATTTTCAGCCAAAGTACATATTTGCCGCCATTGATGCAGGTTGCGCGGCAGTTCGCGTTAATCCTGGCAACATCAAACAATTTGATGACAAAGTTAAAGAGGTTGCAAAGGCTGCAGGGGATGCCGGAATTCCAATTCGAATTGGAGTTAATGCTGGCTCACTTGATCCACGCCTACTGGCTAAATATGGCAAAGCGACACCTGAGGCACTTGTGGAATCTGCCCTTTGGGAAGCATCATTGTTTGAAGAGCATGGCTTTTCAGATATTAAGATTTCAGTAAAGCATCACGATCCAGTCACAATGGTAAGTGCTTATCGGTTACTGGCCGCCCAGTGTGATTATCCATTGCACTTAGGTGTAACAGAGGCTGGACCAATATTTCAAGGAACAATTAAATCTGCAACAGCATTTTCAATTTTGTTAGCCGAGGGAATTGGCGACACAATCAGAGTTTCTCTCTCTGCCCCACCTGTTGAAGAGATCAAAGTTGGAATGTCTATCCTTGAATCTTTAAATCTTCGCCAACGCAAACTTGAGATTGTTTCTTGTCCTTCATGTGGGCGCGCACAGGTAGATGTTTACACGTTGGCCGAAAAAGTCCAGGCTGGATTACAAGGAATGACAGTGCCATTGCGAGTGGCTGTTATGGGTTGCGTAGTGAATGGACCGGGAGAAGCTAGAGAGGCAGATCTTGGCGTTGCATCAGGAAATGGAAAAGGTCAGATATTTGTCAAAGGCGTAGTAATTAAAACCGTTCCTGAAGCGCAAATTGTTGAGGTACTTATCGAAGAAGCGATGCGATTAGCAGAAGAAATGGAAGCCGCAGGGGTTGCTTCAGGGCAACCTTCAGTTGATATTCGATAGAGTTCTCACATGTTGAAAATGTCTACGCTATTTTTGCGTACGCTTCGCGATGATCCGGCCGATGCAGAAGTTGCAAGTCACAAACTTCTAATCCGCGCAGGTTATGTCCGTCGAATTGCCGCCGGTATTTATTCATGGCTGCCTTTGGGTGTGATCACTCTTCGAAACATTGAGCGTGTCATCCGAGAAGAGATGGATGAAGCTGGTTTTCAAGAAGTTCATTTTCCATCCTTATTGCCGCGCGATGCATATGAAACAACCAACCGCTGGGATGAATATGGTCCTGCACTTTTTAGACTACAGGATCGCAAGGGTGGCGACTATTTACTAGGTCCAACTCATGAAGAGATGTTCACACTTATGGTTAAGGGCGAATACTCCTCTTACAAGGATTTACCTTTAAGTATTTATCAGATTCAGACAAAATTTCGTGATGAAGCCAGACCACGCAGTGGAATTATTCGAGGCCGAGAGTTTGTAATGAAAGATTCATACTCCTTTGACGTCGATGATGAAGGTTTGGAGATTTCCTACCAAAATCATCGAAAGGCATACGTAAAGACATTTGATCGCCTTGGCATGAAATACAACATTGTTAAAGCGGTTTCGGGTGCAATGGGTGGCTCAAAGTCAGAAGAGTTTTTAGCTCCATGCCCAACCGGTGAAGATACATACGTGCTTTGCCCTTCATGTGGCTTTGCTGCAAATGTTGAAGCGATGGTCACAAAAGTTCCTGCACAGGATTTTTCAAAGGTTGCAGCCGTTGAAGAGCTAGATACACCCAACACTCCAACTATTGATTCACTCGTGGCCGTGCTTAATGAAAAATTCGGAGGCGGATTTACAGGGGCAGATACTTTGAAGAATGTCATGATGATGGCAGATGGGAAAGCAATATCTGTTTTAGTTCCCGGCGATCGTGAAGTTGACGTTAAACGATTGCAAGAAAACTTGAGTGGCGTTCATGAACTTCGAGTATTTGAAGATGCAGATTTTGCAAAGTTTCCATCTTTGGTTAAGGGATACATTGGGCCTCAGGATGCAAAAAAATCAGGAATTACTGTTTATGCCGATCCACGAATCGCGCCGGGAACGGCTTGGGTAACAGGTGCGAACAAGAAAGATCGCCATGCGCGAAACGTAGTTAACGGAAGAGATTTCACACCTGATTCATATGTTGAAGCAGCAGAAGTTCGTGCTGGAGATTCTTGTCCAGAGTGCTCAACGGCAGTAGTTATAGATCGCGCAATTGAAATCGGACATATCTTTCAGCTCGGAAGAAAGTATGCCAAGGCACTTGATCTGACAGTCTTGGATAGCAATGGAAAATCACAAGTTGTCACTATGGGCTCTTATGGAATTGGAGTCTCACGCGCGGTAGCAGCTATTGCAGAACAGACACACGATGAAATTGGTCTTAATTGGCCAGTAGAACTTGCACCAGCAAAAGTTCATATTGTTGCCGCTGGTAAGGATGATCTTTTGTTTGACACAGCAATTGAGTTGGCAACAAAACTAGAAGCACAGTCAATTACGACAATGGTCGATGATCGAAGAGATGCATCCCCTGGGGTTAAATTCAAAGATGCAGAGTTGATTGGAAATCCTGTCATTGTTGTCGTAGGTAAGGCGCTAGCTGAAGGTAATGTTGAGATTAGAGTGCGCAGAACTGGCGATAAAAAGGAAGTTCCTCTTACATCAGCTGTTTCTGCAATCACAGAACTTCTCAAGTAACTGTGTTCGCAGAACTCTCACTTGCAACAGGATTATTCTTACTTTCCGCCTCATTTCTTGCAGGCTTTATTGATTCGATAGCCGGCGGTGGGGGAATAGTTCAACTACCTGCGCTCTTGATTGGTTTGCCAAATTCACCTACAGCAGAAGTACTTGGAACGAACAAATTATCGGCAGTTTTTGGTACGACTACTGCCGCCGCTCTCTATCGCAAGCAGATAAAGCCTGATCCAAAAGTTCTAATTGGCATGGCTATTCCAGCTTTCTTTGGATCTGCAGTTGGAGCAGTTCTAGCATCCAGAATTCCTACAAGCAGCATGCGTCCCATGATTTTGATTTTGCTGATAGCCGTTGCGATTTATACATGGCTTAAGCCTGATCTTGGAAAACTAGAAAATTTGCGTCATGTACCCAAGCAACGTATTCAAATTGGAGCGATTGCAGGAGCTGTGATTGGGTTTTACGATGGAATTTTTGGGCCAGGTACAGGCTCATTTCTAATGCTGATACTTGTTGCAACTTTGGGATATGCATTCATAACAGCATCTGCAATCGCAAAAGTTGTGAATGTGTCAACAAATGTTGGCGCATTAATCGTTTTTGGCATCAATGGCGCGGTTATTTGGCAGATCGGAATCATTATGGGCTGCGCAAATATCACAGGGGCAGTTATTGGTTCTAGGTTGGCTATACGAGGAGGCTCGACCTTAGTTCGCAAAGTCTTTCTGCTTGTTACCGTTGTTTTAATTGTCAGAGTTGGAATTGCCACCTTCTAATTCTTCGCGTTACACTTGCTCTACAACTTAATAGAAAGAAGAAATCGATGGCACTAAAAGACTCAATAGCCGACTTAATTCGACCTACTGTAGAAAATGCAGGATTCTTTCTAGAAGATGTATTTACAAGCAATCCCGGCAACCATCGCATAGTTACATGCATGATAGACAGTATTGCACCTATGAACTTAGATGAGATCACAGTGATCAGTCGCGAAATTTCTGCACTTTTAGATGAGTCACCATTATTTGATGAAGGTTTCACACTAGAAGTTAGCTCTCCTGGTATTGAAAGAGCGCTCACATTGCCCCGGCACTGGACAAAAAATTTAACCAGGATTATTAAAGTAGTCCTGGCTGATGGTTCAGAGGTTTCTGGTCGCTTAACCGAGTTTGATGAAGTACGAGCAATCTTGATTGAAAATATTAAGGGCCGAATGAAAACTCATGAAGTGCTGTTTGCTGAGATAAAGAAAGCAAATGTTGAAATCGAGTTCAATCGCAAGGATGAAATCTAATGCATGTCGAGATGAGCGCTCTTATTGCGCTAACAACTGAAAAAGACATCAACTTGGAAAACCTTATCTATGGAATTGAAGTTGCTGTATTGGGTGCATATAACCAAAGTGAAACGGCAAAACGCCATGCCCGCGCCCACCTAGATCGCGAAACTGGAGAGATAACTATTTTAGTTCCAATCTTTGCAGAAGATGGATCTCGCGTAGGGGAAGAAATTGATAGCCCTGATGGATTTTCTAGAGTTGCGACTTCAACAGCGCGTCAGATAATTAAACTAAAGATGCGTGAAACAAATGATGCTGAGATTGTTGGAGAGTTCACGGCTAACGTAGGTGATGTCATCTCTGGTGTTGTCCAGCAAGGCAGAGATCCAAAGATGATTAACGTAAACCTAGGACGCGTTGAAGGGCGTATTCCACCCCAGGAGCAAGTTCCCGGAGAGATTTACAATCACGGAGACCGCATTAAATGTTTTGTTGTAGAAGTTAAACAGGGAATGAAGGGGCCGGAGATTATGCTCTCTCGCTCACATCCGGCTTTAGTCAAACAACTTTTTGCATTTGAAGTTCCAGAAATTGGCGATCGCATTGTTGAAATTATGGCGGTTGCGCGAGAGGCCGGACATAGAACAAAACTTGCAGTTAAAACACATCGCGCAGGAGTAAGTGCAAAAGGTTCATTAATTGGACCACTCGGATCTCGCGCAAGAGCGGTTATGGATGAACTGCACGGTGAAAAGATAGACATTGTTGAATGGTCAGAAGATCCCGCAGAGTTTGTTGCAGCAGCACTTGCTCCAGCCAAGGTCTCTCAAGTGCAAATTACTGATCTGGCGACTAGAAGTGCCAAGGTAATTGTTCCGGACTATCAACTCTCATTAGCGATTGGTAAGGACGGACAAAATGCAAGATTGGCTGCGCGATTAACAGGCTGGCGCATCGATATTCATCCTGATACAGATTCAACACAAGGCTAAGGGCAGATTCTGCAATTGGCCGTTGGTTTATGATCGCCAAGCCGGCCGCTGAATTAGCGCAAAACACGAGCGCATTATGAGAAGGAGTCATGAGTTGGATACCATTGGGCAGTTGGATCCCCGCTCTCCTGTTCGCAGCTGTATTAGCTGCCGCAAGAGGGAGAATCCTTCAGCAATGATTCGAGTGGTATTAATTGATGGGGTAGCAACTCCAGAAATTAAAAGAGGCGCACCAGGTAGGGGCGCTTGGCTTCATGAGAATTGTGCAGAAGTTGCGATAAATCGAGGTGCTTTTCGTTTTGCATTTAAGCAAGATCAAGCAGTCGATGTATCGAAACTTCTGGATTTTCTTAAGAGTAACCCGCAGTAATCACACAACAAGAATGGAAATGAAAGATATGAAACTCAAATGAGCTCGTTAGAACTATGAGGTCGTTCAACTAAGGCTTGCATTTGAGAAAATGCGGGCCAAGACAGGAGAAATGTGTCAAAAGTCCGCGTACATGAGTTGGCAAAACAACTCGGCATGGAGAGCAAGGTTGTTCTTGCAAAACTCCAAGAAATGGGCGAGTTTGTTCGCTCGGCATCATCGACAGTAGAAGCACCAGTGGTGCGCAAGATGATCGAAATGTATCCCGATGCAAAACCGGTCGAGGAAAAAAAGCCTGTAAAGAAAGCTGCCGCAAAGAAGTCAGCGGCAAAGCCAAAGGGTGAAGTTTCCCCAGAACAAGCTGCCGAATTAGCAGCAGAGCTTGGCGTGGACATTGAAGCATTGAAGTTAGAACAAGCAAAAGCAGTTGCTAACAGAGAAGAAGCAGCAAAGTTTGAAGCACAAGATCGTGCAAATGAAGCTAACGATGGTGGATCAGCAACTGCTGCAACAACTCCAACATCACCAGCAGTTCCACCAAAACCTGCTGCTCGTCCAGGTAACAATCCATTTTCAACTGGTAGCGCTGTTCCGCGTCCACCCCGTCCAGGTAACAATCCATTTTCAACTGGTGGCGCAGTTCCGCGTCCACCACAAAGACCACAAGGTTCTCCAACAGGACAACCTCGTTCTGGAATGGCTGGCTCTCGTCCAGGTTCTGTGCGTCCAGGTTTTGCAGCTCGTCCTGGTGCACCGCGCACTGGAGCGACTGGTGCGGGAAGTGGTTTTGCACCTCGAACATCTGGTGCACCAAGTAATTCTCCATACAAAACAAATACTCCAGGAACAGGTGCACCATCAACTGGTGGACCACAGCGTCCTGGTGGTCGTCCACCACAACGCGGCGGTGCCGGCGGGGCATTTGGAAAAAATGCAAGTAAGAAATCTGGTCGTAAACAAAAATCACGTAAAGCATTGCGTGATGAGTTCGACAATATGCAGGCACCACAACTAGGTGGCGCTGTTGTTCCTCACGGAGATGGAAAGACTCCTATACGTATGCGTCGTGGTGCATCGTTAGCCGACTTTGCAGACAAAATCGGTGCAGATCCGGCCGCATTAGTTGCCGCCTTATTCCACTTGGGAGAGATGGTTACTGCAACGCAGTCAGTAGATGCTGACACATTTGAAATTCTTGGCGTTCAACTTGGTTACAACATTGAAATTGTTAGCCCAGAAGATGAGGACCGGGAACTTCTACAGGACTTTGATATCGATCTTGCTGGAGAAATCTCTGATCTAGATCCAGATTCTTTGGTTGCGCGTCCACCTGTTGTCACAGTGATGGGTCACGTTGACCACGGTAAGACATCACTTCTTGATGCGATTCGTAAATCGGAAGTTATGAAGGGTGAAGCTGGCGGAATTACTCAGCACATTGGTGCATACCAAATTCATCATGATCACGAAGGCGTCAACAGAGCAATTACATTTATCGATACACCTGGTCACGAGGCATTTACTGCAATGCGTGCTCGTGGTGCCAAGGTGACAGATATTGCTGTTCTTGTGGTTGCAGCAGATGATGGAATCATGCCTCAGACAATTGAAGCACTCAATCACGCTCAGGCAGCAGATGTTCCAATTGTCGTTGCAGTTAACAAGATTGATAAAGAAGGTGCCAATCCAGACAAGGTGCGCCAACAATTAACCGAATACAACTTGATTGCAGAAGAGTATGGTGGAGAAACTATTTTCGTAAATGTTTCAGCTAAATCTGGAATGGGAATCGATCAACTGATTGATTCAATTCTCTTGACAGCAGATGCAGCGATTGATCTTCGCGCTATTGCAGATGACTCTGCGCGAGGTGTTGCTATTGAAGCTCACTTGGATCGTGGACGAGGCCCAGTTGCAACGTTTCTTGTTCAACGTGGAACACTTAAAGTTGGTGATGCCATAGTTGCAGGAAGTGCATTTGGTCGAGTGCGCGCGATGCTAGATGAAGATGGAAATGCAGTTGATTTTGCCGGACCATCGCGTCCTGTTCAGGTGCTTGGATTTACTTCAGTACCAAGTGCAGGAGATACATTCTTAGTAGCCGATGAAGATCGAACTGCTCGCCAGATCGCCGAAAAGCGTCAGGCTGCAGAACGAAATGCTCAGTTAGCCAAAGCGCGTAAAAAGGTTTCTCTGGAAGACTTTATGGAGCAATCAAAGGTTTCTACACTCAATTTAATTCTGAAGGGCGACGTGAGTGGCTCTGTGGAAGCGTTGGAAGATGCATTAATGCAACTAGATGTCGGAGCAGAAGTTGATCTACGAGTTATTCACCGCGGTGTTGGCGCAATTACTAAGAGCGATATCACTTTGGCCTCTGCATCAACTGCTGTTGTGATTGGCTTTAACGTTAAGCCAGAAGTTCAGACAGCTATTTATGCTGATCAAGAAGGTGTTGAAGTTCGTTTCTACTCAGTAATCTATAACGCAATTGAGGAGATTGAGCTCTCACTCAAGGGACTGCTAAAGCCAGAGTACGAAGAAGTGATCGTTGGAAATGCCGAAGTTCGCGAAATCTTCAAATCATCAAAGGCTGGAAACATTGCCGGTTCAATCGTCAAAGATGGTGTCATTCGTCGAAATGCGAAGGCACGTATTTTGCGCAATGGCGAAACATTGGTTGATAACCTCACTATTGATTCACTCAAGCGATTCAAGGACGATGCAAATGAAGTCCGCGAGGGCTTCGAGTGCGGTATTGGTCTTGGCAACATGAAGGAGATCGCTATTGGCGATCTAGTTCAGTGTTTTGAGATGCGCGAGAAAAAGAGAGCATAAAGATGGGTCAATCACATCGAACTCTAAAAGTTGCAGATCGCATTAAAGTTATTGTCGCGCAGCTTCTTGAAACAAAGATCAAGGATCCACGTCTTGGTTTTGTAACTGTCACTGATGCAAGGGTTACAGGTGACCTGCAACAGGCATCAGTCTTCTATACGGTTTTAGGCGACCTTGAAGAAAGAGCTGCAACGGCTGCTGCTCTGGAAAGTGCAAAAGGTGCAATTCGATCTGCACTTGGCCGTGAACTTTCTTTAAGAATTACTCCAAGTATCGAATTCTTTGAAGACGGTCTACCCGAGAGCGCACTTGCACTTGATTCACTTCTTGCAAAAGTTCATGAACAAGACGCACAAGTTGCCGCATTAAGAAAGAACGCTGAGTACGCCGGCGGTGAGGATCCATATAAAGCACCACGTGTTATCGATGAGAAACCTTAATGAGAATTAGGGAAGTGAAGTAAGAATGCAGCATGGTTTTCTGGTCGTTGATAAACAGCCAGGAATGACTAGTCACGATGTGGTCTCTGTTGCAAGGCGTTCACTGGGAACACGCAAGGTTGGCCATGCCGGAACATTAGATCCAATGGCTACAGGAATTTTGGTTCTGGGTTTTAACAACGGAACGCGTTTGCTGCAATACATCACTGATGGCGATAAGGATTATCTAGCAACCATGGTCTTAGGTTCGGCAACGGTGACTGATGATTCACAGGGTGAAGTAATTGACACTACCGATGCATCGCATATCTCTGATCAACAAATCGAAGATGAAATTGCAAAGATGCGAGGAACAATCCTGCAACGTCCAAGTTCTGTCTCTGCGGTAAAGATTGATGGTGAACGGGCATATAACAGGGTTCGCTCGGGTGAAGATGTTGTGCTTCCTGCCAGAGAAGTAACTATTTCATCATTAGAAATTCTTCAAATTCGCAGAATGGGTAGCGCCATTGAAGTTGATATCCACGTTACATGTTCTGCAGGAACTTTCATCAGAGCTATTGCACGAGATTGCGGGGCTGCTCTTGGCATTGGGGGACATTTAAACTCCTTGCGTCGAACTCGAATTGCAGGCTTTGGATTAGAGCGCGCAGTTACTCTGGATCAGTTAAAGAGCAAAGATTTTGAAACTTTAGATATTGCAGATGTTTCCCGATCGACATTTGCCGTTAGGGAGATCGCACCAGATGAAAAAATCGAACTCTCATTTGGTAGAGCTTTAGCGGCAAATCCAGACAACAATATTTACGCTGGCATTGATAGTTCAAACCAATTGATCGCACTGCTTCAAAATGTTGACGGAAAAGCCAAGCCAATAGCCGTGTTCGCCCCGGCCAACTAACTCGTGGATAATGTAGCCATGAGCGTCGTAGTGATTGGAAATTTTGATGGAGTCCACAAGGGACACCAAGAGATTCTTACTCGTGCCAAAAAGATTGCAGGAGATCAAAAGATTATTGCTTTGACCTTTGATCCACACCCAACTTCAATTTTTGCACCTGAACGTGCCCCTACGGCTCTGACTGTATTGACTGATCGAATTGAGTTGTTGAAGATTCATAACGCTGACCAAGTAGCTGTTATTAAATTTACGAAAGAGTTTGCCGCAATGTCACCGGAGGACTTTGTGGGAAAAGTTCTCATTGATCAACTCAAAGCAACAAAAATAGTTGTTGGCAAGAACTTCACATACGGCCACAAAGCAGCTGGAAATGTTGAGAGTTTAAAGCAGTACAAAGAGTTTGAAACCGTAATTTTGGATTTAGAAAACGATAGTGAAGAGACAATTTCATCTACACGAATTCGAAAAGCTGTTATCGATGGGGACGTTGAAAGTGCGCGCCAGATGCTCACGCGCCCACATCGTTTGGATGGAATCGTTGTTCATGGTGAAAAACGAGGTCGAGAGATTGGTTATCCAACTGCGAATTTGGGAGATCTAGAGAATCAAACTATTCCAGCAGATGGTGTGTATGCAGGTTGGCTTACTGTGGGAATTGATCGATGGCCTGCTGCGATTTCAATTGGAACTAATCCAACATTTGAAGGTGTTCGTGGACGACAAGTTGAAGCTTATGCTCTTGATCAAACCAATCTAGATCTCTACACAAAGCGTGCAACCATTGAATTTGGTTGGAGGTTGCGAGATACGTTGAAATTTGATGGGTTGGAACCATTGCTTGAACAAATGGCTCAGGACTGCGATAGAGCCCGAGCTCTCACCGAGATGTAAGCGGGGATTTGGTGAGGATTTCACCGATTCGAAGGCTCGCTGGTAACCTAGCCCTTCAATCGAGATAGCGAGTTTTTCGTGAATCAGACCGAAAAGCATTCGTGCTCAGTAAACAAGGAGAATCACAATGGCACTAACACCAGAAGTTAAAAAAGAGATCATCGCTGAATATGGTTCTTCACCTACTGACACGGGATCACCTGAAGCACAGGTCGCACTTCTCTCTAAGAGAATTGATCAGATTACCGAGCACTTGAAAGTTAACCCACATGATCACCACAACCGTCGTGGTCTTTTGTTGTTAGTTGGACAGCGCCGTCGAATCCTTCAGTATCTAGCAAAGACAGACATCAATCGTTATCGTGCGATTATCGAGAAACTCGGTATTCGTCGCTAACTAAGTACAACAACCTGCCGTAGTGCAATGGTCCTCGGTAGTGGTTTCCGCACTTGATTTAAATTGCGTGAACTTCGATCGGAGATACATTCTCTCGGCAGTCAACGAAGCGCGATAATTTTGTCGTGCCTCATTCGACGAGCATTCATTTTTGAATGAAATTAACAAAGGAGGACCCATGGAGGGTCAAGAGGTTCAGTCAGCCGTTGCAGTTATCGATAACGGAAAATTTGGAAAACGAGAGATTCGTTTTGAAACAGGACGCTTAGCGCGTCAAGCAGCAGGAGCTGCAGCAGTTTATCTAGATGATCAGACAATGATTTTCTCAGCTACTACTGCATCAAAAACACCGAAGGATCAATTTGATTTCTTCCCATTAACAGTTGATGTTGAAGAGAAGATGTATGCAGTTGGTCGAATTCCAGGATCATTTTTTAGACGTGAAGGTCGTCCTTCAGAAGATGCAATTCTTACGTGTCGTCTGATCGACCGTCCATTGCGCCCATCATTTGTTAAGGGTCTTCGTAATGAGGTTCAAATCGTTGTGACAGTAATGGCACTTGATCCTGACCACATGTATGACGTGATCGCGATCAATGCCGCATCAATGTCGACACAACTTGCAGGTCTTCCATTTTCTGGTCCAATCGGTGGCGTGCGCGTGGCACTTATCGATGGACAGTGGGTTGCTTTTCCTAATCACTCACAGGTTGCTAATGCAGTCTTTGACATGGTTGTTGCTGGTCGCGTCAATGATGGCGATGTTGCAATCATGATGGTTGAGGCAGAGGCAACAGAGCGAACAATTGAGCTAATCAAAGGCGGGGCTCCAACACCTACTGAAGAAGTAGTTGCACAAGGCCTTGATGCAGCAAAACCATTTATCAAGATTCTTTGTGATGCACAGGCAAAGCTTGCAAAAGTTGCTGCCAAGCCAACAGCAGAGTTTCCTGTTTTCTTGGATTATCAAGATGATATTTTTGCAGCAGTTGAAAAGGCTGCAAGTGCCGACCTTGCAAAGGCTTTAACAATTGCAGGTAAGCAAGAGCGCGAAACAAAGATTGACGAAATTAGTGCATCTACAAAAGAGTCCGTTGGGGCTGCTTTTGAAGGTCGCGAAAAAGAAGTTTCAGCAGCGTTTCGATCACTTACTAAAAAACTTGTACGCCTTCGCGTCCTAAAGGACAAGATTCGCATCGATGGTCGTGGCTTGCGAGATATTCGCGCCTTATCAGCAGAAGTTGAAGTAATTCCACGTGTACACGGTTCAGCTATTTTTGAGCGTGGCGAGACACAGATTCTAGGAATTACGACGCTGAACATGTTGAAGATGGAACAACAGCTAGATACGTTGAATCCGGAGAACCACAAGCGCTACATGCACAACTACAACTTTCCGCCATATTCAACCGGTGAGACTGGTCGAGTTGGCACGCCAAAGCGTCGCGAAATTGGTCATGGTGCCTTGGCAGAACGTGCTTTGATTCCAGTACTACCAACACGCGAAGAGTTCCCTTACGCAATTCGTCAGGTCTCTGAAGCGCTCGGTTCAAATGGTTCAACTTCAATGGGATCTGTTTGTGCATCGACTCTTGCCCTGTATAACGCAGGTGTTCCACTACGTGCACCAGTTGCAGGTATTGCAATGGGTCTTATTTCAGACACTGTTGATGGAAAAGTTGAATATGTTGCCCTAACTGACATTCTTGGCGCAGAAGATGCATTTGGAGACATGGACTTTAAAGTCGCTGGAACAAAAGATTTTGTTACAGCTTTGCAGCTCGACACTAAACTCGACGGAATACCTGCATCAGTTCTTGCAGGCGCACTCCTTCAGGCAAAAGAGGCTCGTCTTGCAATCCTTGATGTTATGAATGAAGCCATTGATGGACCTGATGAAATGAGTCCATTTGCACCTCGCATCATCTCCGTAAAGATTCCAGTAGATCAGATCGGTGCGGTTATCGGGCCTAAGGGCAAGATCATCAACCAGATTCAAGAAGAGACTGGCGCGGATATTTCAATCGAAGATGATGGAACAATTTACATCGGTGCAACCGATGGACCATCAGCTGAAGCTGCCCGTGCTCAGATCAATGCAATTGCAAACCCTCAAATGCCAGAAGTTGGCGAACGCTACCTCGGTACCGTCGTCAAGCTTGCAGCATTTGGTGCATTCATATCTTTGATGCCAGGTAAAGATGGACTTCTACATGTATCCCAGATTCGCAAGATGCATGGTGGAAAGCGCATTGAAAACCTTGAAGAAGTTATGAAGGTTGGCGACAAGATCCAAGTTGAGATCGGTGAGATTGATCCAAAGGGCAAGCTTTCTTTGGTTCCAGTCCTTGAAGATGGAACAACTGGTTCTGCTGAATAAATGAGCGTTCGTCGTTCGGTATTGCCTAGCGGTCTGCGTATCGTTACTGAAGAAGTTCCTTCGGTACGCAGCGCCGCAATTGGTATTTGGGTCAATGTTGGTTCACGTGATGAAACCCCGGCAGTTGCTGGGGCTTCTCACTTTTTAGAACATTTACTTTTTAAAGGTACCAACCGACGAAACGCTTTAGAGATCTCATCGGCCATCGAATCAGTTGGTGGTGAGATGAATGCATTTACGAGTAAGGAATACACCTGCTACTACGCACGCGTCATTGATACTGATTTGCCGATGGCAATCGATGTGATCTCTGACTTGATCAACTCTTCGATCGTCACAGCCTTAGATGTCGATGCAGAACGCAAGGTGGTTCTAGAAGAGATTGCAATGCGCGATGACGATCCGAGTGATCTCGTACATGATCTATACGCTGAAACTTATTATGGTGACACGCCACTTGGTAGACCAATTTTGGGCACAAATGAATCAATTAAAGCTATGTCCCGTAATTCAGTTTTCAACTACTATAAAAAGCGATACCAGCCACAGGATTTAGTGGTTGCTGTTGCTGGAAACATCAAACACAAAAAAGTAGTTGCTATGGTCGAGCAAGCGTTGTCACAGGATGGATTTCTTGATGTTGTCGGCGCGCCAGTTATTCGGGCCAATACACCAATTCGAAAGAGCATTCAAAAATCAGTAGGAATTATTACGAGACCAACCGAGCAGGCCCATATGTTTTATGGGATGGAAGGTGTGGCTCGCCACGATGATCGTCGATTTGCTATGGGAGTATTAGCATCAGCTTTAGGTGGCGGAATGTCTTCTCGTTTGTTTCAAGAGATTCGCGAAAAACGTGGGCTTGCATACTCTGTCTATGCATATGCCCAACAGTTTGCAGGTAGTGGGCAAATTGGTTTTTATGCAGGATGCAATCCAAGCAAAGCTGTTGAAGTCGTGGAGATTATCCGCGAGGTACTTGCCGATGTTGCTGACAATGGAATGTCGCACGAAGAAATAGAAAGAGCAAAAGGCGCAGTGCGTGGCTCTTTGGTATTGAGCCAAGAAGATTCTGGATCACGTATGAGCCGAATAGGCAAAAATGAAATTGTTTACGGTCACGTAATGGGCTTTGATGAGATTTTGAAGGCGGTTTCATCGGTTAACGCCTCCGAAATTAAGGAAATTGCAAGCCAATTCCTGACTAAAACGCCTACCCTTGCACTAGTGGGACCATTTAAAAGTGAATCTAAGTTTGAGAAGGTGCTGGCGCGATGATTAATGTTGGAGTGCTCGGAGCTAATGGCCGAATGGGTAGTGAGGTAGTCAAGGCAGTTTCCTCAGCTCAAGGATTGGCATTAGTTGCGACAATAGATATTGGTGATCCACTAGATAAATTAGCAACATCTGGTGCACACGTTGTCGTTGATTTCACGACTCCAGATGCAGTCATGGGAAATCTTGAGTATCTCATCAAAGCAGGTATCAATGTAGTTGTTGGAACTACAGGCTTTGATGCAAAGAAAATCGAGAAAGTGCAATCACTGTTGAAGGATCATCCAAAAGTTGGAGTTTTAATTGCACCAAATTTTGCTATTGGCGCAGTTCTCATGATGGAGTTTGCTGAGAAAGCAGCACGCTATTTTGAATCTGCGGAAATTGTTGAACTACATCATCCCGATAAAGTCGATGCACCATCTGGAACTGCGGCGCGAACAGCGCAATTGATGACAGATGCTCGCAAAGGAGCAGGCCTTGCAAAGATGCCTGATGCCACAACTTCTGCCATTGATGGTGCCAGAGGTGCGATAGTGGGAGATATTCCAGTTCATTCAATACGCGCTAGAGGTCTAGTTGCACATCAAGAAGTTTTGTTTGGCGGTCTTGGTGAAACACTTACGATCAGACATGACTCTCTCGATCGTGCCGGCTTCATGCCTGGAGTTGTTCTTGGAATTCGTAAAATTATTGAAAATCCTGGCCTTACACATGGCCTAGAAAAATTCATGTAACAAGATAGGAATGCCTCTATGTCAAAAGAACAGATAATTTTCTATGGCGCCGATTGGTGCGGAGATTGCCGCAGGTCCAAGCGACTTCTTGAAGAACTCAATGTCGAGTACACACTCATTGATACAGAAAAAACTGAAGGTGCCGCGGCGAAGGTAATGGAGATCAACGGGGGAGCTCAGTCGATTCCTGTGATTGTCTTTTCTGATTCAACTCATTTAACAGAGCCATCTGACAATGAGCTCAAAGCAAAACTGGCTTCACTTAATCTCATCTAGATGTAACAATTAAATCTATCTAGAACCAGTTATAGACAAGCGCCGATGAAACTGCGGCAGAGATAACCACTATCGGAAATGGCGCTTTGAGCAGTAGCGCTGTAATTGCAACAGCTAAACCAACGATTCGCTGATCAATTACCAATGCTGTTTTGTCCGTAAAACTCTGAACCGAAACCAGGGCGCTGAGAAGTGCTATAGGAATAAGGGCGTTAATTCTTTGAATTTTTGGATGTGACAGCCATCGTTCAGGCACTGAGTGGCCAGAGTACTTGAGTGCAAAAGCTATTGCGCTCGTACCAAGGGTTGCGATCCAAAAGGTAGTCATCGGCGAAGTCCTACTGCAATTGCAATAAATGCGGTGGCGATTATTGGTAATCCTGCTGGAAGAATTGGCGTAACAGCAACTGCAAATACTGCGCAGGCTATTGCGAGCAATCTTTCACTCCGTGTCGTCAGACGAGGCCAGACTAATCCTAAGAAAGCTGCCGGTACTGCAGAATCTAAGCCAAAACTTCGAACATCTCCCATTGCCTGTGCGCCCAATGCACCAGCTAAAGTAAACAAGTTCCAGAAAATAAACACACCAAATCCTGTGTACCAAAAACCTTTTTTAACGGCATCGATTCCTCGAGGCTCTTGACCAAGTGCAACACCGGTGGATTCATCAATCGTTACCTGAGCTGCCACAATACGTTTAAATCCTCTTACTTTTAAACGAGGTGCCATGATCACTCCATAGAGTGCGTTACGCGTTCCCAGCAGTGATGCAGTTGCAATCGCACTCATTGAACTTCCACCAGCACCAATTACACCGACTACGGCAAACTGTGATGCACCAGAAAATGTGAGTAAAGATAATAGGCAGGCCTGAAGTACAGAAAATCCATTTGCAACCGCAGCTGCGCCAAATGCCACTCCATATGCCCCTACGGTGATGGAAACGCTCAGTGAATCGCGCAATGTGGGGGAGAAGCGTGTGGACACGCGGACATTCTGCCGTATAAATGCACGAGACGAAAGGGGCAAATAGATAGGGTTCAATAATGAGTGAAAATAATGAAAACCACGAGATCATCTACCGTGATGATGTAACTGTTGAGTTAGTTAAAGCAAGTGCAAGCGATGCAGATGTTATTTGGGCCGCGCGAGTTTCTACAGCAGGTGAACAATCCCTAGATGAGATAGGTGAGGATCCAGCACGATCTGCTGGATTAATCAACTATCTTGCCCGCGAACGTCACGGCTCACCATTTGAGCATACCTCTATGACATTTTTTGTTTCTGCACCCATATTTGTCTTCCGTGAATTCATGCGCCATCGAATTGCTTCTTACAATGAAGAAAGCGGTCGCTATCGCGAACTAAATCCGGTTTTCTACATTCCTTCAAAGGAGCGAAAGTTAGTTCAAGTTGGGAAAACAGGTTCATATACTTTTGAAGATGGAACGAAAGAGCAGTTTGATATTTCTGTGAAAGCAATGAAGGATGCATATGTAATTGCATATGAAAGCTATAAGAAAATGCTTGATGCAGGAGTTGCACGCGAAGTTGCACGTGTAGTTCTGCCAGTTTCAACATACTCATCGATGTATGTCTCTATGAATGCTCGTGCACTTATGAACTTTCTATCACTTCGGACAGCGCGTGAGGGATCACATTTTCCTAGCTACCCACAACGTGAAATTGAGATGGTGGCCGAGTTAATGGAAGCCGAATTTGCAAAATTGATGCCACTTACATACGCAGCCTTTGAAAAGTCTGGACGAATCGCCCCATAGAACGGGTAGAGTTGACCCCATGACAACGAACGCGCCATTTGGTCGACTTTTGACCGCAATGGTTACCCCATTTAAAAAAGATGGTGCGATCGACTGGGCTGGTATTGAAAAACTTGCGGATCACCTTGTTCAAAGTGGCCATGATGGAATAGTTGTCAACGGCACAACCGGTGAAGCGCCGACAACAAAATCTTCAGAAAAAGAAGAGATTATAAAAGTAGTTCGAAAGACTGTAGGAACGAAGATAAAAGTTCTATCCGGTGCTGGAGATAATGAAACTGAGTATTCAATAAATCAGGCTAAGCGCACAGAACAAGCAGGGGCAGATGGGCTACTTGTTGTAACTCCTTATTACAACAAACCACCTCAGGCTGGTATCCAGGCTCACTTCCTTGCAGTTGCAGATGCAACTGATCTTCCAATGATGATCTATGACATTCCTGGAAGAACTGGTGTTCCAATTGAGCCTGACACAATTGTGCGCCTGTCAGAACACCCGCGCATTGTTGCCCTTAAAGATGCCAAAGGCGATGTTGCATCAACTTCTTGGGTAATAAAGCGTTGCGGTATTCCTGTTTATTCAGGTGATGACATTCTTAATCTGCCGCTACTTTCAGTAGGTGCAGTTGGTTTCGTATCGGTTTGTGGCCACACAGTTGGTAAAGACCTGCGCGAACTTTTAGATTCTTGGTTTGCTGGAAATGCCACCCGAGCATTGGAGATTCATCAAAAACTTTTGCCCGTCTATACAGGCACATTCCGAACACAGGGTGCAATACTTACAAAAGCTGCGCTCAATTTAATGGGTTTGCCAGGTGGCCACACGCGACTACCGCTCGTCGATGCAACAGATGCGCAAATAGCGCAGTTGCGCGATGATCTTCGCGCTGGTGGCGTAAGCGTTAAATAATGAATCATCCTCACCCAAACTTAAATACCCCACCAAAGCTGGTCGATGGTGGCTTACGCATTGTTGCTCTTGGTGGATTAACTGAGATCGGTCGAAATATGACGGTCTTTGAATATAAATCCAAGCTTTTAATTGTTGACTGTGGTGTTTTGTTTCCAGAGGATAATCAGCCAGGAATTGATCTGATCTTGCCGGATTTCTCATACATTCGAGATCGATTAGATGATGTTGTGGGAATTTTCCTAACCCATGGCCACGAAGACCATATCGGCGCAATTCCTTACTTACTGCGAGAACGTGGTGACATTGCAATCTATGGCTCTGCTTTAACGTTGGCGTTAATTACGGCCAAGTTAAAAGAACATCGAATCTCACCGCTCACTCGAGTTGTAAAAGAAGGTGGCATTGAAGATATTGGACCATTTACTCTGGAGTTTGTTGCAGTAAATCACTCAATTCCAGATGCGCTGGCTGTTGTAATCAATACAGGTGCAGGTCGCGTATTGGCAACTGGTGATTTCAAAATGGATCAGTTGCCACTAGATGGTCGCATTACTGATTTGCGAACATTTGCGCGCCTGGGTGAAGAAGGTGTGGATTTATTCATGGTCGATTCCACTAACGCTGATGTGCCAGGATTTACACCATCAGAGCGTGAAATCATGCCAGCGCTTAATCGTGTTATTTCATCGACTCGTCGAAGAGTAATTGTTGCATCATTCTCATCGCACATTCATAGAGTCCAGCAAGTTATTGATATCGCCGCACTTCATGGACGCAAGGTTGTCTTTATTGGTCGTTCTATGGTTCGCAATATGAAGATAGCCGAAGAAATGGGTTATCTGAAAGTTCCGGCCGATCTTGTAATCGATGCCAAGGAACTAGATCAATTCGATGACAATGTTGTTTTGATATGCACAGGTTCACAAGGTGAACCAATGGCAGCCCTGTCTAGAATGGCAAACGGTGATCACCAGATACGTGTGGGTGAGGGTGACACAGTAATTTTGGCTTCATCTTTGATACCTGGAAATGAGAATTCAGTCTTTCGAATCATTAATGAACTCACTCGATTTGGGGCAAAAGTAGTCCATAAAGCTAATGCAATGGTTCACGTTTCGGGCCATGCAGCAGCAGGTGAACTCCTCTATTGCTACAACATAGTAAAACCAAAATATGTAATGCCAATTCACGGAGAATGGCGCCATTTAAAGGCAAATGCTGAATTGGCTATTGAATCTGGTGTTGCGCGAAGTAATGCATTAATTGTTGATAATGGTGTCGTCCTTGACATGGTAGATCACGAAGTTGAAGTTGTGGGGGCGGTGCCTTGTGGCTTTGTCTTTGTTGATGGTCAAAGCATTGGCGACATAACTGAAAGCTCATTGAAGGATCGCAGAATACTTGGCGAAGAGGGATTCATCTCCTGTGTTGTTGTAGTTGATTCACAAAGCGGGAAAATAGTTGCCGGACCAGATATTCATGCACGAGGATTTAATGAAGATGAAGCCATGTTTGATGAAGTAAAAATGCGAATTGAAAAAGCGTTAGAGCGCGCTGTTGTAGATGGCATAAATGGAACACATCAACTTTCACAAATAGTAAGAAAGACTATAGGTGGATGGGTTGGGGGCGAACACCGTCGCAAGCCCATGATCGTTCCTGTAGTCATTGAGGTATAGGCAGCCCTCTCATTGGACGGCGAGCCTAGTAGGTAAGGTTTTATTCAACCTTTAAGATCGCTAGTGTGGCAAAAAGAAAAAAATCAAGGAGCTCTTCTAAGTCGATAGGTAATGCCTTCAGTCGTGCCGCTGTTTCGGTATGGCGATTTTTTGCAAAAGCCTTAGGTAACTCAGTTCGATTTTTAGCTCGAGGAGCAAGAGATTTAGATCCCGCCCATCAACGCGACGGAATGGCTTTTTTAATTTTGATTTTGGCGTTAATTGCCACAGCAGGAACTTGGTTTAATGCTGACAATATTGTTGGACGCAATGTCTATTCCGTAATTTACGGAGGCTTTGGTCGTTTGGGTGTATTGACTCCACTACTTTTGATTTATTTTGCAATCAGACTATTTCGAGTTCCAGATGATTCACAAGCAACAGGGCGCATCATTGTTGGAACCTTCACTCTTTTACTGTCCACGACAGGTTTAGCTCACTTGATTAATGGCTCTGTTGGAACGGGCGCAACCGCCATGCGAGAGGGCGGAGGTTGGCTTGGATATGCAGTCTCAACACCTCTAGTTTCACTGATGACATCTGTGCTGGTTTACCCAATTTTAATTATTGTTCTTTTGTTTGCAATTTTGGTAATAACTGCAACACCAGTCTCACAGCTCATCTCTAGATTTACAGGGACTAGTAGATGGCTTTGGAATAAACGACCAGAGCGTAAGGTTCGAGTTGAATCTGACTTTGAGATTACTGACACTCCACCTTTTGAAACTCCCATTGTTGCTGCGTGGAATGAACACAGTGAAGAATATGAAGAAGAAGACCTAGACGAAGAATCTTTTGATGAAGAGTTCACTGTTGAAGTACCACCTGCTCAAGTTGCAAATAAAGTCGAGAGAACATCTAGTAACCGCAGGCCTGAACAGTTACTACTAACGGCTGACAGTAACTATGAACTTCCAGCACCTGATCTTTTGCGGACTGGACCTGCATCAAAAGCCAAAAGCAAAGCAAATGATGCTGTGGTAGCAGCTCTAACGGAAGTTTTCTTGCAGTTTGAAATTGATGCTCAGGTTACGGGTTTTATGCGCGGCCCAACTGTTACGCGATATGAAGTTGAACTAGGCAACGCTGTAAAAGTTGAGCGTATTACCGCACTAGCCAAGAATATTTCTTATGCCGTTGCCAGCAGTGATGTTCGCATACTTTCACCGATCCCAGGCAAATCTGCGGTTGGAATTGAAATTCCAAATGCCGATCGAGAGATAGTTGCTCTAGGAGATGTCTTGCGATCAACTGTTGCAGGACAGGATCTTCACCCAATGTTGGTTGCATTAGGTAAGGACGTTGAGGGTAATTTTGTTTGTGCAAATCTTGCAAAGATGCCGCATTTATTAGTAGCGGGTGCAACAGGTGCAGGAAAATCTTCAATGATTAATGCAATGATTACATCAATTTTGATGCGATCAACTCCAGATGATGTCCGATTAGTTTTAATCGATCCAAAGCGCGTGGAACTCACGGCCTATGAAGGAATTCCACATTTGATTACACCGATCATCACAAATCCAAAGAAAGCTGCAGACGCCCTTACATGGGTAGTCCGTGAGATGGATTTACGCTATGAAGATCTATCTACCTTTGGTTTTAGACATATAGATGACTTTAATAAAGCTGTACGAGCTGGCAAAGTAGTTGTGCCAGATGGTAGCGATCGAACTGTTGAGCCATACCCTTACCTATTGGTGATAATCGATGAACTTGCAGATTTGATGATGGTTGCAGCAAGAGAGGTTGAAGAGTCGGTAGTGCGAATAACTCAGCTGGCACGCTCGGCTGGAATTCATTTAGTACTTGCAACGCAGCGACCATCTGTAGATGTAGTAACAGGTTTGATTAAAGCAAACGTTCCGTCTCGACTTTCATTTGCAACTAGTTCTTTGGCAGATAGTCGTGTAATTCTTGACACACCTGGCGCAGAAAAATTGGTCGGCCAAGGTGATGGTTTGTTTATTCCTATGGGGGCAAGCCGTGCAATACGAATACAAGGTGCATATGTATCCGAACGCGAAATAGAAGCCGTCACAAATCATGTGAAGAAACAATTAAAGCCACGTTATCGCGATGATGTGACTGCTCCACAGACCCATCCAAAATTGGTCGACAAAGAAATAGGCGATGATTTAGATATTTTGTGTCAAGCAGTTGAGTTAGTAGTTGGAACACAATTTGGTTCTACATCGATGTTACAGAGAAAACTAAGAGTTGGATTTGCAAAAGCCGGACGGTTGATGGATTTGATGGAATCCAGAGGAATCGTGGGTCCATCAGAGGGATCAAAGGCCAGAGCAGTTTTGGTCAAAGCCGACGAGCTGGATTCAGTCCTTGCCACTCTGCGAGATTACTAAGGTTCAATAATTACGCCTGATCGGCAATTGAAAGTTCAAATGCTCTCCAAATGGGGGACGATTCACCCCATCTATTCACACCAAATTCCTTGTTGCTTAATGCTTACTGACCTTACAATTTAAGGTCTGCAAGATCCACGGATTGATTTATGAGGTTTCAATGTCGCTAGGTGCAATGATTTCTAAGGCGCGCAGAGATGCGGGCCTTAGTATTGACGACCTTTCAAATGCAACAAATATCCGTGGCGCCCTATTGCGCGAGATGGAAGCAGATGAATTCACCAATTGTGGTGGCGAAACTTATGCACGTGGACACATTAGAAATATTGCAAAAAAACTAAGCGTTGATCCGCAACCACTTCTTGATGCATATGAAACTGAACAAGGACAGTCAGTTCGTTCCATTCAAGATCTTTGGGTAGAAAATTCTTTGATGGAAGAACCTGGGGAACCTCGCAAAGTTTCTTGGAAAGTTCTCGCTGGAATTTCGATCGCTTCCTTAATGGTTATTGGATTGGCGCAGGTTTTATTTACAAGTGATTCAGAATCACCGATTCCTGTTTCGACAACAACTACACCTGCAGCATCTGAACAGAGTGAGACGATCTCAGATGGAACAAAGGTTGAGATTGCAATTACCGCAACTAGAGCTAGAAGCTATTTACTTGTAAGTGATGAAGCTGGAACAACTCTTTTTGACGGACAGATTGCATTAGGTGAGGAAAAAATTTATTCATCAACTTCAAAGTTGACCCTCAAAGTGGGCGATGCTGGGGCTATTGATCTAAGAGTCAATGGAAAAGTAGTCCCACCTATTGGCACTTCAGGCCAGGTAGTGACCGTAACCTACGGATTAGATTCCTAAAGCCCTTAAACAAGGTAAGATCGCGCAAATGAAGCGCACTGTTGCAGTTGTGACGATGGGCTGCGCGCGCAATGAAGTTGATTCTGAAGAGTTGGCTGGGCGACTTGAAGCCGATGGTTGGACGCTTGTTGAAGATGTTGAATCAGCAGAGGTTGCACTTGTAAACACGTGTGGGTTTATTGAGTCTGCAAAGAAAGACTCTCTCGATGCTCTTCTTGAAGCAAATTCACTCAAGGGACATGGTGTTACTCGCGCTGTTGTAGCTGTTGGTTGTATGGCTGAGCGATATGGAAATGAGTTGGCACAGGCTCTTCCAGAAGCTGATGCAATTCTAGGCTTTGATGACTACAAAGATATTTCAGCTCGCCTTCAGTCAATTGTTTCTGGTCAATCCCACGCACCACATGTCCCACGTGATCGCCGTGCATTGCTTCCTATTGCACCAGCAGATCGCGCCAGCACTCAAGAGGTCGAAGAGTTTTCAAGAAAGCGATTAGGAAAGGCTCCCTGGGCACCGCTCAAGATTGCTTCAGGTTGTGATCGTAGATGTTCATTTTGCGCGATTCCTTATTTTCGAGGATCGTTTGTTTCACGTAGGCCAACTGACATCATTAAAGAAGCACAGTGGCTGGCAGAAAATGGAGTAACCGAGCTGTTCTTGGTCAGTGAAAACACCACTTCATACGGCAAAGATTTAAGTGATTTACAACTTTTGGAGAAAATTCTTCCCGAGATAGCGGCGTTATCAGGTGTTGAAAGGGTGCGCCTTTCCTACCTTCAGCCGGCGGAGATGCGGCCGACTTTGCTTCAAGCGATGATCGCAACAGAGAAAGTTGCACCTTATTTTGACTTATCTTTTCAACACACAAGCCCAACCGTTCTACGACGTATGCGACGCTTTGGTGATGCCGATAAGTTCTTACATTTGATTAATCAAATCAGAGCCCTCTCTCCAGAAGCGGGCATCCGCTCTAACTTTATTGTTGGCTTTCCGGGGGAGACTCAAGAAGATTTTGATGATCTAGCTAAGTTCATCACCGAAGCAAAACTTGATGCTGTTGGAATTTTTGGATATTCAGATGAAGATAATACAGAGGCACTGAATCACACAGATAAAATTGACCTAGAAGTAATTGCACAACGAGTTGAAACTTTGTCATCTTTGGCTGATGAAATGGTTTCATTGCGCGCACAGGCTCGAATTGGTGAATCCATAAGAGTTTTAATTGAAGACCAAGATTTACAAGAAGGCAGAGCTGCTCATCAAGGCCCTGAAGTCGATGGAACAACAACCTTTATTGGAACAGATTTTCTAGTTGGCCAGTATGTTGATGCAGTTGTAATTGACTCCATGGGTGCGGACTTGGTTGCAAAGCCATTATGAATATTCCAAAATTTGTTACACCCAATCTAATCACGGTCTTACGTGTGGCATTTGTGCCTGTTGGTGCATTCACTTTGTTTAAAAATGGGGGCGATGATCCTACGTGGCAGTACATTTCATGGACAATATTTTTTATTCTAGGCCTTTCTGACATTCTAGATGGAAAACTTGCCAGAAGTCGTGGAGCTGTCACCGAACTTGGAAAGTTTTTGGACCCAGTTGCCGATAAATTCATGCTTGGTACAGCGATGGTTTCACTTTCTATTTTGGACAGAATGCCTTGGTGGATCACCATAGTTATTTTGACCAGAGAAATTGGAGTAACCATTTTGCGACTTGCTGTTCTAAAACGTGGAGTCATTCCTGCCAACAAAGGAGGAAAGATTAAGGCGATGATGCAATCCTTTGGAGTTGGTTTCTATGTTCTTCCACTTAGCTCATCTTTGTATTGGTTTAGAGATGGATTTATGTATATCGCGATTATTCTGACTATCTTTACGGGTATTTATTATGTAAAATCTGTAATGTCTCCAAATTCGCCAAATTAGCTAAAAGAAAGAACCAACTGTGATGCGATTAGATGAGAACGATGGCTTAGTTGCCCAAATCATCGATGCATTGCGTCAACGTGGTGAAACTTTATGTACCGCCGAATCAATTACTGGGGGATATATCAGCTCTACTGTGGTGCGAATTTCGGGTGCATCAGATGTCTTTGTTGGTGGCTTAACGGCATACAGTGATGAAGTCAAAGTTGCCCACCTAAATGTTGATCCAAAACTTATAAAGGAGCACTCCTCAATAAGTGAGCAGGTTGTAGAGGCAATGGCTCAAGGCGCGTTACAAACTTTTGGAACAACGTGGGCGATAGCAACGACAGGGGTTGCCGGTCCTGGTCCAGTTGGTTCCCATGTGGCTGGAACTGTTTGGGTATCAATACGGGGGCCAATTAACCAGACAACCGAGTTGGCCCTGCCAGGTGAGCGTGAAACTGTGCGAAACGCGGCTACATCAAGCGCGATTGCCGCCTTTGCGCGTATCCTTAATACTCGAGTTTAGTTTGTTAATGGATGTATACGGTCGCAAGAAAGGAATGACGATGGTTCTAGTACGTGATGCTGTTGGTCAAATCCTTCGTACCGCACGAACTGATCAAGGTCGAACATTGCGAGATGTTGCACGTGATGCGCGAGTTTCACTTGGATACTTATCAGAAGTTGAGCGCGGACAAAAAGAGGCATCATCAGAACTCTTAAGTGCAATTTGTTCTGCGCTAGGTCTTACCTTATCTGGAGTCTTTAGTGCAGTTTCAGTAGAGCTTAAGAGCCGAGAGGGACTCACTCTCACTGTTGTCGATGCCGCTTGATAAGTACGCGCCTCAAGTAGCAAATCATCGCCGTACGCAAGTAGCTATTCTTGAAGGTGCAAAAGAACTCATTGCAACCGTTGGATTAAAAAAGATGTCAATGATCGAAATTGCAGATATTTCCCAGGTTTCACGGGCGACTTTATACAATCATTACCGCGACAAAGACAGTGTTGTGCGGGCACTGTGTGAATCAGAAACAGAACGGTTTGTGGTTCTGGCGAGAGAAAGTGAAACGGCTATTGATGCTTTAGAAAAACTTTCGATTCAGGTGAGCCAAGATTTAGCTCTTGCTAATATGCGAAAAACCGATCCTGAGAGTTTGTCTATGTTTCTTGGCGCTCAGGAAGATCGATTATGGAAAGCAGTCTCGGCTGCAATTTCCTTAGTTGTTCCGAATCCGATTGCTGCCGAGTTAACGCTTCGATGGTTGATCGGACAGGCTTTATATCCATTGACTCCCACTCAGTCACGACAACAGGCAGAGGCGATTATAAATAGTGCGCATCTCTGATTTAAGGGAGCGCATCACGCTTTCTTTTGGGCAAACATGGGCTCCATCATTTTCATCAGATATCGCCATATCTGAACTTGGAAGTAAAACAGTCAATGAAGCGTTAAGCGCCGGCTTTGAACCAGATGTCATTTGGAAAGCAGTTTGTAAAGCCCATCCAGTGCAGACAGAAAAATATAGGTATTAGTAATGCCGATCAAAGCAACAGTCTTTACTGAGAATGAAAAACTACCCGCACTCGTTCTTGTGCATGGACTGGGTTCTGCAGGAAGTATTTGGAAGTCACTACTGCCACAACTCAAAAGAGATTTCACTGTCTACACCCTTGATCTGCCAGGACATGGAGAAGCCGATTTAGCTGAGAATGAGGCCCTTGATCCAAAATCATTGGCCCGCTCGATTATTTCGACAATGCAGAGCAAACATAATGTTTCCAAGATGCACGTTGCAGGAAATTCATTGGGTGGATGGATCGCATTAGAGATGGGCGCTGTAGCCCCCAAAAACGTTTCCAGCATTACTGCATTGGCACCTGCCGGCCTTTGGCACCAAGTTCCGACATCCAAGTTTCCACCAAGTTTACTAGCCCGAATGCTTGCAAAAATTTCTCGTTACTTTATGCGTATTGCATATCAAATGCCTGCTCTAAAGGCTGTTGGCTACAAAAAAATTACGCATCTATGGCGAGAGTTAAGTTTTGAAACTTGCCGGGACTCAGTAATTGCAATGGCAACTTCAAAGGGTTATATGCCTACGTGGAGAGGCTTACGTGGGAAAAAATTTGACTCAAAGATAGATCCATCTGTAGATGTCTCGATTGTCTTTGGTGACTATGACCTTACATTGCCTGAAAACATTGCTCAAAAACGAGAAGTTGCACCCGAGCATGCACAATGGATTGTGGTTGAAAATTGTGCCCATGTGATCATGTGGAACTATCCAGATCTAACTGTTGATTTGATTAAACGTACTGCCCGTATCGCCTAAATCAGATATAGACTTCAAGTATCCAGGGTGTGTTTTGGCCACTTCTTATTAAATTACAGTTAAAGCTCTCCGAAATAATCTGTTTTAATTGCTCTGGATTCTTAGGAGCAACTTGAGAGAGCAAAACTGCACGGACTACTTCACCTCGGGTCTTTTTTGACATATGAGTAATTGTCTTTTTAACTGATCCAACTTTCGTGTAGACCTTGATCTCAACTGTCTTTTCGATAGGAGAGCGCCATGCAACTTGGTAGGTCGATGACCGACAATCAATAATCAACTCGGCCTTGTGTTGATCTAGCTTTTCACTGACTAAAGGCCCCATCTTCCTGTTATCTATTTTTTCCTTGTAAGGACGGATAGTCGTGGTAGGAGAGATCGCTCCATACTTGGCCGAGATAATGGTGATTGATTTGGCTCCTCGGCTTTTAGCCGCCTTAGTAAGACTTGCCCAGCCCAGCCCCTGATATAGGACCCCCGTATAGACAGAGATTGCGGGCCCCTGGAACTCAGCCTTCTTCTCACTGGGGGGCAAAAGGATCAGCACGGGGTAAGTATGGTCTTTGATTTAACCTGCGACACGGCCAAATTTGTCACCGGCGCCTGTTACCTTTCGAACAGATGTTCGGATAGAATTGACCACGTTGCAAGCAATTGCATCGTTCAGCCAGAGCGGTTCCAACTTCCGCCCGCTTCTCCACACTCGAACTCGAGTTGAAGCGGTCCGTCGTTGGGTCTCCGTACCTTCTGGGCCGACACCAAACGAACTGCATAGAGCAGGACGTTCTATCGAAAGGAATGTAAGTGGCTACTGAAAAAAGCAACAAAGCAAACGAAGGTGCACAAGATAAAGCCAATAATGAACGCCAAAAAGCGCTAGACACAGCCCTAGCCCAGATCGAACGTCAATTTGGTAAGGGCTCAGTTATGAAAATGTCTGATCGACAAAATGCAGTTATTGAAGTTATTCCAACAGGTTCAATTGCTTTAGACATTGCACTTGGTATCGGTGGACTTCCACGTGGTCGAATCGTTGAGATTTACGGACCAGAGTCATCAGGTAAGACAACTTTAACTTTGCATGCAATTGCAAATGCTCAAAAAGCTGGCGGTATCTGTGCATTCATCGATGCAGAGCACGCATTTGATGCAGAGTATGCCAAGAAGCTTGGTGTTGACATTGATGCGCTGCTTGTTTCACAACCTGATACAGGTGAGCAAGCACTTGAGATTATGGACATGCTCATTCGTTCAGGTGCACTCGACCTTGTGGTAGTTGACTCTGTTGCAGCCCTTGTTCCTCGCGCCGAAATAGAAGGCGAGATGGGCGATTCTCACATGGGTCTACAGGCACGCTTGATGTCTCAAGCACTTCGTAAAGTCACTGGAGCTTTGCATCAGTCAAAGACAACTGCGATCTTTATTAATCAGTTGCGCGAAAAGATCGGTGTATTTTTTGGCTCACCGGAGACAACAACTGGCGGTAAGGCACTTAAGTTTTATGCCTCAGTTCGTCTAGACATTCGCCGAATTGAAACTCTGAAGGATGGCACCGAATCTGTTGGTAACCGTACGCGCGTTAAGGTTGTCAAAAACAAAATGGCTCCGCCATTTAAGCAAGCAGAGTTCGACATCATTTATGGAACAGGTATTTCACGCGAAGGCTCATTGATCGATATGGGTGTTGAGATCGGCGTTGTTAAAAAGGCCGGAGCTTGGTACACATATGAAGCCGATCAACTGGGTCAAGGCAAGGAAAATGCCCGTGCATTCCTTCTTGATAACCCAGATCTAGCCAATGAGATCGAGGGCAAGATTCGTGGTCACTTTGTGGCTGTTGAAGTCGATCCTGAGTTGGTTGCAGCAATAGATGAGGCCACATCAGAGGTGGATTTCTAAACAACCATGCTTGATTATGTAAAGGTTAATCAGAATTCTGACCCTTACTCGATTGCACACATGATTGCATTAAATGCATTGGTGGCTCGTGCAAAGAGTAAGGGTGAGATTCTGGCTCACTTAAAAAAGCGTGGAATCGATAATGAAGTTGCTCAGGCAACGGTTTTTCGACTTCAAGAAGCTGGCTTGATCAATGACGCCGAATTTGCTAAGGCGTGGACGCAATCTCGACATAACGCAAAGAAAATCTCAAAGCGCATTATTGCTGGCGAACTTCGAACTCGTGGAGTTGATCAAAACAGCATCGATGAAGCCTTAGATGAGATTGACGACGAGTCGGAGTATCGGACCGCATTGGCACTAGGAATGCGTAAGTACTCAACAATGAGCCGTTTGGATTCAGAGGTTCAGATACGTCGGATTCAATCTCTTTTACAAAGAAAGGGATTTTCCTTTTCAGTAATCTCGAGAGTTATTCGCGAGCTAGGTGTTCAGTCAGACGAGCAGCAGTAGCAACAACTGCTGCTGCATGTATGCGGCCTGGTTGACGTCCTAGACGTTCGATCGGGCCGCTTATGCTTACTGCGGCGATTACTTTTCCATTTGGCCCTCGAACAGGGGCTGATACAGAGGCAACACCAGCTTCGCGCTCTCCCACAGATTGTGCCCATCCTCTGCGGCGGTCGGCTGAGAGTTGGGTTGCAGTAAATCGAGCATTCGCTAAACCGCGGTGAATTTTTTCAGAGTCTTCCCACGCAAGAAGTATTTGCGCCGCAGAACCTGCCTGCATAGTTAATGCTGCACCTACAGGCACTGAGTCGCGAAGACCAGACAAACGCTCTGCTACGGCAACACAGATGCGAATATCGCCTTGGCGACGGTATAGCTGGGCGCTTTCACCTGTTGCATCCCGAAGGGCTGACAGAGCCGGAGATGCGGCGGCAAGCAAGCGATCTTCTCCAGCGGCCGCGCCCAATTCACCAGAGCGAGGTCCGACGATAAAACGTCCCGTTAAATCTCTGGCAACTAATCGATGAAATTCAAGTGCCACAGCAAGTCTGTGGGCGGTCGGCCGAGCAATACCAGTTGCCGCAACTAACTCTGCAAGCGAGTGAGGACCTGACTCTAAGGTGCTTAAAATAGCTACGGCTTTATCTAATACGCCAACTCCGCTATTCTTCTTGTTCACAGAGTGATATTAGCATCCCATTATGTGATACAGCAAGTGGGATAGAAAAAGGAGCAAGCTGGCCGTGGGTAAAACATTAGCGGAGAAGATTTGGGCTGAACATGTTGTTCGCCAAGTAGAAGGTGAACCCGATCTGCTCTACATCGATCTGCATTTAATTCATGAAGTAACTAGCCCGCAAGCATTTGATGGACTGCGCCTTGCTAACCGCAAAGTTCGTCGAGCAGACCTAACTATTGCAACTGAAGATCATAACGTTCCAACACTCAATATTGATAAACCTATTGCAGATCCTGTATCAAAACTGCAAGTAGATACATTACGTGCTAATTGTAAAGAGTTTGGAATTCGAATCCACTCACTCGGAGATAAGGATCAAGGTGTTGTTCACGTAGTAGGACCTCAGCTTGGTATCACGCAGCCAGGTATGACGATTGTTTGTGGAGACTCACACACATCCACACACGGTGCTTTTGGTGCACTTGCCTTTGGAATTGGAACCTCTGAGGTTGAGCATGTTTTGGCAACTCAGACATTACCTCTGCAGCGCCCAAAAACAATGGCCATCAATATTGATGGAGCTCTAAAGCCAGGAGTAACTTCCAAAGACATTATTCTTGCTGTTATTGCAAAGATTGGTACTGGCGGCGGACAGGGTTATGTCATCGAATATCGAGGCAGCGCCATTCGAGCACTTTCAATGGAATCGCGCATGACAGTCTGCAACATGTCTATTGAAGCCGGTGCTCGAGCAGGACTGATCGCACCTGATCAAACTACTTTTGATTACATTAAAGGAAAGCCACATGCACCTGAAGATTTTGATGCTGCGGTTGCATACTGGTCTACTTTGTTTACTGATAAAGATGCAAAATTTGATGTTGAAGTTAGCCTTGATGCAAATGAATTAGAGCCATTTGTTACGTGGGGAACAAATCCTGGGCAAGGACTTCCTCTTAGCGGAAAAGTTCCAAACCCAGCCGACATTACCGATACAGAGGCCCGCACAGCTGCTGAGCGAGCACTTGTCTATATGGGACTAGAGGCCGGAACAGCATTGAAGTCGATCGCTATCGATACAGTCTTTTTGGGTTCATGTACAAACGGGCGTATTGAAGATCTTCGCGCTGCTGCTGAAATTTTAAAGGGCAAAAAAATTGCTTCATCTTTGCGCATGTTAGTTGTCCCGGGATCTGCTCGCGTGCGTCTTGAAGCAGAAGCTGAAGGATTGGACAAGACGTTTATTGATGCCGGCGCCGAATGGCGAAATGCTGGTTGCTCAATGTGTCTTGGTATGAACCCTGATCAGCTTGCAGTTGGAGAGCGCTCTGCATCAACTTCCAATCGTAACTTTGAAGGTCGACAAGGAAAAGGCGGGCGAACACACCTTGTGAGCCCATTAGTTGCTGCGGCTACTGCATTGCGTGGAACACTTTCATCGCCAGCGGATCTGTAGGGAGAATTACAATGGAAAAATTCATTCAGCACACAGGTACTGGAGTACCTCTACGTCGCAGCAACGTTGATACAGATCAGATAATCCCTGCCGTTTATCTAAAGAGGGTTACGCGCAGCGGATTCGAAGATGGTCTGTTTGCAGCCTGGCGAAATGATCCTGAGTTTGTGCTCAATCAAGATGCTTTCAAAAATGGCACAGTACTTGTGGCTGGTGCAGATTTTGGAACTGGTTCATCGCGTGAGCACGCTGTGTGGGCGCTTCAAAACTACGGATTTAAAGTTGTGATTTCAAGCCGATTTGCAGACATCTTTCGTGGGAATTCGCTCAAGGGTGGTTTGCTGACAGTAATCCTTGACATCGCAGAGGTGGAAGCGCTTTGGGCAGCCATCGAAGCAGATCCCAGCATTTCAATTACTGTCGATCTTCAAACCCGCACAGTTAGCTATTTGGGTAAGTCACTTCCATTTGCGATCGATGATTACACTCGTTGGCGTTTGATGGAAGGCTTAGATGACATTGGTCTAACCATGAAACAAACTGAATCAATTGATTCATTTGAAAAGGCCCGCACATCTCTCAAACCAAAAACTTTGCCAATTAAGTCTTAGTAGACCCTTAAAAACAAGCGTAAATCAAGGGTTTTTTGGTGAGGGTGAGTACTTTGTTTCATACCCTAAATCTCTTATTGAGAGTTTTCTACGCATAAAAGATGAAGTTTTTGATTGTTTTGCTAAAAATAAATAAATGCGACACGCCCTCAGCAAAGACCGTATCACCCCAAAGGTGGGCGTAAGTTTTGACCACAAGTTAAGCAATTGCTTAACTATTTACGCGTAATAAGGGGATTTCTATGAATAAGGCCCAATTCATTGCGGCGCTTGCACCACATTTCAATGACAGCAAAAAAGAAGCAGCACATGCTGTAGATATCGTTTTCGACACAATCGTTCGCAGTCTTTCAAAGGGCGAAGATGTGATGATTAATGATTTTGGTAAATTTAAGAAAGTAGATCGCAAAGCACGTATGGGACGCAACCCATTTACTGGTGAGACGATCAAAATCAAAGCATCAAAGAAGGCTCGCTTTCTTCCTGCAAAGGGACTAAAAGATGTAATTTCAGGTGAGCGCAAGTTGGGGCCTGCTCCAAAGCCAGAACCTAAGGTTGAAAAGGCAGCTGCTAAAAAAGCAGCGCCAAAGAAGGCCGCTAAGAAGACAGCAAAAAAGAGCGTGAAAAAGGTTGCGAAGAAAGCAAAGCCAGCCGCTCGTAAACCAGCAAGAAAAGTAAAAAAAGCTAAGAAGAAGTAATTCAGTAAAGATTTCTAGGCGGGGCTAGCATCTGCTAGCCCCGTTTTTACTGTTATTGACTAGTATTGACGTTATGGCCGATTACAAGGTGTCTTATGCCCCTCCTGCCGGCAAACCATTGGGATCAAATAAAACGATTAAGTTTATTACTCTTGTTTTGATACCACTTTTGAATTCGATCTCCAAGAAAAATTGGCGTGGAAGTGAGAACATTCCTAAGTCCGGGAAAATCATTATTGCAAGCAACCATCTTTCTTACATGGATGTACTTTTCTTTGGCTACTTTCTTTTTGCAAACGGTCGTGCACCTCGCTTCATTGGTAAAGAAGGAGTCTTTAAGATTCCGGTGATTGGCAAACTTCTTTTAGCCGCTGGCCAAGTACCTGTAGTTCGAGAGAGTAAAGATGCGGCAAAGGCCGTGCAGCATGCAGTTAAGTTACTTGAAGCCGGCCACTGTCTTGGCGTTTATCCTGAAGGTACATTGACCAGAGACCCTGATGGATGGCCCATGGTCGCCAAAACCGGTCTGGTCCGTCTTGCCATCATTACAAAAACTCCGGTCATTCCAGTTGCCCAATGGGGTTCACAGATAGTTATGCCAACGTATGAAAAGAAAATTAAGCTCTTTCCGCGTACTGAAATCAAGATCTTGGCTGGTAAGGCACTAGATTTTTCACCTTGGTATGGAAAAGAAAACGATCCGGTCGCACTCACCGAGGCAACAGCCTTTGCAATGCGAGCGATCACTGACTTACTAGAACAGCTGCGAGGAGAGAAGAGGCCAGTGGAGATTTTTGATCCCCACAACTCAGAATTACCTCGAACTGGAAACTTTAAGAAGGCAAGGAAGAAATGAGCAAAGTAGTCGTATTGGGTGCCGGTCAATGGGGCTCAACTTTGGCGCAGGTTCTCAGTGATGCGGGCAACCACGTCCTCATTTGGGGCCGTGACCAAAAGGTTGTCGATGAAATAAATAACACTCATACCAACTCCAAATACTTAGGAGAAAATGTTTTACCAGTCGGATTAAAGGCCACTATAGATCTTAAAGAGGCAATGGAGTATTCCAATATTTATGTCATTGCAATTCCGGCACAGGCCTTGCGCCAAAACCTTGTGCAGTGGAAATCTTTGGTTCAACCCAAAGCGACTTATATCTCTACATTAAAGGGAATCGAAGAGAGTTCGCTATCACGGATGACTGAAATAATTGAGCAAGTTCTAGAGACGAAAAACGTTGCAATCATTACTGGGCCAAACCTTGCCAATGAACTTATATTGCGACAACCCGCAGGTGCAATTGCTGCAGCGCCAACCATGGCACTGGCAGAAAAAGTACAACATTTGTTTTCAACTCCTTACTATCGCGTGTATCCATCAGTGGACGTTTTGGGTTGCGAGCTTGCCGGTGCAATTAAAAGCGTCATTGCACTTGCTGTTGGTATGTCAATTGGAATGAATTTGGGTGAAAACACTCAGGCAATGTTGATCACGCGGGGACTTAACGAAGTTGCAAGATTATGTGCAGCTCACAAAGCCGATCCACTGAGCGCGGCAGGTTTAGCAGGGATGGGAGATTTAGTTGCAAGCTGTGGTTCTCCCTTATCTCGTAACAGAACTTTTGGTGAAGTTCTAGGGCGCAGTGGTTCAATGGCAATTGCCAGAAGAGATGTTGCTAAAACCGTTGAGGGAGTTGCATCTTCCAGTGCGGTACTTGAGATCGCCCACCGCGTGGGTGTTGAAGTGCCGGTGATTGAGGCAGTAGCAGATGTGGTCTCCGAGGCAATAACTCCATCACAGGCCTTAGATCGACTTATGGAGATAAGTATCAAATCTGAGAATTTCATTCAATGACGAAAAAAAAGATCGCCATAATTTGCGGCGGTCCCAGCAGTGAGCACGAAGTCTCAGCTCTTTCTGGTGCTGGAGTGCTTTCAGGGCTAGATAAAAATGCTTACGAACCAATTCTCATCGGAATCACAAAATCTAGTCAGTGGGTTTTACTCCCAAATGAATATCCCTTGGCGATAGTTAAAGGTGTCATGCCTACAATCGAATTAAATCCAAACCGCGTCGAGCTGTCCAAAAAGGGCTTTCTGTTAAATGGTGCCAAGATGGATATTGACTGCGTCTTTACGGTTTTGCATGGAGAATTTGGTGAGGATGGAAAGATTCAACAACTCCTTGAAGATTCTGGAATTGCCTATGTTGGAAGTGGGGTTGAAGCATCAGCAGATGCGATGGATAAATCTATTGCAAAAGCTATTTTCGAAAAATCTGGATTAACAATTGCGCCAGGTGTTGAAGTGACCGCATTAAATTGGAGGGAAATGACAGAAGGTCTAACCTTTCCAGTCTTTGTTAAGCCTTCCAGTGGTGGCTCTAGTAGAGGAACTCACAAAGTCAAAGATGCAAACTCACTAGAAGCGGCTATAAAAGATGCCCTCACATACGATGACAAAGCTTTGGTAGAGCGAGCAATTCAAGGGCGAGAAATTGAGTGCGCCGTATTGGAGCGTGATGGAGTAGTTCAAGCGTCAGTAGTTGGCGAGATCATCGTTAACCCTGCCTTTGAGTTCTATGACTTTGAAGCAAAATATTTGGACAGCGCAACTACAGTTCAAATCCCTGCCCAAATTAGCCAATCAGATTCAATCAAGATTCAGAATCAGGCCAAGCAAGCATTTATAGCTTTGGGCTGTAAGGGCCTGGCACGTTGTGACTTTTTTTATACAGAGCAAGGTGAAATCATTATTAATGAGATAAACACAATGCCTGGATTTACGGGGACTTCTGTTTACCCGAAATTATGGGCAGCTAGTGGCTTGGAATACACCGAGTTGATCTCAGTGCTGATTAACTCTTCACTCAAGGATTGATGACTATTTTTACTAGATCCGCTTAGTTCTAAAGTTAGCTTAAGTGCGTTACAGGGCATGTGAGTGTGCGAGTAATTCCAGGCACACCTTGAACTTTAGCCAAAACAAGTCGGCCAAACTCTTCCATGCTGGCAGCCTCTGCACGCATGATGACATCGTAAGGACCAGTAACTCCTTCAGAAAGTGTTACGCCAGCAATTTTGGCCGCTGCATTTGCAACTGCTGCTGCTTTTCCAACTTCAGTTTGGATCAAGATAAAAGCTTGTACTGACATGTGAAGTCCTCTCTGGTTCAGACCCAAACGCTACCGCAGAACAACCCTTACTCACTAGTCGAATGGGCTCGCTAGGCTAGGTGCTATGAACTTTGATGAGGCGGACGTAATTTCTGCTTTAGTGCGCATATTTGGCGTGACTCATCGTGGGGTCGAAATTGGGATTGGTGATGACGCCGCCGTTGTTTCTACAACTGATCGAACAGTCATCACAACCGATATGGCCGTAGAAGGAACTCACTTTAGAACCGAGTGGAGTGGGGCATTTGATATTGGTCGCAAAGTTGCCGCAGCCAATTTGGCAGATGTGTATGCAATGGGTGGTACTCCAAAATATCTAGTTGCTGCGATGACACTTACTGGTCAAGAGAGTATGCAATGGATTGAAGATCTTGCTGAAGGCATTGCACGCGAGGCAGCAAGTTGTGGGGCATATGTTGTTGGTGGTGATCTTGCCAAAGGTCCCTGTGTAGTTATCTCCATTACGGCAATTGGAGAAATTGAAAATCCGATTACACGTGCTGGCGCACAGGTAGGCGATTCAATTTATATTTCCTCTTTGCCAGGTTGGTCTGCTGCTGGCCTTTCTATAATTGAAAAGGAGCTAGAGGATGATCTAGCCGTACATGCAGTTTCTGAATACAGCGCACCGACAGTTGATTATGCATCTGCTATTGAGTTTTCAAATAAGCGAGCACATTCGATGTGTGATGTCAGTGATGCGTTAATTATTCAGGCAAATCAATTGGCCGATGCATCTGGGGTTGCTTTGCAATTTGATCAGAGGCTAATTGCCGAGCATTCTGAGTTTGACTCACTTAAGGAGTTAGCGGATTCACAAGATTGTGATGTTTGGCAATGGATATTTGCCGGAGGAGAAGACCACGTATTCTTGGCAACAGGTGTGGATCTCAATGGCTTTAAGGTTGGCACCGTGGTTAAGGGACAAGGTGTTACCGGAGTTGAAACGAAAAAAGCGCCAGATACCTGGCGCCATTTTCAATAAAGTTATTGTTAACGAACTACTTTTCCAGCCTTAAGGCATGAAGTGCAAACGTTTTGGCGCTTAGTGCTTCCACCAACAAGTGTGCGAACGCGTTGGATATTTGGATTCCAGCGACGACGAGTCTTTACCTGTGAGTGTGAAACGTTGTTACCAAAGCTGGGGCCTTTGCCACAGATATCGCATGTTGCTGCCATGGCAGAACTCCTTTAAATGTTTGATTCTTGCGTGTTCTCAAAAGCGGTGCTCTGTGAACAGGGCGTAAGGATAGCGCGAGAGCGGGGGCAGATGCCAATTCCTGACTTTCCAATCGTGAAAACACCTCCAGAAAAGCAGTTTTCGAACAAAATTTGAGTGGGCAATCCCCAAGCATTTCAAGATCTCAAACCTCAGAAAGGGGAGAATAAACCCGTGGCAAATTTAGAGAACAAGGTCTCATCGGTTATCGGAGACCGGACAGCGAAAGTTCTAGAGACCACTTTTGGTGTGAAAAACATCGGCGATCTGATGCGTCACTACCCACGCAGGTACATGGTTCGCGGGGAGCTTTCTGACATTTCCGCCCTTCGAGAAGGTGATGAGACAACGATCCTTGCGCAGATTTACTCGGCAACAAATAGACCTATGCGAGGACGAAAAGGAAGCATGCTAGAAGTTGTGGTCACAGATGGCACGGACAAACTTTCGCTAACCTTCTTTAATCAAGCGTGGCGGGAGAAAGATCTCAAAGTTGGAAGGCAAGGTTTATTTGCAGGCAAGATCGGAGTTTTTAATAATAAGAAACAGTTAACACATCCAGATTATGAACTGATCCCTGATGGCTCTGATGTGGATACAGCTGTTGAAGGTTTTGCCGGAAAGTATTTACCTGTATATCCAGCCTCGTCAAAACTACCATCGTGGAAAATCTCTCAGTGCGTTGAACTTGCGATTGGTTCACTAGAAGAAGTTGCAGATTTTCTCCCTGAAAAGATTAGAGAAAAACATAGGTACCCGACTTTGCATCAAGCTCTAGTTCAGTTACATCAACCAGCAGATCTTGAGCACGCCGACTTAGCTCGTGAGCGATTAACTTTTGATGAGGCCTTTCTTCTTCAATCTTTATTAGTTTTACGACGTAATGAACTAAAGAAATTGAATTCAACTGCCATAAAGAAAGTAAGCGGCGGGTTACTAGATTCATTTGATAAGGCACTTCCATTTGAGCTGACAGCTGGTCAATTGGAGGTGAGTAAAGAAATTGAATCAGATCTCGCACAATCTCATCCGATGCATCGCCTACTACAAGGTGAAGTCGGGTCAGGAAAAACTATCGTTGCTTTAAGGGCGATGCTGTCAGTCGTAGATAGTGGGGGACAGGCAGCACTACTTGCACCCACTGAAGTTCTAGCGGGTCAACATCTTCGAACAATTACAAAACTATTGGGAGAGTTAGCACAGGGTGGGATGTTGGGTGGGGATGAAAATGCGACACGAGTAGTTCTCTTAACCGGTTCTCAAAGCGCACTTGCTCGTAAAGAATCACTTGCAATGGCAGCAGACGGTACGGCCGGAATTGTGATTGGAACTCACGCACTACTTGGCGAGAAAGTTGCCTTTAAGAATCTTGGATTAATTGTTGTTGACGAACAGCATCGCTTTGGTGTTGAACAACGCGATGCACTCAAAGAGAAAGCGATACTTCCTCCACATTTATTGGTGATGACCGCAACTCCGATTCCTCGCACAGTAGCTATGACTGTTTTTGGTGATTTAGATGTTTCAACACTTCGCGAGCTACCACTAGGGCGCCAACCGATAACCTCCCATGTTGTTCCTGTAAAAGAAAAACCACATTACTTAGAGCGGACTTGGGAGCGAATTAGGGAAGAAATCGCACAGGGACATCAGGCCTATATCGTGGCTCCCAGAATATCTGCCAATGAAGAAGCCAATGCAGATGCTGATTTAGATTTCTTATTTGGCGAAGAGACAGATGAAATCTCTGCAGTTGAGGAACTAGCACCGGCCCTTGCGCAAGGAGCATTAAAGGGATTGAAAATTGCAGTTCTGCACGGTCGCTTATCAACCGACGAAAAAGAAAAAACTATGCAGGCCTTCACAAATGGTGAGATCGATGTTTTGGTTTCAACTACTGTCATCGAAGTAGGCGTTGATGTGCCAAATGCAACGATCATGGTAATCATGGATGCTGATCGCTTTGGCGTATCCCAGCTGCACCAACTTCGAGGACGTGTAGGCCGTGGCACTTCTCCTGGCCTTTGTTTACTAGTCACAGCAAGCCTCGATGAATCTCCAGCACGGGAGCGTCTGGATGCAGTTGCAAAAACGCTGGATGGTTTTGAGCTTTCACGAATCGACCTTGAGCAAAGACGTGAAGGTGATGTCTTAGGCGTATCTCAGTCTGGTACGAGATCGCATCTGCGATTGCTTAGGGTTCTTCGAGATGAGGCACTGATTGAACAGGCCAGGCAAGATGCAAACGATTTGATTTCCCTGGAAAATGATCTAAAAAACTATCCTGCTCTCAAGTTAGAGTTGGCAAAGTTGCAACAGGATCAAGCCGTAGATTATTTAGACAAGGGGTGATGTAGTTGCGAATAATTGCTGGAGTAGCAAAAGGTAGAAACTTAGGAACAGTGGCACAAGCTACAAGACCTACATCAGATCGTGCCCGCGAAGGTCTTTTTTCATCACTGTCTTCTGAGTTTGGAACATTTGAGGGATTGAGGGTTCTAGATTTGTTTGCTGGGTCAGGGGCTATTGGCCTGGAGTCACTTTCTCGAGGTGCCACACTTGTTCATGTTGTCGAAAAAGATGAGCAAGCAGTTAAGACCATCGAAGCAAATTACGAGTTAGTGAAAAAATCTAATCCTGCGGGCAAACTGCAAATATTTGGTATGAGTGTTGAACGTTTTCTCAATGATCAACCAAGAGAGAAATATCATCTTGTTTATATTGATCCTCCCTATGATTTTTCTAATCAAGGTGTAGAAGATATTTTGAGTAAATTACATGATGATAATTTTTTAAGCAGTGACGCATTTATTGCAGTTGAGCGCAATACAAGGTCGGATCAATTTATTTGGCCCGATGCCTTCATTCCAGCACGTGAGCGAAATTATGGTCAGGCCAGCATCTATTACGGCAATTTTCAGCCTTAAGAATGGATTACTCGCCCTTCTATTGCTAGCGTTTGGGCTATGAAGCGCGCGGTCTGTCCTGGGTCCTTTGATCCAATCACTTATGGACATTTGGATATCATCGAACGTGCCGCACAGCAGTTTGATCATGTAGTCGTTGCAGTGCTTGAAAACCGCACTAAAGCATCTCTATTCACCGTAAAAGAACGAATAGAAATGATCACAGAAGTGACGAGTAAATTTCCCAATGTTTCAGTGGATTCTTGGAGCGGCTTGTTAGTTGATTATTGCAAGAGCAATTCAATTCAAGCAATTGTAAAGGGCTTGCGCGCTGTGACAGATTTTGATTACGAACTGCAAATGGCGCAAGTTAATTTACAGGGATCAGGTGTTGAAACAATGTTTATGGCTACATCTCCTTCTCACTCATTTTTGTCATCATCTTTGGTCAAAGAACTTGCGCACTATTCGGGTGATGTCTCATCAATGGTGCCACCGTCAATCAATGAAGCCTTAAAGCTTCGAATAGCAGGGGAGTAGATTATGGAATCGATTGAGAAATTAACGTCTGCAATCACAATGATAGAAGAGGCACGAGGCGTGCCTTTGTCTGCTAGTTGTGTTGTTCATCGCGCCGAGATACTTTCAATTTTAGATTCTGCCCGTGATGGACTTCCTTCAGATTTTGCCTCCGCGCATTCAATCATTCAAACCAGAGAAGCAATCATTGAGGAAGCACGCCTAAGTGCTGAACAGATGATTGCAATAGCTCGAGAAGAAGTTTCTCAAATGGTTGAAAAGACTTCTGTTGTTCAAATCGCTCGTGATGAAGCGAAAGCAATTGTGCAAGAAGCTCGGGAGAAAGCTGATATTGAAAAACAAGAAATCGAAGAGTACATAGATGGTCGACTAGCAACTCTTGAAGTTATCTTGAACAAAACCTTGGATGCGATTAGTCGTGGACGAGACCGCCTTGCCGGTGCAAATGATAAAGATATTTTGTCGCAACTAGCCGAAAAGGATTAGTTGGCCTAGCCACAGATATTTGATCTCATGAACGCTTCTCATAAATCTTTCCAGCTAAACACGTTTGAACTTCCAAGGCGTGCAGGGGAGATGAAGGAATATTCCCTGGATATTCAAGTGAGTGAAAACTTTGGCATTAACCTTATTTCTGTGCCGGCGGGTGAAACCATTGAAGTAGATGCTCGCTTAGAGTCAGTTACAGAGGGCATTCTTTTAAGTGCCGATGTTTACGCAGTTGCAAAGGGTGAGTGCATTCGTTGCCTAGATCCTGTTGAGATTGTGATTGAACGAAAAATACAGGAGTTGTATAACTACGAACCAACAAATGAACGTGGAAAAAAGAAGAAAAACGAACCTGATATTGATGATTTGGATATTGAAGATGAATTAATGATGCAGGGTCAGATTATGGATTTGGAAACACCAATACGTGATGCTGTTGTTCTCTCACTTCCGATCAATCCACTTTGCAATCAAGATTGCTTAGGCCTGTGCCCTGAATGCGGGGAAAAATGGGCGGGACTTGCGCAAGATCATGCTCACGAAACCATAGACGCCCGCTGGGCAGGCTTAAAGGGATTGGGTTCTGAAGACCCCGATTTCAAGATTTAGTGGTTTTAAGGGATACTTACGCTCTTGGGTAAGCACGGCAATTAGCCGGGAAAGCCTAGATTTTAAAGATCTCGAATGCTCGAGGAAACTGAAGGAAGAGGTTAGAAAAGTGCCAGTACCAAAGCGAAAAATGTCGCGTTCAAAGACGCGCTCTCGTCGTAGTCAGTGGAAAACAACTGCAGCTGCACTTGCTACATGTGGTCAATGCCAGCAACCAAAACTTCAGCACACTGCTTGTCCAACATGCGGTACTTATAACCGTCGTCAGGTATTAGAGGTCTGATCTGAGTTCTTCGCTCACTGAGCAGCTGGGAGTAGTTCTCGATCCAGCTCTGCTTGAATTGGCCTTTACCCATCGATCATTTGCATACGAATCGGGAAGTAAAGAAACTAATGAGCGCCTCGAATTTCTCGGGGATTCAGTCTTAGGTTTAATTGTTACCGAAGCACTTTATAAACGTTATCCAGATTTTGATGAAAGCCGACTTTCACCACTTCGCTCCGGCGTTGTAAATATGCGTGCCCTTGCCGATATTGCGCGAGGATTACAACTAGGTCAGTACATACGACTTGGTAAAGGTGAAGAGGTTACCGGTGGTCGAGATAAACACTCCCTATTAGCAGATGCGCTGGAAGCTTTAATAGGTGCAATTTATTTACAGTTTGGCTTTTCAAAATGCTCTGAAATTGTAGAAAAATTAATTACTCCAACCATGGATTCCGCTGTAGCACGCGGAGCCGGTCTTGATGGAAAAACCGCATTGCAAGAGTTGGCTGCTGCGCTTGGAAAAGGTGCACCAGAATATGTAGTCTCCGAAGAGGGACCAGATCACGATAAAAACTTCACTGCAGTAGCGATGCTTGCTGGGCAAACCCTCAGTCAAGGCAGCGGCAAGAGTAAGCGCGAGGCTGAACAAGTGGCCGCGCGCGTTGCTTACGAAGCTTTAAAAACTGCCTTTCCACAGCCTTAAATCTGCGAAAATCCTGCGCTTGAAGCGATAGGTTTGCCGCGTGTATTTGAAAAGTATGACGCTAAAGGGCTTTAAGTCCTTTGCATCAGCGACCACTCTTCGACTCGAACCTGGAATCACTTGTGTTGTCGGTCCAAATGGTTCTGGAAAATCTAACGTTGTAGATGCTCTTACCTGGGTCATGGGAGAGCAGGGTGCCAAATCTCTTCGCGGTGCCAAAATGGAAGATGTCATATTTGCAGGTACAAGTGGCCGTGCACCTCTTGGCCGCGCCGAAGTTTCACTAACGATCGACAATACAGATGGCGCTCTACCGATTGAGTATGCAGAGGTCACAATCTCCAGAATTTTGTTTCGAAACGGGCAAAGTGAGTATCAGATCAATGGTGAAGCATCTCGTTTACTAGATATCCAAGAACTGCTGAGCGATTCTGGAATTGGTCGCGAAATGCACGTCATCGTTGGCCAGGGGCAATTAGATGCAATATTGATGGCCACGCCGGAGGAGCGGCGAGGATTTATTGAAGAAGCTGCTGGTGTTCTCAAGCATAGAAAGCGCAAAGAGAAAGCTCTTCGCAAACTTGACTCAATGCAGGCAAACCTGGCTCGTGTTCAAGATTTAACTGTGGAACTTCGCAGGCAGCTGCGACCACTTGGAAAACAAGCAGAGGTTGCCAAAAAAGCAGCAACAATTCAAGCAGATCTGCGCGATGCAAAGCTGCGTCTGTTTGCCGATGACTATATTTCTATGTCAAAGACTTTGGAACTTGAAGTTGCCGATGAAAGTGCATTGCGCGAACAGCGAGCAGTTGTTGAACAAGAGCTTGAAACAATTCGTCGACGAGAAGAGGTATTGGATTCACAGGCTGCTATCGAAGGTCCACAATTAGTCGCGGCTCAAGAACTTTTTTACAACTTAAATTCACTGCGTGAAAAATTTCGTGGAACACAAAGTCTGGCTCAAGAGAGATCTCGTTTTCTAAACGAAGGGGCCGAAGAAGCACGTACTTCTGGTCGCGATCCCCAGACATTAGACCTTGAGGCACAAGCACTCCGGGAAGAAGAGCGCGAACTGCGTGCCAATGCTGAGGTGGCAAAAACTGCCCTTGCTCATGCAACCCAAGCATTAGTTTCAGCTGAAGCGCTTTTGAAAAGTGATGAGGACACAATTGCAGCGGCAATGCGTGCAATTGCAGATGCTCGCGAAGGAACTGCTCGCCAAGAAGGACACATCAAATCTTTAAATGCCCGTTTAGAAGCAATTGCCGAAGAGATCGCTCGTTTAACAAAGTCTCGAAATGAAGCACAGGCCCGAGTTGATCAAGCACAACGTGAATATTCGACGTATGAACTTGAGATTGCCAGTGCAGACTCGGGTGAATTAGGTCTTGATTCACTTTTTGAAAGCGCGAAGTCGTCTCTTGAATCATCCAAATCAAAACTGTCGCAGCTTTTAGAAGCAGAGCGAGTAGCAGATCGTGAACGAAATGCTATTGAATCCAAACTTGAAGCGATTAAATTAACTTCAGAAAACCGAGATGGTGCTTCAGCGCTATTGCGTGATTCCCGCGGTGTTTCAATCATGGGTAGTGTGGCTGGATTAATTGAAATTGATCGAGGTTGGGAGGCAGCCGCTGCAGCTGCCCTTGGTAACTTTGCAGATGCAGTCGTCGTAAAGGATCTCTCCTCGGCAGTAACTGCACTAACAACACTTCGTCGTGAAAACCTTGGACAGGCTGACGTATTGGTCTATGAACCAGGTTCTGGCAATAGGAGTTCGATTCCTTCAGGATTAAATTCGCTATCTAGTTACGTTCGCTCGAATTCAATTGGCGACCTGCTTTCAACGTTACTGTCTGGAATAGTTGTAGCAGAGGATGCAAACGCGGCAGAGGCGATTCTTCGTAACCATAGTGATGTAATTGTCGTTACTCGTGATGGCGACGTCATTTCCAAGGGCCGTGCTACTGGTGGCTCTAAATCATCATCATCACTGATCGAAATTAAGGCTTTGATTGCAAGTTTAGAATCCAAGTTACAAGAGATTATTCATGACAGTGATCGCTTAAAGTTTGAGATTGCATCTGCCAATACAGAAGTAACTTCAAGACAAAACGATTTTGATTCTGCAGTTTCAAAACTCAATGAATCTGATGCTCGAATCGCAGCATTAACTGAGCAGCTGGCCGTTTCTGGGCAAAACATGAAATCTTCAATGGCAGAAGTTGAGAGATTAGATGTTTCGATTAATGAAGCAAATGCAACTAAATCACGTGATGAGGGTGAAATTCTCATTGCCCAAAATCAATTACAACAGCGAGGTGATGTGGCAGAGCCTGATCATTCGCGCACAGAACTTCTACGAAGCCAAGTATCAACTGCGAGAACAACTGAAGTTGAGGCCCGCCTTGCTGTTAGAACCATAGAAGAAAGAGTTGATTCGGTTGCAGCACGTGCCCTTGGTTTAGAAAAATCTGCCCAAGCCGAGCGTGATGCATCAGAGCGTGCTGTACTTCGCCGCAGTACCCGCGCACGAGCAGCTGTGATTTCTCAAGCAGTTGCAGAGGCTGCATATGAAGTACTCATTCACCTAGAACGTTCTATTTCAAAAGCTGCGATCGAGCGCTCTCGCTTGGAAGAGTCACGCGCAAATCGCGAAGGTGAAACATTGACGGTTCGCTCTCGTGGTCGTGAGTTAACAATTCAACTTGAATCACTTACTTCTAGTGTCCACAAAGATGAGATAGCCCGCGCAGAGCAGCGCTTACGTATTGAAACCCTGGAGAGTAAAACTCTTGAAGAGTTCGGTGTGGATGCTCAAACACTCATTAGTGAATATGGACCAGACAAAGATGTTCCAACTTTCCATGAGACCGATGAGGGCGAGATTATCTCTACTGAGATGATTCCATATCGCCGTGATCAGCAACAAAAACGCTTGGCATCGGCGGAAAGATCATTGAATTTGCTCGGAAAGATCAATCCGCTTGCACTTGAGGAATACACATCACTGGAAGAGCGGCTAAAGTTTTTAGCAGAGCAGCTAGAGGATTTAAAGAATACAAAGAAGGATCTCTTGGACATCGTCAAAGAAGTCGATGATCGTGTGCAATCAATCTTTATGGAGGCTTATTTAGAGACTGCTAAACACTTCGAAGAGATTTTCGCCCGACTATTTCCTGGTGGAGATGGTCGCCTGATTTTGACCGATCCAGATAATCCACTCACAAGTGGTGTTGATGTTGAGGCTCGTCCACCTGGAACACGAGTAAAACGACTCTCGCTTTTATCTGGTGGACAAAAATCCTTAACCGCTGTTGCAATGCTTGTGGCAATCTTTAAAGCTCGTCCTAGCCCCTTCTATGTATTAGATGAGGTTGAAGCCGCCCTCGATGATGTCAACCTAGGTAGGTTATTGGGAGTTCTAGAAGAGTTACGTGAAAGCTCTCAGTTGATAATCATTACTCACCAAAAACGAACTATGGAAATTGCCGATGCCTTGTATGGCGTGACAATGCGTGGAGATGGTGTGACAGAGGTAATTTCTCAGCGCCTTCGCGAATCCGACGCAAGTTAAGTTTTTTTCCAGATGGCGATTTTTACTAAGTTAATCAACAGAATCAAAGGTGGCACAGATACAGCCTCCTCTGACTGGACTGAATTAGAGGCAGAACTTCTCCAGGCAGATCTAGGCCCAGCGCTAGCAGCTGAATGCATTGAACAGGCAAAAAAGTTAAAGGGTGCGACACCTGAAGAGTCTTTACGTCAGTTTCTTTCCAGCAAACTATCGAGTAAGTCCCATGCAATGAGTTTGTCTGGTTCTACGTCCACAATATTAGTTGTTGGTGTCAATGGAACAGGTAAAACAACTTCAGTTGCAAAACTTGCAAGATTTTATAAATCTTCCGGCAAAAGCGTCCTTATGGCCGCCGGCGACACATTTAGAGCAGCAGCTGTTGATCAGTTGAAAACGTGGGGAGAGCGAATTGATGTTCCAGTTATTTCCGGGCAAGAAAACGGCGACCCAGCATCTGTCGCTTTTGATGCAGCAAAAAATGCACAGGCAAATAATGTGGAGATTTTGATTATTGATACTGCTGGACGCTTACACAATAAGAGTGATCTAATGTCAGAGCTAACGAAGGTCAAACGAGTCGTCGAAAAGACTTCGCCCATCAATGAAGTTCTACTTGTCATCGATGCGACAACTGGTCAAAATGGTTTAGTACAGGCCAAAATTTTCTCATCTAGCGTTGATGTCACCGGAGTCATCCTTACGAAAATGGATGGAACCGCCAAGGGTGGTGTGGCCCTTGCGATAGAGGCTGAGTTAGGTATTCCTATCAAGTGGGTTGGAACGGGAGAGTCAGAGAGTGATTTCTCCCCTTTTGATCCGGGTAGTTATCTCAAATCCCTTCTTGCGTAACCCATTTGTAACACGCCAGCATTATTTGTCACACCGCCGAAACCCATAAAAGCATCGCTTGTAACCAGCAACTAAGAGGGTTTGGCCTAATCAAAGGCTCTCAACGCTGAGAACTCACCTTATGAAAATTAGGCGGTAAAAAATTATGGAGCAAGCTGTGATCAACTCTGGAGATACAGCCTGGATGTTAATGAGTGCTGGGCTTGTTACTCTCATGATTCCTGGTTTAGTTCTTTTTTATGGAGGAATGGTTCGCGTTAAAAGTGTGCTGAATATGATGATGATGTCATTTGGCGCGCTAGCAATTGTTTTTGTTTTATGGATTGCATATGGTTTTTCACTTGTTTTTGGAGATTCTGTAAATGGTTCAGGTCTTATTGGAGATGTAACACAGTTTGCATTTCTTAAAGGATTAGACAATTCAGAAGCTGTAATTGGCACCATTCCTGCCGCAGTTTTTGTTGGCTTCCAAGGAATGTTTGCAGCAATTACAGTTGCTCTTATCTCTGGAGCGATTGCAGATCGTGCAAAATTTGGCGCATGGTTAGTATTTGCCGGTATTTGGGCAACGATTGTTTATTTCCCAGTGGCTCACTGGGTATTTGCATTTGACGACTTTGTGGCTAAAACCGGCGGGTGGATTGCAAATGATCTTGGCGCTCTAGATTTTGCGGGCGGTACTGCTGTACATATCAATGCAGGAGCGGCCGGTTTGGCTTTGGCATTAGTGCTCGGTAAGCGTGTTGGTTTTGGCAAGATGCCAATGCGACCACACAACCTTCCACTTGTAATGCTTGGTGCAGGTCTCTTGTGGTTTGGATGGTTTGGATTCAACGCAGGATCTGCCATTGCATCAAATGGAACTGCAGGATTGGCCTTACTCAACACAATTGGCGCAACAGCGGCAGCTGTCTTGGCATGGCTACTTGTTGAAAAAATGCGTGATGGTCATGCAACAAGCCTTGGAGCAGCATCAGGTGTTGTTGCAGGATTAGTTGCCATTACACCTGCGTGTGCTGCAGTTGATGCATCAGGGGCGCTAATTATTGGTGCGGTATCTGGTGCTCTTTGCGCACTTTCCGTAGGACTTAAATTCAAGTTCGGTTTTGATGATTCACTAGATGTTGTCGCAGTTCACCTAGTAGGTGGAATTGTGGGAACTATCTTGATTGGTTTTGTTGGAGTAGATGTTGGTCTGTTCAACGGTGGTGGGACTGAACAGCTTGTTAAGCAAGCAATAGGTGCCGGCGCAGTTCTGGCTTACTCCTTCGTCCTTTCATATGTGATCGCTAAATTGGTTGATTTAACAATCGGTTTCCGAATTAGCGTGGAACAAGAACTTGCAGGAATCGACTTGGCAATTCATGCCGAGCGTGGTTACGAGTTTTCAGATAACAACCAAGGTAATTTCCTTGCTAGTTCAAGAGGAGCACAAGAATGAAATTGATTACTGCAATATTAAAGCCAACCAAACTAGATGATGTGAAAGATGCATTACATGCCGTCGGAATCAACGGCATGACAGTCTCAGAAGCTAGTGGTTTTGGTCGCCAAGGTGGCCATACAGAGGTTTATCGAGGTGCAGAATACACAGTCAACTTAGTTCCTAAAATTCGTCTTGAGGTCCTGGTCGATGATAAAGATGTTGACTCTGTTCTCGGGGTAATCGTTAAATCTGCATCTACTGGTTCAATCGGTGATGGAAAAGTTTGGACCACACCAATAGATCAAGTGATTCGGGTGCGCACAGGAGAGCGCGGGCCAGAGGCAATTTAGTTCTAGCAGTATGGGTATCTGCGATAGTGGAAAAACTTGAGCAAGGCGCTATCGCAGATACTCATACATATTTTGATTGCTGGTGCCGAACATCGGTCCACAGATCTCGACTCTCAAGTACTCTGCTCCCATTATGTTTGAGTCCTTAGCCTCCAGATTTAGTGGTGCATTCTCATCTTTGAGAGCCAAAGGAAAGATCTCAACAGCAGATATCGAAACTATTTGTAGTGAAATTCGCACAGCGCTCTTGGACTCAGATGTTGCGTTGCAAGTGGTCGACAAGTTCATTCAGGAGATCAAGCAGAAATCTTTAGAAGCACTGCCTGAAATGCAATCGGGTTCAAATCAGGCCAATGCAATTTTTAAGATCGTAAATACAGAGTTAGTTGAAATACTTGGCGGAGCAACGCGCCGTATTCGTATGGCAAAAAATCCACCCACTGTAATCATGTTGGCAGGACTTCAAGGCGCAGGAAAAACAACGTTAGCTGGAAAATTGGCAAAGTTTTATGCCGATCAAGGTGACACACCTTTACTTGTTGCATCGGATTTGCAACGACCTAATGCCGTAACTCAGTTGCAGGTAGTTGGTGAATCAATAAATGTTCCTGTTTTTGCTCCTGAACCTGGAAATGGTGTTGGAGATCCAGTAGAAGTTGCTAAGGCTGGTGTTGAATTTGCAAAAGCAAAGTTACACAGCATTGTAATTGTTGACACAGCCGGTCGATTAGGCGTGGATCAAGAGTTAATGAACCAGGCAACAAAGATTCGTGATGGCATCAACCCAAATGAAATTCTATTTGTCGTCGATGCAATGATCGGCCAAGACGCAGTTCCCACTGCACAGGCATTTTTAAACGGTGTTGGATTTGATGGTGTTGTGCTTACAAAACTAGATGGCGACACCCGAGGTGGTGCTGCCTTATCAATTGCCTCCATCACTAAACGCCCAATTATGTTTGCATCAACTGGTGAGAAAATGCAAGATTTTGACATTTTCTATCCCGAGAGAATGGCATCTAGAATTCTTGGCTTGGGTGATGTTGCGACTTTAGCTGAGCAAGCAAAGAAAGCTTTTGATCCAAACTCTTCGGCAAAACTTGAGGCAAAGTTTGCAAGCGGGGAGGATTTCACCCTTGAGGATTTTCTTGAGCAACTTCAAGCCATGTCAAAAATGGGAAATATGACAAAACTGTTGGGAATGTTGCCGGGTGCAGGTGCTATGAAAAAACAGATAGATAATTTTGATGAGGGTGAAATTGTTCGCTCTAGATCAATAGTTGAATCCATGACACCAACCGAACGTGCAAATCCAAAAGTGTTGAACGGTTCCAGGCGTGCAAGAATTGCAATTGGTTGCGGCCGAAAAGTTTCAGATGTAAATAATCTTGTTGATCGTTTTACAGCCGCTCAAAAAATGATGAAACAGGTGAGAAGTTCGGGCATGCCAGCAATGCCCAATATGCCAACAATGCCAAACTTGCCGAAGGGCTCAACCGTCAATAAAGCTCCATCAAAGAAGAAGTCCAAATCGGGAAATCCAGCCAAACGAGCCCTTGAAGAGGGGCTGAGTTAGGCTCCTAATTAGCCGAGTACAGCCCAGAATTTAGCGCCAGTCATCTTGATCCTCGGGGATTGCTCGATTTCCTTCTAGGGGCAGTAGATGGCAGAATTGCCAACCTGTTGATGGGGCCCTCTACCCCCGTTCAACATCCATTACCGATAGTTACGGATTTTGATTGCGCACCCCGCTGCATTCATAACTCGTGACACACAAATACAGGAGTACAACTTTCTTGGCTACAAAAATTCGTTTAATGCGCATGGGCAAGATCCGCACACCATTTTTCCGTGTTGTGGTTACAGACTCACGCAAGGCACGTAATGGTCTTTCTATTGAGGAGATTGGTCGCTACGTACCAGGACAAGAACCATCACTTATCGAGATTAATTCAGAGCGTGCTCAGTACTGGCTCGGAGTTGGCGCACAGCCATCAGAGGCAGTTGCAGCTCTGCTCAAGGTAACTGGTGATTGGCAGAAATTTAAGGGACTTCCAGGAAGTGAAGGAACTCTACGTGTAGCTGCTGTGAAGCCAGCTAAGAGTGTTGCATATGAAGCTGCAATGAAGGCTGCTGCAGATGAACCTGCAGAGGGTGCAACAACCATGAAGAAGAAAGCACAGGAAAAACTTGCAGCAAAAGCTAATCCTGTTGCTGAAGCTCCAGCAGCTGAACCAGTTGCAGATGTAGTTCCTGAAGCAGTTGCTGAAGTAACACCAGAGGCAGTTGCTGAAGTAACACCAGAGGCAACTCCGGATGCAGTTGCAGAGGTTTCACCAGAAGCGGCACCTGAATAACAATGATGGATGAAGCTTTAGAGCACCTAGTAAAGGGAATCGTCGATAATCCCGATGACGTTGTAGTCAAAGAAGTCAATCATCGTCGTGGAACAACGTTAGAAGTACACGTTAATCCTGAGGATATTGGAAAAGTTATTGGCCGAAATGGTCGTACTGCAAAGGCGCTTCGCACCGTTGTTAGTGCGCTCGCAGGTCGCACAGTGCGCGTCGATCTCATCGAGACCGACGAAACCAGATAACAATGCGCCTTCTCGTGGGGCGAATCGGTCGTGCTCACGGAATTCTTGGCGAAGCAACGATTGAAGTTCGCACTGATGAACCAGATCGCCGCTTTGCTATCGGAAATCAAGTTTCAACAGATACGCATGGCGAACTCACAATAATCTCTGGTCGAGTTCACAATGGAATTCTATTGCTCGGCTTTGCTGGATTTGAGGATCGTAATGCGATTGAAAAACTGCGAAATACTCTTTTGTATGCAGAAGTAGATATCAACGAAACAAGTGAAGTATCTGATGAGTATCACGTCCTTCAGCTCATCGGTTGCCAAGCTATCCTTGAAAACGGCCAAGTTTTCGGTGAAGTAACAGATGTGATTAATCTTCCGGGACAGGATTTGCTTGCAATAAAAACTGAAACAGGCGAACAGTTAGTTCCATTTGTTCATCAACTAGTTCCGATAGTCGATATCAAGAAAAAAACAATCACTGTTATCCCGCCGGCTTTGATGGAGCGTGAATAGATGAAAATTGATGTAGTCACGATCTTTCCGGAGTATTTGGCTCCACTTCAACTCTCTTTGATTGGGAAAGCTCAAGATCAAGGAATTGTAGATATCAATGTCCATGACTTGAGATCAAAGGCAACCGATAATCATCATGCTGTAGATGACACACCTTACGGAGGCGGCGCCGGAATGGTGATGTTGCCTGAAATTTGGGGACAGGCTTTAGATCCTTTAATGAGTCAGGATTGTGATCTAATTATTTTAACTCCAGCAGGTAAACGTTTTGATCAACCTATGGCAACAAAATTTTCTAAGGCCCAACACCTCATTTTTGCATGTGGGCGCTATGAAGGTATCGATGACCGCGTTCGTATGTACTATGAAAAAAACAACTATCGAGTTTACGAAGTATCAATCGGCGACTACGTCTTAGGTGGGGGAGAAGTTGCTGCGTTAGTGATGATCGAGGCAATTACCAGATTAATTCCTGGAGTACTTGGAAATCCTCAATCACTTGCCGAGGAATCCCACAACGAGCAGGGTTACCTTGAATATCCTAATTTCACCAAGCCATCGCAATGGCGTGATTTGCAAGTGCCAGAAGTTTTGCTGAGCGGAAATCATAAAGAGATTGAAAAATGGCGCATAGAACAAGCAACTGAGCGCGCAAAAAAGAATCGTTAACTACTCACAACTATGAAAACTATACGATCAAGTAGAGTAGGCAATATGTGCAGAGAATTAGAAAATAGGCTGCCATGACTCGTTCCTATTTGGTTGAAACCTATGGATGTCAGATGAACGTCCATGATTCAGAGCGAATTGCAGGCTTGTTAGATGAGGCAGGTTATATTCCAGTAATCGAAGGTGAACAGGCCGATTTAGTTGTTTTTAATACATGCGCGGTGCGCGAAAACGCTGACAATAAACTTTATGGAAACTTGAGTTTTCTAGCTCCCATAAAAAAGGCGAATCCGCAGATGCAGATCGCAGTTGGTGGATGTCTTGCTCAAAAAGATCAAGCAACGATTATCAAAAAGGCTCCCTATGTGGATGTAGTTTTTGGTACGCACAATGTTGGCTCACTTCCAGTGCTTTTGGAGCGCGCCCGAATTGAAGAAGAGTCTCAAATAGAAATTCTTGAAGCGTTAGAGCATTTCCCTTCAACTCTGCCAGCTCGGCGCCTTTCCGCCTTTTCTTCTTGGGTATCAGTCTCGGTTGGGTGTAATAACACCTGTACATTTTGTATTGTTCCAACTCTTCGAGGTATTGAAAAAGATAGAAACTCAGAGGATATTCTCAATGAAGTAAAGGCACTGGTCGATCAAGGTGTCATTGAAATCACTCTCCTAGGGCAAAATGTAAATGCCTACGGAGTAGATTTTTCAGATCGCGGTGCATTTGCAAATCTTTTACGCTCTTGCGGAGAGATTGAGGGCCTAGAGCGTGTTCGCTTTATGTCACCGCATCCACGAGATTTCACAGATGATGTAATCGAGGCAATGGCTCAGACTCCTAATGTAATGCCGCACTTACATATGCCCCTTCAATCGGGCTCAGATCGAGTTCTGCAACATATGAGACGCTCTTACCGAAGTGATAGATACCTTGGAATTTTGGATCGTGTAAGAACTGCAATCCCTCAGGCGATGATTACCACTGACATCATTGTTGGATTTCCTGGTGAGAGCGAAGAAGATTTCCAACAAACTCTAGATCTTTGCACACAAGCTAGATTTGCTGCTGCCTACACCTATCAATATTCAAAGCGTCCAGGCACTCCTGCAGCAACAATGCCTAATCAAGTAAGCGAAGAGATAGTGGGCGAAAGATACACACGACTTCACAATCATCAACAACAGATATCGCTATCTGTTAATCAAGAAAGTATTGGATCTATTCATAAAGTGCTCGTTGGAGACTATGAAGGTCGAAGAGATGAAGTTCAGTCTCGCCTCACTGGACGAAGCGAAGATTTCCGCCTTGTTCACTTTGATAACACCTCTCCAGCGCGGCCAGGTGATGAAGTAACTGTGAAAATTACAGAGGCCTCAGCCCATTACTTAATTGGAGATCCGATTTCAGTTCGCCAAACAAGAGGGGCGCAGGCCCATGAGGCAAGGCTTGAAACAAAAGGCCCCAAAGCCACGATGCTTGGTATTCCATCGGTTAAAAAATGAATGTAATTGTCATTTGTGGTGCAACTGCAACTGGAAAGAGTGATCTTGGAGTCTCTCTGGCACAGGAAATCGATGGAGAAGTAATCAATGCAGACTCCATGCAGCTATACAAAGACATGGATATTGGTACTGCAAAAATAACTGTTGAAGAAAGACAAGGAATACCGCATCATTTAATGGATCTTCTAGATGTTACAGAAGATGCAAATGTTGCTTGGTATCAGGAAAATGCTCGTGCAAAAATCACTGAGATCCACTCCCGCGGTAAAAATGTAATCATTGTGGGCGGGACTGGGCTTTATATAAAAGCGATTCTAGATGACCTGAATTTTCCCGATACAGATCCTGTGGTTCGAGCAGCTTTAGAACTTGAGTATGCAACAAAAGGGATTGGTCCGTTATTTGAAAGATTAGAAAAATTAGATCCTGCTGCAGCATTAGCGATAGATCGTGCTAATTCACGTAGAGTGATTAGAGCCCTAGAAGTAATAGAGATTACAGGTCAACCATTTACAGCAAATCTTCCACGTAAAGAAAGCACGAAGTATCCAAATGCCATCCAATTTGGACTGGTGATGGATCGCGAACTCCTAAGCGATGTGATCTCTTCACGCGTTGATCGAATGTGGGAGGCTGGTTTGGTTGCCGAGGTAGAGAGATTGATTGAATCAGGAATTACTCGAGGAACGACTGCTCAAAAAGCTTTGGGGTATTCACAAGTTATCGCCTTCAAAGAAGGAAAGATTTCCGAAGAAGAGGCCATTGATGAAACTAAGCGGGCTACTCGCCAATACGCACGCCGACAAGAGACCTGGTTTTCGCGTGATGAGCGTATAAATTGGATCTCACCTACACAAAATCGAATCGAACGCATTCTTAGTTCGTTAAACTCTTAGACATGATTGCTACATATGGACATGGAACACACAACGACTTTGTGCTGGTCTTTGATCCCATGGATGAGCATTCGATAACTACCGCGCAAACTGCAGCAATCTGCGATCGCACCGATGGAATTGGTGCCGATGGACTTATTCGAATTATAAAAAGAAATGAAAAATGGTTTATGGATTACCGCAACGCTGACGGCTCATTGGCCGAGATGTGCGGAAATGGAATACGAGTAATGGCCCGTTATCTAGTCGAACGTGGACATCAAAGCGAAGGTATTTTTGCTATTGACACTCGAGATGGAGTCAAACATCTTCGCGTACCGTTAAAGGATGATATATCCGTGAACATGGGACAAGTCACTGATGAAGGTGAAAGTATTACCGCAGGGGCAAATGGACAAATGTGGAACGGTTATAACATTAGTGTTGGAAATCCACATGCCGTTGTATTTGTAGATGACATCAATCAAGTGGGGGAGTTGCTTGAATCACCGGTAGTTCGCCCCAAAGACTCTTACCCTGAGGGAGTCAATGTTGAGTTCGTACAAATCACAGGTGACAATGAGATTTCAATGCGAGTTTATGAAAGAGGATCGGGCGAAACACAATCGTGTGGAACAGGAACATGCGCCGTAGCTCTTGCGGCCACGATTCACACCAAAGGAAAGTTGCCAGCAACCTGGATTATAAATCCGCCCGGCGGGCGCTTGGAAGTCTCAATCGATGGTCACTCTAATGCCACTTTGATCGGTCCTGCAGTCTTAGTTAAAGACGTAGATATTTCTAGGTTTCTCGTTGAGTAAAGGTTCTAACAAGAAGACAGACAATGGTCTAAACATGGGTGCAGGTAGCAACTCTGATGCAGAGTTTGAAAAACTTCTACAAGAAAGTGCCCGAGTAGCTGCAGAGTTTGATGCTGCGCAAGAAGATGAAACAGTCGATGTTTCCCAAGAATTATCTGAACGAAATGCATTGCGTCGAGTTAAAGGTTTTTCAACCGAACTTCAGGATATCTCTGATGCCGAATACCGACAGTTACAATTAGAAAGAGTCGTACTTGTCGGAGTTTGGACTGAGGGAAGTGTTGCTGATGCTGAAAACTCATTGGCCGAGTTAAAGGCTTTGGCTGAAACTGCTGGATCAGAGGTTCTTGAAGGATTAATTCAACGTCGAGACAAACCGGATCCTGCAACCTATATTGGATCGGGAAAAGTTATAGAACTTAAGAGCGTTGTTGTTTCAACTGGAGCCGATACGGTTGTATGTGATGGAGAACTATCTCCTTCACAGTTGAGGCAACTCGAAGATAAGTTAAAGGTTAAAGTTGTCGACCGAACTGCATTGATTCTAGATATTTTTGCTCAGCACGCAAAAAGTAAAGAAGGTAAAGCTCAAGTTGAGTTGGCACAAATTGCCTACCTCCTTCCAAGACTTCGTGGTTGGGGTGATTCACTTTCACGACAAGTTGGTGGTCGTGCAGCTGGTGGCGCCGGTATTGGAGGCCGCGGGCCAGGTGAGACAAAGATTGAAACAGATCGTCGCAGAATTCGTGACAAGATGGCAAAGCTTCGCGGTGAAATCGCGGAGATGAAAACGGCCCGTGACACAAAAAGACAAGAACGCCGTCGCAACAACATTCCTTCGGTTGCTATTGCTGGGTATACAAATGCAGGCAAATCATCGCTGCTTAACAAGCTTACAAACGCAGGTGTATTAGTAGAGAACGCGCTTTTTGCAACTTTGGATCCAACCGTTCGAAAGACGCAGACAAGTGATGGTCGCATCTACACATTAAGTGACACGGTTGGGTTTGTTCGCCATTTACCTCACCAACTCATTGATGCATTTAAGTCGACCCTAGAAGAGGTTTCTCAATCAGATTTGATTGTTCATGTAGTAGATGGATCACACCCAAATCCATTTGAACAGATTAAAGCTGTTCGTTTAGTAATTGATGAGATAGGTGGGAAAGACATCCCTGAGATCATTGCAATAAATAAAGTCGATATCGCAGACCCAAACATTGTTATGGAGATTTTGCGGAAGGAACCACATAGTTATGCCTTTTCAGTTCGAACCGGTTTTGGTGTAGAGGGATTACTTCACGCAATCGAGAACTCACTACCTCGCCCTTCCGTTGAGGTTTCCGTAGTGATCCCCTACGACAGGGGGGATTTAGTCCACGCCATCCATGAGACAGGGGAGATTTTCAAAGAGGAATATGTTGCTGATGGCACGGCTATACACGCTCGAGTGGATGCAAGCCTGGCCCAGAGAATCGAAAATTCCGGTCGAATGCAGGAATAACGTGGGCTTTTGGCGTGTTGTAGCAATTAGAAAGCGATAAATACGCCATGATGCGCCCGCAGAGAGTTATCCGTAAGAAATCCTAGGATTGAAAAGGTGGTGAGAGCAATGGCAACTGATTACGACACACCCAGAAAAACCGATGAGGAACTTCATGAGGAGTCTCTTGAAGAGTTAAAGGCAAAACGCGTTGATGCTCAATCTGGCCAGATCGATGTTGATGAAGCTGAAGCAGCAGAGAATCTGGAGCTACCTGGTGCCGATCTTTCAGGTGAAGAGTTAGCAGTTCGAGTGGTGCCAAAGCAAGTCAATGAATTCACTTGTTCTCGCTGCTTCTTAGTCCACCATATTTCTCAATTGGCAAAAGGTGAAGGCGCCAAAGCAGTTTGTAAAGAGTGCAACTAACTCTTTAGCTCTTTAGAGCTGAAAGAAGTTTCTGAGGTTGTGAAGTTGATATCAACCAATATGGAGTCTGATCTCTAACATCATTGACAAAAATCTGCACAGCTTTAGGTGACCAAAATCTAATTGCTAAATAGGCGGCTGGATCTGCATCACGTGTGCGAACTGTTCTAACTTGTTGATTGTCTAAAGCGACAACATTTCCAAAATATTCGCGGGGCAAATGTGCTCGTCCAACCCGAAGCTCGTTCTCATCTACTTCTATGGTTAATCCACTTTTTAGGTAGATAGTTATCAAAGTCAGTGAAAGTACTACAAGACTGACTATCGCTGAATTATTTCCTAACGCTGCCCAAATAGAGATGACTAGTGAGAGAAAAAAGAAGTAAATGATTGCCAAGAGCCATAGTGGCGTACGTATCACTTCTCGGTATCGCATGGGAGTTACCGTATCGGATAATGAGGCGGTAATCTGTTCCTATGGCAAGAGTAGCGAGCACGGTTCCACCGGAAGGTTCCATAATTCCAGAACGGCACCCTCTTGCACCTCCAGTGGGAACAAAGATTCCTTCACACTTTGGGCATTGTTTTGGATGCGGACACCTGCATCCAACTGGCTTGCATTTAGTTGCATACTCTGGAGAAGGTGCCAATATCACTGCAACCTTTACAGTTACAGAAAATCACCAAGGAGCACCTGGTTTAGCTCACGGTGGTTTGCTCTCATTAGCCTTTGATGAAGCCTTAGGTAAATTGATGTGGTTAATACGTTCTCCGGCAGTAACAGGTCGGCTTGAAACAGATTTTATGATTCCAGTTCCAATCGGAACTACTCTGCATATTGCCGCAGAGATAACAGGACAACACGGCCGAAAAGTTTATACATCAGCAGTTGGTCGATTGAATTCTCCTCAAGGCGAAATTGCTGTTCGGGCATCTGCTCTTTTTATTATTGTTCCTATGGAGCATTTCATTAACAATGCACCAGATGGTTATTTTGAAGAGTTGGCAAAAACTCCAGAACTTTTGACCTTTGTTGACCCAAATTTCGAGATTAATCCTTGATATGAAAGGTGTAGAAGTTCTCATCACTCGTTTGGATCCAAGCGTTCCAATGCCTACCTATTCCAAACCTGGTGATGCTGGGGCGGATATATCCACGCGCATAGATATAGTTTTGAAGCCAGGAGAGCGCGCTCTTGTGCCAACCGGCATTTCGATTGCACTTCCAGATGGATACGTTGCTTTAGTCCATCCACGTTCGGGACTTGCAATCAAACATGGTGTAACAATGGTTAACGCACCAGGCACAGTCGATGCTGGCTATCGTGGTGAACTTTCATGCATTTTGATTAATCACGATCCAAACGAATCTGTAGCTTTCAAAAAAGGTGATCGAATTGCGCAACTTGTTATTCAAAAGGTTGAGCGGGCAGTGTTTACCGAGGTTAAACAACTTCCGGGTTCAGACAGAGGAACCGGTGGCTTTGGATCAACGGGGCGTACATGAGTCAGCACGGTCAAGACCGCGACAACGTCATTAATGCCTTAGGTGGAAAAAAAGGTTTAATTGATTCTGGCTTACCGGCAGTTGTTTTTTTAATTGTCTTTAATTTCAATCAAAATCTGCAAACGGCCATTTGGGCTTCGCTAGGTCTAGCAATTTTTTTAGCAATTTGGCGATTGGCACGAAGAGACACAATTCAGCACTCTATTTCAGGAGTTGTAGGTGTTTTGATCTGTGCCTATTTTGCTAATCGAAGTGGAAATGCATCTGATTTTTACATTCCAAAGTTACTTACAAATTTGGGCTACGGAACTGTTTATCTCATCGCAAACTTAGTTGGATGGCCCATTTTGGGTCTAGTTCTTGGGCCATTACTAGGCGAGAACTTCACATGGCGCACTAATCCAAGGCGCAAGAAGATGTACATCAAGGCAAGTTGGTTGTGGGTAGCTTTGTTCTTCTCACGTATTGCAGTCCAGTACCCGATTTATAAGAGTGGAAATGTGAATTTATTGGGTACCGTAAACCTAGCTATGGGCTATCCGTTATTTTTTGCTGCTACATATGGTTCTTGGTTGATTATTAAATCTGAACCGCCGGTTGGTAAAGAAATGAAAGACTTACGTTAAGAAATAAAGCAAGCTTTAATGTGAATTTCAGCTTCGGCTGAGGCAACAAAAAGTAGTTCATCTCCTGCAATAAATACATCGTGAGCTCTTGCCGTAATTACTTGTCCATCGCGAACAATTGCAGCTAGGGCTGCATTATCTGGCAGTTCTATCTCTTCCACTGTTTTTCCAATACATGCTGAACCATCTGGCAGAGTCAGTTCTACAAGATTTGCCTGACCTTTTCTAAATGAGAATAGTCGAACAACATCTCCAACAGTTACTGCCTCTTCTACAAGTGCTGAGATAATTCTTGGGGTTGATACAGCAACATCCACACCCCATGATGTATCAAACAACCATTCATTTTTTGGGTGATTAATTCTTGCAACAACTCTAGGCACGCCATATTCTGTTTTTCCAAGTAAGGAAGTTACAAGATTTGCCTTGTCATCACCTGTTGCTGCGACTAAAACCTGACAGTTATCAAGGTGTGCCGCATCTAATGCCGTGATTTCGCAGGCATCGGCCATGAGCCATTCCGCGTCGGGAACACTTTCAATCTTTAGAGCCTTTGGATCTTTCTCAATCAGTAAAACTTGATGACCGTTATCCAAAAGTTCGCGAGCTATGGCTCTTCCCACGTTTCCCGCACCAGCAATGGCTATTCTCATGAGTGCTCTGCTTCCGGAGTCTGAGAGAGAATCTCAAGGGTGCGCTTTAGATCAGCATCAGTAACCATGACGTGCACTAGATCGCCTTGCTGTAACACAGTGTGTGTGTTTGGAATTATCGCTTCTCCCAATCGAGTTATAAATGCAACGCGCGCCGGAGTTAACTCATCGATAAGCAAAATAGGGCGGCCATACCAATCACTATTGGGATTTACTTCATAGAGTTGAAGAGTTCCTGTTGCATCGCGCCATTCAGATCGTGATCCCTCGGGTGTTAATCGACGCAGAATTTGATCCGTTGTCCAAAGCACTGTTGCAACAGTTGGAATTCCAAGACGTTGGTAAATTTCAGCTCTGCCTGGATCATAAATTCGCGCTACAACATTTTGAACACCGTAGGTTTCACGAGCAACTCTGGCTGCCAAAATGTTGGAGTTGTCACCATTGCTTACTGCTGCAAATGCATCTGCCTCTTGAATTCCGGCTTCAATTAAATTGTCTCGATCAAATCCGACTCCGGTGACTGTACGACCTTTAAAATCTGGTCCCAGGCGTCGAAAGGCTTCACGCACTTGGTCAATTATTGCAACCGTGTGACCTGCCGCCTCTAATTCGGCGGCCAATGACGATCCAACTCGACCGCAACCCATGATGACTACGTGCACAAGGTACAACTTACACCCATAGGCTTGTATCTATGGCATTAGAGCAGGGTCCAGCCCTAAAAATTGGAGACCGCATCCAGGTCACAATTGAAAAAGTTGCCCATGGAGGACACTTCATTGCCCGCCACAACGGAGCAGTTATTTTTGTGCGCCACGCCATTCCTGGTGAAGTGTGCACGGTCGAACTTACAAGTATTGGGAAAAGTTTCAATCGTGCAGATGTTGTTTCAGTTCAAACCCCATCTGATTTTCGCGTAATCACTCCATGCAAGTTTTCGCGCCCAGATGGATGTGGAGGATGCGATTTTCAGCACATCTCAGAGGAATATCAACGCACACTGAAATCACAAGTGATCACAGAACAGTTTGCTCGGATTGCAAAAATGGATATCGAAATCGATGTCGAAAAGGTTAGCGAAACGGCAAAATGGCGCACACGAGCTATTGCAACGACAGATAGCAAGGGAAAGCTAGGCTTCTATAAATCTCGATCCAACACTGTCATTCCCGTAACAGATTGTTTGATTTGTGTTGATGAGTTAGGTATTTCTGAACTGTCTCAAAAGGATTTGAAAGCTGACTATCGGGTTGAAGTCAGCTCCTCCAATACAGGGGAGAGGACAATCGCATTAGCAAGTGCAGGGGCGAAAGAAAAGGCCCGAATAACTCAAGGTCCAGCTGTGCTACACGAAAAAGTATTGAATAAGGTTCTAGAAGTTAGTCAAGAATCATTTTGGCAGAGTCACAAAATGGCGCCGGAGATATTAACTAGAGCTGTCCTGGATTTTGGCAAATTCAGGCAAGGTGAACATGTTCTAGATCTATTTGGTGGTGTTGGATTATTTACTGCTGCGATTTTAGAAGTTATTGGAGATAGTGGACATGTCGATCTGATTGAAGGCAGTAAAAGTGCGACAGGTGATGCTTCAAGAAATTTCGCTTCCCATTCAAATGTAAAGGTGATAACTGGCGACGTCGCTAAACATTTGCCTCGAATTTCACGTGCCGACGTAATTGTTTTGGATCCACCAAGAGAGGGTGCAGGAAAAGAAGTAGTTGCTCAAATAGCACGAATGCATCCTCGAGCAATAATTTATGTGGCCTGTGATCCAGCTGCTCTTGCACGAGATTCGGCATATCTTGCAGATCACAGTTTTTCATTGATAAATATCCGTGCTTTTGATCTCTTTCCAATGACACATCACATCGAATGTGTTGCTCTCTACGCTCAGACTGATGTATCTTGAGCGCTTGAAGCCATAGAAAACAAGGGGTGCACGAGTGAGTAAAAACTCTTTTAACGCAAAGAAGAACTTAGAAGTTGCGGGTAAGAGTTTTGAGATTTTTGATATCTCAGCCATCGAAGGCGCGGCAAACCTGCCTTTTAGTTTGAAGGTTTTACTCGAAAACCTTCTGCGCACTGAAGATGGCGCAAACATCACTCAGGAACACATTAAAGCGTTAGCAAATTGGGACCCATCAGTTGAGCCTGATACTGAGATTCAATTTACTCCTGCAAGAGTTGTGATGCAGGATTTCACGGGCGTTCCTTGCGTGGTGGACCTTGCGACAATGCGTGAGGCTATCGTTGAGTTGGGTGGCGATCCTGCAAAAGTAAATCCACTGGCCCCTGCAGAGCTCGTTATTGATCACTCGGTTATTGCCGATAAATTCGGGACCAAAGATTCTTTTGAGCAAAATACAGATATCGAATATGAGCGAAACCAAGAGCGCTATAGATTTTTGCGTTGGGGGCAGAGCGCATTTGATGAGTTCAAAGTCGTACCTCCCGGAACAGGTATCGTCCACCAAGTAAACATTGAGTATCTAGCTAGAGTAGTAATGATTCGAACCGTTGATGGAGTTGTCAGAGCCTATCCAGATACAGTTGTTGGAACAGATTCACATACAACCATGGTCAACGGACTTGGCGTTCTAGGGTGGGGAGTAGGCGGCATTGAGGCCGAAGCCGCACTTTTGGGTCAGCCAGTTTCGATGCTCATTCCAAGTGTTGTTGGATTTAAATTAACGGGTCAGCTTCCTTTAGGAACTACAGCAACAGACATGGCCTTAACAATTACAGAGATTTTGCGCAAAGTCGGTGTTGTTGGCAAGTTTGTCGAGTTCTTTGGCTCCGGTGTTGCCTCTGTTCCGATGGCTAACCGTACGACAATCGGAAATATGAGTCCTGAATACGGATCAACATGTGCGATATTTCCAATAGATGAAGAAACTCTTCGGTATCTTCGTTTAACTGGACGTAGCGACGAGCAGATTGCACTTGTTCAAGAGTATGCAAAAAAGCAGGGAATGTGGCATGACCCATCCGTTGAACCGCGCTTCTCGCAAGTAGTAGAACTAGATCTTTCAACTGTTGTTCCATCAATTTCTGGACCAAAAAGACCACAGGATCGAATTGCACTGAGTGATTCAAAAATGGCCTTTGAAAAGGTATTACCAACATATTTGAGCGAGAAAACAAACAAGGGTGAAGTTAAAGCAGGCGCAACACGTGTTAAAAATGGAGATGTTGTAATTGCATCAATTACATCTTGTACAAATACATCAAATCCTTCAGTCATGATCGGTGCAGCATTACTTGCTAAGAAGGCCGTTGAAAAAGGATTAAAATCCAAGCCTTGGGTAAAAACAACTCTTGCCCCAGGATCTAAAGTTGTTACAGATTATTACGATCGCGCAGATTTGACTAAATACATGCAGGCACTTGGCTTCCACTTAGTCGGATACGGCTGCGTCACTTGTATTGGAAACTCTGGCCCATTGCCAATCGAAGTTGGAAAGGCCATCCACGAAGGTGATTTAGCTGTGACTGCTGTGCTCTCAGGTAACCGAAACTTTGAAGGTCGCATTAGCCCTGAGGTAAAGATGAATTATTTGGCATCACCACCACTAGTTGTTGCCTACGCGATCGCAGGCACCATGGACCATGACTTTGAAAATGACTCACTAGGCAAAGACACTGATGGAAAAGATGTGTATCTCAAGGACATTTGGCCTTCTCCTCAAGAGATTCAGAGTGTGATCGATTCATCAATCTCTTCTGAAATGTTTAAGAAAGATTACGCAACCGTTTTTGAAGGCGATCACCGATGGAAATCCCTTGCTACACCAACTGGAAAGATATTTGAGTGGGATGCAAAGTCAACTTATGTTCGCAGGCCACCATATTTTGATGGAATGCCTAAGCAGCCAACCCCAGTTACAGATATCTCTGGTGCAAGAGTTCTTGCAATTTTGGGAGATTCAGTAACGACTGACCACATTTCACCTGCTGGAAACATCAAAGCTGATTCACCTGCAGGAATTTATCTTGCAGAACATGGCATTGATCGCGCCGACTTTAACTCTTATGGATCACGACGCGGAAACCATGAAATTATGATCCGAGGAACTTTCGCAAACATTCGTTTAAAGAATCTCTTGCTAGATGGTGTAGAAGGTGGATTTACTCGCAACTTCCTCAGCGGTGGAGAACAAACGACCATTTTCGATGCATCTATGGCCTATCAAAACGCTGGAGTTCCTTTGGTGATTCTTGCTGGTAAAGAGTATGGATCTGGTTCATCACGCGACTGGGCTGCAAAGGGAACCGCGCTACTTGGCGTGCGAGTTGTGATTGCAGAAAGCTTTGAAAGAATTCATCGATCCAACCTCATTGGAATGGGAGTTCTGCCCTTAGAGTTTAAAAAAGGAGACTCTGCCGCCTCTTTAGGATTAACTGGATCTGAAGTTTTCTCTATCTCAGGAATAACGGCTCTGAATACTGGAGGAGTTCCTAAAGAGCTCACCGTAACGGCAGGAGATAAGACTTTTTCTGCAAAAGTTAGAATTGATACACCGGGAGAGGCGGATTACTACCGCCATGGTGGAATTATGCAGTTCGTTTTGCGTTCACTTTTATAAAACTAACTCGATTTTTTGCGCGAGTTAAAAGGAATAGCACTTAGCACCATTCCTGCTACAAGTCCCCAAAAGGGAGAGCCAAGGCCCAATGGCTCAATGCCACTGATAGTAATCAGTAAAGTCACCATAGCTACTTCGCGACCAGCAACTCCTGCAACAGACTCATGAAGCGAGTTTGCTAATGCTGGAAGCAAAGCCAGACCAGCAATCGTTGCAATCACAGATGGTGGGAGCATTCTAAATAAATCAATTATTGGAATGGTAAACACTGCAGCTATTACGTAAAAAATTCCACACAAAACACCAGCTGTATACCTTGTAGTTTTATCAGGGTCGGCATGTTCGCCAACTGCAATATTTGCGGTGATCGTTGAAGTATTTACTCCAGTGTTTCCAAACGGTGCTGTAAGGAGTGAGATTAATCCACCGGTCAAAATGGAGTATTTAACTGGTGGTTGGTATTTGGCAGTTCTTAAAACCGCAAAACCAGGGGCATACTGTGTGGCAAGTGTTGCCAAGACCATAGGAAGGGCGAGGTTGATTGCACTTGCCCACGTGAAATCAGGTTCAATAAATTCAGGGTGTACCCAGAACAGTTCGGCGCCGTTAAATTCAAGTTTACCTAGTGCAATTGTCAGAGCTATTCCCACCAAAAAAACAGGAACTACAGGAGTCCGTACTTGCAATCTGCGTGCAAAGAAAAATACAAGGACCATAATGGCGACTAACCATGGTTCTGCAGTAAATGAAGTAAAGATCTGTACTCCAAACTGGAATAAGACTCCTGCCAGCATGGCCATGATTACTTCATGGGGAATAAATTTCATTATCGTGTGCATGGCACCAGTGGCCCCAATAACAATGAATGTGATGGCTACAATTATGTAAGAGGCAACAGCTTCATTGATTGAGTGTGTCTGCAGGCTTGTTACTAATAGAACCATTGATGCAGTAGAAGGTGATCCGATCATTGGCATACGAAAACGCAAACTTAGAAATAGCCCAAAAAGTCCGGAGGTAAACCAAGTTATGAAGATCCAATTTGATGTCTGTGCATCTGTGAATGAGCCATTTTTTGCGGCTGTTAGTTGAATGACTATTGGTCCAGTTACTGCCACCAAAACAACCAGGAAACCCGAGATAAGGGTGCCAAGAGATGAATCTCTAGGAAAGCTCTTTAAGTTACTAAGGACAGCACTTAAACCGCTTTTTGTTGTGCCTTCATAAAATTCAGTCATGTTGATCTATTGTAGACCTGAACACGGTTGAACTTTATCGACTGGTTACTTGCTATCAGGTAGTGATGCAACACCTTTTTCGTGGAATCGCTTTCCTGAAACGGCTTCACTGATTCCTTCTCGATCAAGGTAAGGCAGAATTCCACCTAGATGCATAGGCCAACCAGCACCCATGAGCATGCACAAATCAATTTCAGCAGGAGTTGATACAACGCCCTCATCCAGCATGGATCTAGCTTCTTCAGCTAGTGCCTTCAGCGCGCGATTACGTACTTGTTCGGCCGTTGACGGTGAGCTTCCTTTTTCAATAAGTGCCACCGCTGCAGGATTTGGTGCATAAGTTCCATCTTCATTTTTTATGTAGAAGTTTCGAACACCATCTTTGACCATGCGCTGCATAGTTGGTGAAATTCGATATCGAGGTCCAAGATTTTTATGCAAAGTTTCTGAGACATGAAGTGCAACCCCTGGACCAACAAGGTCTAAAAGCTGGAATGGAGACATTGGGAAACCAATCTCCATCATGGCAGCATCTGCAACTGCAGGCGGTGTTCCTTCATCGACAGCGTCTGTAACTTCACCCATAAAACGAGTCAAGAGTCGGTTAACAACAAAACCTGGAGCATCTTTACAGATGATCATGGTTTTCTTTAGTTCTTTACCCACTGCAATTGCTGTGGCCGTTGTCGCATCATCTGTAGTCGATGTGCGAGCAACTTCTAGCAATGGCATGACAGCAACAGGGTTAAAGAAGTGGAATCCGACGACTCTTTCTGGGTTCTTTAATCCTTGAGTCATTGCTTCAACAGATAGAGAAGAAGTATTTGTTGCAAGTACGCACTCGGGAGAGACGATAGTTTCTAACTTCTTAAATAATTCTTGCTTTAAAGAAAGTTCCTCGAAAATTGCCTCAATAATGAAATCACAGTTTGCAAAGGTTTTTTGGTCTGCAGAACCTGAGATCAAAAGAGCTAGACGAGCGGCAGATTCGGCGCTCATGCGCTTTTTCTCGACCAATTTTTGGAGTTCGTTCTTAACCCAGGCAACACCTTTATCTGCTCGTTCTTGATCAATGTCAGTCATGACAACCGGACACTTGAGATTTCTCAACAAGAGCAACGCTAGCTGGGATGCCATTAAACCTGCACCGACTACTCCAACTTTTGCGACTTTACGTGCAAGTGCAGGCTTAGGTGCACCCTCAACTTTCTTGCGCTTTTTCTGAATTAAGTTGAATGCATAAAGAGATGAGCGGAGTGGATCAGACATGACAAGGTCAGCTAAAACTTTGTCTTCTGCATCAAAACCAGTTCCAAGATCGTTTTTTCTTGCAGCTGCGATGAGCTCTAGAGCTTTTGTAGGAGATGCAATCTCGGCGCCGCCATATTTTTTCAGGGCTGCCGCTTTTCCTGTGGCAAGAGCTGTCTCCCAGGCTGGATCATTACTGTAATCGGGACGATCGATTTTTGTACTTCCGTTAAGAACTCCAACTGCAAATGCAATTGAACGCTCCAAATAATCGGCGGGATCGAAAACTGCATCGACAACACCCAGCTTGAGTGCATCTTTAGATTTCAACATCGTGTTGTTATTGAGGGCGTTAAGCATGATTACTTGAACGGCGCGTTCTGGTCCAATGAGTTTTGGCAATATTGTGGCACCACCCCATCCTGGAACTAGGCCCAGAAAGACTTCAGGAAGTGCGATGAATGCAGTGGATGAAAGAGTTCGATAATGGCAGTGAAGGCCAACTTCAAGGCCACCACCTAGTGCGAGCCCATTAATGAATGCAAAGGTTGGAATTTTTGATTCACCTAACCTGCGGAAAACATCATGTCCAAGTTTTCCAATCGCCATTGCTTGCTTGTGATCATTCAAGAATGCAAGAGCAGAGAGATCAGCACCTGCTGCAAATATAAAGGGCTTACCAGTGACTGCAATTGCTTCTGGCTTTCTGGCAATTGCATCGGTGATAGCAGCATCTAGAGCACTTAGTGATTGAGGTCCGAAGGTATTTGGTCTGTTGTGATCCAAAGAGTTATCTAATGTGATCAGTGCTAAGGAGCCTTTTCCACCAAAAGCGGCTAAATCAATATCGCGAACAAGTGCGTGCGTAACAACTTCTTCTGGCGCTCCTGCTGGCAAAGTTATATTTGTGCTCATAATTATTTGGTTCCCTTGTAGTGTGGATTTTCCCAGATGACGGTGCCACCCATGCCTAAACCAATACACATTGTTGTTATGCCATATCGAACTTCTGGTTTTTCTTCGAAGGTGCGCGCAAGATTGAGCATCAATCGAACTCCTGAAGAGGCCAGTGGGTGACCAACAGCGATTGCGCCACCGTATGGGTTTACGCGAGGATCATCATCGGCAATTCCGAAGTGATCTAAAAATGCAATTACTTGAACTGCAAAAGCTTCATTAACTTCAAATGCACCGATATCTTCAATTTTTAATCCAGCCTGCTTTAAAGCTTTAAGCGTTGCTGGTACGGGTCCGTATCCCATAATCTCTGGCTCAACACCTACGAATGCAAAAGTTACAAGTTTTGCTTTAATTGTCAGGCCAAGCTCTAACGCTTTTTCTTCGCTAGCAAGCAGTGCTGCAGTTGCACCGTCGTTTAATCCTGATGAGTTACCAGGTGTAACGCGTCCGGCTGGTCGAAACGGAGTTTTTAGTCCAGCCAAGCCTTCCATCGTTGTTTGAGGGCGAGGTGGCTCATCTACTGTTGCAACGCCCCAGCCAAGTTCTGCATTTCTAGCAGCCGTTGGAATTAAATCTCTTTGGATCTTTCCCTCACTGTAGGCCTTTGCAGTTTTGATCTGTGAGTTGAGTGCAAATTGATCTGCGCGTACTTTTGTTAACTGAGGGAAACGATCATGCAAACGCTCTGCTGTGGCACCCATTGCAAGTGCATCTTGCTCAACAATTCTTTCAGCTAAATATCGAGGATTTGGATCAAGACCTTCACCGATTGGGTGGTTACCCATATGTTCGACTCCACCAGCAATTGCTAGATCGTTCGTTCCCATTGCAATTGCACCTGCGATAGTTGTTACTGCTGTCATGGCACCAGCACACCATCTATCAATTGAATATCCAGGGACTGTGTTTGGAAGTCCAGAAAGTAGCGCGGTGCTTCGACCAATGTTCATACCTTGATCACCGGTTTGAGTAGCTGCAGCAATTGCAACATCTTCAATTGTTGAACGATCAACTTTGGGATTGCGATCGAGCAAACCGCGAATAGCTCTCACCATTAAGTCGTCAGCTCTCGTTCCGGCATACATTCCGCCGGCCTTTCCAAATGGTGTACGAACAGCATCAACGAGGACAACGGTGCGAGTCATGAAACTTCCCTTGTTAGCGGTATAGGGAAGATGTTACTCGTGAGTAAGGTCTCTGGACAATGCCAAATCAACGAGGTTGGGTGGAGTAAATCACTCGGTGCTTACAGGTACTTCCTCTTCTACAGGAGCCGGAACTGCCTCTTTTTCTAACAGGGCCTCAGATATCGCCTGTCCTACCAAGTTAACCTGCCATGAGCGAGCACCGAGAGAGAGAAGCTGTGTTTGAACCGCCTCAACCTGCAAATTCTCAGTTGATCCCGCAGGAGGGCTCCAACAAATTCGACGAACTAACTCTGGCGTAATTAAATTTTCTACAGGAATGCTGTTTTCTTCAGATATTTTCTCTAGGCGCACTCGCGCATGTGAAAGCGGGGCATATTTTTCAGGAAACTTATCACGCCATAATTTGATCGGCGGCAAAGTATCGGCAGATGTACGCATTTGTGGCCAATCTTTCTCGGAGAGTGCAACGGCCGATGCAATGCTTTCAAGCCATAAGGGTAAATTCTCTAACCAACGCGCACGAAGTCCTAAGGGCCGCAAAGCTTTTTCAAACTCTTTTTTATTCGTCGGTGCTGTGATAGCTAATTCAACAATGGCATTATCGTTAAGAAGTTTGCCTTGTGCGATATCGCTTTGACTTGCAATCTTGTCGCGAGCAATCCACAGAGATCGGACAATAGCTAATTGATCTCTTCGCTTAATCTTGTGCATTCCAGAGGTTCTACGCCATGGATCAACTCGTGGAGCCGGGGGAGGTGCGGCCAAAATTGAGGCGAACTCTTCTAAAGCCCATGGAAGTTTTTTACTCTCTAGCAACATTTGATACATCAGATCGCGCAGTTCTACTAGAAGCTCAACATCTAAAGCTGCATATGTAAGCCAATTTTCAGGAAGCGGACGTACTGACCAATCAGCTGCGCTGTGTTCTTTTGCCAGAGAAACACCCATGAGTGATTCTAAAAGTGGTCCCAACCCAACGCGGGGGAGCCCTGCAATTCTTCCAGCTAGTTCGGTATCAAATAAACGAATAGGACTAATGCCTATTTCGCGAAGACAGGGAAGATCTTGAGTGCTGGCATGCAAAATTACTTCATCAGTATTGAGCAGATCATTGAGTTTCAGAATTAAATGGTGATTGATTCCAAATGGGATGGGGTCAATGAGGTGAAGGCCTCCACCATTTCTCTTTATCTGAATCAAGTAAGCCCGAGCGCTATATCTAAATCCCGAAGCTCGCTCTGCATCTACTGCAAATGCTCCGGTACCAAGACTCAATTCTTCTATGGCTTTTTGTAGGCCTGCTTCAGTGTCGATGGGTTCAGGTGTGCCGCCAGCAGGGGCGAGTAATGGAACTGCAACAATCTCTTCACTCATCTTTAGTTGCGGCGATTAGATGTAATCGCAGAGACTCCTTCAGGAATGGGAGGCAATCCTGCTACTTCACAGATTAACTGGCACCAACTGTCAATGTGATCGATCAACAAACTTGGATTACCCACTACGGGCGTCCATGAAGCACGGATCTCAATCTCTGCTTCATTTTTACGTGGCGATAACTTTCCAAAAGATGCACTAGTTACTCGAGTGACAGTGCCACTTGGGCTGTTATAGGAACAACCATTGTTATCGAGTGATTCAAGAAACCAGCTCCAGCCCACTTCAGGAAGTAGTGGATCCTCCTGCATTATGGGATCGACATCGGCGCTGACAAAAGTTACACATCGAAATTCGCCATCCCATGTAGCTTGCCCACCAGGTTCATGCAATAAAACGAATCGACCATTTGCAATTTCATCTTCTTTTTCACCGAGTAAACCATTTGAAACATCGGCAGAAAAAGCAAAAGAATATGTTGCTAACTTCTGAGGTGCAGGCACCTCAGTAAGCATTACTTCAGATCTTGGTGTGAATGTGCGAAGCTGGTCGATTAATCGCTCAAACCCATTCGCATCCATGTTCTAAGGATAAAGATTGCCCATAGGTTTTCGTGGGAGGCTGGGCGGTAGGATTTGTCCATGGCATCCTTATTGGCGCTTCTCTCTAGTGCATTATGGGGATCAGCTGATTTCTTTGCTGGACGCATGAGTAAGAAGCACCATCCATTTGCAGTGTTGGGCTTCTCGCAGGTAATTGGATTGTTTGTTGGAGTATTAATTCTTGTTATCTCAGGTAATTGGCAGGGAAAAGTATTTGGATTTGATGGTTATTTAATCCCAGGAATCTTGGCAGGTTTAGCCGGTTACATTGGCCTTGCATGTTTGTATGAGGGACTTTCTACTGGGCGAATGGGAGTTGTTGCTCCAATTAGTTCAATGAGTGCAGTCGTACCTCTTGCTTATGCATTAGCAACTGGTGATGCTCTTTCAACTTTGGCGTTTGTTGGCGTATTTGTCGCACTTATTGGTGTGTTCTGTGCCAGCGGACCGGAGTTATCTCAAGGGATGCCGATTAAACCTTTGTTGCTTGCATTAGGTGCAGCTGCAGGTTTTGGACTTTCTCTAACTTTCATCGCCGTTGGCTCTGAGACAAGTGCCTTACTAACCATGGTTTCAATGCGCGGAGCTACTTTCTTCGTAACGATTTCGATTGCCTTGAAATTTAGAACCACAGGTAAATTTGGAAGACAGGATTTACCACTTTTAATTTTCATTGGAGCTGCAGATTTCTTGGCTAATCTATTACTTGGAGTAGCTACCACTAAAGGATTAGTTTCAGTCGCCATGGTATTTGGCTCTCTTTATCCGATTGCAACAGCCCTTTTGGCGTTCAAGTTTCTTAATGAGCGCCTGCATAAAGTGCAATACATAGGAATTGCATTAGCAGTCAGTGGTGTATCTCTGATCTCAGCTTTTTAATAGTTGATAAAAGTATCTTCTAGTTAATCGCCGAATAGAATTGAGTATCATCAAACTGTTTCATTTCTATATGCTTAAAATGGGATAAAAGAAGTTGCCAGTCCACAATGTTTTCACCGCCAGTTACCTGGGTAATGCTCAATTCAAGTTGGTCAATTTTTCCAATTTTTACTAGATCCATAATCATTTTCGGCCCACCTTCAATAAGGATATTTTCACCGAATAGTTTGCGCGCCCTATCAACTGCTTCACCGGGCGAGCAATTCCATAACTGCGCGATTGGATTTTCTTCAAGTGGATTAATTGAACCCCGCGAACAAACTATGACAGGCACGGGAGAGCGTCTGTAGGATTCATTTCGCGCGGTATTGCCGCCAATAATGATCACATCGACATGGCGACGACGGTTCAAAAAGATTTCGCGATCTGCTTTTGAGCTGATCTCTGCTGAACTCGCATTCTTTGTTGCCGAGCCATCTTGGCCCACCACCAAAGTTGCAACCGTACTCATTGGATAAGTATCACCTAACTTGGGCTCTTCTTGCAGAGTCGGATTTAAAACCAATGAGATCTAGTTGAACTGGCAGGTCTATCGGAGTTAGCCTTGTCTATATGGCCAGCAATAACGAAAAGGTTCTATTCATAACCAATGATTTTGGTCCTCGGGCCGGGGGTATTGAGACCTTTATTATCGGTCTTATCGAACGAAGAGCATTTGCAACAACGATTGTTTACACATCGGCCCAGGAAAATTCCAAAGAATATGACGCAAACTGGGAAAGAAAGTTTGGCGTAAAGGTTGTCAGAGATTCATCGAGAATATTGTTACCTACTCCAAAGGTAGCCCGCAGAATTTCGAAGTTAGTAAAAACTGAAAACATTAAAACGGTTACCTTTGGTGCAGCAGCACCGCTTGGTTTACTAGCGCACTCAATAAAACGTGCTGGCATAGTCCGAATAGTCGCTCTCACTCATGGTCATGAAGTTTGGTGGGCAAGGGTTTTCCCTTTCAATTTACTGATGCGCAGAATTGGCAGGGGAGTTGATTCACTTACTTATTTAGGCGAGTACACCCACCAAATGATCTCTCGTGCATTGGATCAAAGAGCAAAATTGGCTATGGTAAAAATTGCACCTGGAATCGATACGCAACATTTTCGTCCTCGAAACTCTGAAGATCTACGCAAATCACTCAATCTTGCCGAAAAGAAAGTAATTGTCTGCGTCGCTCGGCTGGTTCATCGCAAAGGTCAAGATCGTTTGATTGAAGCGATGCCACAAATCTTGAGATCAGCTCCGAATGCTCACCTTTTCATTGTTGGCGAAGGACCTTATCGTCAGCATTTAGTAAAAAGGGTGAATCAACTGAAGATTGAAGATGCTGTCACTTTTGTTGGACGTATTGGCTATGAACAACTTCCTGAGTACATATGTGTTGGAGATCTTTTTGCTATGCCATCTCGATCACGCTTTTGGGGTTTAGAGGTTGAAGGTTTGGGAATTTCTTACTTGGAGGCAAGTGCATGCGGACTTCCTGTAATTGCGGGTTCTTCGGGCGGTGCTCCAGATGCAGTGGATGAAGGCAAAAGCGGTGTGGTCGTGAGCGGTATTGATAATGATGCAATAGCAAAAGCTGTTGTTAAACTTTTGAATGATCCTGAAACCTCCAAAACTATGGGTCACTATGGTCGTAACTGGGTAGTTGAAAAATGGAGATGGGAAATTTGGTCAGAGGCCTTCGAGCAATTACTTAAGAAGTAAACCATTTTCTCGGGCAAAATTGATTGCACTGATTCGATTATCAACATTTAATTTTCTAAAAATTGCAGTTATGTGAGACTTAATTGTTGATTGACTAAGAAAAAGTTGCTTGGCTATCTCTTGATTACTTAGTCCGAGTGAGATTTTCATCAACACATCAATTTCTCTGGCCGTGAGCAAATGATCAGCAGATGCGGCAAGTGCAGACAATCCTTTTGCAGAAAAGCTGCGGGGTGAAGAGATACAGTGCTTAATTGCCGAAACGATTTCAGATACGGGGGCGGTTTTTACCACGAAGCTATTTGCTCCAGACTTCATAGCAGCAACTACAAACTCGGGACCAGAATTAAGAGTGAGTATTACTATCCCTGTTTCTTTAGATACTGATCGAATCCACTGGATAATTTCAAATCCAGATCCATCCGGCAGATTGAGGTCAACTACAACAACATCCGGATTGCTATGTGCTATTTGTGCAATAGCTTCGGCCACAGTTGCAGCTGACCCAACGACTTCTAAATTAGCCTGTGTAAATGCAGTCAATAAGCCTTCACGAACAACAGCATGATCATCGACTATGAGTACTCGTATCATTTTTGTCCAATGGGATGTGTACTTCTATTTTCGTCCCATTCTGATCAGATTCAATAAGGGTTTCCCCACCCAAGAGATGGACCCTTTCCCTTATGCCTAAGAGACCAAATGAACCTTCTTTTTCTTTCGCTCCACCAATTCCATTGTCTGCGATAGTAATTGATAGAGTTGTTGCCTTTGAATGCTGGAGAACATTGCGCAGAATTTCGTTGAATATTTGACTGAGTTGGTAAGACAAATCTGGTGTTGAATGAGTTTGATTAGGCGAAAGGTTTCTTAGTCGATGAATTTCAACCCGAACTTTCTCTGTTTGTTCTGAGATTGCAAATCTAATCGCTCTGAGTTCTTTTCGGGTTTCAGGATCCTTGCTATGAGAAATAGCGTTATCAATGGAAAAGCCCAGGCCAACTAAGTCCTGGGCTATTCCATCATGTAACTCTTGTGCAAGAATTACAAGTTCATTTTTCACGTTGCAAATAATGCTTCTATCTCTTTAGCAAACTCCTTTGCAACGACATGTCGTTTCACGGATAGTTTTGCAGTTAAATGTCCGCCAGCGATAGTGAAGTCGGTTGGCAAGATTGTGAACTTTCTAATTGATTCAGCTCGGCTAACAGCCTTGTTTGCTTCATCAACTGCAGTTTGGATGGCCGAGACTAGATCTGGATCATTAACCAAATCAGCAATTGTTGCTCCGTCCTTCTTGTTATTTGCAATCCATCCCTTAATTGCATCTGGATCAATTGTTACCAAAGCTGCGATGAATGGTTGGTTATCACCGACTACTAAGCATTGGCTAACCAATGGATGAGCACGAAGTCGATCTTCAAGAACTGCAGGGGCAACATTTTTTCCGCCAGCTGTAACGATGATCTCTTTCTTACGCCCGACGATGTAAAGGAATCCTTCATCATCTAGTTTTCCTAAGTCACCAGTCTGGAACCAACGCTCGGAGGTAAAGACTTCTGCATTTGCAGCATCATTTTGCCAGTAGCCATCCATGACGATTGGACCACGAATGAGAACTTCACCGTCTTCTGCAATCTTGATTGAAGTACCTGGGATTGGTCGACCCACTGATCCAACACGGTGTGCGCCATACAAATTCAAGGTCGCTCCCGCAGTTGTCTCCGTTAATCCGTAACCTTCCAGAATTGTTACACCGATACCGCGGTAGAAGTGTCCGAGACGTGTACCAAGTGGAGCACCACCGGATATCGCCGCTTCAACTTTTCCACCCATACCGTGTCTGATCTTGCTGTAAACCAGCTTGTCAAAGAGGCCATGTTTTAATTTTAGAATGGGAGAGACAGATCCTTTATCAAGGGCCTCTGAATAAGCAATCGCAACTGCAGCGGCTTTTCTAAAGATATTTCCTTTTCCTGCTGCCTCTGCTTTTGCCTCTGCTCCGTTATAGATCTTTTCAAAGATACGAGGAACGGCAAGTACGAAGGTTGGCTTAAATGATGCAAGGTCCATAGGCAATCTACCGACAGGATCACTGCAGTGAGCCAGGTGCAGACCAGCAGTTATTGATCCAATTTGAACCATGCGACCAAACACGTGAGCAACCGGAAGGAAAAGAAGTGTGGAGCCACCGGGCTTTAGAAAAAGCTCACTTGCACCCTGCACAACATTTCCACACTCTGCATGGAAATTGCCATGAGTTAACTGGACACCTTTTGGCTTGCCAGTGGTTCCAGATGTATAAATCAAAGTAGCAAGTGTGTTTGGAACAAGTGCGCTACGGCGACGGTCAACTTCCTCATCGCTAATGTTCTTTCCAGCCTCTCTTAATACTGCAAGAACATCATCAGTCATTGCCCAAATATTTTTCGTATGAGAAGGCAGAACAGTCTGAACTAATTCACGCATTGCTGGGGTTTCAACAATTATTGCAACAGAATGAGAGTCATTGAGGATCCAATCAATCTGTTCGGCAGAAGAAGTATCAAAAATTGGAACAACCACGCCGCCTGCAAACCATGTTGCAAAATCCAAAATCGTCCACTCATATCGAGTGCGAGCCATGATCGCTACGCGATCACCAATCTGAATACCACTAGCAATTAATCCCTTAGCGGTTGCTCGAATCTCTTCTTCAACCTCTTTTGCAGTCACGGGCTGCCATCCCTCACCAAGTGGTCGGGACATTGTTATACGCTCTGGTTCAAACCATGCGCGCTCAGTGATCAGATTTGTGAGATTTCCTGCAGTAGAAGCAGGAACAAGTGCTGGGACAGTGATTTCATTCATGGGATAACGCTAGCGTGACAGATGAGAAAAGGGGAAGAGGCTAGTAGCCTTCTCCCATGAGCGAATTCAGTAAATCCACAGTAATAATCGAAGCGTCACTATCAGATGTTCAAAAGACCCTCACGGAGCTAGACAAGTATCCGGATTGGTCGACGCAGATTAAGTCTGCCGAAAGCCTCTCAACTGATGATCAAGGGCGCATTACAAAAGTTAAGATGAGTATCGATGCAGGAATGATGAAAGATCGCGTCACTTTGGATTACGACTGGAGCCAGGCACCAGAAAAAATAATCTTTTCGTTAGAGGAAGCAGACCTACTGACCAGTATGGATGGCGCCTATACATTCAAGAGCATCGATTCTGACACTACAGAAGTTACTTACGAGTTAGGTGTCTCGCTATCTATGTCTATTCCAGACATGATGCGAAAGAAAGCCGAGAAGGCGACTATTGATGCCGCCCTTGCGCAACTTAAATCACATTTAGAGGGTTAAATTAATGAGCCTATCGATTGGCATCGATGTCGGTGGAACCAAAGTTCTCGGCGGTGTTGTCGATGAAAACGGAACGGTACTAGCACGTGCCAGAAAAGATACACCGCGCCAGGGTGGTAAAGCTTTAACTCAAACAATTGCTGACACAGTAAATGAGTTAGTTGCTAAACACAGCGTTTCTAGCGTGGGAGTAAGTGCGGCAGGATTTGTTTCCTCCGATCGAAAAACAATGTTAGCAACCCCAAACATTGCTGATTGGAACGATGTAGATCTTGATTTCGAATTAAATGCTTTGATTGGTCTGCCTGTTGTCATTGAAAATGATGCAAATGCAGCGGCATGGGGAGAGGCAAAGTTTGGTGCTGGTCGAAATCAAAATCACATGATGATGCTTACCGTGGGTACGGGAATCGGTGGCGGAATAGTTATCGATGGTCAGCTTCAACGAGGTGCATTTGGTATTGCAGCGGAGTTTGGCCACATGCGCGTTGTCCCAGAAGGTCACATCTGTGGATGTGGCGCACGTGGTTGTTTTGAACAGTACGCATCTGGCAATGCTCTGCTTCGACATGCCAGAGAGGCGATCAATGCAAGTCCGGAAGTTGCACGAAATCTTTTGTCACGAGGTGATGGAACAGTTGCCGGTTTGACTGGCCACATCATCACTCAGGCAGCACAAGAGGGCGATCCAATTGCACTTGCCGCTTTCAATACAACCGGGCATTGGCTTGGAGCAGGTATTGCATCACTTGCAGTTTTGTTGGATCCAATCTGCGTTGTTATTGGCGGTGGAGTAATCGATGCCGGTGAAATCTTGCTTGCACCAACTCGTGAATCACTTGAACGCACGATGCCCTTTGCAGGTAAGCATCCTTATCCTGTTTTGATTGCCGCAGAGTTAGGCAATGATGCAGGTTTAGTGGGAGTAGCAGATTTAGCTAGAGGGTAGTTTTTACTTGATCTTTTTTGATTAAAGTTGTTTATAGATTAACCCCATCATCTTCACGGTAAGGACGATTAAACCAACGTTTAATCGCAATCTTTGCAGATCGAAGCAAATCAATTGGGTTAGCACGTGGGGGATTGGGTGGAGCAAAACCTTCATCCGAGTTTTGAACCTCTAGTTTTTCCAAGCGCTCTAGATCATCTAGATAAGTATTTGGAGATGATTCATCTAAGGACAGCCCCGAAACAATTGATTCGAACTCCGACCGGATCAGATCCTCTTCGTCGAACTCATCAGGGCCTTTTCTGTGCTCATTCACCCTCCGATGGTGTCATAACCGTCAATAGACAGTAAATTAACCCCGTGCTGAACAATTTGCCATATGGTGCTTTACGAGCATTTTTGACCCCGTTCCTCATGCTCGCCTTCCGGCCAAAGGTTCGTGGCCTTCGAAATGTTCCAGCAAAAGGCCCATTGATAATCGCTTCAAATCATCTTTCTTTCAGCGATTCAATTTTTATGCCTATGGTCGTTCCCCGCAAAGTAACTTTCCTAGCAAAAAGTGAGTACTTCACCTCTCCCGGTCCAAAAGGTTTGTTGAAGAAGTTAACTTTCATCGCTTTAGGACAAGTTCCGGTTGATCGCTCGGGCGGGCGCCGAAGTGAGGCAGCTCTGATCACTGGACTTAAAGTTTTATCAGATGGTGCATGCCTTGGTATCTATCCAGAGGGAACAAGATCTCCCGATGGAAGATTGTATAAAGCTCGCACAGGGATTGCTCGCCTTGCAATTGAATCAGGTGCACCTGTGGTTCCAGTAGCGATGTTTGATACAGACAAGATTCAACCAACTGGACAAGTCGTACCCAATGTAAAAAGAGTGGGCATGAGCTTTGGAGAGCCAATGTATTTTGATGGTGATCCAACTGATTTAGAACACCTGCGAGATGTTGCTGACACAATCATGAGAGCAATCGGTCAATTATCTGGGCAAGAATATGTTGATACTTATGCGCCTAAAAAAGTAAAGCTTGGCAAGGTCGAAGAAGAAGAGTAATCGGCTGAAGTTGAGTTTAATTCAGCGCATTTCGAGCAATTAAATAGTTACACGTTCCACACTCTGCGCCAGCCTCGGGGAGTTCGCCTTCAAGTACGGTTATGAACTCACCAATTACCTTTAAGAAGTTTGCTTGATCCCGATCAACTGGGATGTATTTTTGAAATACGCCAAACCCATAATCTTCCACTGAAGTTCCGATTGCATGTGTTGGCTTCCAGACGAGCAGTCCCATAGAGGCTACGGATTGTGCTTTTCCTGCCGTTGGATTTTCTAGAGCATAGGCATATGCCTCAAGTTGAGGAGAATAAAACTGACCTGTATCCCTTTGGCTATCAGAGACTTTGCAGTCAATTAAACCGATCGTTCCATCCTGGTTAGTTGAGACGAGATCGTATTTGCCTAAAATTCTCCAACGAGTTTCCACACCGTTAACAACGAGCGGCTTGCTTTTTACCCATTCGCCCCATTTAGTGACAGTGCCGGGACGAAGTGAGGGATCAATCGTTGGCATATCTGCGCCCTGAAAATGCTCCTCTTGCAGAGCAGCCATCGTTCCAACTAGAGGGAAAGCTCCGGGCATAATTACTTTGTACCAATACTTAATCCAGAGGCATCTCTTACAGGTAGATAGGCCGAAGGTAAGGTCAGAAGGCGAGATGTTCTCGCGTGCAGGCTTTGCGGGTTTAATCATGGCTTTATTGTCTACGTAACCACTGACAGGCCAGCCCAGGCGGGTCAGATTCCCTCTTTGGGCGCGCCCAGGTTGCCATTGAGCGCTATATCCGATTAGATTACCTATCGATGTATCCATTCGATACATTCAACGGAGTAGTTTCTGGGCCCACAGGCTCAACACTTAAGGGCTATTACCAGGCCAATTACAAGGGAAGGCAGGTCACGATGCGCTCACGTTCTGAGTCTCTCGAATTTGCACTCCTTGGACTTCTTTCACAAAGTCCGCTTCATGGCTATGAACTGCGAAAGAGAATGGGCGCAATTTTTGGACCATTCCGCGCCCTCTCATTTTCTGTTCTCTACCCACAGCTTCGTCGCATGATGGAAGCGGGACTGATTGCAGAGTCAACCGTTGAATCAACATCTCGCCGATCTCGCATTGTCTATGCGATTACCGATCTTGGCGCCCGCAAATTTGCAACATTAACTGAATCAGTTACCCCAGAAACTTGGGAAGATGAAGGATTTGAAATTCGTTTCGCATTTTTTGGACCAACCTCTGCAAAAAACAGAGTAAGAATTCTTGAGGGACGTCATCGTCGCCTTAAGGAGAAAGCCGAAATCCTACGAGGTGAACTCGAGAAGTCACCAGTGGGTATCGATAAATATCTAGAAGAGTGGCGACGTCACTCACTGGAATCAGCTGATCGCGAGATCGCTTGGCTGGAAGACATGATCAAAACCGAGAGGAAATAGAGTGAATATCACAACCGGTAAAGGCGACATCCGTGTTGCAATCGTTGGCGTTGGAAACTGCGCTAACTCATTAGTTCAAGGTGTCGAGTACTACAAAGACGCTGCTATAGATCAGGAGATCCCAGGTCTTATGCATGCCGTTGTAGGTGGATATCACATCTCCAGCGTTAAGTTTGTTGCAGCCTTTGATGTGGATGCAAAAAAGGTAGGACTTGACCTGGCAGATGCAATCTGGGCAAGTGAAAATAACACTATAAAATTTAGTAACGTTGCAAAGACTGGTGTGCCAGTTCTTCGTGGAGTTACAAACGATGGTCTTGGAAAGTACTACAAGGAGACCATTAAAGAGTCAGAAGCACCAGCAGTAGATGTTGTTAAGGCACTCAAGGATGAGGCTGTAGATGTTCTCATCTGTTACCTGCCTGTAGGTTCAGAGGTTGCTGCTAAGTTCTATGCGCAATGTGCAATTGATGCAGGTTGTGCATTCGTGAACGCGCTTCCTGTGTTTATCGCATCGGATCCAGTTTGGGAAAAGAAGTTTGCTGATGCAGGTCTTCCAATCGTTGGAGATGACATCAAGAGCCAAGTTGGTGCGACTATCACTCACCGCATCATGGCCAAGTTATTCCAGGATCGCGGTGTTCACCTAGATCGCACCTATCAGTTAAATGTTGGTGGAAATATGGACTTCAAGAACATGCTCGAGCGTGATCGTCTTGAATCTAAGAAAATCTCAAAGACTAACTCTGTTACCTCGCAGCTAGATCATGACTTAGGTGAAAAGAATGTTCACATCGGACCTTCTGACTACATTCCTTGGTTAGATGATCGCAAGTGGGCCTACGTTCGCCTTGAAGGTCGCGCTTTTGGTGACGTGCCACTAAACCTTGAATACAAGTTGGAAGTATGGGATTCACCGAACTCTGCTGGTGTGATCATCGATGCACTTCGCTGCGCAAAGATCGGTCTAGATCGCAAGATTGGGGGAGCATTGCTCTCACCATCTAGCTATTTCATGAAGACACCTCCAACTCAATACACAGATGAAGCAGCCCATAATAAAGTTGAAGATTTCATCGCAGGAAAGTTGGATCGTTAATTACAAAAATTAAAGTGGTCACTACTACTTTATAAATTTCCTCTCTATAGAAAAAGCCCCCGGCAGAAACCGGGGGCTTTTTCTTTAACCTCTCACGGAGATTTGAGGGTTAAATTGTCGCTTCTATAGGAGTGCGACGAAGATGCATAAATCCCGCGATTGCTAGAAGCAGAAAGAGAAGCCCTGCTAGGAAAGAAGCGATCGCTGCATAACCGGCAATCACTCCCATAGTTCCAAAGGCATATGCCTGAAGTAACATTCCGCGCAAAGTATTTCCCATAAATAGAGTTTGTCGAAGGTCTGCATACTTTGTGATCGTAGCAACATCAGTACTTCCACCGCGGACTAATCCCATGTAGGTTCCTGACACTTCAGAGTAAGTAGACGGTTTCCCTGTTACAGCCACAGCTGAACCCTTCATGTGTTCCCAGATGTAAAGATCTGAGTAATCACGTGCCATTTCACCCGTATTCACAGTCTTACCAGCCCATTTTTTGAGTTGATCTTTTGTGTCGGCAGGCAAACTATCCTCTGCAGGAAATGCAATATTCTGATTTTCTAGTTGCGTTTTCACACTCTCATTTGCAAAAGATGCTCCAAAGTTTAGGAGTCCTGCAAAAGTGAATAGAAGGACTGCAAGTCCAAGTCCTACGAATGAAACTATCTTGTCAAAAGTTCTACGATTCATTATTACTCTTCTCCATTGCCTGTTTTTAGAAAATTGATCATTGCGATCAACACAGGCCATGTTTACTAGTACCAACAACCTTCACATTCAAATTGGGGTGGGGTTAGCACTCGCAAACAGCTTCAAGAGTGCTTGCACTCACTAGCTATGCAAGATTAAGCAGTAGAAAAATCTGAAATTCAAACTGTGATTACAGTCTTAATTATTCAACGTGTCGGTTACACGTTGACTGGCCATCTGGACCTATCTCAAAGTGTCCGCAGGGCATATCTAATTTATCGAATGCTTGGTCTCCATAATGTGTGCGATATGCCAAGGCAAGTAAAACCCTCAAGTTTGTCTCGGGATCGGATTTGATTCCATAAACCTGAGCACTTCGACTTACAGTGTTTTCTATGACCTTTTCATTGTGCGAGGTCTGGGTGGCAATGACTGCATTTGATTTTCCTTCACAGACAAGTTCCAGGACTAACTTTTCAAATGGGGTCAGTTCTCTGGTCGAAATTGTGATGTCTCTAACCATTACATTCGCCGCCTTTCCGCGTCCTTGGCAGTATGTTCCTATTTTTGGCCTGTGTCACCCCATAAGATGGGCCAATGAGTGAAATCTTGAGCAGGCAAGAGGGCAACATCCTGGTTTTAAGCTTTAACAGGCCGGAAAAGATGAATGCATTGACTAGATCAATGTATGCGGGCTTGGCTAAAGGTCTCAATGAAGCAGCCGGTGACTTTGGCATACGAGCCGTGATCATTACAAGTGAAAGTCAACATTTCACTGCAGGTAATGACATATCAGATTTCATGGATAACCCACCTACAAGTGATAGTTCGGAAGTTTCTCAGTTTTTAGAGTCACTACTGAATTTTCCAAAACCACTGATCGCTGCTGTAAAAGGTAATGCCGTTGGAGTTGGCACAACCATGTTGCTTCACTGCGATGTAGTTGTAGCAAGTCCTGCGGCAAAGTTTTCAATGCCATTTGCATCATTGGGATTGGTACCGGAAGCGGGCTCAAGTTTTCTATTCCCTCAATTAGTTGGATATCAAAGAGCTGCTCGTGTATTTATGACAGGGGAGAGCTTTGATGCACCCATGGCCGTTGAGATGGGCTTGGCAACTTCAATTGAAAGCGATCCAATGGCGCAGGCAATGAAAATTGCGCAACAAATTGCAGACCAGCCCCCTCAGGCAATAATAAATACCAAGGCACTTCTTAAAGCTAGATCACATGACGCCGTTGCTGCTGTTATGAAGGCCGAGTTTGAGATTTTCGCGATGGCGCTTCAATCTGATGAAGCTATGGAAGCATTCATGAAATTCATGTCTAAGAAGGGTAAGTAATGGCTCTATCTGGAAAACGCATCTTTATAACTGGTGGTTCACGCGGAATTGGTCTTGCTATTGCCCTACGCGCCGCAGCCGATGGGGCATCAATTGCCATTGCCGCAAAAACGGCAGATCCAAATCCAAAGCTACCCGGCACAATCTTTACTGCAGCTGCAGAGATAGAAGCAGCTGGTGGAAAGGCACTTGCTCTTCAATGCGATATTCGGGATGAAGTAGCGATAGAAGAGGCAATCAAGAAAACTGCGGATACTTTTGGCGGCATAGATATTGTCATTAATAATGCCAGTGCAATCAACCTGACTAAAACCGATCAAACTCCTGCAAAGCGATTTGATTTAATGTTTGACGTTAACGTTCGAGGCACTTTTCTTACTTCTCAAGCCGCACTACCTCATCTTCGCCAGTCAGCAAAGGATGGAAGAAACCCACACATTCTCAATCTTTCGCCTCCACTTTCTATGAAACCAATTTGGTTTAAAAATCACGTGGCATACACGATGGCAAAATATGGAATGAGTATGTGTGTATTGGGAATGGCAGAGGAGTTCAAACGCGACGGGATTGCTGTTAATGCTCTTTGGCCAAGAACTGTCATTGACACCGCAGCTCTCCAAATGATTCCTGGAATTGATGCCTTAGCTGGCCGTACCCCTCAAATTCTTGCAGATGCGGCGCACATTATTTTAAATAGAGATTCTAAGGAGTGCACAGGAAATTTCTTTGTAGACGATCTACTTCTGGCAAGTGAAGGAATTACCGACTTAGAAAAGTACTCAGTCACTCCCGGAACCACTGATTTCCTACTCGATTTCTTCCTTGATTAGAAATCAATGATGCGTAAATTATCTCTGGCAGTCCTAGCTCTCGTGTGCCTAGTTTTATCTTCACCTATCAGTTTCGCTCACGGCGAGATCGTCACAACTTATCCTTTGAGAGATTCCACGTCCTCACCAACTCCAACTCAGGTGTGGATTGAATTTGATGGTGAACTCCAACTGATTGACGGCGAAGTGATCAATACTCTTAAGGTCAAGGATTCAACTGGATTAGTTGTCAGTTCAGAGGAAGCAGTCATTGAAGGTTCTAAAATTTCAACTCAGATATCCGATCAAAGCGTAGGGGGAGTATTTACCGTGGAGTACCGCATAGTTTCAGAAGATGGTCATCCTGTTGAGGGGAGCTACACTTTTGAAGCTTCACCTGGTTTTGAAGCAACAGAGATGATTGAACCAACAACATCTACAACATCATCTGAGAATCAAGCAGAGTTCAGTTTCGGTGCCATAGTAATGGCAGTCTTTCTCGTTGTTTTTGCCGTTAGGTATTTTATAAAAATGCGCAATGAGAAAAGGGATGAGAAAAAGTAGTAATGCAAGGTTTTGATCTTGAGATAAACGGTCCCAATGTAATTCAAGAGTCCGAAAGAAAAGGACAGCCTAGTTCCTTGTTTTGGCCTTGGGCAGGGGCAAATGTTTCATTGCTCGCACTCTCTTACGGCGCATTTTTCTTAGGCTTTGGTATTTCATTCAGACAGGCCACTGCCGCAGCAATAATTGGAACAGTTGGTTCATTCTTTTTGGTCGGACTTAGTTCCCTTGCAGGCAAACGCTCTAATGCACCTACAACGGTTTTAGTTCGGGCATCCTTCGGAGTGAAGGGAAGTATTGTCCCTGGCTTTCTCTCTTACATGGTATTTGTTGGCTGGGAGACTGTTCTTGTATCACTTGCTACTTTAGCTACCGGAACTGTTTTTTCTAGATTTACTGGGATAGACAATAATCTGGCGCTCATCGTGGGATTTGTAATTGCCGTTGCACCAACAATGTTAGGTGGAGTCCTTGGATTTAACATGATTATGAGAATTCAAAAGATTCTCACGATCACCACAGTTGCTTTGACCTCTGTGTATATTGCCCTGACTTTCGACAATGTTAATTGGGATGCAGTTACCTCTATCAAGGATGGAACATCCCAAGCATTTATTGGGGCTGCAATCTTTGCTGTAACTGGAATCGGTTTAGGTTGGGTCAACTGCGCTGCGGACTATTCACGGTATCTTCCCAGATCTGTCTCTGGCAAGGCCGTTGTAGGGTGGACAGTTTTTGGAGCATCGGTAGTGCCGATTCTTTTAGTTATTTATGGAACTGCGCTTTCAGCAAGTGATGGTGATTTAAGTGAAGCAATTGCAAATGATCCTATTGGGGCCTTAACAACACTTCTTCCAACCTGGTTCCTAATATTTTTTGCACTTATTGCGATTCTCGGTTTGGTGGGCGGGGCAATTTTGGATCTGTATTCATCGGGTTTGGCTTTGGTCTCAATCGGTGTTCCCATCAAACGCCATCAGGCCGCTTTACTTGATTCAGTGATTATGATAGTTGGCACTATTTATATCGTGTGGATTGCAGACAATTTTTTCTATCCCTTCCAAGGCTTTCTAATCACCCTTGGTGTCCCGGTAGCGGTTTGGTCAGGAATTTTCGTTGCCGATGTTGTTCTTAGAAAAAAGCCATATGATGAAAAAGCGTTGTTTGATAAGAACGGAATCTATGGCTCTGTAAACAAAGGCTCAATTTTTCTCATGGTACTTGGAACTTTTGTTGGTTGGGGATTTGTTACGAATACTTTTGCTTCATGGTTGGTCTGGCAGGGTTATTTAATGCCACTGATTGGAGGCAAAGAGGGGGCTTGGGCATATGCAAATGTCGGAGTTATCTTTGCATTACTCATTGGATTTTTGGGTCATGCTTTATTGTCAAAGAAGTCAATCAGATCGCAAGAGTTTTCCAGATAGCAATTATTGCCCGCCCATTCCAATCGGTGGGTGATACTTTATGGACATGAATCGCTCTATCAGGCCATTACGAGATTTTCTTCATCGCGAATCTTCTGGCGGAGTACTGATTTTAATTGCCTCAGCCTTTGGTCTCATTGTTGCAAATTCGCCGGCCTCTAGTTCATATTTTTCATTTCTGCAGATGCAATTTACATGGGGAAACGAATCGATTTATCTGAAGTTAACTATGCTCAATGTCATTAATTATGTTTTGATGACTTTGTTTTTCTTTGTCGTGGGCCTTGAGATAAATCGCGAGCTAACTTCTGGGCATCTAGCTGGCGTTAAGAAAGCTGTCATGCCATTTGTTGCCGCTCTAGGCGGAATGGCTGTGCCTGCCATGATCTATCTGCTAATTGCGGGTGGCACAGCGCCAGGTGGCTGGGGTGTGGCAGTTGCCACCGACATTGCTTTAGCTGTTGGCTTACTGGCAATTATCGGGAGTAATGCACTGGCATCGCTTCGAACTTTTTTACTGGCTCTAGCGGTGCTCGATGATATTGGCGCGATATTAGTTATTGCTTTTGTTTATTCAAGGGGAATAGTTCCGGGTTGGATCGCAGGATCTCTACTGACGGTAGTTTTGATTGCAGTCATGAAGAAATTCCAACTCAATCTAGTTTCACTGTACATTCCTGTTGGGGCCTTACTCTGGTACTGCATGTATCGCGCAGGGGTTCACCCAACATTGGCTGGCGTGGTCCTTGGAATGATGACACCTAACATCCCTCGTAAAGGCACGGATTTGATTGATTCCGATGATGATGTGGTTTCAGTTATTGAATGGCTTGAAAATAAATTACATCCCTTTAGCAGTTTTCTCATTGTTCCACTTTTCGCATTTGCAAACACCGGAGTTCAGATTTCTCAAAGTTCGATTGCCGCAGCGATAAACTCACCAATTGCATGGGGTATTTTCTTTGGCCTTGTTGTTGGAAAACCGCTTGGAATTGTCGTTTCAAGTTGGGGTGCTAAGAGAGTCGGTCTGGGAGAGTATCCAGAAGGTGCCAATTCACTAAAGATTCTTGCTACCGGAAGTGCGGCTGGTATTGGCTTTACAGTGGCCATCTTCATTGCAAATTTAGCTTTTGATGAGCGCACAATTCAAGAGCTTGCAATATTTGCAGTAATTATCGCATCACTTGTAAGCGGCACGATAAGTACTGTTTTGTTCAAGTTTTTAGGACGAAAAACTCACTGATTAAAGGCAAAACAAAACCCGCCCTTTTGCAAGGAGCGGGTTTTGTTAGGCAGTAATTTTTATAGATCGTAATAGAGTTCGAACTCAGCTGGATGCGGACGAAGACGCACATAATCAACTTCGTTCTTGCGCTTCCAATCGATCCAAGTTTCAATTAGATCTGTAGTAAAGACGCCACCCTTAGTCAAGAAATCGTGATCCTTTTCTAATGAGTTAAGAACAGCATCTAGAGAACCAGGAACTTGAGGGATAGAGGCTGCCTCTTCTCCTTCGAGTTCGTATAGATCCTTATCCACTGGGGCAGGTGGTTCAATTTTGTTAACGATTCCATCAAGACCAGCCATGAGCATTGCTGCAAAGGCCAAGTATGGATTTGATGATGGATCTGGACAACGGAACTCAATGCGCTTTGCCTTTGGACTTGATCCAGTAATTGGGATACGGATACAAGCAGAGCGGTTGCGTGCTGAGTAAACAAGATTTACTGGAGCTTCATAACCAGGAACAAGTCGTCGATATGAATTCACAGTTGGGTTTGTAAATGCAAGTAACGATGGTGCGTGCTTTAGAAGACCACCGATATACCAACGGGCCATATCGGAAAGATCTCCATATGTTCCTGCTTCATAAAATAACGGTTTCCCATCTTTCCAGAGTGATTGGTGAACGTGCATTCCTGAACCATTATCTCCAAAGAGTGGCTTAGGCATAAACGTTGCTGTCTTTCCACCTTCCCATGCTGTGTTACGAATGACGTACTTAAACTTCATAACATCATCACCAGCTGAGAGAATGTCGGTGAAACGGTAATTGATTTCCATTTGTCCTGCAGTTCCAACCTCATGGTGTGAACGCTCAACAAGCAAACCTACTTTGCCAAGTTGCATAACCATTTCATCACGAAGATCTGCATATTGATCTGTTGGTGAAACTGGGAAGTAGCCGCCCTTTACGCGAGTGCGGTACCCGCGGTTAGGAGTTCCATCGGCATCAAATTCAACTCCGGTATTCCACGCACCTTCATATGATTCGATTTCATAGACGGCTGTGTTGATATCTGTCTTAAAACGAACACTGTCGAAGACATAGAACTCTGCCTCTGGTGCAAAAAATGCAGTATCGGCAAATCCAAGTGAGCGCATGTAGTCAACAGCCTTTGCTACGACTCCACGAGGATCGCGGCTATACGGTGAGTTATCAACCGGATTATGCACGGAGAAAATAATGATGAGAGTCTTCTCTTTACGATATGGATCTAGGTATGCAGACTCTGGAACAGGTAAAAGTTTCATGTCTGACTCATTGATAGTTTGGAATCCTCTAATTGATGATCCGTCAAACATTAAGCCATCCGTGAAGACCGCTTCGTCAAAAGATTCAACAGGCACATTGAAGTGATGTTGAATTCCTGGCAAGTCGGTAAAGCGAACATCAACAAGCTTGACGTCCTCCTTCTTGATGAAGGCAAAAATCTCTGCTGCATTCTTAAACATGCTTCTCCCAATTTCACATGTGATGCGCACCCTGCTCAACATTGAGTTCTTGGCACGCTTTAGTGGTCAAACCATAAGTCCAGAAGAGGTCAAAAACATAACCCGTGTGTTAAATCCGTGTAACTTCTGGCGTTATCTGAGGTTATCCTTGCCACATGAAATTTGGCGCCGTGCGTGTGAGCCTTGGCCGACGCTTTGCCGCCTTGATGGTTGATTGGCTGGCCTGTTATTTCATAGTCACTGCCGTATCTGGAGGAATAGGAGCTACGTCTCCAAACCGCTCCCTCTACGTATTGGGCCTTTTCTTTGTTCAGATTTTCATTCTCTCTTGGCTTCAGGGCGCAACGCTAGGCCATCGTATTTTTGGAATCAGGATTGTGCGCTATCTAGATGGTGGCCCCATCACATTCAAACAAGCTCTCATTCGATGCTCACTGTTGATCACAGTAATTTTTGCGATCACTTTTGATGAAGACGGAAGAGGGTTGCACGAGCGTTTGAGTCAAACAATTTTGACTCGAGTTTAACGAATTTTACCGCCACGTGTTGGCATAGGACCTTTAGGAATTGGCATAGACATTCCTCCGACGGCCTTAAGTCGGGCGCGAACTTCACGCATTTGATGAGCGGTCAATTTCTTTGGAAGTCGACGCATCTGTTTTTGTAACTTTCTAATTGGTGTTCGATTCTCTTCGTTGCCAATCAGAATTTCTATTACCGGCACTCCTGGAGCAAAGCGTTCTGCTTTCTTTCGCTCATCACTCATCATCTGGCGCACAGAATCGCTGCCTTCTCCGCAAATAACTATTCCGGCGCGACCAACACTTCTGTGCACCATATCTTGGTTACGAGAAACGGCTACGGCTGGCGTAGTTGTCCAGCCTTTGCGAATTGCCATAAGAACACTAGCACCGGCGCCAATCTGGCCTTCAATAGAAACATATGCGGCATTACCTGCTTGGCGAGTGAAGAGAAGCATTGCAGCTAAGAGCGCAATTGGAAGAAAAACAAATCCTAGATAGACAGGTTGACCAATCGCGATTCCAATTCCAATTCCGATAGCCCAGGTCACAAGAAATACTGCGATAAGTGCGATCGATATCCAAGGCTTAACCTGTTTGGTTACAGCATAGGCATCGCGAAATGTTTGAAAACGGGGAGTCTTGATCTTCTTTTCTTTAGCTTTTCTTTTGAGCATGGCTCTAGTTTAGGGGAGCCGGCGCAGTTCCACCAAGACGAAGTGGCGCCCAACGCTGGCCCACATGGCTATCGGGGTATTTCTGCTGAACTTCATGGAGCAAATCGAGCATAACTTTACGTAAATGAATTTGTGCCTGTTCTATATCTGCCGTCGGTTTATAGAAAATTGGTTCACCAAAAGCAACGCTAATGGGGAAGTGATTTCGTTTGAAGTTGGGCTTTAGTCCCTTAGTGATGACTCTCTGACTGCCCCAGACAATTGTTGGAACTATTGGAGAGCCCGACTCAACGGCAAGTCGAATCGCACCTGATTTAATCTCCTTTATTTCAAAACTAACTGAAATTGTTGCCTCTGGGAAGATGCCGATTATTTCCCCAGATTTAAGAGCATCTAGGGCTGCAGCAAAAGATGGCCCTCCATTGCTTCGATCAACATTTATATGGTGCATGCCTCGCATGAGTGGACCGGCAACTTTGTGGTTAAAGATTTCCTTTTTTGCCATAAAGCGAACGTAGCGTTTTGCTGGTAAGGCAGCCGTTCCCGCAATTGCAAAGTCCAAATAACCGACGTGATTGATTGCAAGAATTGCTCCACCTTTTCGCGGTACATAATCTTGACCTTCAAAATGAAAACGTAATCCAAGATATTTCCAAAAACCTTTTATAAAAACGACAACTGGGGGATAAACCAGATCAGCCACGAAGGGCCTTTTTCTCCATTGCTTGTTTGTATAAGCGGCCCGCTCTATAACTTGAACGCACAAGTGGTCCGCTCATCACCCCAAGGAATCCAACCTCTTCTGCTTCTTGGGCAAGCTCTACGAACTCCTCAGGTTTAACCCAACGCTCTACCGGGTGATGTGTTTGAGTAGGACGTAGGTATTGCGTAATTGTTATCAGATCGCAACCTGCGTTGTGGAGATCACGCAATGCCTGTGAGATCTCTTCTCTAGTTTCCCCTAATCCTAAGATCAAGTTTGATTTAGTGATTAGGCCAAAATCTTGTGCCATGCCAATAACTTTCAAAGATTTTTCATATGTAAACGCTGGACGGATCTGCTTAAAAATACGCGGAACTGTTTCTAGGTTGTGTGCGAAAACTTCTGGACGTGTTTCAAATATTGGATTTAATAGTTCAGGATTTGCATTGAAATCTGGCGCGAGCATCTCTACTCCCGTTCCAGGGTTTAGTTCATGAACCTTACGAATTGTCTCTGCGTATAGCCATGAACCTTCATCCTCTAAATCATCACGGGTTACTCCAGTAATAGTTGCATAGCGCAACCCCATCGAAAGCACAGACTCTGCGACCTTGCGAGGCTCTTGCCTGTCAATTGGAAGTGGCTTTCCAGTATCGATATTGCAAAAGTCACAACGGCGCGTACAGCGGTCTCCACCAATAAGAAATGTTGCTTCTTTGTCTTCCCAACATTCAAAAATATTTGGACAAGCAGCCTCTTGGCAGACCGTATGCAGCCCCTCGCTTTTAACTAGCGCACGAAGGCGTGTGTATTCAGGTCCCATGTTTGCTCGGGTCTTTATCCACTCAGGCTTTCGCTCAATTGGGGTCTGGGCATTTCGGGCTTCAATTCTGATCAGCTTGCGACCCTCTGGTGCCATTGTCATGAGCAGACCTTACGTAATGATTTCAACACATGAGTTTCAACAACTTCTGAAATCTCTTCGATAGTAATTTCGCGGCCTAACTCTTTTTTCAAGGAAGTTACTTGTGCATCTTGAATGCCACAGGCGACAATTTGATCATAAGCAGTTAAATCTGGATTTACATTAAGTGAAAATCCATGCATGGTCACACCCTTGGCAACCCTGACTCCAATAGCTGCAATTTTCCGATCTCCCTGAGAGTCAACAACCCAAACCCCCGAACGTCCTTCAATGCGCAAGGCGCTAACTCCAAGATCTGAACAAACATTAATTAATGCACTTTCAATTTCTCGCACAAAACCTACGACCTCAGTAGGTTCTAAGAGTTTTACAATGGGATAACCAACTATTTGGCCAGGGCCATGCCAAGTAATTCGCCCGCCACGATCGACTTCAATGACTTTACTTCCATCTAATGGACGCTCGAACTCTTCTGTTCGCCGTCCAGCTGTGTAAACCGAAGGATGCTCAAGAAGCAATAGAACGTTTGGGCGAGTGCCCGCTGCGACTTCGGCATGCAAGGTTCTTTGCAATTCCCAGGCCTGTTCGTAATCCATGGATGTATAACGAGAGAGCGAAATTACTTTCTCTACATCGTTAACAAGTTGGGGCACGCTCTAATCTTAAAGGTAGGCTTGCCCCATGCCCAATCGGGCCACGCGCAGTGACATTTGAACCCTAGAAAGGTCCTCTCAATCGTGAGTACTACAAAGAAAAGCCGCCGTCCACTGGTCTATGCATTAATTGTAATTTTTCTCTGGTTTGGGACCAGCGGTGTCATGGGGCCTTTGTTTGGAAAGCTGTCCACAGTTCAAGAAAATGACAATTCAGCCTTTCTCCCAGATAGTGCTGAATCCACTCAGGCTTCAAAAATTATTGCAAAGTTCAATGATTCAGAGAACCAAAGTCTTCCTACATTAGTTCTATATCGTGGCGAGATAGATGCGGAAAAAATTTCAGGTCTAAACATCCATCTTGCTCAACTTGGATCGAAAAATATTGGAACAAGTGATGTGCCAATTTCTGCGTATTTAAATCCTGGCGAACAAATCTTTGCCTTCCCTTCTCAAGATGGTAAAGCGCTTCTGGTTAATCTGCCCTTTAACGCAAATGTTGCCTCTGATCTGTTGCCAGATGATAAGCCGGTATTGCCTGAGCTTATTGAAACCTTGCGTGAGGATGCCACTGAGTATGCAAGCGCCAATGATTTGCTCTCTAACGTAACTGGTATTGGCGCTATCTTGGGTGATCTATTTGGCGCCTTCGAAGGTATTGACTCATCATTGCTCTTTACAACATTAATTGTTGTTGGGCTTATTTTGATTGTTGTTTATCGATCCCCAGTGCTTTGGATTCTTCCGCTCTTTTCAGCAGTAATTGCACTCTCAACTGCGGGTGGATTGATCTACTTGCTAACAAAAAATAATGTCATTGACCTTAATGGTCAGTCTCAAGGAATTCTCTCTGTTCTCGTCCTGGGCGCGGCAACAGATTATGCATTGCTCTTGATTGCTCGTTACCGTGAAGAACTTCACCATTTTGATACACCGTTTAATGCAATGAAGGCCGCTCTCAAAGGTGTGGTTGAGCCAATTGTTGCATCTGGTGCAACAACTGCAACGGCATTGATGGTTTTACTACTAAGCGATCTATCTGGAAACAGAGGCTTAGGTCCAGTTGGCGCAATTGGAATTATCTGTTCAGTTATCACTATTTTAACTTTATTGCCGGCGTTACTTGTTGCTTTCGGTCGTTGGGTTTTCTGGCCACGTATTCCAAGACACGATGATGTTAACGCCCAGCTTGATGGTTCATGGGCAAAAGTTGGAGCGATGGTTGCAAAGCGCCCTCGCAAACTGTGGATTGGAACCTCAATCGGATTGACTATTTTGGCAGGATTTTCTACAACTTTAAATGCAAGAGGACTTTCTACTGCAGATGCATTTACACAGCGCCCAGACTCTGTTGTTGGTCTTGAATTTTTGAGTCAACATTTCCCTGGAGGTTCAGGACAACCAACAGAGGTGGTTGTTAATCAAGAACAAATCGCTTCTGCTTCAGCTGCATTAATGAGTGTGGAGGGCGTTGCATCTGTTGAACCTTTACGCAGCGCCCCAACGATTCCTGGTCTGCCACCGGCTGAGATCAAAATTGTCGAAGGCAAAGCAATACTTAACGCAACGCTTTCGTTAAATCCCGACAGCGTAGAAGCACGTGATGTGATTCCAAAAATTCGAGATTCTGTTCACGCAATTGATCCAGGGATTTTAGTTGGAGGATCTACGGCTGTTGCTTTTGATACTGATGTTGCGGCAAATCACGATAATCGGACGATCATTCCTATTGTTCTGGTTCTGATTACGTTGATTCTGGGACTACTTCTCCGAAGTATTCTCGCTGCTGGCCTGCTCCTTGGCACGGTTGTGTTGTCATACTTTGCAACTCTGGGCGCATGCCAATTGGTCTTTGAACATATATTTGGATTCAAAGGCGCGGATGTCTCCTTCCCACTATTTGCTTTTATCTTCTTGGTAGCACTTGGAATTGATTACAACATTTTCTTAATGACAAGAGTTCGAGAGGAAAGCACAAAGATTGGAACCCGAGCAGGTGTCATTAAGGGATTGACTGTTACAGGCGGTGTTATCACTTCGGCGGGAATCGTTCTTGCAGCGACCTTCGGAGTTCTAGGAGTTTTGCCTCTTGTTTTCTTGGCACAGCTTGGATTTGCAGTTGCTTTTGGCGTTCTATTAGACACAATGATTGTTCGAACAATATTGGTTCCAGCACTGGTTCACGATATTGGCGGAAAAGTATGGTGGCCTTCTAAATTACAAAGTAAGTAACCCAGAAATAATGACTATTAAAGTCGGTATCGCCGGTTACGGATTGGCAGGTCGGTACTTCCATGCTCCACTACTTAAGGGCTGCGGCTTTGAAGTAGTTGGCGTGCAAACATCGAATCAAGAGAGAAGCAAGCACGCACTTGAAGACTTTCCCCATACAAAAGTCGTCGCCAATATCTCTGAACTTGTTGAACTTGATCTAGATCTTTTGGTTGTTGCCTCTGCAAACTTAGTTCACGCAGAACACGCAATAGCAGGCATCAATAAGGGCATACCAGTTGTAATTGATAAGCCTATGGGCAGAACAGCAAAAGAGGTTGCAGAGATAATTTCTGCAGCAGAGTCCAAGAATGTTCCCATAACAACTTTCTTTAATCGCCGTTGGGATAGTGACGCTCTTACAATTAAGAAAGTTTTGGAAAGTAAAGTTTTGGGTGAGATTCACCGACTTGATTCGCGTTTTGAAAGATTTCGACCAGATCTCAACTTGAACTCCTGGCGAGAGAGCATGAGCGCTGAACAAGGGGGAGGACAGTTACTAGACCTTCAACCTCACTTAATCTCTACAGCCCTTGATTGGTTTGGTAAAGCTTCATTAGTAACGGCCACAGTTCGTTGCTTAAGAGGTGGAGCCGATGATGATTCGGTTTTGGTTCTTCATCACGAAACGGGAGTCAACGCTTATCTTTCTGCAAGTGCGGTTGTTGGTGCACCTGGTCCACGCATTCGCATATTAGGGACCAAAGGTGCACTTGTTATCAATGATCTAGATCCTCAAGAGGCACTTCTTCGTGAAGGAAAGTTTCCAGAAAATGGAACATGGACTTACCCAACAACTTCTGAGGCCTTTATTCATCGCGGGGACGAGATTGAAAAGATCGAATCCGTTCCCGGCAACTATGGCCATTTCTACAAGCAGGTAGAAGTTGCAATTACGAATGGTAAACCTTGGCCAGTTTCAACCTCTGATGCATTACTTGTTGCTCAGATCATTGATCAAGCACGAGAAATTGGGGCACGTGGATAAAGATTTTGACGTTCTGATTATTGGTGGGGGATTAGCTGGCTTAAATGCCGCGATTCATTGTCAGTCACGAGGGGCCAATGTAAAAGTTCTAGAATCTTCAGATCGCCCTGGTGGTCGAGTATCTAGTGATGTCATTGATGGTTTTATCTGCGACCGTGGGTTTCAGTTGGTTAATGCTAATTATCCAGCTTTGAAGGAGTTACACGTAATCAATGAATTAGAGTTTCAACTTGCTCCAAAAGTTGTGGAGGTTGCACTAGATGAAACCCGACATAAAATCGGTGATCCAAGGAATGCATTTCTGTCAGTCTTTGATGGATCTTTAGGATCGATCTCTGAAAAAATTGCACTCCTTTCATTTATTTATGGCCCGAAGTTAAAGGATAAATCATTGGCCGATGGGTTAAAGCGGTGCGGTCTTACATTTGAAAGAGTACTTCGACCCTTCTTGCAGGGAGTTTTTCTCACCGATCCCAAGCATGTGGATGCAACATATGGTCAATTAACACTTCGAAGTTTTGTTAGTGGCGCCATTGGGATACCTAAAAATGGAGTGGGAGAGCTTTCCTATGCATTAGCAAAACGTGTTTCAGATATTTCCTATAACGTCCAAGTTGATCGAATTGTTGACAAGACTGTTTACACACATGATGGAGCATTTAGCGCAGACAAAATCATCGTTGCAACCGATGCTACGACTGCAACTCAACTATTAGGGTTATCTGAAATTCCAAAGATGGTCGGATGTATTACGTGGTATCACGCCGTGACAGTCAATCCATCGGGTACTGGGCGTCTTGTTATTGATGGACAAAATAGGGGCCCAGTTATCAATTCACTGGTGATATCAGATATCTCAAAAAACTATGCTCCTGCTGGTTTTCATTTAATCTCAACAACAACTGCAGTTAACACCACAGAATCTGATGTGCGCAGACACTTGGCCCTCATGTGGTCTGTTTCAACACATGATTGGCAGTTAATTGCTAAGTATGAGATTCCTGCTGCGCTGCCCTTGCAAAACGTTGGTCGATCCTTATCCCAAACCCACAAAATTAATGATCACCTTTACGTAGCAGGAGATCACAGAACTATCCCGTCTCAGCAAGGCGCTCTTTTTTCTGGGCGACTTGTGAGTGATTTAATCTTTAACTAACTCGGCTAGCGCTTCAGAAATATGTGGATAGTCCCAAACGAATCCTGCATCTTGTAGAACTTGAGGAACAACCTTTTTTGATCCAAGCACTTCAGATGAAAATCCACCTAAAGCAATTTTCAAAGCAAGTGCTGGTGCAGGAAAGAGAGCTGGACGGTGCATTGCACGTGCTAGCGCCGATGTGAATTCTTGATTAGTTACCGGATTCGGTGTGGTTATGTTTACGGGACCAGAAATTGGATTTTCTAAGGCAAACATAATTGCACGAATTTGATCATGCAAAGTAATCCAAGACCACCATTGTTTACCACTGCCTAGTTTTCCACCAAGGCCGAATCTAAATAGAGGCAGCATCTTTCCAAGTGCGCCACCAGTTGGATCTAGAACTAAACCGGTTCTAAGTTTTACTGTACGAATTTCTCCCGCTAAATCTGCTGCGCCTTCCCATTCTCGACAAACAGTTGCTAAAAAGTCATCGCCGTACCTATCAGTTTCTACAACGGCTCGATTTCCGCTTTCCCCGTACCAACCAATTGCAGAAGCTGAAATAAACACCTCAGGCTTAAGTTCTGTCGCAGCTGAGGCAATGGCGGTAGTACCCAGAAGTCTGGAGTTCAAGATCTCTGCTTTGTACTTTCTATTCCAACGCTTATCTCCAACTCCAACACCAGCTAAATGAATGATGGCATCGACACCATTTAATGGTTGTAGATCTACAAAACCTGTTAGTGGATTCCATTGAACTTCATCGGATGAAATAGGAGAGCGGCGCACAAGACGTTGGACAGTGTGGCCCTCTGACTTTAGGTGCCCAACAAGGGCGCTACCAATCAAACCCGACGCACCTGTTACTGCAATTCGTTTTGCGTTGAACTTTGCCATATTAAAGACCTAGATCAGATTCGAAAGCGCCACCTTCTAGACGATCCTTTAAAGTAACTAAGAATCGTGCTGCATCTGCGCCATCAACAACTCTATGATCATAAGAAAGGGCTAGATAGACCATTGATCTAATGGCGATACTTTCTCCGCCGTCATCACCTTTTACAACCATTGGTCTTTTCACGACAGCGCCAAGTCCAAGTATTGCAACTTGTGGTTGACTGATGATGGGAGTGTCAAAGAGTGCTCCGCGACTTCCAGTATTTGTTAATGTGAAAGTGCCACCACCTAATTCATCAGGTGTAACTTTGTTATCGCGTGTGCGAGCTGCAAGATCGGCAATCTTTCTTGCAATTGCTCCCATGTTCAAATCACCGGCATTTGCAATCACTGGAACTAACAGGCCTCGCTCTGTGTCAACTGCGATTCCAAGATGTTCTGAGCCGTGATAAGTAATTTGATCACCTTCAACAGATGAGTTGAGAACAGGGTGCTGCTTAAGTGCTTCACACACGGCAACAGAGAAGAATGGCAAGTAAGACAATTTCACGCCTTCGCGGGCTTCAAAACTAGCTTTAGCGCGATCACGCAATCTAGAAATCTTTGTAACATCCACTTCAACAACAGTCGTTAACTGCGCACTTACTTGTAGTGATTCAACCATGCGCGCTGCAATCACTTTACGTAGGCGCGACATTGTTACCGTCGTTCCACGCAGAGGTGAGGCAGCAACTGTTGTCGTGCGAGGGGCAGAAGGGCTAGTTGCAACTGCATGTGAACTGGAAGCAGTTGCAACGGCTAGTGGGCGAGCTGCTTCAACGTCCTCTCGGCGAATTCGACCACCGATGCCTGTGCCCTTAACGTTGGCAAGGTTTACACCTAAATCTGAAGCGAGTTTTCGAACAAGGGGAGTTACATAAGCATCAAGAGGTTGCGCAACTGAAGGTGTAGTAATTGGTGCCACAACAGGAGCAACTACAGGTGCTGAAACTACGGGTGCTACTACTGGTGCAGGAACCGATGGAGCAACAACAGGGGCTGCAACAACTGGTGGGACAACAGGAGCTTGTACTGGAGCTGCAACAGCTCCACCAGATACCCCAATCAAACCTAACCGTGCTCCCACAGGAACTGTTGTGTCTACAGCTACATCTATGGCTAACAAAGTTCCAGAAACTGGTGAAGGGATTTCGGTATCTACTTTGTCAGTTGATACTTCAAGCAAAGATTCATCGGCTGCAACAGTGTCGCCAACATTTTTTAACCAACGAGTTACCGTTCCCTCGCTGACACTTTCACCTAGTGCAGGCATTGTTATCACTGTTCCAGCAGTAGAAGCAGTAGCAGCCGGAGCAGGTGTTGAAACCGGCGCAGAAACAGGCGCTGCAACAACTGGGGCTGCAACAGGAGCAGCAGGAGTTGAAACAACAGAAGCTGCGGCGACATCAGCGATTACCGCTAATTCGGCGCCAACTGGAACTGTCTGATCAACTTGGACAACAATTTTTTCAAGTGTTCCGGAAACGGGTGAAGGAATTTCTGTATCTACTTTGTCGGTTGAAACTTCCAAAAGTGGTTCATCAACATTGACGTGATCACCCTCGGCCTTTAACCAACGAGTTACCGTTCCTTCACTCACACTTTCACCAAGTGCCGGCATCGTTACAGAAAATGTCATTGTTATCTCCCTTGGTTATCCGTGTGCGTGAAGCGGTTTGCCGGCAAGTGCCATATGAGCCTCACCCATAGCCTCTGAAAGTGTTGGATGTGCATGGATTAACGGTGCAACATCTTCTGCACGCGCTTCCCAGTTATAAATCAATTCTGCCTCAGCTAACAGTTCACCAACTCGCGCTCCAACCATGTGAACGCCTAGAAGAGGACCATTCTTTTGGGAAACCAATTTAATCGACCCTGAAGTATTTAGAATCTGCGCTTTTCCATTTCCTGCAAGGTCATAGGTTAGTTCTACAACATCATGGCCGCGTTTTTTCGCCTCCGCAGTTGTTAATCCAACAGATGCAACTTCAGGATCTGAGTAGGTCACGCGAGGGATCCCGTCATAATTTATTGGATGAGGATTTAACCCCGCGATTTCCTCTGCAACTAAAATTCCTTCAGCAAATCCAACGTGTGCCAACTGCAATGTTGGGATCAAGTCACCAACTGCCCAGATACCTGGAATGTTTGTTCGGCACTTGTCATCGACTAGTACATAACCACGATCCATAGTTATGCCCTGTTCTTGGTAGCCAATATTGTCTGAAACAGGCCCTCGACCCACTGCAACCATCAGCAGTTCGGCAGTTAATGATTTTCCATCTTCTAGCGTAACGGTTACATCTTTTTTGTTTTTTACTGCCGATGCAAACTTAACACCTAGCTCTAAATTAATTCCACGCTTGCGAAATGCTCGCTCAAGTTGCTTGCTGGAGGATTCATCCTCAAGTGCGATCAACCGCGGTAAACCTTCAACAATTGTCACTTCACTTCCAAATGATTTCCAGACTGATGCAAATTCGGAGCCAATGACACCGCCGCCAAGAACGATGACACTTTTTGGAACGTAGTTCAATTTTGTTCCATGATCAGAAGTAATGATTCGTTCCCCATCAATTTCTAAACCAGGAAGAGTTTTTGCATATGAGCCGGTTGCCAAAACAATATTCTTTCCAGAGTATTTAACCCCAGCTACCTCAACGGTATCTTTTGAAACAAGTTTTCCATGACCTTCAACAAAAACTATGCCTCGTGACTTAACTAGTCCGGATAAGCCTTTATACAGCTTATTAATTACGCCATCTTTGTAGGCGTTGACCCCATCCATATCCATGCCATTAAGCGTTGACTTAACGCCAAACTTTGCACCTTCGCGAGCGCCATCTGCTATCTCGGCAGAATGAAGCAGTGCCTTTGTTGGTATGCAACCGCGATGTAGACAGGTACCACCGACTTTGTCCGATTCGATTAATGCGACCTTAAGGCCAAGTTGTGCTCCTCTAAGTGCTGCGGCGTATCCGCCACTTCCACCACCAAGGATTACAAGATCGAATTGCGACACAGACGACTCCTTTCAACAACTAAAAAATCTATCGGCTTCTCGTTTAGCAGATTCACTAGGGCCTATCTTGCCTCACATGGGGGCAAAGTTCACAATGTGAGGGCAAGGCCCCCGGCCACAGAGTTTGCCAACGGCTATTGATGCTTTTTAACCCTGCTCAGCCAAAGTCACAAGTGTGCGAAAAGCGACTCCAGTGCCACCAACTGGCGTGTAGCCATGAGGCTTGCCTTCGTTATAGGCAGGTCCTGCAATATCTAGATGCAGCCATGGAAGTTCAGATGAGACAAAGTCCTTGAGGAACAATCCCGCAACTAACATTCCGCCCATTCGATCACCGATGTTTGCTAGATCTGCAACTGGTGAATCCAGTGATGCTCGGAGTTCTTCAGGTAATGGCATAGGCCAGAACTGCTCACCACTTATGGCAGCACTATTTAAAAATGCATCACAAAACTCTTGGTTATTTGTCATTACAGCACTCGTTCTTGTGCCCAAGGCAACTACTTGCGCACCCGTTAGAGTGGCAACATCAACAATTCCATCTAGTTTATTTTTAGTTGCCTGAGCCTTAACAAGTGCATCTGCTAGTACTAATCGACCTTCTGCATCGGGATTTAGCACTTCGACAGTCTTTCCACCAAAGATAGTAATAATGTCACTTGGTCTAACGGCAGTATCACTTGGCATGTTCTCTGCCAATGGCGCCCACATTTCAATAGCAACAGGAAGTTTTAGTTGTGCAATGGCTAGCACCGCTGCGCAAACTGCTGCCGCACCACTCATGTCCGACTTCATTGCTTCCATGCCTGCCGCCGGCTTTAGCGCTAATCCACCTGTATCAAAAGTAATTCCCTTACCAACGTAGGCGTATCTTTTTACAGATTTACCTTTAGGGGTATAGGAGACATGAAGAAGTCGTGGGGGATTTGCTGAACCTTGGCCTACTCCAATAATTCCACCGAAACCTTGGCTCTTTAAAGCTTTTTCGTCCCAGATCTGAATCTTTAGACCTGATTTTGCGCCCCCAGCAGATTTCACTTCTGCTGCAATCTTTTTACAAAACGATTCAGGAGTTAAATGGCTCGGCGGCATGTTGATTAAATCTCGCACCAAGAATGCATATTGCCCAATTATTTCAGCCCGCGAAGCAGCCGACTTGCCCTGGGCATTGTTTGCCAATTTAGAGTAGATGGTTATGTTTTTTATTGGCTCTTTGTGAGTAGTTTTTGTTGAACCTTTAAACGATGTGAAGTTATACGCACCAAGTGCGGCGCCTTCTGCAACGGCTGCTAACTCTGTGGTTTTTTTGGCTGGTAATGCAAAGGTTACAGAAGCATTTCCATGTAACTCGCGAGCGGCACTTCCAGCAGCTCTGCGCAGTGTTTCATGTGAATACGATGGTGATTTTGCACCTAGACCTGTAAAGACCATGACTCTTACCAGAGTGCCCGGGATCTTAACTACTTCATCGGCTTTGCCTGTGGCACCCACATCGGTTAACTGGGCGATGATTTTTTTGGTATCGATAACCATGTCACCGGATTCAATGGCCAAACCGCCCTTTGAATTAGTCGAGGCCAAACCAAGTACCAATACTTCATCTTTGACGACGCCATCAGAAATTCTAATTTTGCTCATATAAGCAAGCCTATTAGAACTCTTGGTAGGTTTGCACAATGAACACTTCGCCACTAAACGATAAACATCTGGCCCTTAAGGCCAAGATGTCAGATTTTGGTGGCTGGATGATGCCTATCGAATATCCAGGCACTGGTGTCCTGATCGAACACGCAGCAGTTCGTGAGCGAGTGGGTATCTTTGATGTCTCACACCTCGGGAAAGCCTCTGTTGCAGGTCCTGGAGCTTTAGATTTTCTGAACACAATTTTTACCAACGATTTGAATAAAATCGGCGAGGGATCTGCGCAGTACACACTTTTGTGCAATGAAAATGGTGGGGTAGTCGATGACTTGATTGTCTATCGAAAAAGTGACAGTGAATTCTTTTTAGTTCCCAACGCTTCAAATACAACAGAAGTCGTAAGGATTCTTCAAGAAAAGGCACCAAGTGCGATCAAGGTAGAAAATTTGCATACGCAATACGCCGTGATTGCACTTCAGGGTCCGCAAGCTCCAAAAGTTTTAGAAAAACTCGGAGTGACGGCAGATATTGAATACATGGCTTTTACCCACTCAAAAATCAGTGGCGCCGAGGTAATCATTTGCCGGACTGGATACACAGGTGAGATGGGATTTGAGATTTTGCCAAAGGTTGGAGATTCTTCTGCAGTGTGGGATCACTTGGTCGATGCAATCAAAGAGTTTGACGGCGCAGTCTGTGGGTTAGGAGCCAGAGACACACTGAGAACTGAGATGGGCTATCCACTACATGGACACGAACTTTCATTAGAGATTTCACCCTTGGAAGCAAACACATCATGGGCAGTGGGTTGGGATAAAGCGGAGTTCGCGGGTTCAAAGGTTTTGAAAAATCAAAAGATGGCCGGCCTAAAACGCAGAAGTATGGCCTTGAAATCTTTAGATAAGAATATCCCGCGAGCAGGTATGGTTGTGAAAAATGTTGAAGGTGAAATAGTTGGAGAAGTTACAAGTGGCACCTTCTCACCATCACTTAAAGTCGGGATTGCCCTAGCTCAAGTGAGCGCAGAGATTAAAGCAGGTGACAAGTTAGTTATCGATGTTCGGGGTAGACAAGGAAGTGTTGAGGTAGTAAAACTTCCTTTTGTTACTTCACATGTTCGTTGAGATTGAGCTCTTGTTCCCGTCAACTTCTATTTAATACTCTCGCCAACTTTTACTGTTGGATGGGGGGCGCGAAGCCGTCTCATCTGTGTCGATCGTAGCCAGGCATACATACCTAATCCCTTAGTAGGGGTGTCAGGGAATTTCTCTTCAACGATTCGGCGAATTCGTCGCGCGAGGAAGAATCCATCTATGACTGCAAAAAGTAGAACGCCATACATAAGAGCGATTGCGGCAATCTGAATTGCGGCCACAGGGATTAATGTCAAAATAAGAACAAGAAAAATTATTGGTAGAAAATATTCGCCTGTAGATCGTCTGGAATCAACATAATTGCGAACAAATCTGCGTACTGGTCCGCGATCTCGAATAGGAAGTGCTGAATCCTCTCCACGCAGATATGCAGCTCGTTGAACTAAACGATTTTGTTTTGCCAGAGCTTTAGCTGCCTTTTTTTGCTCTTTACCGACGATTGGTGAGAGAGATGATTTCTTTCTTTTGGACTCTGATTCCTTGCGCTTTGGAGTGGCGCGACCCTTGCCCGTGTTATCTAGTCCTTGAGGTGTCATGGGTGAATTGTAGAGGTCTGATCGGCTAGGTTAAACTCGCCGAGCAAGGATGCTGGGAGTAGTATTAAGGGTAGAACCACAGGCAACTGGGATTTTTAGTTAAGGGGAGTAATCATGACAACTGAATCAACAACGACTACCGGTATTTTGTTAACCGATGTTGCCGCGACGAAGGTCTCAGCTCTACTTGCACAAGAAGGTCGAGATGATTTGAATCTTCGAGTCGCAGTCCAGCCAGGCGGATGCTCAGGGTTGAAATACCAGTTGTATTTTGATGATCGAAACATGGATGGTGACATCGTTCGAGAATTCGGCGCAGTAAAGGTTATAACTGACAAAATGAGCGACCCTTATCTTTCAGGTGCCACAATAGATTTCGTCGATACGATTGAAAAGCAGGGATTTACGATTGATAATCCAAATGCGGCCGGTTCATGCGCATGCGGCGATTCTTTTAACTAAAAAAACTTATTACACATAGGATCCCAACATGAAAATCGGTGTTGCGGGCTCTGTTGGTGTTGACCATTTAATGGTGTTTTCCGGAAAGTTTACCGATTCACTCGTTGAAGGATCTTTGGAGAAAGTCTCTCTGTCTTTTCTTGTCGACAGCATGGATGTTCGCCGTGGGGGATGTGCTGCCAACATAGCCTTCGGAATGGGTGTTCTTGGGCTAGAGCCAATTCTTATAGCAGCGGTTGGAAAAGACTGGGCAGATTATGACTCGTGGTTAACTCGCCATGGTGTTGACACCTCGCACGTTCATATTTCAACAACGCTTCACACAGCTCACTTTGTGGTGACAACTGATCAGAGTTTGAATCAAATTGCTTCCTTTTTTCCAGGTGCAATGAGTGAGGCAAGAAATATTGAGCTTTCACCGATTATGGAAAAAGTTGGACGCCTAGACATGATGGTCATCTCTCCTGATGATCCTACGGCGATGCTGAATTACTCCGATGTTTGTCGACAACTTTCAATTCCCTTTGCAGCCGATCCATCTCAACAAATGGCTCGCATGAATGGTGATGAGATTAAGGCGTTAATTGAAGGAGCGACATATCTGTTTCTTAACGAATATGAATTGGCGCTAGCAATCCAAAAAACAGGCTGGAGTAATCAAGAGATTCTCGAGCGAGTGAATTACCGGGTTGTCACTCTGGGTTCAAAGGGAGCTAAGGTTGAAAGTTCAAGCGGAGAGTTTGTCCAGGTTGGATGTCCTGCAGAAAAATCAAAGATAGATCCAACGGGCGTTGGAGACTCTTTCCGATCAGGTTTCATTGCTGGGCTTTCTTGGGGAGTTTCACATGAACGATGCGCGCAGTTAGGGGCGATGATTGCGACTTATGTCATCGAAACATTAGGTACCCAGGAATATAGATTTACCAAGCCCGAATTTGTAGACAGGTTTGCGGTCGCATACGGTCAAAGCGCCGCTGATGAAATAGCCCTGCACCTAAAATAACCCTTCAAGGCAGATGGCTCGATCTGGGTGTGAGGAGTGCCACCACTTACCGGCCATGGACTCATGCAACGCTAGCGCCAAATACAAACTATCCTTAGCCCTATGCGATTGAGCCCTTTCACAAAGCGCCTAAGAGGGCTTTTCTTAGTGGTGCCAATACTTTTTCTGACCGGATGTTCGCAAGTCTCAGGATTGGGATTTGAAGAGGGTATTACAAGCGTTAACGATCAATCTCTGTCTTTGTGGCAGGGTGCATGGATCGCCGGTGGAGTTGTTGGAGTCATCACTCTGATTTTGATTTTATGGCCGGCAGTTTTTCACCGTGGAAAAAAAATTGGTCCTGAATTTCCGAAGCAAACCCAGTACAACATTCCTGTCGAGCTTGCTTACACAATCATTCCATTCATTATTGTTGCGGTTTTGTTTTACTACACCGTTCAGAAACAAAATGTTATTACAGAAAAAACTGACACATATGCCCACGAAATCATTGTCGAGGGATTCCAATGGTCGTGGCAGTTTGCCTATCCTGAGGCCGGACCTGATGCAGTTGTAACGGGAACTCCGGGACAACCTCCAACATTGGTAGTTCCAGTGGGCCAGCGTGTACGATACACATTAACGGCAAATGATGTTGTGCATGGATTTTGGATCCCAGCCTTCATGATTCAGATGCAGAACTTACCCGGAGTAACTAACCATCTAGAGTTCACGGCAAATAAGGTCGGTGAATATCCAGGTAGATGTAACATCTTATGCGGGCGCAATCACTCGCTCATGTTATTTAAGGTCAAGGTAGTAACACTTGCCGAATACAACGCTTATCTAGAGACAATCAAGGGGAGCCAAGCATGACAACTTATGCCGAACGTCCAACGATTTCATCGGCGCCTCCAATGCAATCTCCTAAAGGGAAATCTTTTGTAAAGTGGATTACTTCTACCGATCACAAGACAATCGGTTACTTGTATCTGTTTACTTCTTTCGCTTGGTTTTTAATCGGAGGTATTTTGGCACTTGCCCTGCGCGCCGAGCTTGCCCGTCCGGGTATGCAGTTTTTGAGTAATGAGCAGTACAACCAGATCTTTACTATGCACGGAACCATCATGTTGTTGATGTTTGCTACGCCGCTTTTCGTCGGCTTTGCAAATGTCATCATGCCACTTCAGATCGGCGCAGCTGACGTAGCCTTTCCTCGTCTAAACATGCTTTCGTACTGGTTGTACTTGTTTGGTTCATTGATGGCTTTCGGTGGCTTCTTATCACCTGGGGGAGCAGCTTCATTTGGTTGGACTGTCTATGCACCTTTATCAAATGCAACGTATTCACCAGGGATCGGTTCTGATCTTTGGCTTATAGGACTTGCAATCAGCGGTGTTGGAACAATTCTTGGTGGCGTTAACTTCATTACAACAATTTTCACAATGCGTGCTCCTGGAATGACAATGTTCCGTATGTCTATTTTCTCGTGGAACGTGCTTTTGACGGCAATTCTTGTCTTGCTTGCATTCCCACCATTAGCGGCAGCATTACTTGGTCTAGAGGCCGATCGATTGTATGGAACTAACCTGTTTAATCCAGAAAATGGTGGGGTTATGTTGTTCCAGCATCTTTTCTGGTTCTTTGGTCACCCTGAAGTTTATATTTTGGCCCTTCCATTCTTCGGCATAGTCACTGAGATCTTGCCTGTCTTTAGTCGTAAACCAATATTTGGTTATAAAGGTTTGATTGCTGCAACTATTGCAATCGCTGCATTATCGGTATCTGTTTGGGCCCACCACATGTTTGCAAGTGGACAGGTACTTCTTCCATTCTTCTCGTTTATGACGTTTCTTATCGGTGTGCCAACTGGTGTTAAGTTCTTCAACTGGATCGGAACTATGTGGCGAGGCCACGTTACATTTGAAACGCCAATGTTGTGGGTAATGGGCTTCTTAGTAACCTTCTTATTTGGTGGAATTACCGGAATCATCTTGGCTTCACCACCACTAGATTTCGCAGTATCTGCTAGTTACTTCGTTGTTGCTCACTTCCATTATGTTCTCTTTGGAACAGTGGTGTTTGCTATGTTTGCCGGCTTTTACTTCTGGTGGCCTAAATTTACTGGTCGTATGCTCAATGAAACTCTGGGAAAGATCCATTTCTGGACTCTGTTCGTCGGGTTTCACTTAACTTTCCTTATTCAGCACTGGCTTGGAATTAAGGGATTCCCACGACGCTACGCTGATTACTTAGCTACCGACGGCTTTACATTCATGAACACTGTTTCAACAATTGGTTCCTTCTTGTTGGCTCTTTCAATGATTCCATTTGCGATCAACATTTGGATCACTCGAAATGCGCCTTTAGTGCAAGTCGATGACCCTTGGGGCTATGGCTCTTCACTTGAGTGGGCCACATCTTGTCCGCCACCACGTCACAACTTCCTGACCATGCCTAGAATTTCAAGTGAGCGTCCAGCCTTTGACCTTCATCATCCGCACATAAAGACAGAAGGGCACTGATAAATCATGAAGGCTTCATGGAAACTATTTGGCGGCCTTAGCGTCTTCTACTTTTTACTCACCGTTGTCTATTGGTATGTCGGCGGGGAAGAGGTTGGAATTGCCGGATTACTGCTATCTGGCTGTCTTGCAGGCATGGTTGGCTTCTATGTTTGGTTTACTCAAAAGCGAATCGGTGTAACTCTTCCAGAAGATAACCTAACGGCTGAAATCGCAGATGGGGCAGGAGAACTTGGTTTCTATTCTCCTCATTCTTGGTGGCCACTTCCTGTAGCACTTGCTGCTTGCACAATGGGCCTTGGATTAATTATTGGCTGGTGGCTTGCACTCATTGGTCTCGGAGCTTTAGTGATCTCTGTAATTGGAATGGTTACAGAGTATGAAAAGCCACTTACATCTCACTAACCAGTAAGGCTTCTTTGTCATGAGTGATATTCGAGCCCAGATTCTCTCCACAGAACATCCATTCAAAACTGCGGCGAGAATTACTATAGAGGCAACACCTGCAAAGATTTTCGATTTACTTTCAAATCCACGAGCCCACCATCAATTCGATGGGTCGGGAACGGTAATGAATGCAGTATCGGGCCCTGAACGTTTGTTTCTTGGGGCAACCTTTTCTATGTCGATGAAAGTTAAAGTGCCGTATCGGATAAAGAACACCGTTGTCGCCTTTGAAGAGAGCAAAAAGATTTCATGGTGTCATCTAATGAAATGGACTTGGACGTATGAACTTCAAGATCTAGGCAACGGCGCTACACAAGTAACGGAGTCTTTCGATGCCAGCAATATTCCGGCATTTGCAACATGGTGGCTTAAGAAAACAGGTGCGATGGCACATAACCCAAAATGGATGGCGAAATCACTCGTTTCTCTCAAGAGAATAAGCGAATCGTAAATCGCGCTTAGTGGCTTTCGATCTCCTTGAGATCATCAGCTGAGACTTTAGGAATTGCTTCTGCGTTAGCTTTACTCAAACGCGCACGTAGTTTATTCTTCAAGGCACCGGCTCGTTTAACTCCTCGAGCGTCAACGGCAGGTAGATCTAATGCTGGCATTTGTTCATGTGATGTGAGAATAAATGCCTTCTCTGGAGAGATTGGCTCATGAACTTCTACGAACTCACCACTTGGCATACGAAGTAAGCGACCAGTTTCGCGGCCGTGTAGCACTAACTCACGGTCTGCTCTTTGAAGCGAGAGGCAAAGTCTTTTCGTAATGATGAATGCAAGTGGCGGAAGTACGAATACTCCGATTCGCGTGCCCCACATGATTTGATTGATTGAGAGATCAAAGTGCGTTGCAATTAAGTCATTTCCACCATTGATCAGCGTTACCAACATGAAGGTAAGTGACATTGCGCCAAGTGCTGTGCGATTTGGAGCATTGCGTGGACGATCCAGTAAGTGGTGTTCGCGCTTGTCGCCTGTAATCCAGCTTTCGATAAATGGATACAGAGCCATTCCTGTAAACAGAATTCCCGGAATAATCAATCCCGGAATTAAAATGTTCCAGGAGATTGTGTATCCAAAAAAGTAGGTCTCAATCGGTGGCGCCATACGAACAAGCCCATCAAGCCAACCCATGTACCAGTCTGGTTGTGAACCTGCGGAAATTTGTGCCGGTGTATATGGCCCGTACAGCCAAATCGGGTTAATCGAAGCTACGGCGCCTAGGAAAGCTGTAACACCAAAGACGATAAAGAAGAATCCACCAGCTTTAGCCATATACATAGGCATAAGTGGGTAACCAACAACATTTTTCTCGGTGCGTCCTGGACCTGGATACTGAGTGTGCTTCTGGTACCAAACCAACATTAAGTGCACGGTTATTAATGCTAAAAAAGCACCGGGTAGCAATAGAACGTGAACTATGTAAATTCTTGGGATAAACAATTCACCGGGGAACACTCCACCGAAGGCAAAGTATGAAAGATAGGAACCCACAACTGGAATCGCTTGAATGATGGCTTCAGCGATTCGAATACCTGTACCGGACAAAAGATCATCTGGAAGAGAGTATCCAAGGAAGCCTTCAACAATTCCTAAAGTTAGTAGCCCAACACCGATGATCCAGTTTCCTTCACGTGGCTTACGGAAAGCACCTGTGAAGAAAACTCGCAACAAGTGAGCAACAATAGCTGCCATAAAAATTAGCGCTGCCCAGTGGTGAATCTGGCGCATTAGCAAACCACCGCGTACTTCAAATGAGATATGTAATGCAGAGGCGTAGGCGGCCGACATCTTCACACCTTCAAGTGGTTGATATGAGCCTTCATAAACAACTTCGCGCATTGAAGGATCAAACCAAAAAGTTAAGAATGTTCCTGAAAGTAGCAAAATAACAAAAGAGTAGAGAGCGACTTCACCAAGAAGGAAAGACCAGTGATCAGGAAAGACTTTCTTCAAACTCTTCTTTAAGAATGCGGCAGCGCCTGTTCGCTCATCAACATAATTAGCAACTTGGCCGAGCTTTGCTTCAACTGTCATTATTTTTCACGCCCCCAGAAACTAGGTCCTACCGGTTCAGAAAATGGCTTACGGGCAATGAGGTAACCCTCACCGTCCACAGTGATATCTAACTGCGGAAGTGGTCTGGCCGCAGGTCCAAATATCACTTTTGCGGCGCGAGTCACATCAAATGTGGATTGGTGACATGGGCACAACAGATGCTTGGTTGTTTGTTCATACAAAGCCACTGCGCAGCCCATGTGGGAACAGATTTTGGAGAAGGCGATAATTCCTTCATGCGTCATGGCAAGGCGATCAGGTTCCAAGTTGAACTCTGAAGGCCGTAGACGAATGAGTAAGAGCGCATCTTTTGCGATGTCATCCAAATGACGATCTTTGGGATCTGCAAACTCGGGCATAACTTGGGCCACAGAACCAACCTCTAAATCTGAGGCTTTGATTCGGCGATCACCAGGATCAGTCACCAAATAAGTACCAGATTTCCAATTGGTCATTTTTTGTTCTGGACCAGGCAGTGGACCTAAATCACGCAACAGTAAAATTGGGGAAAGGGCTGACAATCCGAGAGCAGCCCCTAACGATTTTTTAATGAGTGAGCGACGTCCCAGACCAGAACTAGCAGCACCTTCCTTGACGGTATCGACAAAGTCTTTTCGATCTTGCTCTGGTGAACGAAACTCATGACGCTGCATCACAACTTCTTGATCCGGCATCAAAGTTTTTGCCCAATGAATAGCGCCCAGTCCGATAAAGAAGAGCGCAATCGCCATACCTAAGCCAAGACCTAATTGGTGCGCGTTTTGATTACCCATGATTGGGATGAAAACAAAAACATCATCTGGAATAAATACATAGGAAACAATAAGCAAAACAGTTCCTAGCGCCGAAATTCCAAACATCGCGGCAACTTGTCGTTCTGCGCGATCTGCAGCCTTTGGATCGGTGTCAGTTTTGCGATGAACGTGAGCCGGCAGACCTGGATCTTTACTTGGTTCTAGTTGGCTGCTCATGTAGTTACTTCGCCTTCGTGGCAAGCCATACAGCTACACCGATTAATAGACCAAGCCCTAAAGTCCATGCAAGTAAACCCTCTGTAACTGGACCAACGCGACCAAGCGATGCACCACCGAGATTGGGTTCAGCCTCTGCAGATTTAATCCACTTGATGATTGAGAGTTTTTCTTCTGGAGTAATAGTTTTGTCATTAAACACTGGCATTGCCTGTGGGCCTGTAACCATCGCTTCATAAATATGTTTTGGAAGAACACCCATAACTGTTGGTGCGTACTTTCCCTGAGTGAGCGCGCCACCTTGGCCTGCAAAGTTGTGACACATTGCGCAGTTGTTTCTAAACAACTCTCCACCTTCGGCTGTGCTTCCATCTCTTTCGAAGTTGAGCAATTCCATGCCAGGAATTTCTGGACCTGGGGCAAGGGAGGCAACATATGCTGCCAGAGCTGCTACTTCTTCTTCGTCATAGACAGGAGCCTTTCGCATGGCCTGTGTACTCATATCTGCCATCGGCATGCGACCTGTTCCAACTTGGAAATCAACAGAAGCTGCGCCAACTCCAATTAACGATGGAGCGATAGAGACACCTTCTGCATTTAGTCCGTGACAGGAAGAACATCCCTTCAAGAAAATCTGTCGTCCTTCTTCAATCAAGGTTGAACGCTCAACCGCGCTTGTCTCGTTAGCGGTAGTCGCACTTGCAACGCTAAAGGTTCCACCGATTCCAAGCAAGGCAAAAGTCAAGAGAAGTGGTGCTGCCGCTTTATGGCGACGAAATCGAGATAACCGTTTCACAGTTTTCCTTTGCTACTTAATGAGATAGATCGCAGAGAAAAGAGCGATCCATACAACGTCGACGAAGTGCCAGTAATAAGAAACTACAATTGCTGTTGTTGCCTGCTGACTTGTGAACCTGCGTGCTTTTGACACACGGACCATCACGATCAAAAATGCAATCAATCCGCCAACAACGTGAAGTCCATGGAATCCAGTCGTCACATAAAAGACAGAACCATATGCATTAGAAGAAAGAGTGAGGCCTTCACTTACCAGAACTGCATATTCATAAACCTGGCCAGAAACGAAATAGCCACCCATAAGAACAGTTAGAGCAAACCATTCCCGCATTCCCCATTTGCTAACTTGAAAAATCGTTCCAGTTCGTCGATTTTGAAAACGCTCTGCGGCGAAAACTCCAAACTGACATGTGACCGATGACAAAACTAAAATTGTTGTGTTAAACGCTGCAAATGGAAGATCCAAAAGCGTTGTTGATTCGCCCCAAATACCCGGGCCTTGGACTGCGCGAATTGTGAAATACATTGCAAAGAGTGCAGCAAAAAACATTAACTCACTTGAGAGCCAGACGATCGTCCCGACAGCTACGGCGTTGGGACGAGTGATCTTATGATGGTCAACGTTGCTGGTCATGGGGGAGATTATTCCCGAAAATGATGCTCCCGTCTGCCTGGCTACCCCTCAAACCCCATCGATTTCAGGCCCGATTGGGTGAAACCGATCACTGTATTTGAAGGTTTTTTGGACAATAGAAATGGGTCGAACATGGCATTACTGGCAATAGACTTTTACCTATGGCTGAATCGAAAAAACAGATCATCGTCTATTCAAATGATTCGAGTGTTCGCGCTTCGGTGATTTCTGCTTTGGGAAAACGTGCGGCAAAAGACCTTCCAGAACATGAATTCCATGAGTTTGCTACAGCACCAGCCATGCGGGCCTATATAGATACCAAGAATCTCTCAGGTGGCTTTAGAGCAGACCTGTTCATTCTTGATGGAGAGACTTCCCCAGAAGGTGGATTAGGTGTAGCAAGACAATTAAAAGATGAAGTTTTTAACTGCCCTCCTGTTTTAGTTATCACTGGAAGACAGGAAGACTCTTGGCTAGCGGCGTGGTCGATGGCAGAAGCATCGGTAGTCCATCCGATTGATCCATTCACATTGGCAAAAACTGCGGCGGAGCTACTGCGCGGAGCAACGCAAGCATCTGCTTAACTTTAACTATGAGTGATTCTCAGTGGCAGGAATACATTTCAGTTTTGGATTCTGGCCGCGATTTATCGGTTAAGTCGGTTCAGTGGTGCATGAATGAAATTCTCACTGGCCAGAGTTCAGACGAGACGATTAAAAAGTTTTTACTTTCACTCAAAGCTAAAGGCGAGACACCAGAGGAAATCAGCGCCCTGGTTTCACAGATGTATAGATATGCCAGCCCAATAACAATTACCGAGCGTGCCGTCGATACCGTGGGTACAGGTGGAGACGGGGCAAACACAATAAACATCTCTACAACTGCAGCCATCATTGCAGCTGCAGCAGGGGTTAAAGTTATTAAGCATGGCAATCGAGCCGCTTCGTCAAAATCTGGATCAGCAGACTTATTGGAAAACCTTGGAATCAATATCAACTTAGATGGAAAAGCTGTTGAGACAACCTTTTCCAATCTAGGAATAGGCTTTTGTTTTGCTCCAATTTTTCACCCCGCTATGCGCTTTGCAGCCGCCGCAAGAAAACAATTGGGCCTACCAACGGTTTTTAATATTTTGGGTCCACTTGCTAATCCTGCACAACCAAAGGCTGCGGCAATTGGAGTTGCTAACAAGGAGATGATGCCGGTGATGGCGCAAGTTCTCGCAGAAAAAGGAGTAGATGGTTTTGTCTTTAGGGGAGACGATGGAATTGATGAGATAACTCTTGCAACAACAACGACTGTACTAACTCTGGCTGATGGAAGGATTTCATCTGAGCAGTTTGATCCTTTGGACCTAAAAATCTCCCGTGCTCCGATCTCAGATTTAAGGGGTGGCGACGGTTCTCATAATGCAGGAATAACTACTGCGATCTTTGATGGTGAACATGGTGCGTCTCGGGATGCGGTTTTGTTAAACGCCGCTGCGGCAATTGCAGCTTATGACGCGCGAGTTGATTTGAATCTTATTGAGCGAATCGCTTTAGGGCTTGAAAGAGCTACCGAAGCAGTTGATTCAGGGGCGGCCAAAGAGTTAGTGCGCCAATGGGCAACGCTCAGCCAACAACTACACATCGCGCAATAGATTGTGACTTCAATTTAAAGCGTTAGAGAAATTATGATTTAGGCGTACTCTCAACTCATGGCTATAAGCGGTGCTCCACAAGGTTGGATTTCAGACTGGGCTGCTTTAGGACACGGTGAGAATTCAAGAATTGGAATCATCTTGGTTCATGGATTTACTGGTTCACCTGCTGCAATGCGCCCTTGGGGGGAGTTTTTAAATTCAAAGGGTTATTGCGTAACTGTGCCGTTGCTACCAGGACATGGAACTAAAGTTGAAAACCTCAACAAAGTAAAATGGCAAGAGTGGCCAGCAAAGGTTATTTTTGAGATTGAACAGATGTCCAAATCATGTGATCAAATTGTTTTGATTGGACTATCAATGGGCGGTAGCACGATTCTCAATGTTGCAGCATCTTTCAGTGGAGGTAATAAAAATATCGTCGGACTTGTCTTAGTCAATCCAATGATTCATGTTCGAGGAGTTCCAGCCGAGTTAGCATATTTTCTATCTCGCTTTCAGTTGCTACGAAAAAGTGTTGGAGATGACATAAAGAGACCCGGAATGACCGAGTGGGGATATGACGCTCTTCCAACCCGGGGTGTTCATCAACTCCTTAAAATGCTGCGAATTACAAGACGTAATCTCCCAACGATAAAGCTTCCATTACAACTTTTTCATTCTGTTGATGATCACACTCTGCCAGTGAGTAATACAGAGATCATTTTGAGAGAGATTGGTTCACTTGAAAAGAATCGAATTGAACTGGTCAATAGTTATCACGTAGCCACCATGGATTATGACCAGGAGTTAATCTTTCAAAATTCGTTGACTTTCATAGAAAGTCTTACAAACAAACAAAAGTAGTCAGTGTTTTTAAATTTGGCCTGCGGAGATCTGGGATGCAAATCTTGTGCTTTTGCCCACCAACAGACAAGTGCGAAACTATAGATCTCCGGAAATGATTAAATCTGAAAGTGGAAAGCGCTCACGCGGTAGCAGCTCTCGATCTCTTGCTTGCCCCTCAGGAAGATTTTCTGCCGGTCCCTGTCGACCAATTGCTAGAATTACAATGCAATCGCGCTGGCCGGAAATACCAAATGACTTATTCATTTTCTCTTTATCAAAACCGATCATCTGGTGAACAATGAATCCTCGATGGTGAGCCTCAACTGTCAATTGAGAAACCGCTAAGCCTGTATCAAAGAGTGCAATCGGAGGATAGATATGACCTTCAGTCTTTTGTTCAACCACGACTGCTACCAACGCCGATGCATTTGGCGCCCATACTTGATTAAATCCTGATATGGCCTCGCATATTTTTTGAAAAGTTTCATCTCCGCGCCTTGAGATGATAAATCTCCACGGTTGGAAGTTATATGAGGAAGGAGCCCACCTAGCCGCTTCCAAAAGCGCTGTCATATCTTCAGTCGAAATCAAAGCTGTGGGATCAAAGGATCGAGGGCTCCAACGATCAGTAAGAATGGGATGAATTGGAACGGATGTTTGCGCTTTTTTCTGCATATTCAAACTCTAGCCCAAATCAGCAAGGGTCACGTTAGTTAAACCAGCGAATCATTCCAATGACTCCTGCGGTTGCATAGAAGAATTGAAGAAAGAGAATTCCATTGTGCCCACTGATTTTTGCCCAAATTCCAATTAGTACCGATGAGCTGAGCAATAGCGTGAAACCAATAAATTCGGCTCCAATGTTTGCCGCAATGAGCATCGAATAAACAATTGCAGTGACAACTCCACTCCACTCTAAAGCCTTAGCTCGTGTCATGGCCACCTCTTTTCATTCGAAACCGTCAGGGAAACTACTTGGTTAGGGCTAATTGCGGCGACTACAAATTCTTTGAAGAAACCACCATCTCGCTCACATCAATTCTATGAGCTTGGAAGGCATTGACAGGGGAGTCACTCGGATAGCCGATTGCTATTCCACAGAGCAGCCGATAATCCTTTGAAATATCAAACTCTTTACGAACCACATCATCCCAAACAGCTACGGCGCCCTGGGCACAAGTGCCAAGACCATGAGAGTGGGCAGAGAGCATGAGGTTTGACATCATTAAACCAGCATCTGATGCTGCGTAGATGTGAAGACTTTTGTGAATGTAAATAAACAATTCAACGGGAGCACCAAAAAACGAATAGTTCTTTGCCCATTGTTGATCTCGCGCCGCTCTGTCGCCTCGCTTCACTCCAAAAAGCTCATAGAGCTCTTTACCAACTCGTTCTGATCGCGGCTTGAGCTCTGTTGGATATGGCCTAGCAATACTTCGATTACTCGTAGGAAGCCCGTAGCGAGAGTAAATGATGCGAAGTTTGTTTTTGAAACCTTTACGCAAAATTCGAGAAAGGGCCGCCCAACGAGATAAAAACTCCGAACTGATCCGATCGCGGGTCGGCCCTGTTGCTACTGCAACTTTGAATGGCCGAGTGTTAGACCAACTAGCTGCGGTAAGAGAGTCTTTAAGAATTTGATCAAGAATCTCTTGGGGGACAGGAGTGGGAAGAAAATCTCGTGTGCTTCTGCGTGAGGCAAGAAAATTAGAGAAATCTTTAGAACTGAAGGCAGTGTTGGAATTATTCACTGGAGAAGCCTAGCGAAAATCGATTGTACTCAGCGGTAATCTTTCAGAACTTATAGAAGGTTAGATATGCCGCCAGAGTAAACATGATTGCCGCAACAGCCAGGTCCAGAATCTTCCAGAATATTACCTTAACCATAAACCGAGCAGCCATTGTGGAACCATATCCGATTGAGAAAAACCAAAAGAAACTCGCTGTCATAGCACCTGATGAAAAAAGCCATTTTTCGGCTGGGAATTGATTTGCAATGCTGCCTAGAAAGATAACAGTGTCTAAATAAACGTGAGGATTTAGAAATGTTAGAGCCAGAACAGTAAGGATTATCTTCTTTCGTGAAACAACCGCGCCTTGCTCTAAGGTGAGGGAATTATGCCTAAATGCTGATCGTATAGATTTTAAACCGAAGAAGATTAAGTAGGTAACACCAAACCAACGAACAATCTCCAAGACTCCAGGAGCTGAATCAATAGCTTTACCAAGACCTGCTGTTCCGGCTGCGATTAATAAAGCATCTGAGATAGCGCAGAATAGAACAACAGTCAGAACATGTTGGCGTTGAAGACCTTGCCTGATAACGAATGCATTTTGGGCGCCAATTGCAATTATCAAAGCCAAACCCGATGCAAGACCCGAAGAAAAGGCAATCATGCTCGGAAACTATAGTGGTGGTGGACGATACTGGGATCGAACCAGTGACCCCCACAATGTCAATGTGGTGCTCTACCGCTGAGCCAATCGTCCTCGGTGGTCAAACTATACAACAGCGCATTTAGATCAGATAGCCAGAATTTTTCTGCTTATCGCGCGAAATCATCTTCAATACGCTCAATGTCATCTTCTCCAAAGTACGTACCTGTTTGAATCTCGATGAAAACTAATTCCTTTTCTCCAGCATTTCCAATGCGGTGTAACTGTCCTATGGCCACATCTACTGTCTCTCCAGGTTGTTTTGTAAATCTTTGTCCATCAAGAACAACAGTGGCGATACCTGAAACAATGAACCAATGTTCAGCCCGCTTTTGGTGTCGTTGATATGAAAGTCTGGCACCAGGATTTACATAGATGCACTTAACTTTATGGACAGAGCTTTCTTGAAGAATTTCATACCGCCCCCAAGGTCTATTTGAATCATCAAGCACGATGTTCACCTCAGCTCTAGAACAGTTTGTCCTGCATTCAATCTTTATATAAGTATGGAGGTCGGGACGGGATTTGAACCCGTGTAGAGGGATTTGCAGTCCCTTGCCTCGCCTCTCGGCCACCCGACCATAGAAAAATCGCTGGTAGACAAAAATCTATGAAAATTTTTGACCGAGGTGCGATTATCAGAGCGGACGACCGGGTTCGAACCGGCGACCTGAACCTTGGCAAGGTTCCGCGCTACCAACTGCGCTACGTCCGCGAGGAAGTTAAATCTATCGCAGGAGGGCCCTAAGCGCCAAAGTGGGATGCATTCGTTAGCGTTCTCCTGTGTCCACTTCACATGACGATGCCTTCTTTTGGATGGGAGGCAGATTAGCCACAGACTTAATTGAGATTGCTTCGGACCCATCGTCATTATCAGATGGTGGTTTTTGGGCAGTGAGCACGACATTTGAAGGTGAATTTATCGCAGCAAAGTTTGCGACAGTAGAAGATAAAGAATTTCCAACTCATAACTGGGAACCGCTCAGACAAGAGTGGACAAGTTCCTTAAATCAAAGCGAGTACGTTGGTTATGTTGATCGAATTAGACAATCAATTGCCGATGGCTGGGTGTATCAAGTTAATGCCTGTCGAATTTTAAGTAACAGTTCCCAGGTAAGTTCACTTCGTGGATTATTTAGCAAAATACTAAAAGAAAACCCTTCGCCATGGGCGTGCTACTTGGAAATTCCGAAACTAAACATTGCCTCGGCATCACCGGAGCTCTTTCTCAAACGAAGAGGTAATGATGTCAAGACTTCGCCAATCAAGGGGACTCAATCACCATCTGGTGGCGTTTTTGGTCACAAGGATCGTGCTGAGAACATAATGATTGTTGATCTTATGCGAAATGATTTGGGTCAAATTTGTGAGAACGGAAGTGTTGAGGTTCCTAGGCTTTTATCAAGTGAAGATCATCCGGGATTACAGCATCTTGTTTCCGATATACATGGCACCTTAAAAGACGGCGTTAGTTGGAGTGAAATTTTTGCGCGTCTATCACCGGCAGGTTCTATAAGTGGTGCCCCTAAATCATCGGCAACGCAGGTGATCAGAGAGAACGAAGTTGCTCGAGGTCCTTACTGTGGTGTCTTAGGGTGGGTGCAGGCAGATAATGCAGAATTATCTGTTGCGATTCGAATTTTTTGGAATGACCGTGGAATTCATTTTGGAACTGGCGCTGGAATCACATGGTCAAGTGATCCTTTTGAAGAATGGAATGAGACAGTCTTAAAGGCTGATCGCCTCATAAAAATTGCTGGAGGTGTTATCAAGTGAAAGTAATTTTTAATGCAGATTTACTAAATCAGCATCAAACTGTATGTGATGACAAGGGCTGGCTTCCTGGCACTGGAATTTTTGAAACGATTAAGACTATTAATTCAAAGCCTTGGGCCTTAGCTAGGCACATGCGCAGAGCTATAAACAGTGCTTCATCGGTTGGCGCGAAGATACCGGACGAATCATCCTTGCGCTCAGGAGTCGAACTATTACTCAAGGAACAAAGACAGGATCCTGGACTACTACGTTTGTCATTTGGCAGTAACGGTGATTGGTTAGCTGTGCATCTTGCTTATTCCGAGTTAGCTGCTCCAGCAAAGATCATGACCTATCCGCAAGCTGTTCCAACGGATGGCTCACAAGTAAAGCGTTTTCCATATGATCATAGAATTTCAATTGTAGAATTTTCAAAGAACAACGGTTTTGATGAGGCAATAGTTCTAAATCCTGACAACAAAGTCAGCGAGGCTGGAGTGAGTAACCTACTCATCAAAATTGGCGATTCGTGGTGGACTCCACCACTATCTGATGGGGCGTTGCCGGGAGTTGTTCGAGCCCTAGTCATAGAGAACTTTGATGTCGGTGTCCGAAGTATTGATGCCTCAGAGATCAAAGATATTGAGTCAGCTTTTTTGATTGGTAGTCTTCGTATTGCGCAGCCAATAGAGTCAATTGATGCAAGAGAACTAGTACAAAGTTTGGATTTCAAGCGCGAAATCGAAGCGATGGCCCTGAGGACTTCGGTAGGCTAATCACATGCCCACGATTGCGATTACCGTTGACGGCGTTTCGGTCAATGTTGAAGCCGATCAACGCCCGACACATATCTTTGCCGAGAACAAAGAGATTGTTGTGGCGCGTATTAATGGTGTCTTAAAAGATCTTTGGACTGAGCTATCTCAAGGAGATGTGGTCGAAGGCGTCTCGATCAATTCAGAAGATGGCCTTGCTGTTCTTCGACATTCAACAGCGCACGTTATGGCACAAGCTGTTCAAGAGGTTTTTGCAAACACAAAATTGGGAATTGGTCCCCCAATCAAAGATGGTTTCTATTATGACTTTGACCCACAAGAGAATTTCAATCCTGATGACCTGATCAAAATTGAAAGTGCGATGAGAAAAATCATCAAGGAGGGTCAACGCTTTCGCCGACGTGTGTCCACTGAGAAAGATGCGCTTAAAGAGTTAGCGCATGAGCCGTTTAAATGCGAATTAATTGGAATTAAAGGACCGGCAGGTGAAGAGGCATCGGTTGAAGTTGGCGGCGCCGAATTAACGATTTACGATAATTTAGGTAGAGATGGAAATCCTGTGTGGAGCGATCTTTGCAGGGGTCCACATTTGGCATCTACTAAGCTAATTCCAGCTTTTAAACTGATGCGAACCGCTGCGGCATATTGGCGCGGTTCTGAAAAAAATCCAATGTTGCAGCGTATATACGGAACTGCATGGCCATCTGTTGATGAGTTGAATGCTTATTTAGAGTTCCTGGCAGAAGCTGAAAAAAGAGACCATCGACGTTTAGGAAACGAGCTTGATTTGTTTTCATTTCCTGAAGAAATTGGTTCTGGTTTGGCGGTCTTTCACCCTAAGGGTGGAATTATTCGCCGGGCCATGGAGGATTACTCACGGCTAAGACACGAGGAAGAAGGCTACGACTTTGTTTATTCACCACATTTAACAAAAGCTGCATTGTTTGAAACCTCTGGTCATCTGCAGTGGTATGCCGATGGAATGTATCCACCCATGATTTTAGATGAAGAACACAATCCAGATGGAACGATCAAACGAGCCGGCCAACAATATTTTATGAAGCCGATGAACTGCCCGTTTCACAATTTGATCTACAAGGCAAGAGGTCGCTCATATCGAGAACTTCCATTAAGGCTCTTTGAATTTGGAACGGTATATCGCTATGAAAAATCAGGTGTTCTCCACGGAATTACGAGGGCTAGAGGCTTTACTCAAGATGACGCGCACATCTACTGCACTAAAGAGCAAATGGTTGGTGAACTTGATTCACTCTTAACGTTCGTACTCAATCTACTTCGCGACTATGGACTCACTGACTTCTATTTGGAACTTTCTACCAAGAATCCTGAAAAATCCGTAGGAGAGGAATCCGATTGGGTTGAAGCGACCGAAGCGTTGCGCAAAGCGGCCAATGCACAGAATTTAGAGTTAGTTTTAGATGAAGGTGGCGCAGCTTTTTATGGACCTAAGATTTCTGTTCAGGCAAAAGATGCGATCGGTCGTACATGGCAGATGTCAACGATCCAAGTTGATTTTCAACTGCCGCAAAGATTCGAACTTGAATATTCAGCAAGTGATGGAACAAGACAACGCCCAGTTATGATTCACCGTGCCTTGTTTGGCTCTATCGAAAGATTCTTCGGCGTCTTAACTGAACATTACAGTGGCGCATTTCCACCATGGCTCGCACCGGTGCAAGTTATTGGAATACCGGTTGCAGATAGTTTTGCTGATTATTTGGGTGAGGTCATACAAACTATGCGCAAAGCCGGTATTCGCGCCGATCTTGATGCATCCGATGATCGCATGCAAAAGAAAGTTCGAAATGCACAGATGCAAAAGATCCCATTTATGGTTATTGCCGGTGAAGAAGATCAGGCAGCTGGAGCGGTTTCATTTAGATATAGAAATGGCGATCAGAAAAATGGAATTCCTATCGCTGATGCAATTGTAGAAATAAAAAAAGTAATCAAAGAACGTACACAGGTTTAATCCGTGAGCAATGAAATCACGGGCGGGGGAATGCCAGATGGTTGGCAAAGACTTTGGGCGCCACACCGTCTTGAATATCTAAAAGGTGAAAACCGTCCACTACCCGGGAACTTAGTCACCTGCCCTTTTTGCGAAATACCTGCTAAACCCGATGAGGAAGGTCTAGTAGTTTTTAGAGGCGTAACGGCATACGTTGTTATGAATTTGTATCCTTACAATCCGGGACACTTATTGATCTGTGCAAACCGGCATGTGGCTGACTTAACGCAATTAACAGATGAAGAACGCAATGAGATTTCCCAACTTACATCACATGCCATGAATGTGATTCGAAAGGTTTCTTCGCCACAAGGTTTTAATCTTGGAATGAACCAGGGTGAGGTATCGGGCGCAGGAATAGCCGAGCATATTCATCAACATGTCGTGCCCCGCTGGGGAGGCGATGCAAATTTCATGCCAATAATAGGAAAAACTAAAGTGATGCCTCAATTGCTTGCTCTAACGAGAGACGAAATAGCAGCTGCCTGGTAGTTAAACAGCAAGTTGTTTTATTAGATCATTGACCTTATCAACGCCTATACCTTTATCTATCCAAAGCGGAATTGCTGGAAATTGCAGACCAGCAGCAAATGAACCTTCTCCATCGGATGTAAATTTTTCTAAATATTCTTCCCGAAACTCTTGAACCAGTGTTTGGTGCTCATCATCACTATTGGTGATCGTTGGGGGAGTTGTTGAGTAATCAATGATCTGCAAATCTGCCAGACTGATCAAAGCTACTGGTATTCCTAGATCATCGTGAAGGACTAAGAATGGAGTTATCAATTGATCAAATACTCTATTTGCAAGCATTACCGCATCATCAAAATCAGCCTCTGATTTTTCTAACTGTGTAACGACAACTATTCGAGGAACCTGAAATTCATCTAAGGCTTGCCAATTCTCAATTGTTTGCTGGTCTATTCCTGTTGCTGGGTTTATGGCAAAGATCGCAAGATCGCTCTGACTGTGAGGCTCTTGGGAGTAGGTTCCTGAAAACGCTTTGGCCACGCTATGCGGGTCTGCGCTCTCGTGGCCATACACGTGAATTCCTATTTTGGTGTTCAAAGATTGCACTGGGTCAGCCTACGATGTCCCTTGATGATTAGTGCAAAGATCAAGCCGGCTGTTACGAGAGTTATCACACCCGTAGCCTCAATTGCCCTGCGATTGGGCATAACACCAAATGCCGTTACATGGACTGGAGCAATAGCAGTTGTTGCCGCAGCTTTGTATTTTTATCCTAAAGGTCAGTTTCTTCTTGGAACAATAGTCATCTCACTTGCAGCGCTCAGTGATTTGTTTGATGGAACTATGGCCCGAATTTCAAAAGCTGGCTCAAGTAGGTGGGGAGGATTCTTAGACTCCACAATCGATCGAGTTACAGATTCGGCCATATTAGTCGGTGTAAGTCTTTATCTAATTCAGGAAGATGACAGACTAACTTCTGTGGTTCTAGTCGCCTTATTAACGGGAATGCTTGTTCCTTATGTAAGGGCGAAGGCAGAGTCACTAGGAATTGAATGTTCAGGTGGACTAGCTGAGCGAACCGAGAGATTAATAATTGCATTGACCGCAATAGGTTTTGAAGGTTTGGGAGTTCCACACGTTCTTGCGGTTGGAATGTGGTCACTTGCTTTGCTCGGTTCTTTCACAGTTGTTCAACGGATGATTATCGTTAAACGGGCGATTTAACCGTGAAGGAAAATCTTTCAGCCTTAGTTTATTTTGCTGGGTGGCGTTTAGTTCGTTGGCTGCCAGAGAAAACTGCATACAACATTGCCTATGCATTAGGCGATTACCTCGTGAAGCGAAACGGCAAAAGCGTTGCAAGGTTTCGCAGCAATCTCTCTCGCACTCAGGGTTCAATAAGTGATTCAGATCTTGATATTCTTTTAAAGAATGCCATGCGTTCAAATATGCGTTACTGGATCGATACCTTTAGGTTCCCAGATTGGTCAATACAAAGAGTGCAAGGAACTGTAAGCGTTACAAATGAACACCTCATGATGGATGCAATTGCGGCCAAAACGGGTGTAATTGTTTCTCTCCCACATGCCGGAAATTGGGATCACGCAGGGGCATATTTTTGCGCGAAAGGAATTCACCTTGTTACTGTGGCAGAGAGATTGAAGCCAGAGAAGTTATTTTTGAAATTTCTTAAGTATCGACAAGACATGGGAATGGAAGTTTTGCCTTTAGATAGTCAAACTATCGGGGTACTGGCAACAAGATTGCGCGAGGGTCACCTAGTTGCACTCGTTGCCGATCGAGACCTTTCCAAATCTGGAATTGAAGTTCAGTTCTTTGATGGGCCTACAAGAATGCCAGCAGGACCGGCAGTTCTGGCTTTACAGACTCAAGCACCATTGATTACTGCTTTTGTTTCATACACACCAACAGGAATTCATGTGGAGTTTAAGGATGTATTGATTCCATCGGAAGGTGAAGATAAGGATCGCGTCAATGAGATTGTTTCAATGACGGCAAAACATTTTGAAGAAGGCATACGAAATAATCCACAAGATTGGCATATGTTGCAAAGAATTTGGACAGATGGCGATTTCAAGGAGCGTCGGTGATGCTGAGTAAATTACTTAAGATTGGAATTGTATGTCCCTATAGTTGGGACACTCCTGGCGGTGTAGGAAATCACGTCAGAGATCTTGCAGAGTACTTAATCGCACAAGGTCATGATGTCTCTGTACTAGCACCCGCATCTGAAGATGCACTCCTACCTTCTTATGTTGTTAATGCCGGAAAACCAATTTCAATACCTTATAACGGAGCGGTAGCACGAATTCTTTTTGGACCAGTTGCATATTCAAGGGTTAGAAGCTGGATAGCTGAAGGAAATTTTGATCTTCTACACCTGCATGAACCGGCAATACCCTCTATATCTTTGCTTGCATGTTGGGCGGCAGAGGGACCCATGGTTGGAACTTTTCATGCAGCCGCAAAACATCAGAAAATCATTTTTGCGATAGGTCCCATCTTAGAACCGGCTATTGAAAAGCTTTCGGCACGTATTGCAGTCTCAGAGGCAGCTCGATTAACTCTTACGGATCATTTGGATACAGACGCAGTGGTAATTCCCAACGGGATATATGCCTCTCGATACATGCACGGATCACCACAAAGTAAGTGGCAAGGTAACACCATTGGTTTTATTGGACGTTTTGAAGAATCGAGAAAAGGTTTAAGTGTTCTAATCGATGCACTGCCAGTAATCTCTAGGTTTGCACCAGATGTCAAAGTATTTGTTGCAGGCCCTGGAGATCCGGAAGAGGCAATCAAAAGTATTGATCCGCAATTAAGAACACGTTTTGAGTTTCTTGGAAAGATATCTGAATCTGATAAAGCAGATTTCATGGCATCGGTTGCACTCTATGTTGCTCCTAATACTGGCGGCGAATCTTTTGGAATTATTGTTGCCGAGGCCTTAGCTGGAGGGGCATGTGTTGTTGCAAGTGACATCCCAGCCTTTGATGATTTGTTAGGTCATGGCCAATTTGGCGCTCTCTTTGAATCTGAAAACTCAACGGAGTTAGCAAAAGTAGTAATTGACCTACTTCGAAATAAAGACAAGAGATTGGAACTTGCAAAATCAGGTAAGGATCACGCTCAAGTTTTTGATTGGTCGGTTGTTGCTGAACAGATTTATTCTGTATATGAAATGTCAATGGTCGGTGGCTCCAAAGTCCGAGTTGCTCAGGACTCTAGATCATGGAGTAGATTCCTTTCGAAAGAGGAGAAGCCATGAGGTATCTGTTACCCACAATCATCTTTGTCTTGTTTGTAATCTGGTATCTAACTTTTCTAGCAAGAAGATTAGATCGATTGCACCATCGCGTAGATAACAGTTGGGCAAATCTTGATGTGCTCTTGCAGAAAAGGGCTGCAGTTGCATTGGAAATAGCCCACAGTGATATCGCAGATCCCGCATCTTCTCTCTTGCTAACGGGTGCTGCTTATCAGGCTCGTGATGCTTCTATTCAATACAGATCTAATGCTGAAAGTGGTTTATCTGGTGCATTAGGTTTACTTTTAGAAGACTCTAGACATCTTGCAACGGCGGCAGATAGCCAACTTCTTACAGAGCTTTCGGCACTTACGGATAAAATTCGTGTTGCAATTGCAATTCACACTGACGCTGTCAGTCGCTCGCAGATGCTAAGGCGCAAATATGTTGTACGAACATTTCGTTTAGCGGGAAATGCGCCTCTACCTGTCACTTATGAATTTGAAGCCGATGTACTTTAAAAAACCAATACTCTTTTTGTTAGCTGCCACTATGACGCTAAGTGGTTGCGCGGTCATTGAAAAAGTTCTACCTGAGAAAGCGGCGACAAATGTGCTCAGTGGCCGGGAGGGTATTAATGGTCCTGTACTTGCAGTCAAAATTGATGATACAAATCCAGCACATCCACAAATAGGAATTGAGGACGCTGACGTTGTCTACATCGAACAAGTTGAAAGTGGACTAACGCGTCTTATGGCGATTTTCTCTTCACGGATTCCACAAAGAGTGGGACCAGTGCGCAGTGCTCGAATTTCTGACATTGATATTTTAAGTCAGTACGGAAATGTTGCATTTGCCTACAGTGGAGCTCAATCTAAATTATTACCCATTATCGGTCAGGCAAATCTTCTTGATTTAGGAGCCCAGCGCCAAAGTCCTACGATCTATACAACTGACCCTATGCGCAATCAACCATATGCAATGGTTCTACGTGCAGATTTATTGATGGAAAGGATTAAAGAGAAAGAATATGCAATTGATAGTGCAAGAAGTGTAGGTTTCATTTTTGGGGATGAGCCTAAAGATGGTTTATTGACGGATGAAGTTGTAATCGACTGGCCATCTGCCACCTATAAAGCGACGTGGTCTTCATCTGAAGAGCGTTGGTTTTTATCTCATAACGGAAAGGTAAATAGCGCAGAATCAGGAATCATATTGGGACCCACAACTCTAGTTATTCAGATGGTTTCAATTACACCATCTGAGTTCGGCGATAAATTTGGGGGAGTAACACCCTTTTCAGAAACAATTGGAGAGGGAAGCGCTTATGTACTTCGCAATGGCAAACGCTTTGCAGGTACATGGAAGCGAAAAGATGCTAGTTCTGGGACCACATTCTCCTTAGCCAATGGAGATCAGATAAAATTTGCACCAGGTCAGGTTTGGGTTGCATTGACCGATCGTGAGCCTAAATTCGCCTCGCCAGCAACATCTAAAGCAAAGTAGTATGTGCACCTAAACTTTTGATGGAAGCGGAGTATTCGTGATGGCTGAAGTAACAGGAACCGGTCGCGTCAAGCGCGGTATGGCTGAAATGCTTAAGGGCGGCGTAATCATGGACGTCGTTAATGCCGAGCAAGCCAAAATCGCCGAAGACGCAGGAGCTGTTGCTGTCATGGCATTAGAGCGAGTGCCAGCAGATATTCGTGCGCAAGGTGGAGTTGCGCGAATGTCGGATCCAGACATGATCGAAAAAATTCAAGCAAGTGTTTCGATTCCTGTGATGGCAAAGGCACGCATCGGTCACTTCGTCGAAGCACAAGTTCTGCAGTCACTCAATGTTGATTACATTGATGAGTCAGAGGTTTTGACGCCATCTGATTATGAGAATCACATTGATAAGTGGAATTTCACTGTGCCATTTGTTTGTGGTGCAACAAATTTGGGAGAGGCTCTTCGACGCATTAATGAAGGCGCCGCAATGATTCGCTCAAAAGGTGAAGCAGGCACAGGTGATGTTTCCAATGCAATGATGCACATGAGAAAAATTGGCGGGGAGATCAGGCGACTTTCTTCACTTCGCGAAGATGAGCTATATGTCGCGGCAAAAGAACTCCAAGCACCATATGCATTAGTTAAGGAAGTTGCAGAGACTGGAAAGCTTCCTGTTGTGCTCTTTACGGCTGGCGGGATTGCTACTCCCGCCGATGCTGCATTGATGATGGCGATGGGCGCTGATGGTGTTTTCATTGGTTCAGGAATATTTAAATCTGGAAATCCAGCACAAAGAGCTGCAGCTTGTGTGAAGGCAACAACGTTTTGGGATGATCCAAAAGTAGTCGCAGATGCATCTCGTGGTTTGGGTGAAGCGATGGTTGGAATCAATGTTGCTGATTTACCAGCACCGCACCGTCTTTCAGAGCGCGGCTGGTAACTAACTCTAAAATGAAGGTTGGAGTGCTTGCTCTGCAAGGAGATTTTCGCGAGCACCTAAACGCCCTCATTGCGTGTGGAGTGGATGTATTTCCGGTCAGACACAACGAAGAACTTGCAGTAGCTGATGCATTGATTATTCCTGGGGGAGAATCAACAACGATCGCCCACCTTGCTCAAACATTTGGAATATTTGATGCAATTAAATTTCGAATCTCATCAGGTATGCCAGCCTATGGTTCCTGTGCTGGAATGATTTTGCTTGCCGATGAGATTTTGGATGCAACTAAGGACCAAAAAACTTTCGGTGGTTTAGATATTGTCGTGCGCAGAAATGCCTTTGGTCGACAGGTGGACTCTTTTGAAACAGAGATCGAGTTTAGAGATGGATTTCCAGAGCCACTCAGAGCTGTGTTTATACGTGCTCCTTGGGTTGAGCAAGTAGGACCGAAAGTAGAAGTTTTAGCAACGGTGAAATCCCATCCTGTGGCAGTGCGATCAAGAACTCTTTTGGCTACTTCTTTTCATCCAGAACTAACCGGTGATCATCGGATTCATCAATATTTTGTGGATCAAGTGGCACGCCCGGCTCTGAAAAAGGTACAGTAAGCACATATTCGCAATTGTGAAATTGAGGTGTTTCAATGTCAGGCCATTCCAAATGGGCGACAACCAAGCATAAAAAGGCAATCATCGATAGCCGTCGTGCAAAGGTATTTGCAAAGCAGATTCGTGCGATTGAAGTAGCGGCACGAAATGGTGGCGCAGATATGGATGGCAATCCAACACTTTTCGACGCTGTTGCAAAAGCTAAAAAGTCCTCTATGCCGGCTGACAACATTGAACGTGCGATAAAGCGTGGCGCCGGTCTAGAAGCTGGCGCAAAAGACTGGATAACAATTATGTATGAGGGCTATGGCCCGAATGGCGTTGCAATCATGATTGAATGCTTATCTGATAATCGAAATCGCTCCGCATCAGAGGTTAAAGTTGCAGTCACTCGAAATGGCGGTTCGATGGCTGATTTAGGATCAGTCTCATATCTTTTTAATCGCAAAGGTGTAATCATTGTGAAAAAAGATGGTTCACTATCTGAGGATTCTATTCTTGAAGCAGTATTGGAAGCCGGTGCTGAGGAAGTTAATGATTTAGGTGAGGCATTCGAGATTGTTAGCGAACCAGTCGATTTGGTTCCAGTTCGTGAGGCGCTACAGACAGCCGGAATTGATTATGAATCTGCGGATTCTTCATTTCTTCCTTCCATGAGTATTCCCTTGGATGCAGAGGGCGCAGCTAAGGTTTTTGAACTCATTGATGCAATAGAAGAGCTCGATGACGTGCAGAATGTCTATAGCAACTTTGATGTTTCTGATGAGGTTATGGCGAGCCTCGGATAAGGACTTTCTGAACAACCTTAGGCTTTAACCTTTAATCCAGCGACGAAAGCGTGAGGAACACAATGAGAGTTTTGGGCGTTGACCCCGGTCTTACTCGTTGTGGTGTCGGAATTGTTGAGGGTGCAATTGGCTCTCCACTTTCACTAGTTGAAGTTGGGGTTATTCTTACAGGCACAGACCTTGCACTAGAACACCGACTGCTTGAGTTGGATCGTGAACTTTCACAATGGGTAAATCTTTGGCAACCTGATGTGATCGCAGTTGAGAGAGTCTTCTCTCAACACAATGTGCGAACAGTTATGGGAACCGGTCAAGCTGCCGGAGTCGCGCTTCTAATTGCCGCAAAATCTGGAATCCCAGTAGTGATGCATACTCCATCAGAGGTGAAAGCTGCAGTAACGGGAAATGGACGTGCCAATAAAGTGCAGGTTGCAACAATGGTTCAAAAGCTTCTCAACCTTGAAAGCATCCCTAAGCCAGTAGATGCCACTGACGCCCTTGCCCTAGCAATTTGTAATATCTGGCGCGGTGGTGGCAACAACAAAGTTAATCAAGCCTTAGCTGCAGAAAAAATTCGTCTCAAGAAATTACGATCCAGATGATTTCATCTTTAACTGGAACGGTTCGATCACTTACAAGCGATAGAGCTATTGTCGAGGTTGGTGGAGTTGGATTAAGCCTAATTCTGACTCCTTCAACAACAGGGCAGATAACTTTGGGTTCACAGCAACAGTTCTTTACTTCGCTAGTGGTTCGTGAAGACTCACTGACTTTGTATGGTTTTCTCACTGATGAAGCAAAGGGACTTTTTGAACTGGTTCAAACAGTCTCTGGGATTGGACCAAAAGTTGCAATGTCAATCGTGGGGGCGATGTCACCTGAAGATTTAGCACGAGCAATTTCACAAGAAGAGATTGCAGTTATTGAGAAAGTGCCAGGGATAGGTCGCAAAGGTGCGCAGCGTTTAATTCTTGAACTTAAGGGAAAGCTCAGTGATCTATCAAATAATCAAACCTATAAGGGTCATCAACCAGTGTGGCGCGAAAAACTTGTAAGTGGTTTAACTTCCCTTGGTTTTTCTCCAAAGGAGGCTGATGGTGCGATCACAGAAGTTATCGCAACACTATCTTCAGAGGGAATTGATGCATCAACAAAGGACTTAAGTGAGTTATTAAGAATGGCGTTGGCCAGCGGAAAGAGTTCTCGTGGCTGAGGATCGTTTAATGACTTCTCATGTCACTAAAGATGAGTCTGCCTTAGAGCTAGCCCTTCGCCCCAAAACTCTTAAGGATTTTATTGGGCAAAAGCGAGTAAGAGATCAGATAGATGTATTGCTCACTGCGGCCAGACACAGAAATTCTCCCGCCGATCACATTCTACTTTCTGGTCCACCGGGATTAGGTAAAACGACCTTAGCTCTCATTCTTGCGAGTGAGATGGCTACGCCTATTCGATTAACAAGTGGACCTGCAATTACACACGCTGGTGATTTAGCAGCAATTCTCTCATCACTTGTTGAGGGTGAGATTTTATTCATTGATGAAATTCATCGATTACCTAGGCCGGCTGAAGAACTTCTCTACTTGGCGATGGAAGATTTTAGAGTTGACGTGATTGTTGGTAAGGGTCCTGGTGCAACGGCCATTCCCTTGCAGTTGCCGCATTTCACATTAGTGGGGGCAACAACTCGCGCAGGACTATTGCCTAGTCCCTTGCGGGATCGATTTGGTTTTACCGCCTATCTAGATTTTTATGAGGAAGCTGATATTGCGCAAGTAATTTCTCGAAGTGCTGAGTTGTTAAAGATTGCGATTGATAAAGAGGCAGTCATCGAGGTTGCCGGAAGATCTCGAGGGACTCCACGAATTGCAAACCGTTTACTTCGCCGTGTTCGCGATTTTGCGCAAGTTAATGGGAGCAAGAAAATATCCCTTTCAGATTCTCAGGCGGCTTTAGAAATGTACGAGGTTGATGAACTCGGACTCGATCGCCTCGATCGCGCAGTTCTAGTTGCGCTGATAGAAAGGTTTAATGGTGGACCAGTCGGTCTTTCGACACTTGCCATAGCCGTTGGTGAGGAGATTGAAACGGTTGAGTCTGTAGCCGAACCTTTCTTGGTCCGTAATGGATTTATGGCCAGAACACCACGTGGTCGAGTGGCAACTTCCCAGGGTTGGCTTCACATTGGGCGAACTCCTCCTGCGGAAATTTCCACGCTTTTCGACTTACCTGCCCCTGACGCCTAGACTCTGCGCTTATGTCTACTACAAATAAACCGATTAAGACGTCCAGCCGGCCAGTTAGAACTTTAGCTATTTTGGCGCTGGGCATAGTAGCGATGACAGGTCTTGTTTTTGTTCAGGGTGCTACTTCAGTAAAGCTAGGTCTAGATCTACGTGGTGGAACTTCGGTAACTCTTCAACCACGAATTGCACCAGGTGATGAGGGAACCATTACTAATGAGGCAATTGATCAAGCTGTTGCCATAATTCGACAGCGCGTTAACTCCTTAGGTGTTGCCGAATCTGAAGTTGCGGCACAGGGTTCTGGAACAAGTCGCCAGATTGTTATCTCAGTTCCTGGAGATACTGGTCGACGTGTAGTTGATTTAGTAGGCCAGACTGCAGAACTTCGTTTTCGCCAAGTGCTCGCCACGGGAGCCGGTGCATCTTCAGTTGTAGATCCGACGGCAACACCAGTTGCTGGAGTTACTCCTGAGTTAAATGCCCAGTTCGCTTCATTTGACTGCTCATTGGCCGAAAATCGCCAAGGAACTGGAACCGATCTTCCTACTCAAACAATAGTTGCTTGTGATCGAGCTGGTTTAACAAAATATATTCTTGGACCTGCAGAAGTTTTGGGACGTCAAATTTCAGAAGCATCAGCCGGAATTGATCCACAGTCTGGAAGTGCATGGTTTGTTAGTTTAACTTTTAATAGCGAGGGCACATCAGCATTTGCAGCTGTGACTTCTCGTGTCACTTCACTTCCAGAACCAAACAACCAGTTGGCAATTGTTCTAGATGGTTTGGTTGTTTCTGCCCCACGTATCAATGAAGCGATTCCTTCAGGAACTGCTCAAATTACTGGAAGCTTTACTCAATTAGAGGCCAAAGACTTAGCAAATGTTTTGAAGTACGGCGCTCTTCCACTTGCATTTGATCGTGGTGAGGTTCAACAGGTATCTCCAACGTTAGGTGCCGATCAATTGGAAGCAGGATTGCTAGCTGGAGCTTTAGGTATGATTCTTGTGGTTTTGTTCACGCTTGCCTATTATCGAGTATTGGGATTTGTAACAGTTGGATCATTAGCGATAGCGGGATTAATCCTCTACTTGTCGTTCTTGCTTCTGGGTGAGTGGATTGGATTCACATTGACTCTGGCAGGTATTGCGGGTGCAATTGTTGCAATCGGTGTCACTGCTGACTCATTTATCGTTTATTTTGAACGCGTGCGAGATGAGATGCGAGAGGGTCGCTCTCTTCGAACGGCAGTTGAAACCGGCTGGGTTAGAGCCCGCCGAACTATTCTGATTGCAGACTTTGTCTCTCTTATCGCTGCAGTGCTTCTGTACTTCTTCGCAGTAGGAGGCGTAAGAGGCTTTGCATTTACTCTTGGTCTGACAACTGTTATTGACCTCATCATTATCTTTGCTTTCACAAAACCGGCATTGGTTGTTGTGTCGCGACTGAAATTCTTTAATTCAGGTCATCGTTTATCTGGCTTCTCGAGCAAGAGTCTCGGTATGCCAACCACGAAGGAGGCATAAGGATGTCAAAGTTTTCAGGTTTAGGTGGTCGCCTCTATCGTGGGGAAACTTCTGTTGAGTTCATTGGTAAGCGACGTCGCTGGTATGCAGTGTCGATTCTCTTCATTCTGGTCTCCATTGGATCACTTGCGGTACAGGGCTTACATCTTGGCATCGAGTTCAAGGGCGGATCTTCTTTCACGGTGACCACTAACTCACCATCAGTTGAGCAAGCTCGTTCTGCAGTTCAGTCGGCAGGTATTGACGGAGAACTAATCGTTCAAGTAATTGGTGATGACAAAGTGAGAGTTCAAACTGGATCACTTGATAGTCAAGCAAATAATGCTGTCCAAGACGCACTTGCTGCCAGTTTTTCAGTCAACGTTGCAACTATTGATACACAGATTATTGGACCTTCATGGGGAGAAGAAATTACTAGAAAAGCCCTATACGGACTCTTCGGTTTTCTCTTTGTAATCATGATTTATTTGGCAATGGCGTTAGAGCCAAAAATGGCGGTTGCTGCAATTGTCGCAGTCTTACACGATGTGTTTATTACTGTTGGTGTTTATGCGTTAGTTGGCTTTGATGTCACGCCAGCAACTGTGATCGGATTCCTAACCATTTTAGGCTATTCACTGTATGACACCGTTGTTGTCTTCGATAAGGTTCGGGAAAATACACGGTCGATTACAGCCTCTTCAACCAAGACTTACTCTCAGGCAGTAAATCTTGCGGTCAATCAGACAATTGTTCGCTCGGCAAATACTTCCATCGTTGCGCTCTTGCCTGTTGCTGCAATTTTATTTGTTGGTGCCGGTTTATTGGGTGCAGGAACTTTGAAGGACTTGTCACTAGCTTTGTTTATTGGTCTAATCGTTGGTACTTACTCATCAATTTTTATCGCGCCGCCGATTCTGGCATCGCTGCGCGAAAGAGAACCTGCTATGCAGGCATTAGCAAAGCGAGTAAGTGCTCGTTCAGGTGGAGTAGTTTCATCTTCTGCAGTGCAGGGATCAACAACTTCGATTATTGGTCGAGGACCTCGCAATCAACCAAAGCGCAAGGGTCGTAAGTAGGGATTCTTGTGGATACTTTGATTGCACCACTTATCAGTGCGCTCAAAGAAAATCATGCCTCGGTTAATGCTGAGGACGTAACACGCGCATTTGAAGTTGCTAGGGATGCCCACGAAGGACAACTTCGCAAATCAGGTGAGGAATACATTACCCATCCGGTTGCGGTGGCCGAGATTCTTGCGAATTTGGGACTTAATCCAGCAACAATTATTGCGGCATTACTGCATGACACGGTTGAAGATACAAAGTACTCACTTGATCAAATGCGATCAGAGTTTGGCGAGGAGATAGCAAATCTTGTCGATGGTGTAACAAAACTAGACAAACTGGCCTATGGGCCAACCGCTGAAGCAGAGACCGTGCGCAAGATGGTCATTGCAATGTCTAGAGACATTCGGGTGTTAGTAATTAAACTTGCTGACAGATTACACAATGCTCGTACTTGGGCATATGTCACACCTGAATCTGCTGAAAGAAAAGCGCGTGAAACTTTAGACATTTATGCACCCCTTGCACATCGTCTTGGAATGAATGCCATTAAATGGGAATTAGAAGATCTATCCTTTGAAGTACTAGAGCCTAAAAAGTTTGAAGAGATTTCAAGATTAGTAGCAGAGCGTTCTCCGTCCCGAGAAAAATTAACAGCAGAAGTGATAAAAACTGTTCAGGCGGACCTTTTAAAGGATCATATCGAGGCAACAGTAACTGGGAGGCAGAAACACTTTTTCTCTGTTTATCAAAAAATGGTTGTTCGGGGACGCGAGTTCAATGAGATCTATGATCTAGTCGGTATTCGAGTACTTGTAAATGATGTTCGCGATTGTTACGCCGTTCTGGGTTCGATCCATGCACGCTGGAGTCCGGTACCAGGTCGTTTTAAAGACTACATCGCCATGCCAAAGTTCAATCTTTATCAATCCCTCCATACAACTGTTATTGGGCCAACAGGCAAAGCGATAGAGATTCAGATTCGTACAAACGATATGCATGCAAGGGCCGAGCTTGGAATTGCGGCTCACTGGAAATACAAGCAAGGACCGGATAACAATAATTCTTCGCCGGAGTTGTTATGGCTTCGCCAACTTCATGAGTGGCAAAAAGAGACTGAAGATCCAGCAGATTTTCTAGAAGCATTACGTTTTGATCTAGGTTCTCCTGAGGTTTTTGTTTTTACTCCCAAAGGCAATGTTGTCGCTTTGCCAGGTGGCTCGACTCCAGTTGACTTCGCTTTTTCTGTGCATACAGATGTTGGGTTACGTTGTGCTGGCGCCAAGGTGAATGGGCGATTGGTTCCGCTTGAGTCACGTTTGGTTAACGGTGATGTCGTTGAGATTGTTACTAACAAGAGTGAGAATGCAGGACCAAGTCGAGATTGGTTGAACTTTGTACAAAGTCCGAGAGCTCGTTCAAAAATAAAGGCTTGGTTTAGCAAGGAAAGACGCGAAGAGGCGATTGATGCCGGAAGAGAATCAATAGCCCGTCAGATGCGTAAAGCTGGCTTGCCCCTACAAAAGATTTTTGCAGGTCATTCATTACTTGAACTGGCACACGATCTTAGGTATTCAGATATTGATGGTCTTTACTCTGCTGTAGGGGATGGACATGTTTCAGCATCGTCCATAGTAGAAAAGCTAGTTGCATCTTTGGGAGCAGAAGATTCACATCCTGAACCAACGATGGATGTTTACCTCAACCGCGCTCCCGTGCAACGACGCTCTAGTAATGCTATCGATGTCGAGGGAACTGATGATGTATTGGTAAAACTTGCACGCTGCTGCACTCCTGTCCCAGGCGACGAGATCATGGGATTTATTACTAAAGGAAGTGGCGTATCGATCCACAGAGCTGATTGCACAAATGCATCCGACCTAGAGAAACACCAATTGGATCGAGTGGTAAAAGTTAAATGGAGATTGGGAGCATCATCTGTATTTCTTGTAAATATTCAAGTGGAAGCACTTGATCGGGCCTCTCTACTTGCAGATGTCACTAGAACACTGTCTGAACAACATGTAAATATTTTGAGCGCATCAGTTAGCACCTCAAAAGATCGAACTGCATTTTCTCGCTTTACTTTTGAAATGGCAGATGCCACTCATTTAGATGCAGTCCTTGGTGCGGTGCGGGGGATTGAGGGCGTTTATGACGTTTACAGGACCACTAACAATTAATGGACCCAGTATCCAACTTTTCGCACAACAAAGAGTACAACAGAAAACTAGTCGCAAAAAACTTAGTTGAACTCATCCAAACTCTTTTGAGCTTCGGCAAGCCAAACTTTTCGTGCTTGAGCTGACTCACTGGCTTCACTAGCTTTCTTTGCATTTCCTGCAGCCGATGATTTTGCAGCAATCTTTTCGTAGCTTTCAATTGACGCAGTCAATTGAGCAACAACTTCTTCGGCGCGTTTCTTTGCAGCAGGATCAGATTTTCTCCAGATATCTGCCTCTGCCTCTTTAATTCTCTTTTCAACAGCATTGACGCGAGCATCAAGTGCTGCTCGCTTATCACGATGGGTCATGCCAATTTTTTCCCACGCTCTTAAATGTTCAGATAGAGCCTTTCGTGCGATTTTCACATCAGTGAAAGGAATGAGCGCTTCGATAACAATTACTAACTCTTCGCGTTTGGCAAGATTAGCGGCCATAGTTACATCCCGCTTTTCTAAATCTGCATTTTTTGCAGCAAAGAATTGATCTTGCGCAGCTTTAAAGCGTCCCCACAACTTCGCATCATCACTTGGTTTGCCACGACCAGAGGCCTTCCACTGATCCATTAATAATTTGAATTTCTTAGCCGTTGGAACCCACTCAGTAGAGGTTGCTAGTTTTTCAGCCTCAGCAACGATTAGTTTCTTTGCATCAGAGACAACAGATTGGGTGGCTTCAAGTGCTGCAAAATGGGTCCTTCGTCGCTTATCAAATTTATTCCGAGATGATGAAAAACGCTTCCATAATTGGGTATCGGTAGCTTTGTCTAGACGTGGTGCAGCCTTCCATTCATCCATAAGAACTTTCAGACGATCTCCGGTGGTTTTCCAACTTTCAGATAACGCAAGTGACTCAGCTTCGGCAACAATCTTTTCTTTCTCCACAATGATTTGTGCACGTCGGGCTTCTTTTGCAGCAGACTCTGCAGCCTTCTTCGCCTCATATGCTTCACGGTGGCCCTCAATAAGGGGTTCGATTTGTTCAACTGATGCTGCAAGCGAATCAAGATCTCCAACACCGTTTAAATCTTTGACTTGTTCACGCAGTTTTTTTACTGCCGCATATGCATCCGATGGCACCATTGCACCGCTTTTGATTCGTGCAGCAAGTAGGGCAACTTCAGATGCTAGATGTTCGAACTTTCGCACGAAATAGTTCAGAGCCTCTTCAGGACTCTTCCCGGGATATGAACCTACGGCTTTCTCACCACTGGCAGTGCGAACAAAAACTGTTCCATCTTCTCCAACTCGACCAAAGGCTGAAGGATCTCCAATCAACGCGCTAGCTGCACTTACAGCCTGAGGCATAACTGCCGGGTTGACCTGTTCTGGAAAATTGGTATCTGTCATGAGAGTGATCCTTTCAGCGCGGTGTTCAATATGAACGTCGCTATGTACTGGGCGATGCTAAGAAGTCTTTAGACATCCAAGCGTGGATAGAGTCTGTATTCAGTGGTAAAAGGTACCCTGTCTACCTGTGCGGGCGTAAATCTCGCTAATTCTGAGCGTACTGGAGGGCTTGTTTAATGTTGGTCGACTCCTTTGCCGCTAAAATGTATGCGACAAACTGCTGGGTTCTAGCTTCTGAGCCAGGATCAGAGTGTGTTGTGGTTGATCCGGGCATGCCCGATGTTTCACTGCAACTAGAGGAAATTCTTTCACGGCATAAGTTAAAACCAGTTGCAATCATCGCTACACATGGACATCTTGACCATACATTTTCAATTCAACCAATTGCTGATGGTTACGACATTCCTACCTACATACACAGTCAGGATCGGCCATTTCTAGTAAGACCGCAGGATCAAGTCAGTCCTGAATTCGCGGAAACGTTGCAGGAGATGATTTTTACGGAACCGCATGAAGTCAGGGAATTACGAAACGGTGAAGTATTGGAATTGGTTGGACTTTCATTTAAGGCAATTCACTCGCCAGGTCACACTGGAGGATCCTTGATGTTTGAAGTTGATAATGAAGTCTTGATAAGTGGTGACGTTCTTTTTGCCGGTGCTATTGGGCGCACTGATTTGCCAACGGGATCTCCTGTACAAATGGAGGAGACCTTACGTAAAAAAGTTTTGCCACTGGCCGATCATCTTCGAGTTTTACCCGGTCATGGGCCAGAGACCGTTTTGTCACATGAGAAGAAAACAAATCCGTATTTGACTAGTTTGATAGGACGACACTGATGTCCGAACAGAAAATTCAAGCACCTAAAGGTGTCAGTGAATACGTTCCTGAGCGTTCAAAATCTTTTGAATTCGTTCGAAACGCTTTAATTGAACCGGCAAAAAGAGCTGGATATCAGTTAATCGAACTACCTGTTTTTGAAGACACCGAACTTTTTCGAAGAGGTGTCGGAGAATCCACGGATGTAGTTTCGAAAGAAATGTATACATTTGAAGATCGAGGCGGAAGATCCATAACTTTAAGACCAGAAGGAACTGCTGGCGTAATGCGCGCAGTTATAGAACATGGTTTAGATCGAGGCCAGCTACCCGTAAAACTTTGGTATGCAGGTCAATTTTTTAGGGCAGAACGTCCGCAAGCCGGAAGATTCAGACAGTTTTATCAAGTTGGCATCGAAGCAATTGGTTTAGACGATCCAGCCATTGACGCGGAAGTGATAGCCATTGCAGATGCCGGTTTCAAATCTTTAGGTTTGAGCAAGTATCGATTAGAGATCACTTCTCTAGGCGATCTCGCATCTAGGGCTGCTCACCGAGTTGAACTTTCGAAATTTATAGAAACGTTAGATTTAGATGAAGCAACTGCAGAGCGTGCAAAGTTAAATCCATTGCGTCTCTTTGATGATAAGCGCGAAGAAATGAAGGAAGCAATGTTGGGTGCACCGCTTCTCATGGATTACTTGAATGAAGAGTCCTTGCAACATTTTAAGTCGGTTATGAAATATTTGGACCAAATGGAAATCGCATATGTTTTGAATTCAAGAATGGTTCGTGGTTTGGATTACTACACAGGAACCACTTTTGAGTTTGTGCATGAGCTTCTAGGCGCGCAATCAGGTATTGGTGGCGGCGGTCGCTATGACGGGTTAATGCAAGCCTTAGGTGGTCAGGCTCTTTCTGGAATTGGATTTGGATTAGGGATTGATCGAGTGTTGCTTGCTGCAGAGGCCGAGGGAATTATTAGTCAAGAGTCATTTGTTTCAGATCTCTACATCATTCCTTTGGGAGATACGGCCAAGGAAATGGCCCTAAAAATAGCCAAGGATCTTCGCAGTGCTGGAAAAACAGTGGAGATTGCTTTTGGTGATCGAGGACTCAAGGGTTCAATGAAAGCCGCCGATAAAACAGGTGCTTCCTATGTTGTAGTTCTCGGAGAGTCAGAATTGGAGAGCTCTGTGGTGGAGTTAAAACGCATGAAAACAGGAGAGAGTTCTTCAGTTAAGATTGCATCATTGCTGCAGTACCTATGACCGCGATTTACAAAAACTAAGGGATTTCATCTAAATGCTAAGAACTCATGATGCTGGTTCACTCCGCAAATCTTTAGCGGGTCAAACAGTTACTTTGGCAGGATGGGTTTCACGCCGACGTGATCATGGTGGAGTGGCCTTCATCGATCTCCGCGATGCTTCAGGTTCGGTCCAAGTTGTTATTCGTGATGAAAAAATGGCTGGATCACTCAGAGCCGAGTGGTGTTTATTAATCACTGGTGAAGTAGTAGCGCGTCCTGATGGAAATGAGAATAAGAACATTCCAACTGGAGAAATCGAAGTGATGGGTGATGTTGTCGTTGTGCTTTCAGAGTCAGCACCGCTGCCATTTCCAGTAGACAGTGGGGATGATTCCGAGATCAATGAGGAATCTCGTTTGCGATATCGATATCTGGATCTGCGTCGCGAGAAACCAGCTCAGAATCTGCGCCTGCGTTCGAAGGTGACATCGACCATTCGTAGAGTGATGGAGGAGGAAACCTTTCTTGAGATTGAAACTCCCTACTTAACACGTTCAACTCCAGAGGGTGCTCGAGATTTCTTGGTTCCAGTTCGTCTTCAGCCGGGAAGTTGGTATGCACTTCCTCAGTCTCCACAACTGTTTAAGCAATTGCTGATGGTCGCAGGAATGGAAAAGTACTACCAAATTGCTCGCTGTTTCCGCGATGAAGATTTTAGAGCAGATCGACAACCTGAGTTCACGCAGTTAGATATTGAGATGTCATTCATTGATCAAGAAGACATTCTTGCGATAGCAGAAAAGATTGTCGCAAGAGTCTGGAAAGAAGCAGTCAGTTACGAAATTTCATTGCCAATACCTCGCATGACTTATGCCGATGCAATGAAAGATTATGGGTCAGACAAGCCTGATCTTCGCTTTGGGAACAAACTTGTAGATCTCACAGGATTCTTTTCGCAAACTCAGTTTCGCGTCTTTCAGGCGCCATATGTGGGCGCAGTTGTCATGCCAGCAGGTGCATCCTCGGCGCGCCGGGAACTAGATGCTTGGCAAGATTGGGCAAAGGCACGAGGTGCCAAAGGATTGGCATACATATTAGTCAATGATGATTTAACTTTAGGTGGTCCCGTCTCAAAAAATCTTTCAGAGACAGAAAGTTCGGGAATTGTGTCGGCGGCAGGTGCAAAGGCTGGAGATGCAATATTTTTCGCAGCTGGTGAGCGCACCGCTTCACTCAATCTTCTTGGCGCTGTTCGACTGGAAATAGGCAAGCGCTGTAATTTGATACCTGAAGGAAAATGGGAATTTGTTTGGGTTGTCGATGCACCAATGTTCGAACCGACCGATGGGGGAGGTTGGACTGCAGTTCATCATCCCTTCACAGGTCCTAAACCTGAGTTTGCGAAAACTTTTAAATCTAATCCTGGCGATGCACTTGCCTATGCTTATGACATTGTTCTAAATGGAACAGAGCTCGGTGGAGGATCTATCCGTATCCACGATAGACAGATTCAAAAAGATGTTTTCTCTGTAATTGGTTTAAGTGATGATGAAGCAGCCAGCAAATTTGGTTTCTTACTTGAGGCATTTAACTATGGACCTCCGCCACACGGAGGCATCGCACTTGGCCTAGATCGAGTGTGTGCATTATTGACAGGATCAGATTCGATTCGCGAAGTAATCGCCTTTCCAAAAACGGCCAGTGGGGGAGATCCATTAACTGGTGCACCAACTCCCATAACCCCGGCCCAACGCAAGGAAAGCGGAATCGATTGGGTCCCAGAAGTAAAATCCAACGAAGACAAGTAGATCTCAGATAGGCTTCTGACATGGGTCCAGGTGGAATAGCAACGATTATTGCGGCTTCTTCATTAGCTGTTATAGCAATCGCGATTGCCTATGTAGTGGTGCGAGTTGGCCGCCTAGTAGATGAGGCAAAGGCTTCGCTCAAGGCATTAACGGCAGAGACGGCCCCGCTAATCGATGAAGTTCATACAACCGTCACGCTAGTTAATGGTCCTTTGCATAGCCTCAACCGGATCACTAAAAACGCTGAGGAAGTCACCAATAAATTGACTGAAGCAACTGGTGATTTGATTACTAAGAATAGTTCTGTTGTGAAAGTTGCAGGAGCCCTTATTTCTGCAGCACAAATGAAAAAAGGTCGTTCAAAAAAGAAGAAGGCTGAGTGATTCTAGACAGTGGAATCCGCCGAGATCCGTTCGCGCTGGCTGCGCTTTTTTGAATCTGACAACCGACAGGGTCTGCTTCATACAGTTGTACCCTCGGCTTCCCTGATTGCCGATGATCCAAATCTTTTACTAGTAAATGCGGGAATGGTTCCCTTTAAGCCATATTTCTTGGGTGAGGTAACTCCGCCATATAAGCGCGCGACTTCTGTTCAAAAGTGTGTACGCACTTTAGATATCGACGAGGTTGGAAAAACTACTCGACATGCATCGTTTTTCCAGATGTGTGGAAATTTCTCTTTTGGGGATTACTTCAAAGAAGGTGCTATAGCGCTAGCTTGGGAACTTTTAACCCGCCCAATTAGCGATGGTGGTTATGGGTTACCTGAGGAAAAACTATGGGTGACCGTCTATCTCGATGACGACGAGGCTGCAGATATTTGGCATATGAAAATCGGAATACCTAAAGAGCGCATACAACGAAGAGATATGGCAGATAACTTTTGGTCGATGGGCGTTCCTGGTCCATGTGGCCCTTGTTCTGAGATTTATTACGATCGTGGTCCTGCATACGGAGTTGAAGGCGGTCCGATTGCCGATGAGAATAGATATTTAGAAGTTTGGAACCTCGTGTTTATGCAGAACGAAAGAGGTGCAGGAGGAGGTAAAGATAGCTACCCAATTTTGGGCGAACTCCCTGCAAAAAGTATTGATACAGGTTTAGGTCTAGAAAGAACCGCTGCAATCTTGCAAGGTGTAGAAAATATCTATGAAATAGATACAACAGTTCAAATTCTCAATAGAGCGACGCAGTTAACTGGTGTGAAGTATGGCAGCAATGAAAAATCCGACATTTCACTCCGTGTAATTGCAGATCACGCTCGCACATCGGCAATGTTGATCGGTGATGGTGTGACGCCAGGCAATGAAGGTCGCGGATATGTTCTTCGACGAATGATGAGACGCACAATAAGAAATATGCGCCTATTGGGCTCATCTGATCCGATTATGTCTGAACTAACCGTGGCTGCGATATCAGCCATGGGTTCTCAGTATCCAGAGTTAGTAAGTGATAAGAAAAGGATTCTTGAAGTAAGCGCATCAGAAGAGGAAAGCTTCCTAACTACTCTAAAGAGTGGAACGGCAATTTTTGATATGGCATCTTCTGCGACTAAGAAGACAAGCGGCAAAGTAATTGCAGGAGATGAAGTATTCAAACTCCACGACACGTATGGGTTTCCTTTTGACCTTACTTTAGAAATGGCTCGCGAAGAGGGTCTAACAGTTGATGAGGATGGATTCCGCCGGCTCATGAAAGAACAACGCGAGCGAGCAAAGGCAGATGCCAAGTCTAAGAAATCTGGACACACAGATGTCTCCGTATATCGTCAGATAGCTGACAAAAGCGGAAAGAGTGAGTTTGTAGGTTATGTTCAGCAAAGCTGCGAATCGAAAATTACGGGATTGCTTGTAGATGGAACTGGTGTTGCATCTGCTTCAGAAAATGATGAAGTAGAAATTACATTAAATAGAACTCCCTTTTATGCAGAAGGTGGAGGTCAATTAGCAGATGGTGGCCGTATCACTCTAGAAAACGGGGCCATTGTTGAAATTGATGATGTTCAAAATCCAGTTCCCGGATTATCTGTTCACCGTGGTCGAATTATTCGAGGAAATGTTGATGTTGGTGCCGAAGTTCTGGCCGAGATTGATAAGGAGAGGCGCAACGGTATTTCACGCGCTCACACCGCAACGCACATGGTACATAAGGCCTTTCGCGAGACTTTAGGTGAAACCGCCGTACAGGCTGGTTCTGAAAACTCACCAGGACGTTTTCGTTTTGATTTCCCAGCGACAGGTTCGGTCCCATCTTCTGTGTTACATGAAGTTGAATCTAGAGTTAATACACTACTTCTAGATGATCTTGAAGTGACTGCTGAAAGCATGAGTCAGGCTCAGGCTAAAGAGTTGGGCGCTATGGCTTTGTTTGGCGAAAAATATGGAGATGTAGTTCGAGTTGTCAGTGTCGGCGATTGGGCACGAGAGCTTTGCGGCGGCACACATGTAAATCGATCAGGTCAGCTCGGAATTGTGAAGTTACTCGGAGAGTCATCTATTGGTGCGGGTGTGCGTCGCGTTGAAGCACTTGTGGGAGTTGATGCATATAAGTTTTTAGCAAGAGAACACGTATTGTTAAATTCTCTGACAGAGATTATCAAAGGTGCTCGCACCGAAGAATTACCCGAGAGAATCTCTGAGCTCATCAGCAGAATGAAAGATATCGAGAAGGATTTAGCATCCTTTAGATCAACTGCGGCTCTGGCCCAAGTTGGAGAACTAGCTAAGAAGGCACAAACTGTTAAGGGATTCTCCTTCGTTTCAGCCGTTATGGCCGATGGACTTCTTCCTGACGATCTGCGCAAGATTTCACTGGATTTAAGGGGACGTTTAAAGAATTCAGTAGTCGCACTCATTAGCAGCAATGATGGTAAGCCAGTACTTGTTGTTGCAGTAAGTGACGAAGCAAGAGCTGCTGGAATTAAGGCTGGGGCGCTTGTAAAGATTGGTTCAGTGGTCCTTGGCGGTGGTGGTGGAGGTAAGGATGATTTTGCCCAAGGCGGCGGAGTAGATTCCTCTCGTTCAGTTGATGCACTTTCGGCAATATCTGCCTCACTAGCTGGTTAATGCAATGCAGCGTGGGCGTCGTATCGCATTTGACTACGGAGATGTCCGAATAGGCGTTGCAACAAGTGATGCGGACTCAATATTGGTTTCGCCCTTAAGGACATTATCGACATCATCGAAGAATTTACTGAAAGAGATTTCTGCAATTTTTGAAGAGATTGCACCTATCGAAATCTATGTAGGTAGACCAACTAACTTGAGCGGATTAGATGGGTTAGCTACATCCAAAGCACTAGATTTCTCTAAAGAATTAGAAAGCATTACGCAGATTCCTGTAAAACTAATTGATGAGCGTATGAGCACAGTTTCTGCGTCAAAAATGCTTCGAGAAGCCGGAAAAGACGCAAAGCACGCTAAATCAATGATCGATATGGCTGCAGCTGTGGCAATTCTAGAATTTGCAATATCAGTAGAAAAGGCAAAACAATGAGGTTAACTGCAGAGACCAAAAGAGTTCTCTTAGCCCTTGTTTTAATCGCCGCGCTCACGCTTGGTCTTTTTTCCATTCGGTCACAGAACTCTTCGGCCCCAGATTATCCGTACGCTCAAATTGTAGAAGGATCCCCGGAAGTAATCATTGAGATACCCAATGGAGCAAGTGGTTCACAGGTTGCGCAGATTCTTTTTGAAAATGGCGTTGTGAAATCAGTTGCCTCATATTTTCGAACCGCTGTGGGGGATCCAAGGTCAGAAAGAGTTGCCCCAGGTTCACATAGAGTAAATCTTCAAATTTCGGCAAAGCAGGCACTAGAGCAATTGTTGGATCCATCCAGAATACCTAATCTTTTAAAAGTTTTCGAAGGCGAGTGGAAGAGCGAAGTAGCTCAATCCTTGAAGGATTATGGTTTCAGTTCATCTGAAATCGAGCGAGCATTTCGCAGTGTGAAACTTCCAAAAGGTTTTTCCGATGTGGAAGGTTTGCTTTTCCCAGCCCAATACACGTTTGGAGAGTCGACAACTGCCCTAGAAGTTGTGCAGGCAATGATTGACCGCTTCACGACCGATGAATCAGCTCAACGAATTCTAAATTCTAATGGCACTTTTACAGCTCAAGAACTCTTAACGATCGCTTCCATAGTTCAGGCCGAGGGTGAGACTAAAGCATTCACGAAGGTGGCAAGAGTTATTTTTAATCGTCTAGAAATTGGAATGCCACTTCAGATGGATTCAACTGTTCACTATGTAAAAAAGTCCAGAGGCAACATATTCCTAAGTACTAAGTCAACGTTTCTCAAGTCTGCATACAACACCTACAGAAATCGCGGACTACCACCAGGACCGATAGGTAATCCTGGCAGCCTTGCAATGTCGGCAGCTCTTTCACCAGAGAGTGGAAAGTGGCTATATTTTGTAACCGTTGCCCCGCAGGATACGAGATTCACGGCATCCTTCGATGAATTTAACATTTGGAAAGCTCTCTACATAAAGAATAGAAAGGCAGGGCTTTTCCAATGATAAGAGGCGCAGTTCTCGGATCGCCCATTTCGCATTCATTAAGTCCACAACTTCATAACGTTGCATATGATTTTCTAAAGATTCATGCCGAGTACACGCGCCATGAAGTTGAATCCGGAGATCTTCCGAAGTTTCTGTCACTACATCCAGAATTAAACTCACTTTCACTTACAATGCCACTTAAGGAAGAAGCATTAAAAATTGCAGATGCGATATCACCGATTTCAAACCAGATAAAAAGTGGAAACACTTTAAGTAAAAGAGACGATAAGTGGAGCCTTACGAGTACGGACGTTGAAGGATTTCAGATGGCACTTGCTGCCAATGATGTTAAATTGAATGACTCGGTAGTTATAATTGGTTCAGGTGCGACAGCTCGCGCAGTTGCTGCTGCGATCGATTTGGATAATAGTATTCAAAACCGACAGATTCACATTGTCCACAGGAATCCCGATCGAGAGTCAGATATGCGCCAAGCCGCCCCATCCTCTGATTTGATTTTTCACGGTTGGGATTCAAGCAAGTTGCTTAATGAGGTTAGTTTGATAGTTAATACAACCCCTGCCCGGGCCGCAGATGTTTTTTGTGCTGATCTTCAAAAGCCTGTGGGTGTTTATTTCGAAGCACTCTATAACCCTTGGCCTACCGCACTTTTTAAGAAGTTTAGTGATTTGGGCCAACGGACGATTGATGGAATTGAGCTGCTCGTGCATCAAGGTATTTCACAGATTGAAATATTTTCAGGAGTTAAAGTTGATCGCAAAGCATTATCGCAAGTTATGAGAAGCAGAGCAATAGAGCTTTTGACGCAATCCACACAGGGATAACTCTTTATCCCAAAAAGACTATGTTGGGTAGATGCTTTTTCTTTGGTCAGTTTTTTGGCTATTTTCGTTTCCAATCATGGTACGAGATCTTGACTCACAACGTATTCCGAACGTTTATCTCAAGGTTTTAGCAGTCCCAACTTTTCTTGTTCTGATAGTTGATGGAATTGGGCCCTTGCTTAATCTCCTCATTTTGTTTCTTGTTCTAGTTTCCACAGTATTCTTGGGTGTAGGAATGGGTGATGTTAAATTGCTTGCTCTGTCATTCATGATATTTAACTCACAAATGAATTTTTCGATCCTTGTTTTTCTCTCACTATTGTTTACCTGTGCATTTGCTCATTTACTGATCCATGGTCTCGTAACCCGGCAAATGCCACAACGAATAGCCCTTGCACCGAGTATTTTCCTAGCCTTTGCACTCTATTTTGCAGCGAGATGAGCCTTGGATCTGCAAGAATAGGCACATGCGTTGGTTAACAGCTGGTGAATCACATGGTCAAGCTTTAAGTGCGATCGTAGAGGGGATCCCTGCTTCGGTTACCTTAACTACTGCTGATATAGATTTCCATCTTCGCCGCCGGCGTTTGGGTGTAGGAAGAGGCGCTCGACAAAACTTCGAGGCCGATAAAGTGACGATACTGGGTGGAGTAAGACTTGGCTTAACGCAAGGTGGGCCAATAGCTATTCAAATTGATAATTCAGAATGGCCTAAATGGGAAAAGGTGATGTCGGCCGATCCCGTACCTGCCGAGGAAATTGAAAATTTAGCGCGCAACGCTCCATTAACACGACCGCGACCTGGACATGCAGATTTAGTGGGAATGCAAAAATATAATTTTGACGATGCTAGACCCATCTTAGAACGTGCGAGTGCGCGAGAGACAGCATCACGAGTTGCTTTAGGGGCGGTTGCGCGAAATTTCTTGGAGCAATCGGTTGGAATAAAAATTCTAAGTCACGTTTTATCTATAGGAACGGTTCGAGTTGAAGATGATGCGCCACTGCCATCGTCTTCGGATATGGATAGAGTTGATGCCGATCCAGTGAGATGTTCAGACTCTCAAACAAGCGCGAAAATGGTTGCTGAAATAGAGGCCGCACATCGTGATGGAGATACATTAGGTGGAGTTGTTGAAGTATTAGCTTTTAACATGCCTCCAGGTTTAGGTTCACATGTGCATTGGGATCGGCGTCTGGACGCACGATTAGCAGGAGCGATCATGGGTATTCAGGCAATTAAAGGCGTGGAAGTCGGCGATGGTTTTCAAACTGCGACGCGACGCGGATCTGTTGCACATGATGAAATTGAGAAAAACAAAGCTGGTTCAATTGTTCGTCGAACTGATCGAGCCGGTGGGACCGAAGGTGGAATGTCTAATGGTGAAATCTTGCGAGTCAGAGCGGCAATGAAACCAATTTCTACCGTTCCAAAGGCCCTGGACACAGTGGATGTATCAACTGGCGAAGCTGCAAAGGCTATAAATCAGCGTTCAGATGTTTGCGCCGTTCCTGCAGCAGGTGTTGTTGCCGAGGCTATGGTTGCATTAGTCCTTGCTGAAGCCGTTCTGGAGAAGTTTGGTGGAGATTCAGTGTCAGAGACGCGTCGCAATTTTCAGTCATATATGGCTACGTTGAACTATAAGTAATTTCAATGAAATCGATAGTTTTGATAGGCCCGCCAGGAAGTGGAAAAAGCACAGTTGGCAGGGCCTTATCACGCCGGCTGAAATTATCCTTTTTTGATACAGACTCAATGATTGAAGAGAAATCGCAAAAGAAGATTGGGGAAATCTTCGTTGATGAAGGCGAAGATGCTTTTCGTAATCTCGAGTACATCGTTTTGCAAGAAGTTCTACTGTTGCCCAATTGCGTTATTAGTCTTGGAGGCGGCGCACCGATTAAAGAGCAGTCTCAAGCGTTGATCACGAATTCAAATGTGTTTGTGGTTTTTCTCGACATATCATTGGCATCAGCGGCGCCTCGAGTTGGTTTTAGTAGAGATCGTCCTTTACTGCTTGGAAATCCTAGGGCGCAGTGGCAGGCACTAAATGAGATTCGAAGACCCATTTACCAGTCTCTAGCCGCGATGAGTATTAAAGTTGATGATATGAATATCGAGGATATTGTGAGTCAAATTGTGCCAACATTTGAAGCGGTGGCAAATTGAAGAAACTATCCGTTAAGGCCGAACATGAGTATGAAATTAAAATCGATGTTGAGTGGAAAAACGAGATTGCGGTTTTAATGAAAGGGCGAAGTAAAACCGCCTTCATCACTTCTTCATCGTTTTCTCCAGATCTTGGGGAACTTCTAAACTTAGATTCAGAGGCACATCAATTTGCAGTTCCAGATGGTGAAGCAGGTAAATCATTTCAAACACTCAATTCCATTTGGAATTGGTTGGGCGCTGCAGGATTTACTCGGAACGATTTAATCGTTGCAATAGGTGGGGGAGCACTTACTGATCTCTCCGGATTTGCAGCCGCAACTTGGCTTAGAGGTATTGATTGGGTAGCTGTCCCTACTTCATTGGCGGGAATGGTCGATGCTGCAATAGGCGGAAAAACTGCCATTAACTCGGACTACGGAAAAAACTTGATTGGATCTTTTCATTCACCGGTTGCAGTGGTCATCGATCCTATTTGGTTGAAGACGCTCTCTGATAGGGATTTCTCTGCAGGAATGGCAGAGGTCATCAAATGTGGCTTTATTGCAGATCCAAAAATTCTTGAGATCGCATCCGGCGTAGCATTGGAACAGCTTCGTGCAGATGATTCAAAGGTTGTGGATCTTGTTTATCGGGCAGCAAAAGTTAAAGCTGAAGTTGTGTCGGTAGATTTTAGGGAGAGTTTTGCTCGCGAAATTCTTAACTATGGTCACACATTGGGACACGCAGTTGAGATTCATTCCAAGTTTAAGCTTCGCCATGGTGAAGCTGTATCTATTGGCCTTGTCTATGCTGCAGAGTTGGCATCTGCTCGATCGCTAATCTCTTCAGACGTAGTTGCAATGCACAGGGATTTGCTGTCAAACTTGAATCTGCCAATAACCTACGATCACGCAGCCTGGGCTACTTTGAGGCCGATCTTGGCACTTGATAAGAAATCAAGAGGAGCAACTATTCGGTTCGTTACTCTCACTGGTTTAGGGGCAACATCGCGTCTTGAAGATTTCACCTCCGATGAACTGGATGCAGCTTATGAGAGAATTTCGTCATGAAGATTCTTGTATTAAACGGTCCCAATCTTGCACGCCTTGATATACGTGATTCTTCCATGTACGGAGACCTTAACTACAGTGAATTAAAATCAATGATTGAGATCGCTGCAACAAAGCATGGTTTTCAGGCCGATGTACGTCAAAGTGATGACGAGGCAACAATCATTGGATGGTTACATGAGGCCGCCGATACGAATAGGCCAGTAATTATTAATCCGGCGGCATTTACTCACTATTCATACGCCATTCGAGACGCTGCTGAACTAGTCAAGGCCCCTTTGATTGAAGTTCACTTGTCCAATCCGCTAGCTCGAGAAGAGTTTCGCCACACTTCAGTAATTTCTGGTGTTGCAAATGGAACGATCGGGGGCTTTGGTCCAAATTCATATGTTTTGGCGATAATTGCCCTCACAAACTTGATTTCTAGGTAGTACGAAACAGTCATTAACTGCAGGTATCCTTAACCCTTCGAGATGACAAAAATGAGAGTAAAGAGCGGGTGGAGAAGAAGTGTCAACAACGAATGATTTAAAAAATGGAATGTGCCTTGACATAGAAGGTCAGCTATGGACTGTTGTTGAATTTCAGCACGTAAAGCCAGGTAAAGGTCCAGCTTTCGTTCGCACTAAGTTGAAGTCTGTTCTTTCAGGGAAAGTTGTAGATCGAACATATAACGCTGGAGTCAAGGTTGATGTAGCAATACTTGAAAAACGTGAAATGCAGTATCTCTATAAAGAGGGTGATGATTTCGTTTTCATGGATACTAAAACCTATGATCAGATGACTATTTCACAAGCAACTGTTGGGGATGCAGCAAATTACATGCTTGAAAATACCGAGGCAATCGTTGCAGTAAACGAGGGCAACCCTTTGTACATCGAGCTTGCTGCATCTGTTCCTCTTAAAATTACCTACACAGAGCCAGGCATACAAGGTGATCGATCCTCGGGTGGTACTAAGCCAGCCACTGTAGAGACTGGAATCGAAGTAGCTGTCCCACTTTTTATCAAGCAGGATGAAGTTATCTTGGTTGACACTCGCGATGGGTCATACCAAGGTCGCGCTAGCTAGTGTCTGCACGTAGCAAGGCCCGCAAACAGGCGTTGGATTTGTTATACGAATCCGATATCCGTGGCACTGATGCTTTGCAAACTTTAGAACAGCGGGATCTGCCAGAGGAAGGCCCATATGCCAGACCAATTCGCGATTACACACGCGAACTCATATCGGGTGTTGTCGAAAATCGGCGCAAAATTGATGAATTGATCATGACCTATGCCCAGGGTTGGGACATGGATCGTTTGCCGGCAGTTGACAGAAACATTCTAAGAATTGGAATATTCGAAATTCTTTGGAGTACCGCCGTTCCAACGAGTGTGTCTATCGATGAAGCATTAAACCTAGCTAAAGAGTTGTCTAGTGATGAGTCATCAAAATACATCCACGGTGTACTGGGCAGAATTTCATCGCTCAAGGACTCTATTTCGATCTAGGAACGCAGAAATCATCTATACATGACTGAATTTCAGATCCAGTTAACCCTGTGAATAGAGACAGGTTTGTTATGTCAGTCGCCCGGATAGAGATTATCTCCCCATTCCAATCTCCTCTTAGTTTGGTAATTTCTCTTAATACCCGTGTGGTTTTCACAGACTCACGACGTGCACTTTGACCTATCTTTCTTAAGTCAACTGTGATTCGTATCGGTTCTACTCGCTCTGTTTTTTGGGTCAGTATTTCTGATGCTGGAAGTTCATAGACTCTGGCTATCTGTAGAAGTTTGGAAAGACTAATTTGTCTATCTCCTCTTTCGTAACTTCCTAGGGCAACGGCAGTGACTTCGCCCCCTGATTTTTGTTCAACATCGAGTAAGGTCAAGGATCTCTCCTCACGAACACGACGTAACCGTTGGCAAACCTTGTCAACTTCGTCTTGCGTATTTAGATTCTCCATGCGAGCCACGGTAGTCGAGAAGTGCGGCGCGAGTTATGGCTTATCCACAAGAACTTGCGAGGATGCTATAGTTCGCAGCGCATCCTTTAACAACCCATCCAGAGAGGTGGGAAAGGAGATTTAAATGAACGTTGTCCTGTCCGCTGAGGATATTTCTCGCGCGTTAACCCGCATCTCACACGAAATATTAGAGCGCAATCATGGCTCAACAAATGTTGCTATACTTGGAATTCCAACTCGCGGTGCCCATCTGGCGCTACGAGTTGCAGAAATAATGGCAAAAATAGAGGGTACGAATATCCCTTGCGGAACACTCGATATAACTTTGCATCGAGATGATCTGAGGTTACGTCCTCCTCGAGCAATCATGCCAACGTTAATTCCTCAGTCGGGAATTGAAGGCAGAGATGTTGTTCTGATTGATGATGTCCTCTTTTCTGGTCGAACAATTCGATCAGCACTAGATGCATTAGGTGAAGTTGGACGCCCAAAAACAGTTCAATTGGCCGTGCTTGTTGATCGTGGCCACCGGGAACTTCCAATTAAGGCCGATTTTGTTGGAAAGAATTTGCCTTCATCGTTAGATCAATCAGTTCGAGTATCGTTGACAGAGATAGATGGTCGCGATGAAGTTGTTATCGAGAGCCGGAAACAACCATGAAGCACTTACTCTCGATTGCGGACTTAAATCTGCAAGAAGCGATTGGAATTTTAGATACTGCTACAGAGCTTTCCCGCATTAACGATGGTCAGATCAAGAAGCTGCCTACTTTGCGCGGAAGAACTGTTGTCAATTTATTTGCGGAGGATTCAACTCGCACAAGAATATCTTTTGAGGCCGCTGCGAAAAGATTATCTGCTGACGTAATCAATTTCTCAGCCAAGGGTTCAAGCATTAGTAAGGGAGAGTCACTCAAAGATACCGCCATGACTCTCCAGGCGATGGGCGCAGATGCCGTAGTTATTCGTCATAGCGCATCAGGTGCTGCTCAAAGGTTGGCCGATAATCAATGGATGTCAGGAGCAGTAATTAATGCCGGTGATGGAACACATGAGCATCCAAGTCAGGCACTATTAGATGCCTTCACAATACGTAAACATCTAGGCAAAGGTTCTAGCGACTTGCAGGGTCTACACGTTGCAATTGTTGGGGACATACTTCACTCTCGAGTGGCTAGATCAAATGTATTACTTCTTGCGCTCTTAGGAGCAAAAGTAACGTTAGTTGCTCCGCCTACTTTGTTGCCGATAGGCATAAAAAAATGGCCTTGTGCTGTCTCCTATGATTTTGACTCGGTTTTGCCATACGTGGATGCAGTGATGATGTTGAGAGTTCAGCAAGAGAGAATGACCGAGCTTTTCTTTCCTAATGCTCGTGAGTATTCACGATATTACGGATTAAATGCAGAGCGAATGAGAACACTCAAACCAGCTGCACTCATCATGCATCCGGGCCCAATGAACCGAGGTCTAGAGATATCAGCAGAGGTTGCCGATAGTGCGCGCTCTGTAATCACTGAACAGGTTTCAAATGGTGTGAGCGTTCGAATGGCTATCCTCTACGTTCTACTCGCCGGATCTTCGCTTGATGTTGGGAGTTTTTAAATGAGCAGCAAATATATTCTTAAGTCAGTAGTCCTTCCTAACGGTGATAAACGAGATATCGCAATCGAAGATGGATTTATTTCTGCGGTGAGTCAAAATATTGCTCCGACTTCCCACGTTGTTATCGATACCAAAGGCAGCAGAGTCCTACCAGGGCTTGTTGATCTTCATACCCATCTACGTGAACCAGGACGTGAAGACGCGGAAACTGTTCTTACAGGAAGCCGGGCTGGTGCAAAAGGTGGATTCACTGCCTTATCTGCCATGGCAAACACATCCCCCGTTGCTGATACAGCAGGAGTTGTAGAACAAGTTTATAGATTGGGACAAGATGCGGGTTATTTGGATGTCTTTCCCATAGGAGCTGTAACAAAAGGTTTAGTGGGTGAATCACTTTCAGAAATCGGCGCCATGGCTGATTCAATTGCGCGCGTTCGAATTTTTAGTGATGATGGAAACTGCGTTTTTGATCCTTTGCTCATGCGAAGAGCACTTGAATATGTGAAAAAATTTGGGGGAGTGATCGCACAGCATGCTCAAGACCCTCGGCTAACTGTTGGCTCCCAGATGAATGAAGGAGAGATCTCAGCACGCCTCGGACTTAAAGGTTGGCCTGCTGTTGCAGAAGAGGCGATTATTGCTCGAGATGTGCTGCTGGCAGATCACGTGAAATCTCGACTGCATATATGTCATGTCACTACAGCCGGTGGTGTCGAGATTATTCGATGGGCAAAACAACGCGGTATAGACGTTACTGCCGAAGTGACCCCGCATCATCTTTTATTGACCGATGAACTTACAACTTCTTATGACCCAATCTTTAAAGTTAACCCACCTCTTCGAACAAGTGATGATGTGCATGCTTTGCGCGAAGCATTAGCCGAAGGAGTCATCGACATAGTCGCAACAGATCATGCACCGCATCCTGTTGAATCAAAAGAGTGCGAATGGCAAGAAGCATCCTTTGGCATGTTGGGACTAGAAACTGCATTATCGATTGTTCAAAAAACCATGGTGGAAACGCAGCTAATGACGTGGGAGCAGGTTGCCGACCGTATGTCACTAGCCCCGGCACGAATAGGTGGTTATAAGAATCAGGGTCAAGAGATCGCAGTTGGCTCGGCGGCAAACCTTGTAGTGATCGATCCCTCAAAAAATTGGCAAGTGGACCGTGATTTAACTATGTCAAAGGCCACAAATACTCCCTACCATGGGCTCACTCTTCCTGGAGTGATCACGCATACTTTTTACGAAGGTAGAGCTACTGTGATTGATTCGGTCGTTCAAAAGATTGGGGATGTGTGATGAGTAGTGCATATCTCGTCTTTGATGACGGTCGAATTTTCGAAGGTCTAAGCTGGGCGGCGACAGGAAAAACATTTGGCGAAGCAGTTTTTCAAACCGGCATGACTGGGTATCAAGAAACTTTGACTGATCCTTCATATCGAAAACAAATTGTGATCATGACAGCGCCACACATCGGTAACACAGGGGTTAACAAAGAAGATAACGAATCTGAGAAGATCTGGGTCGCAGGTTTTGTTGTCCGCAATCCCTCTTCACTCTCATCTAATTGGCGGTCACACCAAAGCTTAGAATCAGAATTGGTTGAACAAGGAATTATTGGAATTCAAGGGGTAGATACCCGCGCAATCACGCGCCATATTCGCGACCGAGGGGCGATGCGTGTTGGAATATTCTCCGACCTCAACCTTTCCCGTGAAGAGATGGTTGTGGAAGTTCGAAAGATTCCAGCAATGGCGGGATCAAATTTAGTTGAAGATGTTTCAACCAAACAGAGCTACATAGTTGAACCTATCGGGCCAAAACGTTTTGTTGTTGCCGCTCTGGATCTAGGTATTAAGAAGGCCACACCAAAAGGTCTATCAGAGCGTGGAGTTCAAGTTAATGTGATGCCATTTAACTCCACGGTTGAACAGATTCTTGCAATTAAACCAGATGGTGTTTTTCTTTCCAATGGCCCTGGCGATCCGTCCACCATGGGAGATGTAGTTGAAACGGTGCGCGCACTGCTATTAGAAGAGATTCCGATTTTCGGAATATGTTTTGGTCATCAAATACTTGGAAGAGCTCTTGGTTTTGAAACTTACAAGTTAGCCTTTGGACACCGCGGCATCAACCAACCGGTCATGGACAAGACTTCGGGTAAAGTTGAAATCACAGCACACAATCATGGTTTTGCAGTGCAAGCACCAATTGATATGGAGTTCTCTACCGTGTATGGGAGGGGAGAAGTAACTCACTTCTGTCTAAATGATGGTGTTGTTGAAGGTCTAGCTTTATTAGAACGTCCAGTATTTTCTGTTCAATATCATCCTGAGGCTGCGGCTGGGCCGCATGATGCAGCTTATCTTTTTGATCGCTTTATAGAATTGATGATGAAATCCCAGCAGGTGATCGCCTAATGCCTTTAGATCCATCCATCAAATCAGTTTTGGTTATTGGTTCAGGTCCAATTGTTATTGGGCAAGCTTGCGAGTTTGATTATTCCGGAACTCAAGCATGCCGCGTACTGAGGGCCGAAGGCATTCGAGTAATTCTGATTAACTCTAACCCTGCAACAATAATGACAGATCCAGAATTTGCAGATGCGACTTTCATCGAACCGATCACACCAGAGATAATTGAAAAGATCATCGTTCAAGAAAAACCCGATGCCGTCCTTGCCACTCTTGGTGGCCAAACTGCACTCAATGCGGCGATCGCTCTCTTTGAGCGTGGAACGCTAGCCAAATACGGGGTGCGTCTAATTGGCGCCGATGTTGAAGCAATTCACCGCGGCGAAAATCGTGATTTGTTTAGAGGCATTGTGGAAAAGGTTGGCGGAGAGTCGGCTAAATCTAGAATTTGTCATACTATGGATCAAATACTTGCTGCAGTTGCAGAATTGAATTACCCAGTCGTTGTACGTCCATCTTTTACTATGGGTGGACTTGGTTCTGGCATCGCCTTCAATGAGTCTGAATTACGCCAAATTGCAGGTGCCGGTTTAAGGCATAGTCCTACTTCTGAAGTCTTGCTGGAAGAATCAATAATCGGTTGGAAAGAGTATGAGTTAGAAGTCATGCGTGATCATAAAGATAATGTGGTTATTGTCTGTTCAATTGAAAATTTAGATCCTATGGGGGTTCATACAGGTGACTCAATCACGGTTGCTCCTGCAATGACATTGACGGATGTTGAATACCAAAAACTACGTGATTTATCGATTGACATTATTCGAGAAGTTGGAGTTGAAACCGGAGGCTGCAATATTCAATATGCAGTTAACCCCGCAAATGGAAGAGTTATTGTTATTGAGATGAATCCAAGAGTTTCTAGATCCAGTGCTTTGGCATCGAAGGCAACTGGGTTTCCCATTGCAAAGATCGCAACAAAGCTTGCGATTGGTTATTCGCTAGATGAGATCCAAAATGACATCACTAAGGTAACCCCGGCTTCTTTTGAACCAACTTTGGATTACGTAGTTGTTAAAGTTCCTCGCTTTGCCTTTGAAAAGTTTGCTGATGCCGATCCTAGGTTAACAACGACCATGAAAAGTGTTGGTGAGGCGATGGCGATAGGACGCTCATTCTCAGAAGCTCTAATGAAGGCACTACGTTCTCTGGAACGCAAAGAGGCGATTTTCAGCTGGCCAACGGTTTCAGACGATGAACTAAGTGATCTTATGTCAGCCATGAAAACTCCAACAGAATACAGACTCCAGCAAGTACAAAAAGCTATGTGGGCCGGTGCAAACACAGAAGAGATTCATGCCGCGACAAAAATAGATCCTTGGTATTTATACCAAATCGCGCTCATTAACCAACAAGCGCGTCTGATTTCTCAGCCAGGTGAGTTCACAGAGAAGTTATTGCGCAAAGCTAAGAGCGATGGTTTCTCAGATTCTCAAATTGCCTTACTTAGGAATACTTCTGAGGAAGAAATTAGAAATCTGCGACACCGTTTAGGTGTTCGTCCAGTTTTTAAAACGGTTGATACTTGTGCTGCAGAATTTGAGGCATTCACTCCTTACTTCTATTCAAGTTATGAAGAAGAAACTGAGGTTGGATCGCGCTCAAACCCAGCTGTAATCATTCTTGGCAGTGGTCCGAATCGAATTGGGCAAGGTATCGAGTTTGACTATTCATGTGTTCATGCCTCTTTTGCATTACGCGAAGCTGGGTATGACACGATAATGATTAACTGTAATCCTGAAACTGTTTCAACCGATTATGACACTAGCAGTCGCTTGTATTTTGAGCCTCTAACTCTTGAAGATGTGCTCGAGGTTATTCACGCCGAAACTCAGGCCGGTCCTGTTTTGGGTGTTATCACTCAACTGGGTGGTCAAACACCCCTTGGTTTAGCTGCGGCATTGAAGGCTAATGGAGTTTCAATTTTGGGTACTTCACCTGAAGCAATTAATTTAGCTGAAGAGCGCGGTGCATTTGGAGCAGTTCTTCAGCAACAATCACTTAAGGCCCCTCAGTTCGGAATGGCGTCAACTCAGTTAGAAGCGCAATCTATTGCACAAAATATTGGCTATCCCGTGCTTGTTCGTCCTTCATTTGTTCTCGGGGGACGAGGTATGGAGATTGTCTATGATGATGATTCATTAGCTGGCTTTATTACACGTGCAACACAGATAACACCTGATCATCCAGTACTCGTTGATCGCTTTTTAGACAATGCAATTGAGATAGATGTAGACGCACTGTATGACGGAAATGAGCTTTTCTTGGGTGGAATCATGGAACACATTGAGGAGGCAGGAGTCCACAGCGGCGACAGTGCCTGTGTTTTACCATCATTAACGATTACATCAGATCAAAGGAAAGAGATACGGGTAGCAACGGAAAAAATAGCTCGTGGTGTTGGAGTAAGGGGCTTGATTAACATTCAGTTTGCAATTGAACACAATGTTCTTTATGTACTGGAAGCTAATCCTCGTGCTTCACGAACCGTTCCCTTTGTAAGCAAAGCCACGGGTGTGGCACTTGCTAAAGCAGCGGCAATGATTTCAGTTGGAAAATCTATTTCGCAGCTCCGCGATTTGGGTATGTTGCCGTCAACTGGTGATGGTCTCACGCATGGCATTTCCGTCAAAGAGGCGGTGTTGCCTTGGAACCGATTCCGTAGAACTGATGGAAGAGGAGTGGACGCAGTACTTGGACCTGAAATGAGATCTACGGGTGAAGTAATGGGTATAGCGCCAACATTCGGGGAAAGTTACGCCAAATCTCAAATTGCATCCTTTGGGCCTCTGCCAAAATCTGGAACCGTATTCATTTCGCTGGCCGACAAAGATAAGGCGTCAGGAATTGAACCATCGAAAGGTTTTGCTGCATTGGGTTTTCGAATTCTTGCAACAGATGGCACAGCTCAGTTTCTTCGATCAAGGGGATTAAATCCAACGACAGTTCGTAAAAATTCTGAGGGCACTGGTCCATTGGGTGAAAAAACGATCGTTGAGATGATGAATAACGGGGAGATAGATCTAGTTATCAATACGCCCGTAGGACGTGGTACTCGTGAAGATGGATGGGCCATTCGTACTGCTGCGATTCAACGTTCAATTCCTTGTATAACAACAATTGCTGGCTTTAGTGCAGCTGTTCAAGGAATTAAGTTCCTCCAAGGCTCTACATCGAGTATTAAGTCTTTACAGAAATGGTTAGCATAAGTGAGTCCAATAAATAAGAATGCTAAACAGGTATTGGCTCCGGTAGCATCAAATAAACGCGTCGGTATCTATCATCAGATTATCGTAAACATTGGCGATCTTGCTCAAAAGTGTAAGCCAGGTAACTTTGTTGCAATACAGGTCGGCGGGGATAACTCTGCTCTTGTTTTAAGACGTGCATTTGCGATTTCCAGAGTCTCAACTTCTTCTGCCACGGGCGGAACAATGGAGTTAATTGTTGCCCCGCATGGCCAGGGAAGCACGTGGCTGTGCAATCGCGTCGAAGGGGATTTAATCGACATCGTCGTCCCATTGGGAACGGCCTTCGGAGTTCCTACGGAACCGGTTCCAGTTTTATTAGTTGGCGGTGGCTACGGTTCTGCGCCTCTTTTTGGTTTAGCTGAGGTGTTAAATGCCCGTGGATCTCGCGTTGACATGATTCTGGGTGCAAGTACGTCCTCGAATATTTATGCTCCGATGGAAGGCAAGCGCGCAGTAAATACTATGCGTATCTACACCGAAGACGGTTCTGCTGGCCAAACTGGTCGCGTGACAGATCATTTGTATGAGCAAATAAGAGATTTGAATATTGCAGTTGTCTACTCCTGCGGTCCCATGTCAATGCTCTCGGCGATTACAACGATCACAAAAGCACTAGATGTCGTTCATCAATGTTCTGTTGAAGAATCCATGGCGTGCGGAATAGGAATATGCATGACTTGCGTCTTACCTGTCGAAGGTGAAGACGGATCAATCTCGATGTTGCGATCGTGCATAGATGGACCAGTTATGGATGGATCACTGGTGAGTTGGAACCAGGTCGGAAAAACTCTATGACCGCGATCGATTTTTCCACGACAATCGGCCATGCTTGGTTTCCTGCGCCAACATTTACTGCAAGTGGATGCGCCAGCTCTGGGCGAGAACTTGCTCAATTTTTTCCACTTCGAGAAATGGGTGGAGTAGTAACTAAATCTGTCATGTCTCGCATGCGACCTGGTCGCCCGACTCCTCGAATGGCTGAAACACCAAGTGGCATGCTTAATTCAATTGGTTTGCAGGGGCCTGGAATCGATGCATTTCTAGCTCAAGACATTTCTTACCTTGTGGAGCAGAAAGCTAGAGTTATTGTTTCTATAGCCGGTGAAACAGTGGAAGAGTATTCGACCCTGGCAAGAAAGCTACGTTCTGTCTCAGGCATCAGCGCCGTTGAAGTTAACATTTCTTGTCCTAATGTAGAAAACCGAGGACTAGTTTTTGCGTGTGATCCAGATGCCTCTCGACGAGTAATCGATGGAGTTCGAAGAACTCTAGGGGGAGAGCTACCGATAATTGCCAAACTTTCACCAGATGTTACAGATCTGGTTTCAATTGCTCGCGGAGTCGTTGATGCAGGCGCAGACGGTTTGGCCTTGATAAATACGGTTCTGGGAATGGTTATAAATGTCAACACAATGCGTCCCCATCTCGGTGGAAAAACTGGTGGACTTTCTGGACCTGCGATCAGACCGATAGCAGTGCGCGCCGTTTACCAAGTTCATGCTGCATTACCAAAAATACCGATTTTAGGTATGGGTGGCATTGCAAACGGAAAAGACGCTTTTGAGATGATTTTGGCAGGAGCAAGCGGCGTATCCATCGGTACTGCCAGTTTTGGAAATCCAACTGCGATTATGTCGATTCAAAGTGAATTAAAGCAGTTACTTATCGACCGAGGATTTAAGTCGCTCAAGGATGCTGTTGGTTATGCCCATCGCGAAGAAGGTGTGACACGTGAGTAAGGCACCCATAGTTCTTGCAGTTGATACTCCCGAACTCAAGACGGCAATTGAATGGGTAAAAACTACAGAAGGTTTGATTTCGGTATATAAGTTAGGTCTAGAATTTTTCCTTTCTTTTGGAATCTCTGGTGTCAGGGCAATCCAGGAGCAGACGGATGCAGATATATTTCTTGACTTAAAACTCCATGACATTCCACACACGGTCAGTGGTGCAACTAAAGCCATTGCTAATTTGGCACCAAAGTATTTAACAGTTCACGCATCAGGGGGAGCAGCTATGGTTCGAGCTGCGGCCGATGCAATCCCAGATAGCTTTATAACGGGAGTAACCATTCTTACGTCATTAGGTGATGAAGATGTGAAAGCAATCGGATATCAAGAAGCTGCTTTAGAAAGTGCTGTTCGCCTTGCGAAGTTAGCCGTGGCATCTGGTGCTCGCGCGATCGTGTGCTCGCCTTTAGAGATCACCGCAATTCGTAAGGCCGTAGGTTTGCAAACCATCATCATTACACCAGGTGTTAGGCCGGCAGGAAGTAACAAAGTAGATGATCAAGTTCGCACAATGACACCCGTAGATGCAATCTCAGCTGGTGCCTCATTAGTTGTGATAGGCCGCCCGATCACACAAAATTGGATCACTGGAAGTTCGGCCATGAGAGATGCTGCTGCAGAGATAGCCGCCCAGCTTTTGATTAGCGAGTAAGTTTCTCCTATGGCTCTACCTCCACGTTTGACCGATGAACAACGCTTGAAGGCGCTAGAAAAAGCCGCCATGTCTAGAAAACGTAGAGCATTTGTAAAGGCAGAACTCAAACAGGGAGCTCTGGATATCGAGGCAATACTTGATTTGTCTAAAACAGATGAAGCGGTGGCCAATATGCGGGTTCGTGAACTTCTTGAATCTTTATCCGGAGTCGGTAAAGTACGGGCATTAACATTGATGGAGCGCCTTGAGATATCACCAACACGGCGAGTAAAAGGTCTGGGAAGACATCAGCTAACACAGATAAGAAATGAGTTTATGAAATCAGCACACGCGATTACCCCAGGAAAACTTTTAGTTCTCTCGGGGCCAGGTGGTGTGGGAAAGAGTACGGTGGCAAAGAAACTTCGTGAAGTTGGCGATTTTTGGGTAAGTGTTAGCTACACAACGCGCGAGCCTCGTGTAAATGAGAAAGATGGCCGAGATTACCATTTTGTTTCACATGAAGTTTTTCAAACAATGATCAATAATGGTGAGTTTTTAGAGTGGGCCGAATTTGCAGGAAACAGATATGGAACAACACAAGATAAAGTTGAGCAGGCCTTACTACTTGGCAAGAATGTACTACTTGAGATAGAAATTGATGGTGCTAAACAGGTAAAGGCGCATTTACCAAAATCAATCCTTGTTTTTCTAGAACCGCCTTCTTGGGAAGAACTTGTTGCACGGTTGGAAGGCCGGGGGACAGATGATGAAGATCGTCGAGCACATAGGCTTGAATTAGCACAGGCAGAGCTAGAGGCCGCCTCGTCCTTTGATGTGGTCCTGATAAATGATGAGGTCGGGGCAGTAGTAAAGAAACTGATAGAGTTGGCCTCCTAACTCTTTGATGAAGCGGAGAAATTCATGGATGGCATTACTAATCCTCCAATTGACGAACTACTAGATAAGAGTGGTTCTAAGTACAGTTTGGTTTTGTATGCTGCCAAGCGCGCTCGTCAGATTAACGCCTATTACTCACAGCTAGGTGAAGGCCTTCTTGAGTATGTTGGTCCATTGGTTGAAACTCATGTTCACGAAAAGCCGCTTTCTATCGCACTTCGTGAGATCAATGAAGGTTTACTCACAATCGAAAATCTAGAACCGACTGCATAAACTATTTTTTTGTTTCAAGGATCAGACATGTCCCAAATCGGTCCAGAGATAGTTTTAGGTGTTGGTGGCGGAATTGCCGCATATAAATCATGTGAGCTACTTCGACGGCTACAAGATCGTGGCTATCAGGTAACGGTTGTACCGACTCCTTCATCACTTAATTTTGTAGGTAAGGCAACATGGGAAGCGCTTTCAGGAAGACCGGTTAGCACCCAAGTTTGGGAAAATGTTCATCTAGTTCCTCATGTATATATGGCAGAGCAGGCTAAGTTTTTTATCATCGCTCCGGCTACTGCAGATTTGATTGCAAGATTAGCCGCCGGAAGAGCCGATGATCTTCTCACTAATTTAGTTTTGGCTTCAGATGTTCCAAAGTTCCTGATTCCAGCAATGCATCCATCAATGTGGCTAGATGCAGCGACGGTAGCTAATGTGCACACTCTTCGTAGTAGAGGTTTCAAAGTTATGGAGCCAGATGTTGGCCGTTTAACCGGCAGTGATATTGGACCAGGTCGTTTTCCTGAGACTGCCGCCATCGTGCATGAGTTTGACCAGATGACTGGAAATGTTGCAGATCTCATGGGCAAGCGGGTTCTTGTAACAGCAGGGGGCACCCGTGAAAACATTGATCCTGTTCGCTTTATTGGAAATAGATCCTCTGGAAAACAAGGTATTGCCATTGCAAAGGCAGCACAGAGAAGGGGAGCGGTTGTTCATTTGATTGCTGCCAATGTGGATGAAAACAATGTAAAAGGTATAGAGACTACTCATGTCGCTACAACACAAGAGATGCATGATGTACTCAAACAGGAGTTCCCTGAATGCGACATTCTCATTATGAGCGCCGCCGTTGCAGATGCTAAACCTAAATTAGCCTCAATAGATAAGATTAAAAAGGCAATGCTCGGCAGTATTGAACTTGTTCCTAATGTTGATCTTCTAGCCGATATTAGCAAAGGAAAAATGAACCAGATTATTGTTGGATTTGCGGCTGAAACAAAAGACCATCTTGCTGAGGCTCGTCGAAAGCTTGAGAGTAAGGGTATGGATGTTATATATGTAAACGATGTTTCCGGCGGGGCTATTTTTGGCAAAGATGAGACTATGGGTACGATACTCACACGCAATGATGCGGATATAGCGGTCAAGGAAGTCTCCAAAGACGCTCTCGGTAATCTACTCCTTGATCAAGCCATCCGGCAGATTGGTTAAAAATGTCAAAACGTCTTTTTACATCAGAATCCGTGACCGAGGGACATCCTGACAAAATTGCAGATGCGATCTCTGATGCTGTTTTAGATTCACTAATATCGCAAGATAAAACTAGTCGTGTAGCTGTTGAAACCTTGATTACAACGGGACAAGTACATGTTGCTGGCGAAGTGACAACAAATGGTTACGCCGATGTAATGGGCATTGTCCGAGATACGGTTTTGAACATTGGATATGATTCCTCTGATAAGGGTTTTGATGGGAACTCATGTGGTGTGTCGATCTCTATCGGTCAACAATCACAAGATATTGCAGCTGGTGTCGATGATGCATATGAACACAGAGTCTCGGCCGCAGTCGATCCATTAGATCTTCAGGGCGCTGGAGATCAAGGCTTAATGTTTGGGTACGCCTGTGATGACACCAAAGAATTGATGCCACTTCCAATCTGGTTAGCTCACGCTTTAGCTGCACAGTTGACTAAGGTTAGAAAATCCGGAGAGCTCGCATACTTGAGACCCGATGGCAAAACTCAGGTCACTATTGAATATGAAGGCGACAAAGCGATTGCAATCGATACGGTTGTCATTTCTAGCCAACATTCAGAGAATATTGACGTCGCAAAGAAGCTCACTCCTGAGATTATTGAGCACGTAATTAATCCAATACTTAAATTGATAGATCTCCCAAAGAGTAATCTTCGAACACTCATTAATCCGACTGGACGTTTTGTGATTGGTGGCCCTATGGGCGATGCAGGTCTGACTGGTAGAAAGATTATTGTTGATACTTACGGCGGTATGGCTCGACACGGAGGCGGAGCATTTAGTGGCAAGGATCCATCGAAGGTAGATCGCTCTGCGGCATATGCCATGCGTTGGGTTGCAAAAAATGTTGTTGCAGCTGGTTTGGCGAAAAGGTGCGAAGTTCAGGTTGCTTATGCAATTGGGAAAGCCCAACCAGTCGGAGTTTTTGTCGAAACTTTTGGAACTGAAACTGTTCCTGTCGCGAAGATTCAGAACGCCGTCCTTTCTACATTTGATTTGCGTCCTGCAGCAATCATTAGGGATTTAGAATTACTTCGTCCAATTTATTCACTAACTAGTGCATACGGTCACTTCGGACGCGAACTACCAGAGTTTGCTTGGGAGCGAACTGATCGAACTGCTGCGCTTCAAAACGCAATCAAATAGATAGATTCCCGTTGTGGCAACCTCGAGGCTTTTTCGTCTAAAAGCCGAAGTTGCCGATTTGCCCTCTGGTCCGAAGGCGTCAACGCTTGCATATGTCAGAGTTCGAGTCGATACGGGTGTGTTTCACCTTGATGACCTATATGACTACTGCGTTCCAGAAAAGTTCTCTCAACTTGCAGCTGTTGGAATTAGAATTCAAGTTCCCTTTGGAAACAAAGAAGTTGAGGGAATAATTGTTGATCGAATTAGCCACCCAGAGCGAGCAGGATCGATCAAGTTCATTTCGAAGATACTTTCCCAGCACCCAGTAGCAACAGCCGTGTCACTGAAGCTATTTCAAGAGATCGCCCGTGATTATGCCTGCAACCCTTGGGATGTTATTCGCTCAGCCATTCCACCAAGAGTCGCCTCAGTCGACAAGAGAAGAAGCGCAGATCAAGTTCCATCAGAGAGCCAGTCAGACCGTAATAGCTCGGTACAAGCGCATGATACGAAGAAAGTTAAGTCACGCTTTGTTCAGCTGGCTCCCTTTACTGATGCATCTGAGCAGGTTGCATCGATTGCTCAGAGTTGTTTGGGTCAGGGGAATGTACTGATCGTTGCCCCGGACGAGAACGATGTTGATCAGATTCACGACCACTTAACACGTTCTGGAAATTCTGTACTGAAGCTGACTGCTTCATTGTCGCGGGAGGAGAGATATACAAACTTTCTTGATTGCTTCAGTGAAACTAGAAAGATAGTTGTTGGTACGCGAAGTGCGATATTTGCACCGGTTTTTGGGCTATCTACCATAATTATCTATAAGGAGTCTTCTATCGATCATTACGAAGTCAGATCTCCAGGCTGGGATAGTAAGAATGTCGCAAAAAAACGTTCTGTAATGGAAAAATTAGATGTGGTTACAGTCGGTTATTGCCCTTCAATTGAAATGGCTCATGAAATTGATGAGGGCAAGGTTGTATTCGAATCATATCCAAAACCTGTCAGTGTGAAAGCATTTGATCCAGATCTAGGAACACTCTTGCCAGGAAGAATTTTTCCAGAGATAAGAAAAGCCCTTAAGAGTGGACCCGTGCTATTTCTTGCGGCGAGAAAAGGATATGGAAATGCGCTACTTTGTGGGCAATGTAGAAACGTTGCTCACTGTGATTGTGCAGGTCGTTTACAGGTTGGTGGTCGGTTTATTCCACCAATGTGTGTTCATTGTGGAAAGACCTTTAAGGAATGGAGATGCAGTTTCTGCAAAGGAAGTTCGCAGTATCTTGCTGGGCGCGGGATCGAGAGGGCATCTGAGGAAATATCACGCGCATTTCCCGGTACACCTGTCATCATCTCGTCCGGAGAAGTAATCAAAAATCGTGTTGATAAAAAGCCCTCATTAGTTCTTTCAACACCGGGCGGACAGCCAAGAGTTGAGGGCGGTTATGCCGCGGTAGTCGTTTTGGATGCAATGAGATTGTTTTCTCACACAGATATCCGAGCACAGGAAAGAGCAAGAGAGATTATTTTTGAAACCTCAGCCATGGTCAGTTCTGGAGGTAGTGTTTTAATCGTAATTGACACTGTGCATCCGATTGTTCCAGCGGTATCACGCTGGAATGTAGTTTCTCTTTTAAAGCGCGATCTTGGTGAACGTAGAGAAGTCAATCTCCCACCGTATTTATCCTCTGCAGTACTTATAGTTTTTGAAAAAGAGAGCATTTCAATTGCAACAGGCATACGCAAAGCTATAAAAGATAGCCGTTTACCGTCATCGGTACAGCTCTTTGGTCCAACACCTATTGCAAAGAATCAATCGAAATTAGTGCTTTTCTGTGATCATGGTGATGCCCCGGAAATGCAATCTTTCCTTCATGAGTTTCAAAAAAGGCGCAGTATAGCTAGAAAAGATTTGTTAACAATACGCTTAGAGCCTTATTCACTATAAACCGTTGGTAGTATTGACTCATGTCAATTCAACCAATCCGATTGTTCGGTGATCCGGTGCTTACGACACCTGCATCAGATGTCACCACTTTTGATAAGGAATTGCGCACTCTTGTTGCTGACTTAACACAGACGATGTTGGATGCACCTGGTGCCGGGTTAGCGGCTCCTCAGATCGGAGTTCCGCTAAGGGTGTTTGTATGGGATGTTGATGAGGCTTTAGGTCATCTAGTTAATCCAACACTGGATCTCAGTGATGAAATGCAAGATGGGGAAGAAGGTTGCCTATCTTTTCCAGAGATTCGCTATGACACACCAAGATCCATGCACGTGGTGGCAAAGGGCTTCAATATGCATGGTGAACCTGTAACGATCCAAGGCTCAGAGTTTCTTGCGCGCGCCCTCCAACATGAAAATGATCATCTAAACGGAGTGCTCTTTATCGACAAACTGTCAAAAGCCAATCGAAAGCTGGCTATGAAAGAAATACGCGAATCTGATTGGTTTTCACAGGCATCCCAAGCGGGCATAAATGTTTCGATTAAGGAATCACCACACTCGATGTTCGGACGGAACACTTAGTGCGTATAGCTGTTGCGGCAACTCCAAACGTTGCAATACCAACATTAGAATGGTTGTTGGCATCTGAACATCAGCTTGATTTGATCATTACACAACCTGATAGGCCTTCAGGTCGTGGGCAGAAAAGTAGCGAAAGTCCTGTCTCAATGTGGGCCCGTGCTAAGAATGTCGAGTTATTCAAACCTAAGTCACCATTGGAACTGTCGCCGATAGTGCCTAATTTTGATTTAGTGATCACGATCGGTTATGGAGTGATTCTTCCTGAAAATTTGTTAAGACTACCTTCCCATGGATTTTTGAATCTTCATTTCTCTTTGTTGCCCGCATACCGAGGTGCCGCTCCAGTTCAAAGGGCAATAGAAAATGGCGAGTTAGAAAGTGGAGTTACAGTATTTAAACTTGATAAAGGTTTAGATACAGGACCCATTTACTCCCAAGCCAAACTTGCTGTTGAACCGACGTGGAGAAGTTTTGAGCTCTTGCAGGAGTTGGCTAAGCTTGGTGTTGTTGCCATAGCAGATGCAATAGAGAAGATTGATTTGAATTTCGAGCCACTTGCGCAAATGGGTAGCCCCTCTTATGCACCAAAGATCTCGAAGATTGAAGCAAAAATCGATTTTGATTTACCAGCCACTACTGTTTTACACCGAATTAAGGCTTTCACATACGAACCGGGCGCTTGGACGATGTTTAATAAAGATCCCTTCAAAATATCTGATGCACGAGAAGTCGATTATGTGCAAGGAAATCCGGGAGAAGTTTCTGTTGTTGGTCAAAAAGTCATTGTTGCTTGTGGCAACTCTACGTGTTTAGAGATTTTGAAAGTGACGCCATCTGGAAAGCGAGAGATGGATGCCATTGATTGGTCCCGGGGAGCACGATTAGATCAAGGTGCCTCTTTTGGTTGAGCCTGGTAGGAAAACTTTTAGGTCCCCAAAGCCGGATGCAGCAAGATTGCTAGCTTTTGATTTAATTACTGAAGTCAATCGCAATATGGGCTATTCCAATCTGCTTTTACCACAGGCTCTTAATGCAAGTTCATTGGATGAGAGAGATAGGTCCTTAGTCACGGAACTAGTCTATGGAACTATTCGAATGCAAGGAAAACACGACTGGATCATTAAACAGATTAGTGATCGAACATTTTCAGAGATAGATCCGGGGATAATTCATGTATTGCGCCTTGGAATTCATCAAATTCACGAAATGCGTATCCCCGATCACGCCGCAGTTTCGGCCACCGTCGAGGTTGCGCGCAAGCGCTTAGGTGAGTCAAAAGCATCTTTCGTCAATGCTACGTTGCGAAGCGTCGCGCACGCTACTAAGGATGAGTGGTTTGCACCTCTAGATTTGATTGAGGATCCTATTGAACAACTATCGATCCGATACTCACACCCCGAATGGATCATCTCTTCTTATTTTGATTTATTGAAAGATTGGACCGAGGTTGAGTTAGCTTTAAAGACAAATAATGAACCTGCAACACCAACTCTTGTTTCTTGGCCCGGATTTTCAACCCTTGCAGACTTGATCGATGTTGGGGGATTACCAACCGAGTTTTCACCCTACGGCGCTCACTGGAAAGGCAATCCTGGATCTTTGGATTTAATAAAATCGAGGAGAGCTGGTGTGCAAGATGAGGGTTCGCAACTTGTAGCAGAGATTTTCAGTAGGGCCGCAAAGGGTAAATATTGGCTAGATATGTGTGCCGGTCCAGGAGGTAAAGCGGCGTTGCTTTCTAGTATCGCAAGAGAACGGTCTATCTCCTTTACTGCAAATGAAATTTCGGTGAGCCGTGCAGATCTAGTACGTCAGGTTGTTCATGGAGATCAGGTTCTAGTGGGAGATGGTCGCGAAATAGGTTCAATGGATCAAAAGTATGACGGCATTTTAATTGATGCACCTTGCACAGGTTTAGGTGCCCTGCGCCGTAGACCTGAAGTGCGTTGGCGCCGGGACCTTAAAGATTTACGATCACTTACTCAACTACAACGCGAGCTGATTGCATCAGGAGTCTCAGCATTATCACCATCTGGAGTTCTTGGTTATGCAACGTGCTCGCCTCATTTAGCTGAAACTTCTGTTCAGGTAGCCGATCTATTACGCACTTTTCCTCATCTAGAGCAAATATCCGTGGACTCATTTTTACCTGGCAATTTATCGGGTGCGGAGCGTTCAGGTGCGCTTTCATTATGGACGCATAAACATGGAACTGACGCAATGTATTTAGCATTATTTCGCCCTCGATCAGGTTAAGGTTGTCGCATGGTTTCTGATGTGAGAATCACTCCGAGCATTCTAAATGCTGATTTTTCACAGCTTAATTCGGAAGTTGCTAAGATCAGTCAGGTTGCTGACCTTCTTCATTTAGATGTTATGGATAATGTTTTTGTTCCAAACTTTACGTTCGATTTTGAGGCGGCGTCAAAAATTGTCAAGGAATCAGCACTTCCAGTCGATGCGCATCTGATGGTGGCTGATGTTGATAAAATTGCGGTGCAATATGCAGAAATTGGATGTGCATCTGTAACTATTCATGCTGAGGCAACGCGTAACATTGGTCAGACTTTGAAAAACATACGTGCAGCCGGTTCCAGAGCAAGCCTAGGAATTAAACCTGGAACAGAAATTGACGCCTACGAGGAGTACGTCGACCAACTAGATATGTTTTTAATCATGACAGTAGAACCCGGTTTTGGGGGTCAGAAGTTTATGGAAAATATGATGTCCAAAGTTAAGCGAACTAGGCAGATCATCGGAGATCGTCCTATTTGGCTGCAGGTGGACGGTGGTGTTTCAATGTCGACTATCGAGTTTGCACTAGAAGCAGGCGCAGACACATTTGTTGTTGGAAGTGCTGTTTTCAATGATCCTGATCCTGCAGCAATGGTCCAGAAATTGCGAAAACACGCTCACGAATACCTTGGTTACTGATTATAAAATCAACACTCCCACGCTTGCATCTCCAGTAAACTTTCACCATGAAAAGTTTTGAAACCTTGTGGAAAGAGCTATCCGAAAAAGTCACAGAGAATGCTCCTAACTCAGGCACCGTGCTAGCAGTAAATTCTGGCGTTCATGAAATTGGCAAGAAAGTTTTAGAAGAAGCAGGTGAAGTTTGGCTTGCCGCAGAACATGAGTCAGATGATGAATTAGCAGAAGAAATAAGTCAGTTGCTTTATCAACTTCAGGTATTGATGATTGCTCGCGGTCTTTCCATCAACGACGTCTACAAGTTTCTTTAGGAGATGACAATGCTAAGAGTGGCTGTACCCAATAAAGGATCGCTAGCAGATGTAGCCATTGAGACCTTGAAAGAAGCGGGATATCGCCAACGCACCGATAGCCGTGATCTCATTATTTCTGACGTTGATAATGGCGTGGAGTTTTATTATCTTCGTCCTCGCGATATCGCGGTGTATGTCGGATCAGGTGAGCTTGAAGCAGGAATCACAGGTCGGGATTTGATGATCGATTCTGGTGCAGAGGCTACTGAGATTCTTTCTTTAGATTTTGGCAAGTCCACCTTTCGCTTTGCAGGCCCTACGGAGAAGAACTTTTCAATGAGTGACATCTCCGGTAAGCGCGTTGCAACGGCCTACCCCGGCTTAGTTCAACAACACTTAGCTGATTTGAAGATCACCGCAAAAATAGTGCGACTAGATGGCGCAGTTGAAAGTAGTGTGCGACTTGGCGTAGCAGATCTAGTAGCCGATGTTGTTAGCACTGGAAACACTTTGCGCCAAGCTGGTTTAAAAATATTTGGAGATCCAATTCTTCAAAGTGAAGCCGTCGTGATCACTCGGTCTGGTTCGAAGATCAAACCAGAACTCGATGTGTTGATTAGAAGAGTTCAAGGTGTTGTTACAGCAAGGCGTTACGTCCTGCTCGATTACGATGTTCAAAAGACATTCCTTGAACAGGCATGTGCAATAACTCCAGGTTTAGAGTCTCCGACGATATCGCCACTCCAAAAGCCTGAATGGGTAGCCGTAAGGGCAATGGTTTTACGTGAAGAGACTAATAATGTTATGGATCAGTTATGGGCAATAGGAGCAAGAGGAATTTTAGTAACTGATATTCATGCTTGTCGTTTGTAGTAATTAAAGACCAAGCAGTTTGATCACACCGCGAAGTGATGGTTCGTTGATTGATTTATCAGCAGCCGCAACGACAATCGGTTTTGCATTAAATGCAATGCTTAATCCCGCGACAGCCATCATGTCCAGATCATTTGCGCCATCACCGATAGCGACAGTATTGGCCATATCTACACCGGAAGATGCAGCAAATTCCATAAGAGCGGTCGCTTTAGCAGCTCGATCAATGATTTCACCCTCGATTCTTCCAGTTAGATATCCATTGTCTATCTCTAAGGCATTTGCACGGAAATATTTGATAGATAACCTCTCAACTATAGGCGCCATTACTTGCACAAAACCACCTGAAACAAGTGAGACGCTGTGTTCAAGTGAATGGAGTCTTTCTACTAGCTCTTGAGCGCCATCAGTCAGTCGTATCTCTTGTTGAACTTCTTTCAACGCGGCGTAGGGGAGTCCTTCAAGTAGCCGAACACGAGAAATTAGACTTTGTGTAAAATCAATCTCACCGCGCATAGCTGATTCAGTTATTCTTGCGACCTCGCTCAGCACTCCTGCTTTAGCAGCCAATAGCTCGATTGCTTCTTGTTGTATGAAAGTTGAATCGACATCAAATTGAACCAACATTTTATGTTTAATCATCATTAGCTCTCACGCTCGATCACAGGGAGAAGACCTTAATATCCGGTGTATTTTCAAACTGAAGTTCATTCATCGCTTTCAGGGTGGCTTGTAGATCTGCACCCGATACTTTAAAAAGAAGACTAGTTTTTTCTTGGTTGGTTCTAGTAATACTTTCTATTTCGGCCTTCAAATCTTCTATTCCTTGAGCAACTGTCATAAGAACCATTGGATGCATTTTTTCTGAAGTGACTTCAATTCCGATGTACTCCTTAAGCGCGGGTAGTCTGCTTTGTTCACCAAAAATGGTAGCTATATCAAAGCCAGAACTATCAGCAAACAGACTCAAATCTGTCTCGATCGCGCCTTGATGTGCAGGATTTAAAGTCAGAAGTACGGTTAGTATCAGTCTGTCGTTAATTACTATCTGCTCGATATCAATAATTTGGACAACGAACTCTGAGAGTGAAGTAAAAAGTCCACGAGCGGCTCCTGGAGCATCCTGCCCAGTGAGTAAAATTAATCCTGTAAAAACTGGGCTCTTTTCTGGAGAGTTACTCATAAGAATCCTTAGTTTATCTCTAAAGAGCCTTCTCCCACGCATGGTTTTGCACTCACTTTGCCACTAAAAGCACTATGTTTTGCATCTATGAGTAGTCAGAACGTGCTCGCACTTCGTGATGTCACTGTTGTCAGAGGTGATCACACAATCCTTGGGCCTTTAAACCTGGCCATTTCACAAGGTGAGCGTTGGGTGATTCTTGGACCAAATGGTGCGGGAAAATCCACTCTCCTCCAAATGTTGGCGACAAAAATATTTCCAACGACAGGTCAAGTAAATGTTTTAGACCGAGAGTTTGGACGAATCGATCTATTCGAATTACGCACTCGTATAGGAATCTGCAGCTCTAGCATTGCCGAGGAGATTCCGACTGAAGAGATTGTAAGAGATGTTGTTCTGACAGCAGCGTATGCAATCTATGGCAGATGGAATGAAGGTTACGACCTTTGGGATGAATCTCGCGCTATAGCGTTACTCACAACTTTCGGCGTGCGTGAGTTAGGAGCAAGAGAGTACGGAACTTTAAGTGAAGGAGAGAAAAAACGTGTACAGATTGCTCGTGCGCTCATGACAGATCCAGAACTCTTGTTATTAGATGAACCGGCAGCAGGATTAGATGTTGGTGGTCGAGAAGATCTACTCTCACGCCTAACCAGCTTTTCATTAGATCCATTGGCACCTGCAACTGTCTTGGTCACCCACCACATTGAAGAGATACCTGTTGGAACGACCCATGCCTTGATACTAAAAGATGGAATAGTGGCAGTGTCTGGGCCCATCGAGCAGGTTGTTACTTCAGAACATATTTCTGCAATTTTTGAAACACCAATTACTGTTACCTGTGAGTCAGGACGCTATTTTGCCCGGGCTACTCTATAAACAGTTGCATTCTGACTGGCAACAGGTTCTAGTCGATCTCCAATCCCACATTGATTCGATCGAGCAATCCTTGGACAGAGAAACTGTAACCCCTGATTTCGAAAATATTTTTAAAGCGTTACAAACTCCAATCTCATCAGTAAAAGTGGTTATTTTTGGACAGGACCCATACCCAACATCCGGAGTCGCACACGGTTTAGCCTTTTCAGCAATAAAGCCTGGGACAAAAATCCCAGCATCGCTACAAAACATTTTTACTGAGCTTAGTGACGATACTGGCAAAGCACTACGGATCAACATGGATTTAAGCGATTGGGCGCATCAAGGTGTTTTGCTCCTGAATCGAATTTTGACGACGTCAGTTGGAAGTTCCCTGTCGCATTCAAAGTTGGATTGGGAGAGAGTTACTGATCGTGTCGCAGAAGTTTTAGGGGAGCGCAATGTCGTTGCGATCTGTTGGGGCCGATATGCACAAGAAGTTTCGAAATTCTTTCGCGAAGAATGGCTCATTACTTCAGTCCATCCGAGCCCTTTATCAGCATATCGTGGTTTCTTTGGCTCTAAACCATTCTCAAAGGCCAATGAAATTCTGAAAAAGAACGGAATCACAGCGATTAATTGGTGAGAGGCAAAAAGTAAAGGCCCCCGATTACCAGAGGCCTTTACTTCTTAACCTTACTACTTATACAGATTTACTTTTTTTAAACAACTGTTGTCCATTTATCTATTGATTATCCAACCCATGTGTTAATTGGTGAAGATAAGAAATAGACCATGAACAAGGCAGCTATGAGCCATAGAAGTGCATGGATCTCTTTTGCGCGACCTTGTACGACTCTAATAACCACATGTGTGATAAAGCCTGCACCAATACCAACAGTGATGTTGTAGGTGAACGGCATCAAAATGATGGTCAAGAACGCTGGAACAGCAATGCCCATGTCATCCCAGTCAATATTCTTGATCTGAGACATCATAAGGAAGCCAACGATGATTAAAGCAGGTGTTGCTGCTTCGTAAGGAATAACGTTGACAAGAGGCGAGAGAACCGTGGTCAACAGGAATAGAACTCCCGTGATCACTGATGCTAGGCCAGTGCGTGCACCTTCTCCGACACCCGATGCTGATTCGATATAAGAGGTGTTGGATGAAACACCCGCTGCGCCACCTGCGGCAGCTGCAACAGAGTCAACGAGCAAAATGCGATTGGCATTTGGCACATTTCCATCTTTATCGATTAACCCAGCTTCATGACCGATAGCAGTCATTGTTCCCATGGTGTCAAAGAAGTCAGCTAGCAAGAGCGTAAATACGAGCAACGCTGCTGCAATAAAGCCAATCTTTGAAAATGAACCAAGTAGGTTGAATTGACCCAAAAGATCAAAATTTGGAGTCGCAACAACTTCACTTGGAATGGCTGGAACGTTTAGTCCCCACCCCTTTGGATTTATAAAATCTTTACCATCTGCGGTGAACGCACCTGGAATGTAGTTAGTACCGACCTTGAATGCTCGCTCAATAATGATTGAAAGAATAGTCGCGGCCGCGATTCCGATAAGGAGTGCGCCTTTAACTTTCTTCACCATAAGAACGATCATTAAGAAGAAGCCAACAATGAAGACAATGATTGGCCAACCGATGAGAGACTTACCATCACCTAGAGTTACAGGTACTGGGCCGACACCTGTTCTGCGAACAAAGCCTGCATCAACTAAACCAATTAATGCAATGAACAGTCCAATACCGACTGAGATTGCAACCTTGAGCTGTGCTGGGATTGCTTTGAAAACTGCAGTTCTAAAGCCAGTGAGAACCAATACGAGAATGATGAGACCTTCAAGTACTACAAGTCCCATGGCATCAGCCCATGTCATTTGCGATGCGATTGCATATGCAACAAATGTATTAAGACCAAGTCCGGTAGCTATCGCAAGTGGATAATTTGCAACAACTCCCATCAGCAATGTCATAATGCCCGCTACAAGAGCAGTGGCAGCAGCAATCTTTGCCATGCCATTTTCTCCACCGAGGAAATCACCGTTTACATCCGTGGCTCCGCCAAGAATGATTGGGTTAAGTACAACTATGTAAGCCATCGTGAAGAATGTGACGACTCCGCCACGAACTTCTCGACCGATTGTCGATCCGCGTTCACTTATTTTAAAGAATGAATCCAGCATGAATTCACCTTTCTGTTTTGGTATCGGGGGTGTTTGCGACCCCGTGTGCGAAAAGGCGCACAGCCTTGGGAAGCCTTAAGCCTAATGATTACTGAGAAGTAACTCGGGCTACGACACCAAGAGCGATAGCTATGGATTGCCCTATCAGTACTGCAAATAGCAGTGTTCCGAGCCCGACTGTTCCTCCGAGGCTAGCCCCTAGGACTAAGACAAATGCCTCTATGGCTAAACGAACTCTTCCGATCCGCACACCCGAGCGAGTATGAATGGCTGTCATCAAGCCATCTCGTGGTCCTGAACCCAAACCGCATGTAATGTAGAAAGCTGAACCGAATCCAACTAACGAGATCCCGATAAGGCAGTAAAAAACGGCAACAAGAAAATCATCTGGTTGAGGAAAAAACGTGATTCCAATTTGTATCGCGACAGCAATCACAACAATGTTGGAAATTGTTCCAAGTCCAGGACGCTCTTTGAGTGGGATCCACAGTAGAAGAACAAGTGAGCTGATTAGAAAAGTTGACCAACCTAAAGTTATATCTAATCGCTGCGATAGGCCTTGAGCAAGCACTGACCACGGAGCATTTCCTATCTGACTCTGTATGAGTAGTGAGTCACCTAATCCAAAGATAAAAAGTCCAAAGAACAAGATCATTGCACGCAGAGGATTAAGAGACCAACGAGAATTTGCCGTCCATGGAGTTAGTGGCACGGTCTTATGAGGACGAAGAAAATTCTGAAGCCACGAACGCATCTATGTAGTGTAACGACAGCGGCTATACTGTGAGTATGTTTCCAGGCATCGGCACAATCATCAACGTTGTTGCAATTATTGGTGGCGCTGGAATAGGCGTTGTCGTGGGCGCTAGGATGAAAGAGCAGACACGAAATCTTCTTACCGATGTTCTAGGTCTGGTACTGATTTTAGGTGCGGCATCGGCGGTTGTTCCGCTTTGGTCTAGCCGATATATAGATGCAGTTCCACAAGGGTGGACTCTTTTAATTGTTCTTGGAGCTTTACTTATTGGTGGACTTATTGGCTCACTTTTAAAATTAGAAACCCGTTTGGATGGGCTAGGGGAGCGTTTACGAGTGAGGTTTAAAGCTAGGAGTGATTCACCTTTTGTTGAAGGGTTTGTTGCAGCATCACTTCTTTTTGCTATAGGGCCTCTAGCAATCTTGGGAAGTATCAGCGATGGAATGGGCACTGGCATAGATCAGCTAGTCCTGAAAAGTACCTTGGACTTCTTTGCCGCAATGGCATTTGCAACCTCACTTGGTTGGGGAGTGGCAGTCTCTGCTATCCCTGTGGCAATCTATCAAGGCTTTTGGACGATCGTAGGTCTCGGTCTTGGCCAGATTCTTGATGGTTATCAAATAGACGCTATGACGGTAGTTGGTGGAATTATGCTGATGTGCATTTCGCTGCGATTGCTCAATATAAAGCAGGTTGCAGTTGGAAATCTTCTACCAGCACTGGCGATCGCGCCTTTTATGGCTTTAATCGTCCATTCATTTAACTAAATTGTAGAAGCGTCAATTACGAAGCGATACTTAACATCGCTTGCAACCGTTCTTACATAAGCCTCATTGATGTAGTCGGCGCTCACGACTTCGACTTCGCTTAGAATATTGTGCTTTCCACAAAAATCGAGCATTTCCTGTATCTCTGGAAGTCCACCGATCATTGACCCAGCAATACTTCGTCTTCCGCTGAGTAGATTACGAACATTGATTTTGTAGGGTTCACCAGGGATTCCAACTACCACTAATGTTCCATCAAGCTTTAACAGTTTTAAGTAGTCGTCAATAGCCACTTCCGCGCTTATGGTATTGAGAATTAAATCAAACGATTTTTGAATAGATTTGAAATTATCAGGATTATTTGTTGCCACGAATGAATGTGCGCCCATTGCAAAAGCATCTGCTTCTTTGCCTGGAGAATGAGATAGGACTGTCACGTGCGCACCCATAGCAACGGCGAATTTCACTCCCATATGTCCTAGGCCTCCAAGGCCCATTACGGCTACATGCATACCGGGAGAGACGTTCCAACGTTTAATCGGAGAGTACAAAGTTATTCCTGCACATAACAAAGGAGCGACTCCCTTTAAATCAAGATTTGCAGGAATATGCAGTGCGTAATCTTCATTGATGACAAAGAGATCACTGTAACCACCCATCGCTACTGTTTCTCCATCTGACTCCAACCCGTTATAGGTTCCGATCATTCCCTTAACACAGTATTGCTGAAGCCCTGTTGTGCAGTTGTCACAAACGCGGCATGAATCGATAAAGACGCCAACTCCTATTGCATCGCCAATTTTGAAATTTGTAACTTTACTTCCAACAGATGAAACAATTCCGGCGATCTCATGCCCAGGAACCATTGGAAATATTGAAGGTCCCCACTCCTCTGCAACTTGGTGAATGTCGCTATGGCATATCCCTGAGTAAGAGATTTTCAAAGCAACGTCGTGATCACCAACATCACGACGATCAAAAGTAAATGGCACTAGTGGTGATCCTGCACTCATAGCTGCGTATGCTTTTGTTTTCATATCGTCTACTCCTTAAATGGAAGTGGTTGTGGTGAAGTATGTGCTGCCTTGGAGCCGTTTGCTGTGACTTGTCGCATGTGATGACGCCTGCAAAGTACTTCATATGCAACCTGGGCGCCGGGTGCTACATCTCCAACAACAACCTGCTCGCCTTCAACAACCATAGTTCCGCCAACAGTACGCGCATTGTGAGTTGCCCTTGAACCACACCAACATAACGCCTCAACTTGCAGTGTATTTACTCTGTCGGCAAGTTCTACTAATCGAGCTGAACCCGGAAAAAGTGAGGTGCGAAAATCAGTGAGAATTCCAAAGGCATAGACATCTATTCCTAAACCATCAACAATGCGAGCTAATTGTTCTATCTGAGCTTTCTCGTAAAACTGAGCTTCATCACAGATGATGTAATCAATTCGCTCCCCAACTGATAAGTGATCCACTACGTACTTGTGTAGATCTAAACCAGGGAATACTTCGATTGCTGGACTAGACAATCCCAACCTAGAAGAGATGGTGCCACTTCCTGCGCGGTCTTTGTTTGTAAAAATGAAGCCCGTACGTCCTCGCGATTGATGGTTGTGGGCAGTTTGTAGAGCAAGAGTTGATTTACCGCTATCCATCGTTCCGCAGTAGTAGATCAGCTCGGCCATGGTGAGCATCTTGCCACAGCCGATGGATTTTTTCCTAGAAGGCTGCTTCCGACCTCGCAGATGAAAGGAGGGTCACGAAACTAAAAAGGAGGTGATGGGAATCTTTGGGTAAGTCTGGTTGATCTTTTGACGTCCAGATAAACCTGATATTTCAAGAAGTGCAAGGACGTGTACTACCTCGCCACCAATTCTTTGAATCAAATCAATTGCAGCAGCAATAGTTCCGCCAGTAGCTAGAACATCATCAATGAGTAAAACCTTGGCGCCGGGATTTACTGCGTCTTTATGAATTTCAAGAGTATCGACACCGTATTCAAGACCATACTTTGCCGAAACGCTCTCATGGGGGAGTTTTCCTGCTTTCCTTATCGGAACAAACCCGCTGCCCAAACTATTTGCCACCGCGGATGCGAATATGAAACCACGTGCCTCGATACCAGCAATCACTGTAGATGAGTCGGCAAAGGATGCAAATTCTTTAGTAACAGAATTAAATGCCGGCCCATTTGAAAGTAAAGGCGTTATATCCTTGAAAAGAATTCCAGGCTTTGGGAAATCTGGAACATCGCGAATGAGTTGCAAAGCCTGATCAATTTTCATGTGTCCGAGAGGGGACTTGAACCCCTAATCCCTTGCGGGAACTAACACCTCAAGCTAGCGCGTCTGCCAATTCCGCCACCCGGACTAAGTGATGGCCAAGGATAGCAATCCAGTGCCACAATAGCGAAATGACTTCTTCTACCTCAACGGAGATCATTGATGAAACCATTCGAATCTGCCGAGAATTGATTCAGATTCCTAGTGTTAATTACGGTGATGGTAACGGAAATGAAAAAGAAGTAGCTGATCACGTGGTCAAACTTCTCGATGAAGTTGGAATCAAATCCACAGTGTATGAATCTGCGCCTGGTCGATGCAATGTGATCGCGCGTATAAAAGGCAGAGATAGCAATCGTCCAGGCCTTGTTGTTCATGGCCACTTAGACGTAGTACCTGCAAATGCGCAGGATTGGTCTGTTGATCCCTTCAAAGCAGAGATTAAAGATGGTTACATATGGGGTCGAGGCGCAGTAGATATGAAGAATATGAATGCAATGATTATTGCAACTGTTCGACATTGGGCTCGAGTTGGTTTCGTCCCAGAGCGAGATATCGTTTTGGCGTTTTTTGCAGATGAAGAAGCAGGCAGTATCTACGGGTCACACTTTATGGTGGACAAACATCCCGATGTATTTACTGGTTGCACGGAGGCAATCTCAGAAGTCGGAGGCTTCTCTGTAACACTTCCTAATGGAAAGCGGCTATACCTTATTGAAACGGCCGAAAAAGGTATTCATTGGATGCGATTGACTGCCCAGGGACGAGCCGGTCATGGATCTGTGATGAATCAAGAGAATGCAATTACTCGAATTTCAGAAGCGGTGACAAAAGTTGGCACCTATCAATGGCCGCAGCGATATAGCAAAACTGTGAAGGTTTTCTTTCAACGAATTGCCCAAGTTACTGGGCGCGATTATGACGATAAGGATTTGCAACCTTTACTTTCTGAGCTCGGGTTTGCATCTCGCATGATCGGTGCAACTCTGCAAAATACAGCGAATCCAACCATGCTAGAGGCTGGTTATAAGGCAAATGTAATTCCCGGTTCTGCCTCTGCTGTCATTGATGGTCGATTTATTCCTGGGTATGAGGATGAACTCAATGAGACGATAAGAAACATTGTTGGTTCAGATATTTCGATCCAAACAATTACACGGGACAAAGCGCTAGAGGTTGCTTTTGAAGGTGATCTAGTAGATCAAATGTGTCGATCTTTATTGCAGCATGATCCAGAGGCAATCCCGGTTCCATACGTAATGAGTGGTGGAACCGACAATAAAGCTTTAGCCGAAATAGGAATTATCGGATATGGGTTCTCACCTTTGCGATTAGAAGCTGATTTTGATTTTATGGCAATGTTTCATGGTGTGGATGAGCGAGTACCGATAGATGGTTTAAGTTTTGGCGTTCTAGTCTTGAAAGATTTTATGGAGAACGCTTAGAAACTTACATCATCTAAAGCGCTACGAACAATTAATGGAAGTTCTATTTCTTCACTCTTTAAAATTCCGCGCAGTTGTGCTCCTGTGCGCGCTCCAACTAAAGCAGTTGTTATGCCTGGAGCATCTCTTACCCACGCTAAAGCGATTTCAAGGGGGGAGTAGCCCAATCCCTGCGCAGCTACAACGACCGCTTCAACAATGCGAGCTGAGTGCTCATCAAGATAAGGCTCTACTTGCTTGGCAAAATGTGGCGCCGCAGCACGTGAATCACTTGGAATTCCATTGCGATATTTACCCGTTAAAACTCCTCTTCCAAGGGGGGCCCAAGCGATGAAACCTAAACCACAGTTTTCGGCCGCATCTAGAATTTCATTTTCTGCGCTTCTATTTAAAAGCGAATACTCATTTTGAGCGCAGGCAAGCGGTGCTTTCATGCTATTGCTTTGTTGTTTTGTTGCCGCTCTTGCTAGTTGCCACCCTGAGTAATTACTGACTCCAACATATCTTGCCCGGCCACTTGTGTAGGCATAGTCAAGGGCAGAGAGTGTTTCATCTATGGGAGTTAATTCATCCCAATTATGTATTTGCCATAGATCAACAAAATCTGTTCCCAATCGTTCTAATGTTCGATCCAGATCAGATATTAAAAATTGTCGGGTCGCGTTAATTCTGCGCGAATTTTCATTGAGATTGATTCCAGCCTTACTTGCTATGACAACATCTTCACGTTTAAAAAGAGTGGAGATAAGACCACCAATCAAACGCTCGCTATCTCCATCTCCGTAGGTCGGAGATGTATCAAGGAAATTTCCTCCAGCATCGAGATAGGCCCGGCATTGATCGGCCGCTTCAATCTCATCAGTGTCGCGCCCCCACGTCATCGTCCCCAAACCCAAGCGCGATAACTCCAATCCGCTACTGCCTGCGCGCCTTTTTTCCATGGGGCGACGATAGCAAGGCGGGGTGAGCAAAGCTGCGATAACCTTTGATTTATGCGAGTGGTTTTGATCAGACATGCACATTCACAAGCGAACTTGGCGGGTGTGTTATCTGGCAGACGTCCAAATGTTCATCTTTCAAAAGATGGCATCGAGCAGGCAAATGATCTTGCACGAAGGCTCGGTGATTTCAAGCCCCATGAAATTCGAATTTCTCCTATGGAGCGTTGTTTGGAAACAATTTCTCCGTGGTTAGACAAGAGCAACGGTTCAAAGGCCAATATACCGAAACCGATAACTGATCATGGCTTAACTGAGGTTGATTACGGTGATTGGTCAGGTAAAAAACTCTCGGTTCTTTCCAGAAATAAACTGTGGTCAGTTGTTCAAAACACACCCAGTCAAATGTATTTCCCAAAAGGTGAAGGCATCCTAGAGATGCAAACTCGATCCTTGCAATCTATTCACAACAGTATCGATAGGAAAGCAAAAGCCCCCTTAGTGATCGTGAGCCATGGGGACGTCATTAAATCTATTGTTGCCGCCTGTCTTGGAATGCACATCGATGAGTTCCAACGAATCATTATTGATCCGGCCTCCATTAGCATCATTGATTTTTCGCTAGAAAAACCTCGTGTGCTTCTTCTTAATGACAGCCGATCTGTCGTGACTGATCTTTTAATCGCAAAGAAAAGACCGGCAAATCTGCTTGGTGGAGGAAGTGGCAAGTGAGATATGAAGTATCTGGTCCTGATCGTTTTGTCGTGGGAACGGTAGGGGCGCCAGGGGAGAGAGCTTTCTTTGTTCAAGTAAGAAAAGATCGAAACGTCTTTTCTGTTGCAATCGAAAAGGATCAAGTGCGGGCTATTGTTGCGCGCCTTGAAGTCATTATTGCGGAGATCAAGAGAGCAAATCCATTTGAAGTTGTTGAAATACCTGCAGTAGATGATGCACCGCTTGATTCTCCAGTCGATGCGATGTTCGTTACCGGTGCAATATCAATATCTTGGGATAATGAGGTTAAATCAATTAAATTTGAATTCTTTGAAGCATCAAATGAGCCAGAGGAGCCTGATGATCAGGTTCTATCTCTGTCGGTAAATCTAGGAACTGCCCAATCTTTTGCGCTGCGTTCCAAAGCAGTTGTTAACGCTGGACGTCTGCCTTGTCCGTTCTGTTCAATTCCAATAGACCCGCGGGGACACTTATGTCCTAGAGCAAATGGATATAAAAGATAGTGAATACGGTAAAGAATTGCCATTGGCGAGACCTCCCAAATCATCGACTAGATGAGCAAAATCATGAGTAGTAGATCAGGCAAACTAGTAGCTATTTCAGAAGGTGAACTAACTGTAACGGGACGTTTAGTTGATGCTTCAAATGCAACCCTTTACGCACATGTTGTGCATGAGGATGAGGAGATCATCTGTATTTATAAACCGATCGCTGGAGAGCGTCCGCTATGGGATTTTGATCAAGGATGCCTTGCTCATCGAGAGCTTGCAGCATATTGTGTGAGCAACTACCTATCACTTGATTTGGTCCCTTTTACTGTTCTAAGGGATGGTCCCTATGGTCAAGGAATGGTGCAAGAGTGGATTGATATTGATGAGTCGATTGATTTGTCCGAATATTTTTCGCAAGACCGTGACGAGCTCAGAAAGATGGCTTTATTTGATGCCATCGTTAATAATACTGATCGTAAAATAGGTCACCTTCTTCCGACAGTAGACAAGGGTTTATTTGGTTGTGATCACGGGGTGACTTTCCATAAGGACGATAAATTAAGAACCGTTCTTTGGCAGTGGTCAGGTAAAAACCTCACCGATGATGAGATTACCTTACTTGAAAGATGCAAACAAGGTCTAAATGGAGAGCTTGGTGAAGTACTTTCTCCGTTGTTAACAGGTGAAGAAATTCAGGCTTTTGGTAACAGAATAGATCGCATTCTAGAAAGCCAAATGTTCCCAGAACCGTCCCCAGATTGGCCGGCAGTGCCCTGGCCCGCGTTTTAATCTTTACTGGCTATCTGACATAGAATTCCAAAATGAAAGCCTGGGGCCCGTTAACGGTAAAGGACCTTTCGGCATCCATTGTTTTCCCGCAAATTCATCTTTCTGATACTGCATCTACTTCAAAAAAGCTTCTAACAAAGAAGCCAAAATATCGAATGTATGTCTGTGGCATTACGCCTTATGACGCTACACATCTAGGCCATGCTGCGACGTACCTAACTTTTGATCTTCTTCACCGTCTCCTTCTTGCCACTGGCTCAGAGGTGAATTACGTACAGAATATAACTGACATAGACGAACCACTCTTAGAAAGAGCGGTTCGAGATGGCGTTCAATGGGATGAACTTGCAGCTGATCAAATTGAGCTCTTTAGACAAGATATGACCGCGCTCAACGTGATTCCACCGACTAGCTATATGGGCGCTATTGAATCGATCCCGCTCGTCACACTAGCAATCGACAAATTGGCACACAACAAAACCACATATGAAATCGAAAATGATATGTATTTTTCGGTTAATCATGATGGGAAATTCGGGAGTATTTCTCACTTGAGTAAATCAGAAATGGTTGAGCTTTTCTCACAACGGGGTGGAGATCCAGCACTGGCCGGAAAAAAGGATTCACTTGATTGTCTTATCTGGATGCAACAGCGGCCAAATGAACCTGGTTGGCCGTCAGCTCATGGATTTGGTCGTCCCGGCTGGCATATCGAGTGCACAGCAATCGCGATGGAATTCCTCAAACCTGACGCTCATGAAGAGACGTTGATTGATATACAAGGCGGTGGAAGTGATTTAATTTTTCCTCATCATGAAATGTGCTCCTCGCAAGCTCGCGCGATATCGGGTAAGGAGCTGGCCTCACATTACGTTCACGCCGGCATGATCGGATTAGATGGCGAAAAAATGAGCAAAAGCAAAGGTAATCTGGTGTTTGTTTCGTCTTTGCTTGCAAGTGGCGCCGATCCTTTTGCAATTCGGTGGGCCTTAATGCGCGATCACTACCGAAGCGAGCGAATGTGGAATAGCGAAAGATTAGTTCAGGCAGAGAAAGAAGTGGCCAGACTAAGACAGGTCCTGAAGTCCAAAACTGTTGCCCCCACACAAGCACTCGAGATAGACATCGTTAAGTTTCTCAGCGACGATTTAGATACACCTTCAGTTGTAAATGTAATTAACAATTGGGTTGAAGCAAGTTTAAGTGGTAAAAGTGGAGGCGATCATCAGAAGATTAGAGCCACTATTCAAAATCTTCTCGGTTTTGCAAGCTAATTGCTAATCCTCTTGATGTCGACGTAAATACCTTTCAAATTCCTTTGCAATCGTCTCACCAGATGCCTCAGGTATCTCTACTGCATCCTTGCTGGCCTCCAGAGATTTCACATACTCGGCTACATCGGCATCCTCTGATGCAAGTTCAGTGACAGAGAGCTCCCATTCCTCAGCCTGTTCTGAAAGTTGGCCGAGTGGAATGGTTATCTCAAGGTATTCCTCAATCGCTTGAATTAAAGCTAAGGAGGCTTTTGGTGATGGGGCATTGGGTGCGTAATGAGGAACAGATGCCCAGAGCGAAAGTGATTCAACTCCGCGCCTTGTGCAACCATCTTGGAGGACACCGATAATTCCCGTTGATCCTTGATAAGTGGAAGGCTGAAGATCAAACTTAATGCCTAAGTTAGAACTGGCAGATGTTGCGATAATTTTTATCGGACGTGTATGTGGTGAATCAGAAAGCATCGCACCGACAGTAACAATCAAAGACACCTCTAAGTCATCTGCTATGTCTAGAATTTCACGCGAGAATGATTTCCAACGCATAGATGGCTCAACCCCAGTGACGATAACTAAATCCCTTTTCATTGAAGGTATCGATAATCCAAAAATCTGAGTTCCTGGCCACGTAATTTCTCTTTGGGATGACTCATTTAAGCGAACTTGTGGGCGCGATACTTGATAGTCATAAAAATCTTCAGAATCCACCTGAGCAATCAACACTGGCACAACATCATCATCTGACTCTTGCCAAGCCGACAGGAGGTGATCTATCGCACCAGAGGCAGCTTCGGCTCCATCGTTCCAACCAGAAAACGCAATCAGCATTACTGGATTGCGCAGCATTGGTATCTGAAGAATCTCCACGAAAGCAACCTTACGGTAACCTTGTCCAAGTGAACACGCGTAAGTTGGATCAAACACAGGGATTGTTGCGCAAAGCCCTTGCTACGCGTGTAGTGATCGCTGATGGAGCGATGGGAACGATGCTCCAGGACGCTGATCCAACATTGGAAGATTTCCAAAATCATGAGGGCTGTAATGAAATACTAAATGTCAGCCGTCCAGATATTGTGCGCTCGGTCCATGATGCCTATTTAAAGGTTGGTGTAGATGCGATCGAAACCAATACTTTCGGAGCAAATTGGGCGAATTTGGCCGAGTATGGCATCGAGGATCGTATTTATGAACTGGCCTTTGCCGGTGGAGTTATTGCTCGTGAAGCTGCGGATGCTTTCTCCACTCCTGACAAACCAAGGTTTGTTCTTGGTTCTTTAGGTCCAGGAACAAAACTACCTAGCCTTGGACACACGAGTTATCAAAAACTCAAAGATGCTTATTATTTAGCGGCAAAGGGACTTGTAGATAGCGGAAGTGACGCTTTGCTAATTGAAACTGCGCAAGATCTCTTACAAGTAAAAGCAGCTGTAAATGGTTCACGTTTAGCAATAGAGGAATCCGGTCGAGACATAGTTTTGATTGCACAAGTTACGGTTGAAACAACAGGCACGATGTTGGTGGGATCAGAGATCGGCGCTGCGCTTAATGCCTTGCAACCTCTCGGGGTTGACCTCATTGGTCTCAACTGCGCCACTGGACCTGCCGAAATGTCAGAGCACCTTCGATACTTAAGTAAGAATGCAGATGTTGCAATCTCCGTCATGCCAAATGCTGGACTTCCAGTACTAGGTCCGAAAGGTGCAAGTTACCCACTAGGTCCAGATGAGTTAGCAGTAGCTCTGGATACTTTTGTAAATGATTATGGGATCACTCTCATTGGTGGATGTTGCGGAACAACTCCGTCACATCTAGAAGCAGTTGTAAAGAAGTTAGATCGCAGAACTGTTCCAAAACGGCAAACCACAATTGAGCCCGGTGCATCCTCTCTTTACCAATACGTTCCTTTTAGGCAAGATAAAACCTATTTAGCAATCGGTGAACGCACAAACGCAAATGGTTCACGTGCATTTCGCGATGCTCTCCTTTCGCAAGATTGGGAGAAATGCGTTGAGATAGCACGAGATCAGATCCGAGAGGGTGCTCACATGTTAGATCTTTCGGTTGATTACGTGGGAAGAGATGGCGCAGCTGACATGGCTGAACTTGCTTCTCGATTCGCAACAGCTAGTACTTTGCCAATTGTTTTAGATTCAACCGAGCCTCTTGTTCTAAAGGCTGGGCTTGAACACCTAGGTGGTCGATGTGTCATCAACTCCGTCAACTACGAAGACGGTGATGGACCTGACTCTAGATTCGCAAAGATAATGCCACTAGTACAAGAGCATGGCGCAGGTGTTGTTGCACTTACGATTGATGAACAGGGCCAAGCAAGAGACTGCGACTGGAAGTTAAGAGTGGCACGCAGATTAATTGCAGATCTACGTGATAACTGGGGTATGAATGTTGGAGACATCTTGATCGATTGCCTTACTTTTCCGATTGCAACAGGACAAGAAGAGACGCGTAAAGATGGCATAGAGACGATAAATGCGATTAGAAAGCTGAAGGAAGAGTTCCCCGAGGTTCAGGCTACGTTGGGTGTTAGCAATGTTTCATTCGGACTTAATCCCGCCTCTCGAATCGTTCTTAACTCAGTCTTCCTTCACGAATGCGTTCAAGCTGGATTAGATTCAGCGATTGTTCACCCCTCAAAAATTACTCCAATGAATAGAATCGATGAAAGAGCCAAGGAAGTAGCACTTGACCTGATTTATGATCGTAGAGTCTTTGATGGTCAGGAGTGCACATACGATCCTCTTCAAGAGTTTTTGCAGCTTTTCGAAGGCGTAGAACTTGCTTCAAGCAAAAATGCACGCGCCGAAGCTTTGGCGGCTTTGCCTCTGTTTGATCGTTTACAGCGCAGAATCATCGATGGAGAAAAAGTTGGTCTAGAGGATGACTTAAAGTTGGCAATGGATCAGGGAACAAAACCTTTACAAATCATTAATGATCATCTTTTAGAGGGCATGAAAGTGGTCGGGGAACTTTTTGGTAAGGGCGAAATGCAGCTACCTTTCGTCCTCCAAAGCGCCGAAGTTATGAAGTCTGCTGTTGCAATACTTGAGCCATTTATGGAGAAAACAGGCGATGAAGGTCGTGGCACGATGTTGCTTGCAACAGTTAAGGGTGATGTTCACGATATCGGCAAGAATCTAGTTGACATCATTTTAACGAATAACGGATATCGCGTTGCAAACATTGGTATAAAACAGACTATCAATCAGATAATTGACGGTGCATTAGAGGCAAATGCAGATGCAATTGGAATGAGTGGTCTACTCGTTAAATCAACGGTAATTATGAAAGAGAATTTGGAAGAGATAACTTCGCGTGGTCTAGACCAACGTTGGCCGATTGTTCTTGGGGGAGCAGCACTTACTCGGGCCTACGTTGAGCAGGATTTGGCTAGTGTGTTTCCTGGCCAAGTACGTTATGCACGAGATGCTTTTGAAGGTCTACGCATAATGGATTCCATCATGGCTATTAAGCGAGGTGAAGAAGGAGCGGCCCTACCGCCATTGAAGGAACGTAAGACTGTCAATACTCGTGTGAAAGAAATTGATCTTCCTATCGATACAAATCGCAGTGATGTAAGCACAGATGTTTCGATACCAACGCCACCGTTCTTTGGTTCAAGAGTTGTGAAAGGAATATCACTGGCCGATTACTCCGGGATGTTGGATGAACGCGCACTATTTGTAGGACAGTGGGGCTTAAAAGGTAATCGCGGCGAATATGAAGAGATGGTTTTAAAAGAAGGTCGTCCCCGTCTTCGTTCATTAATCAATGAAGTTCAATCAAAAGGGTGGCTAAATGCTGCCGTGGTTTATGGTTATTTTCCCTGCTACAGTGAAGGAAATGATCTAGTAATTCTTCATCATGAAGGTGCAAACAAAGGACAAGAACGCCTTAGGTTAACATTCCCAAGGCAACGTCGCGATCGTCGACTATGCATTAGTGATTTCTTTGCATCTAAATCTGCTGGAAAAACCGATGTAGTCGCATTCCATGTTGTGACTATGGGAGCCTCTGTAAGTGCCGCGGCTGCCAAGCTTTTTGCAGCAGATAAATACCGTGAATATTTAGAGCTACACGGTTTATCCGTGCAACTGACTGAAGCACTTGCAGAACATTGGCATGCTCGCATGCGCGAGGAGCTTCATGTTCACGAAGATGATGCACCTGAACTGCAAGCAGTTCTTGATCAGGGATATAGAGGTTCTAGATACTCCTTTGGATACCCAGCTTGTCCTGATCTTGAGCAACAGGTTCAATTGTGCGAACTACTAGAGCCTGGGCGTATTGGCGTCGAACTTTCAGAAGAGTTTCAACTTCATCCTGAGCAGTCGACTTCGGCGATCATCGTTCATCACCCTGAAGCCAAATATTTCAACGCGAATTAAATTCCATGACTGACTTTTTTGATGCAGTTTTTTTTGATATGGACGGCCTGACCGTTGATTCCGAGCCTCAATGGCTGATATCTGAAAGAGAAGTAATTGCTCCTTTTGGTTATGAGTGGACACAAGAAGATCAGGTAGCTTGCTTAGGTGGCCCACTTGAAAAATTGGGCGACTACATGTCCCAGAAGTGCAACAACATTGAGCAGTCTGCGTACTTCGTTGATCAATTAATCAAGAGGCAGGCAGAGCGAATGCGGACTAACACCACAGTAATGCCAGGTGCAATAGAGCTCATAAATTCCTTGAAGGCCAATGGTGTAAAAACTGCATTAGTTTCAGCCAGCCCACGTGTGATCGTCGAAGCGGTCCTAGAAAACATCGGTAAAGGTCTTTTTCCTTTCTCTATAAGTGGGGATGATGTTTTGAGAACTAAACCTGATCCAGAGGGTTATTTGAAGGCAGCTTTAACTTCTCAAAGTAATATTGAAAACTGTCTAGTATTTGAAGATTCATTGCCTGGAATGCAGGCAGCGATCGACAGTGGTGCATGGTTAATTGCCGTGCCTCATATGGTCCAGATTGAAGAAAGCGAACGTGTAAGAAGCATTAAATCTCTTAGCGAGCTCTCGTTTGAGAAACTTAAAGAGCTGAAAGCGAACTTTTCAATAGAAATTTAGTCATTGTGTGCAGGGCATATTTTTTTAAAGAAGCACCAATCGCATAGCTTTGTTGGATTAGGCGGCCAATAGTCCTTCTCTATCGAGACTGAGATATCTTTAGCAACTCTCATTAGGGTTTTTTCGGTAGATTCTAAATCGGCTGAAGTTGGTTGGCTTTTCACAAGTTTTCCATCGCCAAGATATATCAGTTGTAGCAACCTAGGCAGAACACCTTTGTTCTTCCAGTACAAAAGTGCATATACCCGCAACTGGAAAAGAGCTTTCTCTTCCCACCCGGGTTTTGGAGCCTTTCCTGATTTGTAGTCGACAATTCGTACTTCGCCAGTTGGCGCTACATCTAAGCGATCCACATAACCATGCAGATAGATACTCTCCGTTAAGTCATTTTCCAGATGTATTTCTCGATGCGTTGCTTCGAATGTTTTGGGATCTTCAACAGTGAAATATGTTTCGAGAAGCGATGCAGCGCTATCAAGCCATTCTTTTTCGTTTGAAACAAGATCAATTAACTCAGGCTTGGCTTCGATCTGTGCTTTCCATCGTGAAGGAAGTAGATCTATGGCCGTCGGTGGGGTCCGGTTCTCAGCTACCGATTCAAACAGGTCATGAAGAACCGTGTGTACTAGCGTTCCTCTTTCTGCATCCAATGAAGGTGGTTCCGGCAGCTTATCTATCTTGCGGTAGCGATACAGAAGCGGACAGTTTTGGTACTCAGTCACGGCGCTAGGGGATAGACGTAGCGGTTGATTCATACTCATGCTGCGCAAGATACTCCTACCCAACCCGTTTAATTCGCCTAAGATGCTCCCGTGTCTAATCTTGGGTTCTTTGCCGCAGGAGATCGCATTCAATTAACCGATCCCAAGGGAAAGTTGTATAGCTTCACAATTACTCCAGGCAAAGAGTGGCATACACACAAGGGCTGGATTACACACGATGATTTAATCGGTTTGCCAGAGGGTTCGGTTGTCAGCACTACAGCGGGATTGTCTTTTTCTGCTTTCAAACCATTGTTATCAGATTTTGTTTTAACAATGCCTCGAGGCGCCACGATTGTTTATCCCAAGGATGCGGCAATGATCATCGGTGCTGCAGATATTTATCCAGGTGCGCGAGTATTAGAGGCAGGTGTAGGAAGTGGCGCCCTAACTATCTCGTTGCTTCGCGCAGTCGGTGATGGCGGGTCTGTTCATTCGGTTGAAAGACGAGAAGATTTTGCTCAAATTGCAAAAACAAATGTTCAGGAGTATTTCTCGGGAGAGGTAAAAAACTGGAAACTCGACGTTGGAGATTTACAAGATAACACTTTTGACGCGAACTATGATCGCGTCGTTCTAGACATGCTCGCACCATGGGAGTGCATTGATACTTCTGCACAGGCGCTGCGACCAGGTGGTGTATTCCTGGCATATGTGGCTACAACGACTCAACTTTCGGCAACTGCTGAGGCCTTGAAAAATGATGGTCGTTTCACTGAGCCTGAAAGTGCTGAAACCTTGGTTCGTGGATGGCACCATGAGGGCCTTGCAGTAAGGCCGCAGCAAAGAATGATTGGTCATACTGGTTTTATCATTCAAAGTCGGCGCATGGCACCTGGTGTTCAAGTTCTAGCTAGGCGTCGCCGTCCTTCTAAAGGTGCATACGGTGTCTCGGAAGATTGAGCGCTTAGTTAACTTAACTATTGCGTTGCTGGCAACAAAAAGATTCTTAACAAAGTCTGAAATATTTAGAACTGTCGAAGGTTATGAGGGAACACCAGAGACTAAAGAGCGAATGTTTGAACGAGACAAAGACGATCTAAGGGCTTTAGGTATAGAGATTTCGGTGGGAAGTTTCGATCCCGTTTTTCAGGACGAGGCCGGTTACAGAATAAATTCTGACACCTATCAATTCAATATCGGGCTTCTCTCGCCCCTAGATGTTTCCTTACTTTCTTTGGCTGCACAGTGTTGGCAGGGTGCTGCTTTAGATCAAGCCGCTCACCGAGTACTCCGTAAATTACGTTCAATTGGTATTCCAGCAGATGAATTGGATATTCCAGCGATACATTCCAAGCTCTCCACAAGTGGGCAGGATCTAGACATCATAAGTAGTGCAATTGCAGAATGTGCATTAATCAGATTTAACTACATAGCCAAAGATCTAGAAAGTCAACGTCGGACTGTTATTCCATTTAACTTGGCCACTCATGCAGGGTTCTGGTACGTCGCAACGGTTGATCAAGATAACCAGGAAGTTCGTATATTCAGGCTAGATCGTATGAGTAGTCGCGTCGAAAAAAGTTTACCGCAAAAGGATTTCCAAGCGCCCATAGATTTTGATTTCCAGAAAGCTTTGAAAAATACGCATTCTAACAAGTCAGCAATCCTTGATGTTCAAAAAGGTAAAGGCCAACTGATACGAAAATTAGCAACGTCGATAAAAGATCTAGGGGAATGGGATCGCTTGGAAGTTCCTATCGTAAATATGGATAACTTACTTTCTCTTGCTTTATGGCACGGAGATGACGTTTTAGTACATTCACCCGAAGAGCTCGTAGAGATGATTAAAACCTCACTTCATGAAATTTTGGCTAGTCATGAGTAAAGATTTATCAGCGCCACTTTTGCGAACAGCACGTTTGTTAGATCTAGTTCCTTACTTGAACTCAAATCAGGGAATTTCAATCAAGGATTTAGCAACGGATTTTGGTGTGTCAACCGCACAAATAAATTCAGACCTAACAACATTATGGATGTGCGGTTTGCCAGGATATACACCCCTGGAATTGATGGACTTGGAATTTGAATCTGGTTTTGTCACGATTCGAAACGCACCAACGCTTTCTAAACCACGAAACATTTCATTTGATGAGGGTTTAGCGATCATGCTTGGCCTCGAGCTACTTCAGCAACAAATTCCGACCGATAGAGAAGATTTGCATACCGAGATAGAAGTTCTTAAGGACAAATTCTCGAATCAATTTGGAGTTCCGAGGGCTGTTACTGTCTCGCACGCTATTGACCCTTCAATAATTTCTCCAGTGATGCACGCAATTAATACTTCACGAGATGTAGAGATCACATACCATTCACTCTACTCAGATGAAATTTCCGTAAGGACAGTATTACCGCTAGCAACTTTCGTAGAAGGAGGGAACAATTACCTTCGCGCTTTTTGTAGAAGAGTAGAGGCAATCAGAATTTTTAGACTCGACCGTATCGTTTCTTTGTCCCTCATAGATGCTGGACCCGATGGAGCTGAAGTTCCAAAGAGTTTCATCGAGACAGATGAAATTGAAAGTGACAAGATTCTCTACACGATCAAAATCAAGAGGCTTACTCGAGACGTTATCGAGCGCTTTAATTTGAGTCATTTATTGCAGGACAATCCCAAAACTAGGGAGTTGACCATTGAGCTGTCATCCTTCTCAGGTGAATGGATTAAACGTGCCGTATTAGCAACTGGATCGGATGTTGAACTACTTTCTCCTTCAGAATTGCGCAACGAGGTTGCTAATCGCGCCCAACTTCTCATAAAGCGGTATACCTAGGGACTGAGCCTAGGAGAAGTTATCAACCTGGTGTAAACTCAGGCCAATTACAAACGAGCACGGTTGGAGTTTTAAATGAATCTAGGCGCACGCGAAATTATTGTTTTACTTGTTGTGGTTTTGGTTCTCTTTGGCGCAAAGCGCTTGCCAGATTCAGCACGTTCCCTTGGTCGATCTATGCGTATTTTCAAGAGTGAAATGAAGGAAATGAAAGCTGACGACAAGCCAGCCAACGAAGAAGGAAATCAAGAGAAGTAAACCTATGGCGTCTACTCATGACGCGAGGATGCCGTTACTAGATCATTTACGGGAGTTTCGTAAACGTATCGTACGGGCAGCCATAGCGATTTTTTTGGCTTCAGGTGCGGGTTGGTATTTCTACAATACGATCATAACAACGCTTGCCGAACCTGTCTGTGACTTAAAGTCAGCTCAACTTTCCGGTTCCGAGAATTGCGGGGCGCTCTATATCAGCGGCGTTTTAGGGCCATTGAATTTACAAATGAAAGTAGCACTACTAACCGGCGTAATTATATCTGCACCATTTTGGCTTTATCAATTGTGGGCGTTTATTGCACCAGCATTACATCGTAAAGAGAAACGAAATAGTTTCCTATTCATACTTTCTGCAACACCTTTTTTCGCATTTGGAGCCACACTTGGCTATTTGATCCTCCCTTTAGCTATAAAAGTTCTTTTTGGTTTCACACCTGAGGCACTGAATAACCTCGTTCGTTTTGACGATTACTTGGATTTCGTACTGCGAATAATTCTTTTATTTGGATTAGCCTTTGAACTACCTGTCTTCCTGCTTACATTTAATTTGATTGGTTTCCTAAGAGGCAAAACCATTCTACGGCCTTGGCGAATTTGGGTCTTCGGCATATTTATCTTCTCGGCAGCGTTTACACCGACTGCAGATCCCTTCACAATGCTTCTACTAGCAGTGCCGATCATGCTTTTGTACTTCTTAGCAGGCTTCATTGCAGTCTTAGTTGACAGGGTTCGAGACAAAAGATTCGATAAAACGGAAATTGCAGGTTCTTCAATCGAATCTCCAACTTCAATCTCGGAATGAAAGATAGGCTCGTACTATGTGGGCCCTGGTGATTAATCCCGTTGCAGGACAGGGTAAAGGAGCAACGGTCGGGTCTTATGTCGCCGGCTATCTCCAGAATGTTTCTGCTCCTTTTGTGATAGTGACTGGAAAATCCTCAACCGCACTTGTTGATCATCTTGAGAGTTTTCTAGCAAATAACTCTAATTGCAAGGGGGTTATTTGCGTTGGAGGAGATGGGCTTCTACATATAGTTTTACAAAAGGTTGTCCCGGTTCATGTTCCGATTGCCGTGATTCCAGCAGGAACGGGTAATGATTTTGTTCGGTCTCTTGGTTGGGATCTTTCTGATGTCGATTGGCAACTAGAACACATCCTCAATTTCGATCCAGTCCCATTGGATCTAGGTTTGGTGGACGGAGAGTGGTTTGCAAGTGTTCTCTCTACTGGTTTTGATGCTGTTGTCAACGAACGTGCTAATAAACTGAGCTGGCCGAAAGGTCCTATGAAATACAACGCAAGTATTGCCATTGAACTTCCACGGTTCAAACCGAAAGATTATGAGATTCAATTAGATGATCGGACCATAACTACCCAAGCTATGTTGATAGCAGTAGGAAATGGGCGTTCTTACGGCGGCGGAATGCTTGTGTGCCCTAATGCTGACATGAGTGATGGCTATTTTGATGTGATGGTTCTGCATCCCGTTTCAAAAATTGAGTTCATTAAGACCTTCCCATCTGTTTTTATAGGAGCGCATGTGGATCATCCTGCAGTAGAGATAGTTCGAAGTAAGAAGGTACGAATCCAATCAAAAGCTGTTGCATACAGTGACGGTGAGCGAGTTGGTCAACTTCCTGTAAACGCTGAATGTATCCCCGGTGCAATGCTTGGATGGAGACCATGACAACGCCGGCCGCTTCATATGCTGCGGCTAAAAAGCGCGGAATGCACCCTGTTACAACTGCTTTCGTTCAAACATTTGATTTTGAATTTGATCTATTCCAAATTTCTGCCTGCCACGCAGTCGAAGATGGAAAGGGTGTTCTAGTAGCTGCGCCAACGGGCGCTGGAAAAACAGTTGTCGGGGAGTTCGCTGCCTATTTTGCACTTCAAGCTGGCAAGAAATGTTTCTACACAACTCCGATTAAGGCTCTTTCTAACCAAAAATATGCTGAGTTCGCAGAAAAATTCGGCGAGGATCGAGTCGGTCTGTTGACTGGAGATACGAGTATTAACTCTGAGGCAGATATTCTCGTGATGACGACCGAAGTTCTGAGAAACATGCTCTATGCGGGCTCGAATACTCTTACAAATTTAGGTGCTGTCGTAATGGATGAAGTTCATTATTTAGCAGACAAGTTTCGCGGAGCTGTTTGGGAAGAGGTTTTGATTCACCTCATGGAGAGCGTGCAGGTCATTTCACTATCTGCAACGGTTTCAAATGCTGAGGAGTTTGGGGAGTGGCTAGGGGAAATTCGAGGTGAAACCGAGGTCATTGTTAGTGAAATACGTCCGATACCTCTTTTTCAGCATGTACTAATTGGAAATCGCCTTCTAGATCTTTTTGAGCAGCCAGGACGGGTGAACCCTGAGATATTGAAACGAGAAAGGGAGGCGATAAGACGAACCAGTTTGGGCCGCAATCGTCGGTCACGCTTTGATGATTCTAGTGATCGTCTTTCACGCTCTGACATCATAGAAAAGCTACAAGGTGAGAATTTACTGCCTGCGATAACGTTTATTTTCTCTCGAATTGGTTGTGATGCTGCAGTAAAACAATGTTTGAATGCTGGCCTTCGCTTAACCTCACCACAAGAGCGTGAGGAAATACGATCAACGGCTCTTCGCTATACACAAAACATTGCTGAAGAAGATTTGGAAGTTCTTGGCTTTACTGAATGGTTGACCGCCTTGGAGCGGGGCATCGCAGCACATCATGCTGGGTTGCTTCCAAGTTTTAAAGGAGCCGTTGAGGACCTTTTTCAACGAGGGTTAGTAAAGGCTGTCTTTGCCACCGAGACTCTGGCATTAGGTATCAATATGCCAGCTCGAACTGTTGTCCTAGAAAAACTTGTGAAGTTCAACGGCGAAGCTCACGTTCCTGTTACCCCCGGTGAATACACTCAACTAACAGGTCGTGCAGGTCGTCGAGGAATCGACATTGAAGGCAATGCTGTCATTCTATGGTCACCAACTGTCGACTCTGCAGCGGCAGCAGGTTTGGCATCTACTCGCACATATCCGCTGCGTTCATCTTTCTCACCTTCTTACAATATGTCTATTAATTTGATCGCACAGTTTGGTCGGGAACGGGCCCGTCGATCTCTCGAATCATCTTTTGCGCAGTTTCAAGCTGATAGAGCAGTTGTTGGACTTACTCGTCAGATCCGAAAAAATGAAGCATCCATTCAAAAGTTAATGAAGGATGCAAGTTGCCATATGGGAGATTTTGATGAGTATGCGCGGATTCGAAGATCCATAAAAGAAGTTGAGGTTTTACTAAGCCGTCGTGATCAGCGGAAGACATTCGAAAACAGGCAAAGAGGACACCTTGAGGGGGAGTTATCTGAACTTCGAAAGAATATGAAGAGTCATACTTGTCACGGTTGCGCCGAACGTGAAGATCATTCTCGCTTGGCAGAACGAGCAGGACGATTAACCAGAGAAAATGATGGATTAACATCTAGGGTAGAAAATAGAACTCACGTAATCGCTAAGACATTTGATCAAATCTGCCAAGTCCTAGATCACTTGGATTACATTCATGGAGAAAAGCCCTCTACACAGGGCAAGATCCTCACCAAGATTTATGCAGAATCAGATCTTTTGCTGACCGAATCAATTCGCCGAGGCCTTTTGGATGATCTCAATAGTGCAGAGCTGTTATCCGTTGCTTCTTGCATGATATTTGAATCAAGATCGGCGGAAAATATCGCACCAAAGATGCCAAGTGCAAAAGTTACATCAACTATTACAGAAGTAATTGCTCTATGGGCAGAACTTGAAAAAATTGAAAGTGATTTTGGAGTAAAGACTCAGCGAGAGCCAGATGCGGGATTTGTTTTCATCTCTTATCGTTGGGCTATGGGAAATTCTTTACGTAATGTCCTTAAGGGCAGTGATATGTCAGTCGGTGATTTTGTTAGGTCAACAAAACAACTTATTGACCTGCTGAATCAAATTGCTGGTGCTAGTGAGAATTTGCGTCCTGCATGTAAAGAGGCGGTAAAAAAGATCGATCGCGGCGTCGTGGCATATCTATTGGGCGATTTATGACTCTGATGCTTCTAGACAGCGCATCTCTTTGGTATCGCGCCTATTACGGAATGCCGGACACAATGCTTTCACCCGATGGTATATCGGTAAACGCAGTGCGAGGTTATGTCGATATGACCGCTCGATTAGTCCAGGCTTATAAACCAAATCGATTAGTTGCATGTCTAGATGGTGATTGGCGTCCAAGTTGGCGGGTTGATATTTTTCCAGATTACAAAGCAAATCGAATAGAAGAAGACGGCGAAACTGAAGAAGAACCAGAAACCCTCACCCCTCAAATTCCTATTCTATTGGACCTGCTTGATCTATTCGGAATACCGGTAGTTGGCGTCGATGATTATGAAGCTGATGATGTAATGGCAACCTATGCACATATTGAGAAAGGTCCTATACGAATAGTTACGGGTGATAGAGATCTGTTTCAAGTAGTCGATGACAAAAAAGATGTCAAAGTTGTTTATCTAGCTAAGGGTTTATCGCAACACGATTTAGTCGATATTAAGTATGTTGCAGACAAATATTCTATTCCTGGAGATAGGTATGATCTCTTTGCAATGTTTCGCGGAGATCCTTCAGATGGACTGCCTGGAGTAAAAGGTATCGGAGAAAAGGGCGCTGCAATCATTGCCAACTCATATGCCAGCGTTGATGAAGCGTTAGCAGGTGCACACAATGCTGACGAGGGTCTTGCACCAGGTTTGGCTAAGAAAATTATTGCTGGTTCCGATTATTTAAAGATCGCCCCAACTTTAGTTCGCGTTGCTAGGGATGTTCCTTTACCAAAAGTGGATTTAGCCCTTCCTAAGGCACCAACTGATCTTTCATCAATCTACCAATTTAAGGAGCGTTATGCCTTGGGGGCAAGCGTAGATCGTTTGATCAGTGCATTAGGTTGGTAGGAATTCTTCTCTCTGCTATCTCAGGACTTCTTTTATCGCTTGCTTATGAACCAGTAGGGAAGTGGTGGATAGCACCACTAGCAATAAGTCTGCATATATATTCAATGCACCTTACAAAACACAAGGTAATCTCTGCGCTTATCTTTGCGCTCGTATTAAATACGGTAGTTTTACATTGGAGTAGCACATTTGTTGGCTCATTGCCTTGGTTGATACTCTCCACTGGATTGGCTATTTTCTATATACCTTTGGCGTTGGTTTCGCGATGGGGTATGTCAATTTACCCGGTTGTTTTTATAGTGATGGAAGAGGTCAGAAATTATTTTCCATTTGGGGGATTTGGATGGACAAGATTGGCCTACACACAGGCTGATGCCCCTTATGCGCGGATTGCTGCGATCGGTGGATCAGTTGCTTTATCCAGCTTTGTGTTGCTAATTGCGCTCGGTCTTTTTATCCTTTCGCAGAAACGCTTAACTTTAATACCACTAGTTCCTGCATTATTTCTTTTAGTACCGTTTCAGTTACAGAGTATTGGATCAACTGAAGTTCTCATGATTCAAGGGAATGTCCCACAACTTGGTTTGGATTTTAACTCTAGGGCGAAAGAAGTATTCAATAATCATCTGGAACTCACGAAACAAGAGCTACGAAAAGATCCCAGTGTTGACTTCATCCTGTGGCCTGAGAACTCAGTTGACGTAGATCCATTTCAGTATCCCGACGTTAAGCAACAGCTTGACTCTATCGATCAGCCACTGATTATCGGTGCTGTATTGGGCAAAGGAAACAAGTTACTCAATACGTCGATCCTTTGGGGCGGCGAACTTCCACCAACATACATAAAACAGCATTTGACACCATTTGGTGAATACATTCCGTTACGTTCTATCGCGTCCTTGATATCGCCGTATACGGACCGTGTAACTGATTTTGAGCCAGGTCGAGGACAGGTACTTTTTACTGTAAAAGATGCAGTTATCGCTCCAGTTATTTGCTTTGAGTTAATTGATGATCAAATACTTCATGAAGCCGCCGTTTCTTCCAATCTTTTAGCGGTTCAAACCAATAGCGCAACCTTTGGTATGTCGGCTGAAAGCGCACAACAGTTATCCATGACGAGAGTTCGAGCAATAGAACATGGGCGAAGTATTGTTTCGGTATCTACCACCGGATACTCAGCTGTAATTGATCGAAATGGAAAAGTTCTTCAACAAACATCAATGGGAACGGCTGAAAGCATTCGTGCTCAAGTAGATTTATTGGAAGGCCAGACACCTAGAGACAGGATGGGCAGATGGGCAATGTTTCTAACGATCGGCATCTTGATCTTGATCGCCCGGCGAGAGTATCGCTAGTGCCGATAAGTTACATTATGTAAACTTAGGCAAATTCGGAGATGGGCAAGCACGAACAAACCAGGTTTCGGTCTCCGTAAGCACCGTCTATACGCCCCACTGCCGGCCAATACTTACCTTTCAAACCAATTATCTCACCCGCAATCAAACCATCTCTTTTTTCGGGCAAAGCTGCAAATTCACGGCTATAAGAACGGTCCCATTCACCAGAAATTACGGATTCAACGGTGTGTGGTGCGTTTCTTAGAGCTGACTCCTCTACAGGAATTAATCCGTCGAGTATTTCTTGAATTTCTCCATGAATCGAAATCATCGCAGATATAAATCTATCAATTTCTGCAAGATCTTCACTTTCGGTGGGTTCAATCATCAGTGTCCCAGGCACGGGAAAACTCATTGTAGGTGCGTGAAAACCATAATCCATCAACCTTTTAGCGACGTCATCGACTGTCACACCACTTATTTTTGTAATCTCGCGCAGATCCAAGATGCATTCATGTGCAACTCGACCCTTCTCCCCCGTATATAGAACAGGAAAGTACGGATCTAATTTCGTTGCCATGTAATTTGCCGAGAGAATTGCAATCGATGTTGCACGAGTTAAACCTTCTGCACCCATCATTCGAATATATGCCCACGAAATAGGCAAAATGTTTGCTGAGCCAAATGGCGCACCGCTAATTGGTCCAGGGCCAGTTTTAGGTCCAGATGTTTGATCCATCGGGTGATTGGGCAAAAAAGGAGCAAGATGTGCTTTTGAGATGACAGGACCAACACCTGGTCCTCCACCACCATGGGGTATGCAGAATGTTTTATGAAGGTTCAGGTGTGAAACGTCGGCGCCGAATTTGCCAGGTTGTGAAAGCCCAACAAGTGCATTCAGGTTCGCGCCATCAACGTAAACCTGTCCCCCAGCGTTGTGCACCATTTCACAAATCTGCGTGATTGCAGACTCAAAAACGCCATGTGTTGACGGATAAGTAACCATGATTGCAGCAAGATTATCGGAATGTATTGAAATCTTTTCTTTGATATCTTGAATGCTTACATTTCCAGATTCATCACAATCAACAACAACAACTCTCATTCCCGCCATAACAGCGCTGGCTGCATTAGTTCCGTGTGCACTAGATGGAATCAAACAAATCGTTCTTTGCTCATCGCCCCTTGAATCATGATAATTTCTGATTGCAAGTAAGCCTGCAAATTCTCCCTGGCTTCCCGCGTTGGGTTGCAAGCTCACTGCGTCATATCCAGTGATGGCGATCAACCATGTAGAAAGTTCTGTGATTAGTTGTCGATATCCAGCACTCTGCTCAATTGGAGAGAATGGATGTATTGATGAGAATTCAGGCCACGTTACCGCTTCCATCTCCGTTGTTGCGTTCAACTTCATAGTACAGCTGCCTAACGGGATCATTGTTCGATCTAACGCTAAGTCTCTGTCGGAAAGTGTGCGAATGTAGCGCAACATAGATGTCTCAGAACGATGTGTATTAAAAACAGGATGCTGCAAAAATGTTGAAGTCCTTGTCAGATGATTTGGTAATTGTGTTGAACTTACAACGAGAGCTTGCGTTTTAAAAATCTGCGCAAGTGCATCAAGAGTTTTCTGATTAGTTGTTTCATCAAGTGAAATCCCAACATGGCGTTCATCTATTGCACGAAGATTGATTCTCACTGCTTGACTTGCAGCATGTATGGCTGCCGCATTGGGAACTTTCACAACTATTGTGTCGAAAAAGTGATTTGTTTTTACATCAAAACCCGCGTCTTTGAGCGCTGTAACTAACGCGGCCGTCTGGGAATTAATTTTATTTGCAATTGCCTTAAGTCCCGTAGGGCCGTGCCACATCGCATAGAAAGCACTCATGACTGCAAGCAAAACCTGAGCTGTGCAAATGTTACTTGTCGCTTTATCGCGACGTATGTGCTGCTCTCGAGTTTGCAGCGCTAGTCGAAATGCAGGATTGCCATGTGCATCTAAACTCTGACCAACTAATCTCCCAGGTAACGAGCGTTCTAACCCAGATCGAACACTTAGAAAACCTGCATGAGGCCCACCAAAACCCATAGGAACACCAAAGCGCTGGGCTGATCCCAGTGCGATATCGGCCCCCCACTCCCCTGGAGCTTTAAGAACGGTAAGCGAAAGAAGATCTACCGCAGCGATGAGTAACCCGTCTTTGTCATGCGCCCAGTTGGCGATATCTGAGTAATTTCGGATTTCCCCCGTTGAATCCGGATACTGCACTAGTACTCCGAAAACATTCTCATTCGATAGATTTGCTAACGACTGAGGATCAGAAAAATCGACTGTCTTAACCGCAATACCTAATGGCTTGGCACGTGTAGAAACAACGGCAAGGGTTTGTTGATGCACTTTTTGATCTATCAAGAAGATGGCATCATCGCTTCCCTTAAACACTCTTCGAGCTAACGTCATTGCTTCGGCAGCAGCTGTGGATTCATCTAGCATCGAAGCATTTGCAGTTTGCAATGCGGTTAGTTCACATACAACTGTTTGGAAGGCAAACAACGCCTCTAAGCGCCCCTGAGATATCTCCGGTTGATACGGTGTATAGGCGGTGTACCAAGCAGGATTTTCTAAAACATTTCTTAGCACCACTGGTGGGGTAATAGTTGCGTTGTATCCACACCCTATCAACGACGTAAAAACCGCATTCTTATCGGCAATCTCATGAAGTGCTGCAATAGTTTCACTCTCGGTCAGAGGCTGCGGCAATACATTTTCTAACTTTTCCGTGATAGTGATATTTTCAGGAACGACATCTGCAATGAAATCTTTTAGGCTCGAATAACCAAGCTCCATCAGCATTGTTGATGTTTGAACCTCATTGGGGCCTATGTGGCGGTTTTCAAAAGCCTCATGGGAGTTCACAACGTCACCTCGCCCAATATCGATCGCCCAAGGTCGGGCTATGGGCGCAAGAGTATTAGCCCTTAGGCGCCTTTGCTCTTTCGACGCAATGAAAGTTCGTCGTTATTCTCACCACTTACGAACTGCCCAGCAACCTCGCCTTGGAGCACTGATAGTGATCCCTCTACTTCGTGCCATACCTTGCCAACTGCGATACCAAAAACACCCTGGCCACCCTGCAATAAATCGATAATCTCATCCGAATTTGTGCATTCATAGATGGATGCACCGTCACTCATCAATGTAATTCTCTCTAGCTCTACAACTCCGCTGTTGCGCAAGTGATCCACAGCGGTGCGGATGTTTTGAAGCGAAACCCCGGCATCCAATAAACGTTTAACAATCTTTAAAACCAGAATATCTCTAAAGCCGTATAAGCGCTGGGTTCCAGAACCGCTGGCAGTTCGAATGCTTGGCTCAAGCAACCCTGTTCTCGCCCAGTAATCTAATTGCCGATAAGAAATTCCTGCAGCCGAACATGCAGTGGCGCCTCTATAGCCGATCTCTAAATCCTGTGGGGACACGGGAATTCTCGATTCTCTTGGGGAATGGTTAAAGGTACGGGCTCAGCATCCTGGATTCAACAACCGACACGATCAAACCCTCTAGTAGAGGTTTAGTCTTTTCCCCCTCGTGGGTCAATTACCCCCAGCTCTATAGCTTCTAGCCGATGAAGTCTTCGGGATTGATCTGGTCTAAGAACTCTCTGAACTTCTCGACCTCTTGATTGGTGCCATCCCCTGCCGGCATCTCGATGCCTGCCTTGCTGAGTACTTCAGCAGTGGCCAGAATATTGCTGTGGGTTCTAATGGCCAAAGCTATTGCATCCGAGGGCCTGGCATCTAGGGTTAATGCCGTCGAAGATTGGTCTCGAACAAGAAGAGTGGCGAAAAAAACTCCATCAACAAGATCAGTTATATGAACCGCGGTTAGCGTTGCTTCTAATAAATCCAGAACGTTGCTCATCAAATCATGAGTCAATGGCCTGGCAGGTTCTAGTCCCTGCTGAGCAAAAGCGATCGCTGTTGCTTCCCCAGTTCCAACCCAAATCGGCAAAAATCTTGAACCATTGATCTCTTTAAGGAGAACAATCGGCTGATTTGAAGGCATCTCAACTCGGACCCCAACAACCTCCATGGGTATCAGCATTGATCGAAGGTCTAACGAACTCGGTTGAGGCCACCACGAACAAGGGCTGCGTGAAGTCTGATCGAGAGTGATGCGATCTCTTTTTGCACTTCCTGGGCGCGGGCCTTTGAATCGGAGTTCTTCTGTCGTGTCAACGGAGTAATAACCTGCTCAATCAAACCAATCTCCCGATCTGCGGCCGATTTAAACGATCGAAGATGTCTAGGCTCTATTCCAAAGCCGCCCATCTCTGTTACTGCCTTAGCAACTGCTAACGCGTCCCCATCGTAATGACGGCCACGAGGAGCAATAAGTCCATAACCCTCCAGCTCGACCAATTGCCCTTCATTGAGTCCACTATTTTTTAAAAGCTCATCACGAGATAAACGCATCTCGCTCACTTCTCCAAAAGCACTTGGAGCCATTTCGCCATCGATTGTGGCAATGTTCATCGTTGCTCGAGGCGTGGCAACTGCTCCTAGTTGAGCCGGCTGTAGTCCGCGGTCGATAGCATCAAGATTGTCTTTGATTACCTTCAAAGGAAGATACTGGTCGCGTTGAGCAAGTAAAACATATCGCAAACGATCTAAATCAGAGGTAGTGAACTTACGATATCCAGAGGGCGTTCTCTGAGGCTCAATCAGCCCTTCGGATTCAAGAAAGCGAATCTTTGAAATCGTAATGTCTGAGAAGTCTCCCCGCAATCGGTTAAGAACCTCACCGATGCTCAAATACGCCCGTGCTGGAACTGCCATGTCTACTCCCCTAGAATCGATCAATCTTTGATTGAATACTTCTCGTTCTTTGAAACTAAGTGCTTATTTACTTCCGATGAACAACAAATGAAACTTACCTATTTGAAATTCGTCGCCTGACAACAATTCTCGCTGCGTGATCGGAGCATTTTCAAAATATGTGCCATTGAGCGAACCTTGATCTGTCAAAACAAAACTATCTTCAACCTTGGCAATCTTTGCGTGTAAACGTGAAACCGTAATATCGTCTAAAAAAATGTCGCTATCTGCAGATCTTCCAATAGTTACGCCCTCTGGTGCAATGAGAAAGCGTGACCCTTTGTTAGGTCCACGAGCGATAATAAGCATGGATTTTTCAGATTTGGATCCCCGAATAGCGGCGATAACTTCGCGATCTTCGGCTGGCAGTGCGGCGATAATCTCTTCGAGTTTATTAGATGGGGAATTACTAACCTCTCGAAGGTTTAGATGGAGGGTCGTTGTAAGTTCGTTCTTTGGCGCTTCAGCAACCATTTCACTACCTCCTGACCGTCAACCTAAGGGTGACAGTAGAGGGGGAAATTCCTTTGGTCAAGCCGTGATTTGGGCGTATTCCTGGGCCGTTAGAAGATCTGTCGGCTGACCTATTACTTCAATCTTTGCCAGCCAACCTTGGCCATATGGATCGGTATTGATAGTTTCTGGTGAGTCAGATAACGATTGATTAATCTCAACAACAACACCTGAAACCGGTGCATAAATATCTGAAACGCTCTTTGTTGACTCAACTTCCCCACACACTGTGCCAGCTGTGAGCTTGTCTCCTACCTTTGGTAGTTGAACATAGACGATGTCACCCAACGCTGCTTGGGCATAATCGGAAATTCCCATGGTGCAGATAGAAGCATCAATACTGACCCATTCATGTTCCTTCGTATATGAAACATTACTTGGAATAGATGACATTGTCTCCCCTTAATTGCACAATCGCCTGACGCGCATATCCAACACCTGTCGAAATGTAGAGTGCAAAACCCCAGATTGCAAAGCTCCACCCAGTAACAAAGGCTAGATCACCCCAGATCCCAACAGATTCAGCAAGTAGAAGCAGAGGGAATGCATACATCAAATTAAAGGTCGCGGCCTTACCCAAATAAGTTACTGATAATGCTGGAATCGACTTTCGCGACAACATGATTGTAAGAACGCCGAGGATTAGATCGCGACCAATCAAAACCAGAATCATCCACAGCGGCAAGATCTCACGAACCAGAAAAACAATAAGTATGGCAAAAATATAAAGGCGATCGATTGCTGGATCTGCTATCTCGCCAAATCGCGATGTTTGATTCCACGCTCTTGCGATTTTTCCATCAAAATAATCCGTCGCTCCCCCAATAACCAGAACAATGATCGCCCATCCATCTGCTTCAAGGTTTAATGCAAGGTGTATGAAAAGCGGAATCCCCAGAAAGCGCAACAAAGTCAGCGCGTTAGGAACAGTAATCAACGTGCTCACTGGTTGTCTCTTTCTTTAACTCTAATCGCAACTTGCACTGGAGTTCCAGGGAACTTGAACTCCTCACGCAAACGTCGCTCGATGAACCGACGGTAGGAAGCTTCGATCCATCCACTCGAAAATACAACAAACTTCGGAGGCGCAATGCCAGCCTGTGTTGCGTAATAAACCTTGGGTTGTTTACCGCCACGAACTGGCGGAGGTGTGGCACCAATAAGTGCGCCCAAAAATGAATTCAATTTTGCTGTAGGAACACGTCGCTCCCAACTATCTAGTGCTGTGCGCAAGGCCGGTGCCAATCGATCTCTATGCCAGCCAGTCTTTGCCGCGATGTTAACTCGCTGAGCCCACTCGACTTGATCGAGGTGGCGATCAATCTCTCTATCTAGTGCAATGCGTCGATCCTCATCAACTAAATCCCACTTGTTCATGACGATGACCATCGCTTTTCCAGCCTCTTCAACCATTGTGATAACGCGAAGATCTTGTTCTGTAATTGGCTCTGATGCATCGAGAACAACTACTGCTACTTCACAACGTTCGAGTGCGGTACTTGTTCGAAGTGATGCGTAATAGTCAGTTCCGGAATCCTGATTAGCTCTTTTCTTTAATCCGGCAGTGTCGATAAATCTCCAAACCGATCCACCGAAATCCAGCAGTGAATCAACTGGATCTCGGGTTGTGCCTGCTGCATCATCAACAATGGAAAGTGACTCCCCCGCAATCGCATTGAACAGTGAAGATTTCCCAACATTTGGTCTACCGATCAACGCAACTTTTCGATAGCCATCTTGATTTTGCGCTCTACCAACTTCAGGCAACAAGGCAACAATGTGATCGAGCAAATCACCACTTCCGCGACCATGCAGAGCGGAAACAAATCTTGGTTCCCCTAAGCCTAAACTCCACAAACCGTGGGCTTCTGCTTCTTCTCGTTCACCGTCAACTTTGTTTCCAATCAGAATGGTTGGCTTCTTAGCTTTACGAAGATGCTGGACCAAAATGTCATCTTCATCTAGAGCACCAACTTGTGCATCAACAACAAAGGCCAAAACATCAGCATCTGCCATCGCTAACTCTGAGCCGGCACTTACTTGCACAGAAATTCCATCAGGCTTTGCTTCCCAACCACCTGTATCCATAATGATGAATCGTCTTCCACCCCACTCGCACTCATACTTCACGCGATCACGGGTAACTCCTGGCACGTCTTCAACAATCGCCTCCCGACGGCCTAAAAATCGATTAATCAGAGTTGATTTTCCTACGTTAGGACGACCTAGAATCGCAACTATTGGTAGTCCAAGAAGATTTCTCTGTTTTAGCAGTTCCCAAATCCGCTCTATCGTTTCTTCTAAATTCAAATGTGTAGAATCAATCTCCACTGCATCATTTGCCATAGCTAATGGAGAGTGAATCCGCGTGGAATCGATGGAATCTCTTGAGCCCAGAGATGCTTTGACATCAACTGATTTGTCCTCAACTTCATCTTCTCTGCGCTTGGCTCTTGCATCCAAATCTGCAGTTAGAAATATCTTGAGCCCGGCATCAGGTGCTACAACTGTTCCGATATCTCTTCCCTCTACAACAACTCCGCGTTCACTTGCATCAATGATTCGGTGTTGAATCGCCAAGAGTTCTCTTCGAATCTCTGGCATTGCGCTAATTCTCGAAACATTTTCAGTCACAGAATTACCACGTATTGAATGTGTTATCTGAACATCTCCTGCAAAGATATTTGCCGAAAGTGGATCTGCTTCAAAGCGAATCGGATGATCTTTTAACAACTGTAGGATCGAGAACGCTTCTTCGCAGTTATTCTCTAAAGCTAACCACGTTACAGCGCGATAAAGTGCGCCAGTATCTAAATAGTTCCATCCCGCACGTTGAGCTATCGCCTTTGCGGCTGAAGATTTTCCTGCACCGCTTGGACCATCTATTGCTACCACTATGCCCATGAGATGAGCCTACTTCTAATTACGAATTGGATGAACGTTCCAGCCTATCGCGCCAAGATGATCCGATAGTTTATGTGCATCAGGGGCTGAAAGAGACAAAGTTATCAGTGCGCTTAATTGGCCAGGGGAATGTTCGATAATTAAATCCTCAACATTGACGCCCAACGTTGAACATTCGTTAAAGATTGCAGCAAGTTGTCCCGGTTTATCATCAATGACTATGGGCAAGTAACTGTATTCCCTCGCCTTACCCCCGTGCTTTCCTGGAATTAGTTCTCGACCAATACGACCTTGTGACAACATTTTTTCAATATGTGAAGAATCTTCAAGATTAACAATCAGCCCCTCCAGGTCCATCTTTAAATCCTTTAGTAGCTTTGTGAGGATCTTGCGGTTTGAGTAAATGATCTCTTTCCAAAGCTGTTCATCCGAGGCAGCAATTCTCGTTGAATCCCGCAAACCCTGTCCCGATAGCTCCATCCATTCAGGCTTTGTTCCAATCAGTTGCTTAGCCAGTAACGAAGAGACAATTTGAGGCAGGTGCGAGATCTTGGCTACCGCGGCGTCGTGATCTGCGGCTGATAAGACCAATGAAGTTGCCCCAAGAAGAGAAATCAAATCCTGCACGATTTCTGTGCTTTCAGAGTTCGTCGATGGTGTCGGAGTTACAACCCAGCTGCGTCCAACAAATAGATCAGCCCTTGCAGAACTTGCTCCCCCTATTTCGCGTCCGGCCATTGGGTGGCTTGGAACAAATCGATCAGACATTCCCGGGATAGATTCAACCTTAAGTAGAACTTCAGTTTTAACACTGCCAACATCCATAAACGTCGACTTTGGGTTTAAATTAAATTCACCATGCAAGACCATTTCTAGTTGCCCGGTAGGCAAGGCAAAAATAACTATCTCAGGCGACTTAGTTTCCTTTGAGCCAATCAAGTCAGAGGCTAAAGATTGGGATCTGGGATCAGAATCGATCATTTCAACTTGAACGCCATGTTGAACTAAGCCCAGACCGATAGAAGTTCCTATTAGCCCGGATCCGACTATACGAACCTGTGAAAAACTCGTACGAGCGTGGCTTTTTGGCCCGTCTGAGCCTGCTAAAGCGCTCACTGAGCTATGTCGCGACGAAGTGCTGCCGCTCCGCGAAGATATACGTGAGATATTTGATCGGGTGATAACTCAGTTTCTACGAGCAAAAGTGCTCTAACTGTGCGATCCAAGGCATTGGGCACTGATACCTCGACTGAGCCAATGAGTGGAACATTAGCAAACCCCATTTCGCGGCATGCCGCTGCCGGGAAGGATGCCGTGAGATCTGCTGTTGAAGTAAAGAAAACTGAAACCACATCTGAAGGCGAAATCGAATTGGACTTTAAAATAGAGCTAATGAGCTCCTGGACGCCGGTAGCTATTTCCGTAGAGGTATTTTCCTCCACCTGGATTGCCCCTCGGATCCCACGCGTTGCCATGGGATAAGGATACCCGCCTTGCCTGAATCTGGCGGGAGGTTAGAAAATCTAGAAACCAGTTAAACCTTTTATCGACATAACTTGTTTACTACTTTTAGTGACTCCGAGTCGCATGCTCTGGAGTTCACGTTCAGATGGGGCAAATATCGATAAAACCGTTTTCGACGAATTTTCATGCACACAAATTTGAACAAAAATAGATTTATAGACAATGGTTCATTGGAATACTGTTTTATAGATTTATAGATAATAACTCGTAATATCTATAAATACTAAACATGCTAAAGATTTAAAGCTCTTTGTAGATTAAGCAATTCTGTCTTGTTCAGGTCTCGCCATCGCCCTTCGGGTGTATCCCCTAAAGATATAGGGCCGAACTTAGTTCGAACCAGCCGGAGAACGTCCACGCCGACGGCCTCCATCAAACGCCTGATGATGTGATAGCGGCCCTCATGTATGGAGACCTCGATCCACCGAGGGGAAATCTGCCGGTAGCTCAAGACACGTCCCATTCCATCTTCGAGCTCTACGCCTTTGAGAAGTACTTTATCTATCCCCTGAGGCAGAACTCCATCGAATTCGATTATGTAGGTTTTCTCCAGTCCAAAAGACGGATGGGTTGCACGGAAGGTCAAGTCCCCGTCGTTAGTAAGCAGGATCAACCCTTCTGAATCCTTGTCCAGGCGACCAACATGAAAAAGGCGCTCCTTACGAAGGTCTATGAAGTCATCTAAGGAGGGGCGACCATCTGGGTCAAGCATGGTAGACAAAACACCCTTTGGTTTATGAAGTACTAAATAACTTTTAGACAAAGTGCGTTTGATTGTCTCACCATCAACCATTACTTCAGAGATAGCAGGATCAAACTTACTTCCCATCTCACGTATAACAACACCGTCGACAGTTACTCGACCTGATTCGATTAATTCATCTGCACCGCGCCTACTAGAAACACCGGCATCGGCAATTATTTTGTTGAGCCTCATCTGGGCCATGGCTATCCTCCCGACAGTCAGGAGGCTAGGTTAGCCCAAGCGTTAGTCAGTTAGCGAATCGAGGATCTCGTCCAGACCTTCAAGATCTGGGAGGTATGGTGCCAGAGCAGGCAAATCAGCTAAAGCGTTTAAGCCTAAACGCTCTAGGAAATAACTGGTCGTTTTATACAAAATAGCGCCAGTTTCATGCTCTAGGCCTGATTCCTCGACCAAGCCGCGAGTGACCAAAGTCTTCATAACGGCTTCGACGTTTACGCCGCGGATTGCCGAGACGCGAGCTCTGGAAACTGGCTGGCGGTAGGCGATAACAGCAAGGGTTTCAAGGGCTGCTTGGGTGAGGCGAGATTGCTGGCCATCTAGGACAAACTTCTCAACTACGGCTGAATAGTTGGGGTTGCTATAGAAGCGCCATCCCCCATTGATCTTTCGCAGGGAAAAACCTCGATCTTCATAGCTCGTCTCAAGAACGGCTAAAGCCGCCTCTACAACCTCGACAGGTTGTTCAAGTACTTGAGCTAGAACTACCTCATTAAGCGGCTCATCGACGACCATAAGGATCGCTTCGATAGAACGCTCGACTTCTACATTAGACATTCTCGCTGCTTTCTGTCGAATCTTGCATATTCAATACCACTGGAACGTCGAACTCGTCAGTGATCTCGACTTCACCCTCCAGGCTGCCAGTCCAGCTTATTTGAAGCTCGCCCAACGCTATGACCTGCTCAAAACGCAAAACCCCCTGACGATAAAGGTCCAACAACGCTAAAAAACGAGCCACAACCACAAGGGTGTTGTCTGCATCCGAGATTAGATGCCTAAAACTTACTGTTTTCCCCGCTCGCAGGGCTAGAACCACGTTCTTTGACTCTTCGGCCACACTAACCATCGCCGAGTGGAGATGCTCGAGGGCAACAACGGGGGTGGTTTTGGGTGTCAGTATTCGCTCGGCGATCGCGGCAAACCGCGCTGCCCCAACCCCGATTAGGACTTCAGGCAAAAGAGCCGATAGGGCAGGGTCTAGAGCCACTACCCTCGGAAAAGACTTCTCGGCAGTTGTTATGCGCTCGCTAAAGGTTGCCGCTATCTGCTTAAAGGCGCGATACTGAAGCAGGCGGGCGAATAAGAGGTCACGCGCCTCCAAAAGAGCCAAATCTTCTTCATCTTCCACGTCACCACTCGGGAGCAGGCGGGCCGCCTTAAGGTCTAGCAGAGTGGCCGCCACCACCAGAAACTCTGTGGCCTGATCTAACTCCCACCCTTTACCAGAACTCTCTAAATCTCGAATAAACGAGATGAACTCATCGGTCACAGCGCTGAGCGCCACCTCGGTAACGTCCATTTTGTGTCTAGAAATGAGTTGGAGCAAGAGATCAAAAGGCCCGTCAAAGTTTTCTAGATGGACAGAGAATGCACCCGATGCGGGATTTACATCGGTTGACTCCTCTAATGAAATCTCCATTGGCGCACCCTACTTCACGCTTGCCTGTTTTCTATGTAACGCCTAGGCTCACGGCTATATCAGGAAAGAGGTTTGAAGATTGAGCGCTAAATCGACAATTGCTGAAGAAGTGGCTACAACGGCCAACCTACTAGGCAAAAAAGCTAAAAACTTCCCTGCGCCTGCAACCTTGGTTAACCATGGCAACGCGAAAATTATCTCCATCTTCAATCAAAAAGGCGGTGTTGGTAAAACAACCAGCACTATAAATCTTGGCGCTTCTTTGGCCGAGCTTGGTCGACGCGTTCTACTCGTCGACTTCGACCCTCAGGGCGGTCTATCTCTTGGCCTTGGCGTCAATGCTCACTCATTGCCTTTAGAACAAACTGTCTACTACGCGTTAATGACTCCAACAGCAAAAGTAGATGACATTGTTCTGAAGTCCTCCGTAGCCGGACTTGATTTCCTTCCTGCAAATCGTGATCTTGGTACTGCAGAGACAACTCTTGGTGCCGAAATTGGCGGACAGCAGTACCTAAAGCGCGCACTTGCCCCACTAAAGGATTACTACGATGTTATTTTGATTGACTGTCAACCAACTATGGGGCAACTAACGATAAACGCATTGGTCGCATCGGATGAAGTAATCGTTCCAATGCAATGTGAGTACTTTGCTCTCCACGGATTCATCGAACTCAAGGGCAACCTTGACAAAGTAAAGAGTTTTTTGAACCCAGAGTTAAGGTTGATAGGGATCTTGGCCACGATGTATGACAAGAAAACTTCACATAACCGGCAAGTTCTAGAGCGCTTGTTGGAACAGTTCCCTGAAGATGTCTTTGAAACGATAATTGCAAAAACAATTCGTTTTCCAGAAACCACAGTTGTTGGTGAACCAATTACAAAATACGCTACTTCATCTGGTGGTGCGGCTTCATATCGCAGACTTGCCAGAGAGTTAATCGCCAGAGGAGGCGCCCGATGACACGCAGAGCCAATCTTCCAGGAGCAGATGAGCTATTTCGCTCAACCTCTCCAGCACTTTCTGCAGTTCCAACACCGACAACTACCGAAACATCAGCCCCTCTTGTTCCCCCTGCAATAGCAACACCCAAGGCACCATCTTCCAAAAAAGGTGTCCGCACTATCGCTCGCAGACGAGTAACAACGGTTGATCGCTCCCCTTCAGGCCGTGAGCGTCATGATGAAAAAATTACTGTTTATCTTTCACCAGATGAGTTATTCGATTTGGATCAGGCGAGGTTACAGATGCGTGGAGATCTAGGTTTAGCAGTTGATCGCGGTCGCATCGTTCGTGAATCTATCGCTGTCATTATTGCCGATCTCGAAGCAAAAGGTGATCAGAGTATTCTGGCTCGTCGATTGCGCGGTCAGTAAGTCTTATTTCGCCCGCGGGTGAGCTAGTGAATAACTCTCTCGAACTTTATCTATCGTGATCAGTGTGTAAATTTGCGTCGTTGTTACAGATGCATGCCCCAACAGCTCTTGCACGACACGAATATCTGCTCCTCCATCTAATAGATGAGTTGCATAAGAATGTCGAAAAACGTGTGGAGAAACATGATCAGTGACTCCAGCTGCTTTGGCCGAATCAAGAACCATTTGCCATGCTGATTGACGTGAAATTCTTCCGCCTCGAGAGTTGAGAAACAAAGCAGTGCTATTTCCAACTCCCTTGGCAGCAAGACCTGGACGGATTCGAACGCTGTAGTTTTCTATGGCTCTGGTAGCAAATGATCCTAGAGGAACAATTCTCTCCTTAGATCCTTTGCCGCGTAGCTTGAGAGTGGTGATTTCACCATCACTGGTTTGTGTAGTACTTAAATCATTTACATTGATCCCGATTAATTCACTAACACGTGCCCCGCTACTGTATAAGAACTCCAGCATTGCTTGATCCCTTAAGGTGATGGGTTCGCTTTCTCTATATGCAGCTTCAATCATTGCGAGAATCTGTGTGATAGTTAACGCCTTTGGAAGACGCCTTACCGATTTTCCTGAAGCAATTTCGAGCGTTGGGTCACCTAACCCATACTCTGATTGTAAGTGCTTGAAGAAAGAGCGCAATGTTGATTCCATACGATTAATCGTTCCGGTGGAGAGATTCTCCTCTCGCAGGGAAGTTTCGAAACTTGTGATATCCCCCGGCGTGATTGAACCTAAATCCATACCCTGAAGAAAAAAACCAAACTTAGCTAGATCGCGTTTGTAAGCAGATATTGTGTTCTTGGCTAAACCTCTTTCAATCTGGAGGTGATTTAAAAAGTCTTCAGCCGCTAAGTTAAATTCCATTCTTTAGCACTCCGCAAATTTGAATACGGTCTTTCCTGAGACTTATCACTTCTACTTTTTTGCAGCTACCGCCGCTGCAATCAACCCTATAAACAAAGGATGTGGTCGTGTTGGACGAGAACGAAGTTCTGGGTGAGCCTGTGTTCCTACATAAAAAGGATGTACTTCCTTTGGCAGCTCTACAAACTCAACTAAATCGCGCTCGGTAAACATACCTGAGAAAACAAGCCCGGCTTTTGCAATTTGATCTCGATATTGATTGTTGACCTCGTATCTATGTCGATGTCTCTCAGATATCTCCTGCGAACCGTACAAAGATGCAACAACCGAACCCTTGAGTAAATCAGACTTATAAAGACCCAATCGCATTGTTCCACCCATATCGGCATTTCCGGAGACAACTTCTTTTTGATTGTCCATGGTTGCTATCACAGGAGTTCCTGTATCGGAAAACTCTGCTGAGATTGCATCCTTAATTCCCGCCAAATTCCTAGCAGCCTCGATAACCATGCACTGCAATCCCAAACATAATCCGAGAGTTGGAATCTTGTTTTCGCGTGCAAACTTCAAAGCTCCAAGTTTTCCTTCTATGCCTCGAATCCCAAAACCGCCTGGAACACAAATCGCATCTAGATCAGATAATAATTGGGAAGCACCCTGTTCAGTTTCACACTCATCACTTGCAATCCATACGATTTCAATTTTTGCATCATTTGCAAAGCCACCGGCCCGTAATGCTTCTGAAACAGATAAATAAGCATCAGGCAAATCGATATATTTTCCAACAAGGCCAACTTTGACGTGGTGTTTAGGATGGTGAACTTTTTCAAGTAAAGCATCCCATTCCCCCCACACAACATCGTGGGACTTAAGCCCTAAACGCTTAACAACATATGCATCTAAGCCTTCTGAGTGTAAAACTTTTGGAATGTCATAAATTGATGGGGCATCGACGGCTGCAACTACTGCCTCCGCGTCAACGTCACACATTAAAGAGATCTTCTTCTTCACACCCTCAGGAATCTCACGATCAGAACGAAGGACGATTGCATCGGGGGCTATACCGATACTTCGAAGCGCTGCGACAGAATGTTGAGTTGGTTTAGTTTTCAACTCACCTGACGGCCCAATATAAGGAACTAATGAAACATGTAGATAAAAGACGTTGTCTCGCCCAACAGTTTGGCGGATCTGACGAATAGCTTCCAAGAAAGGCTGCGATTCAATGTCACCAACTGTTCCGCCAACTTCCGTTATTACTAAATCTATTTCAGGACCTGCCATAGCGATGATGCGCTCTTTTATCTCGTTGGTTATATGTGGAATTACCTGCACGGTTTCACCTAAATACTCACCGCGCCGCTCCCGTGCAATAACCCGTGAATAAACTTGACCAGTAGTTACATTTGCCGAACCATGAAGATTTCTATCCAAGAAGCGCTCATAATGGCCAATATCCAAATCGGTTTCAGCGCCATCATCGGTTACAAAAACTTCGCCGTGTTGAAATGGATTCATAGTTCCCGGATCCACATTCAAATAGGGATCTAACTTTTGCATAGTCACACGAACGCCACGCGCCACTAATAATCGACCTAAACTTGAAGCTGTAAGACCCTTACCTAAACTTGAGGCAACTCCACCTGTTACGAATAAATGTTTAGTCACATGTGCTTGGCCCATGGAAGACAAACCTATCATCATCCACGGTGCAGGCGTCACATCTTTAGGGCTAATAGCTCCGTGGCGTGCTCACGAGCACTGACGGAACCTTCCATACCAGCCAACATGCGAGCAATCTCCTGGATGCGCTGTTCGCCCTCAACTCGTTGAACATCACTTTGGCTTACCAAGCCATCACTATTTTTTCGAACCACGAAATGCGAATCAGCCCACGCTGCAACTTGTGGCAAGTGTGTAACGACAATTACTTGTGCGTGCTTAGACAGCTCATGCAACCTGCGCCCAACTTCTATAGCCGCTTTGCCACCCACTCCAGCATCCACTTCATCAAATACATAGGTTCCTACCGGATGTGTTGAAGCAATCACTACCTCTAAAGCAAGCATCACGCGCGACATTTCTCCACCGCTAGCACCCTTTGCTAAAGCAACCAATGGTGCGTCTTTATGCGCCTGTATGTGCATCGATATTTCATCGCAGCCGTTACTTGTGAAATCAGATTCTTTTGGTGAACTGTAGTCTGGAGAGACGACGTGAATAATGAAACTCGCATGAGGCATAGATAGTGCCTGAATCTCAGTCGTTACAGCTTTTGACAATTTCTCGGCAGCTTTTACGCGCGCGGTCGTTACCTCTTGGGCAGCCGCCAGAAGATTCTTCTTGATGCTCTTTAACTCACTCTCTAGCTGAGTCAATCGTTCATCTCCGCCATTGAGATCTGCGATCGCATCAGAACTATTCTTGAACTTGATTACTAGATCTTTGATACTTTCCTCGAAGTCTTTAGAATCACCAAAACGTTTTATAAAAGCAGTCAAATCAGCTTTACGGTTATGCAAAGACTCCAATCGCTGCGGATCGGCTTCAAGTGCGGCCATATATGAATTCAATGCACTATGTGCATCATCTAGAGAAAAGAAACTCTCACTTACTTGTTGATAGATAGATTCTAAGGACTGGTCCTTATCCCTTCCTTTTTCTAGGGCTCGTCTTGCATTACCTAAGAGGGTTAAAGCTCCAGATTCATCGTTTGAAATCGCAGACAGAGCATCTTGTGTAGCCATGCCAATTTCTTGAACACTCGATAAACGTGAAATTTCCGCGTCTATTTCCGTTAGCTCACCAGGTCGAGGTTTTAAATTAGCGAAAGCGTCAGAGAATTCAACTAAATCTGCTAACTCTGATTCTTTCTGAGCAATTGATATGGTCAAGGCTGCAATACGAGCCTTCATCTCATGATAGGCAGTCAGGCAATTCAAATATGCCGACAAATCTAGTTGTGCGAACCTGTCCACCAGATCTCTTTGTTTAGCACTTTTTGAGATGCTCTGATTGGCAGATTGTGCGTGAACTTCAACAAGTTGGCTAGCAACATTGCTTAACATAGAAGCTGTCACGTTCACACCATTGCTGGTTGCCTTGCTTTTGCCATCGTTATTTACCGTGCGAGTGATGATCACTTGTCCGTCATCAATGATCAAGTCCTCAAACAAATTCTCACTGGTCTTTGGTATCGCAAATCTACCGCTAGCGACTAACCTTTCAGAACCTTTTCTAATCAATGAACTATCTGCCTTGCCGCCCAGTATCAGATTAAGGGCGGTCAAAATCATCGTCTTTCCAGCACCTGTTTCACCAGATAAAACAGTTAAACCCTTTGAGATCTCTAAAGCCGACTGATCAATGACTCCGATGGAGCGGATAGTTATCTCTTCGAGAAAAGTACGTTCACTCACCACGCCAGCCTTCAACCGGAAGCTTGAATTTTGCCACTAACCGATCGCTAAATGATGTGTTTTTTAAGTGCGCAAGTTTTATGATCCCGGCGTTTTTAGTTACTAGCACTTTATCTTTTTCAATTAATGGGAATTTACGCAAAGCATCGGCCGAAAGAAAAGCCTCGGCCGATTCAATACCCACGACAACTTTCGATGTTGGAGAAATAACCAATGGTCGCGAGAAAAGAGCATGCGCCGAGATAGGTAAAACAACCAAGGCGTCGACTTCTGGCCAGAGTATTGGTCCCCCAGCCGAGAATGCATAAGCAGTAGACCCAGTTGGCGTTGAACAAATTAAACCGTCGCATCCCCACCTAGAGATTGGGCGGTTATCTATTTCAAGAAACAGTTCGACCATTGTCGCCTTTTCACGCTCGACAGTTACCTCATTGAGCGCCCAACCCGAATCAACGGTTTTTCCATTTCGAACTACTTCATATTTAAGAGTTATTCGTGAATCAATGACATAGCTTTTGTTCACAACGGCGGCAATTACATCAGAAATTTTGGACTCTTCTACTTCAGATAGAAAACCGACGTGACCAAGATTGACCCCAAGCAGTGGAATCTCCCGAACATGAGCCACTTCGGCAGCCCGCAGAGTTGTTCCATCTCCTCCGAGTACAACTGCTACTTCAACTTCAGGTAAATCAGCAATACTGACATTCTTGATTCCATCAATCTCGACGTCTGAGATTGTGTACATATTGAATGTGGATTCAAATGCTCTTTGAAGTTCGACTGCTGCACTTACAGCATCCTTGCGAGAAGGGTTACAAACAATAAGAAGACTGCGCATTATTGTGGTCCCTTCGCTATTGCCTCATCGATTGCGTATTTATCAATTTCGGGTGCACCTCTGCGCAACCATAGAAAATACTCTACATTGCCTGCAGGACCTGGAAGAGAACTAGCGGTAACTCCTAAGGTTCCAAGGCCAACATCGTATGCCGACTCAGCCACATCTATAACCGCTGCTCTGCGCAAGGCAGGATCTCGAACAACGCCACCGGCGCCTAGTTTTTCACGCCCCACTTCAAACTGCGGTTTAACCATCACAACAAAGTCGGCATCTGATTTAGATACAGCAGCTAACGCTGGTAGAACTAAGGTCAACGAGATAAAGGACAGGTCCGCCACCACTAAATCAATTGACTCCCCAACCATGTCGCCAGTTAAATGACGAATGTTTGTGCGATCCAAAATTGTTACACGTTCATCTTGTCGCAGTTCCCAAGCAAGTTGCCCATAACCAACATCGACTGCAACGACATGAGCAGCATTCCGGCGAAGAAGTACATCGGTAAATCCGCCCGTAGAAGCACCTGCATCAAGACAGCGTTTACCTTCGACTGTTACTCCTTCAAAAATAGATAAAGCACCATCTAGTTTGTGACCACCTCGTGAGACAAAATCATCTCGATCCCCTGCTATGACAATTGATGTCTCTGCATCAACCTGAGTTGCTGGCTTAGTGGCTGGAATTCCATTTACTAAGACTGAGCGCTTTTCAATGAGGTCAGCTGCTGCGTCTCTAGATCGCGCGAGTTCACGTCTTACTAACTCAGCATCTAATCTAGTTTTCATAGGCAGGCTTAGATACCATCAATCGAAGATAGAGCGGTGTTCAATTTTTGATGAAGTTCCTCAAAGCGCGAAGCATGATCACTGACTTCCATACTGTCTATCTCGATCAACGCGGCTCTCACTTCAGCAACTAGACTTTCCGGATTCACATCAGGAAGTGCAGTACTTAAATCGTGACCGATGTTATTTTCCATTACTTCACCTTCTTTGTTTTAGTTATCTTGGAGCTCTTCTGACTGGAGGATTTGTTTTTAGACTTTTTTTCCGCTTCTGACTTTGCTTTTTTCTTTCCGGGCTTTTTAGGATTACGCCCCTCTTTACTCTTCTTAGTTCTTATCGGTCCGGTGGCACTAAGTTCGGCAACTTGCTGCTTAAGTGCCTCAAACTCACCTCGCTTGATAAATCCCATCTTCGAAACCGAGCGTTCAACTTCATCTTCTATTTTGACACGCAACGCCTCCCCGCCTTCTTTCAGCCAAAGGTTCAAAGATCCTGCAACATCGGCTGCGGACTTATTTCCGGAGGCAAGGTTGTCAGCCAAAGATTTAAGTGTTGATTTGAAATCGTTGCTGCTGCTCATGAGGTTTAGCCTACCTAAATACGCTAGTAATCAAGCCTTAATGATGGCGAAATGAAAGCAATCAAGGGATGAAGCGCTAAAAACTGTGGGCAACTAACCTTCAGCGCGTTCTACCGCATCCGTAGAAGCGCCCTCATCTAACTCGGCGCATTTTGCGAACCAAATTGCCGCTTCATCTTTGCGACCCGCTGCGCTCAGTGCATCCGCATACGCATAACGCAGGCGAACAGCCCATTCATCAGTCTCATTTTTTAACTCTTTGCAAGTCAAGGTAACAACTGCTGCATCAAATTCACCGAGATCACGTCTGGCACCTGCTGCAACAATTCGCATCTCAATTTCCTCCGGCTTTGCAAGCCTCTTTACATCTGGTGAACCAGCCAATGCTAAAGCCTTTAAGGGATTTCCTAATCCGCGTTCACAATCGGCCATTACCGGCATTGAAGAAACATCACCTGAGATTCGAAATGCTGCTCGAAGTTCCTTTAAGGCAATCTCAAAGTAGCCCGCTCTATATGCGGCATAACCAGCACTTTCACGAACAACTGCTAAGCGACCAGCATGATGAGCGGCGGCTATTCCATGCTTATGCGCTAACAGTGGATCGCTGTCTTGATAAAGATTTATACAAACTAAATGTCGCGATACAACTTTTGCATTCTCCGGGGAAAGGCTCAGTAGTTCGGCACGAACGCTTTTTTCTAACTCTTCACCAGTTACATCCTCAGGAATGTCAGGTTCAAAAATTCGCGGACGCAATCTTGATTGTTCACGTTCCATGGGCGCAGGCCTTGCCCCGCGTGGGTTTGAGCCATCTCTTGTCTGCCGAGGAGCTCCGGGCTTTGATGAAGAACCGCCTCGGGCAGGAAGATCTTCTCGTTTACGTGATGAATTTGGACCGCTTGGTTTGCGCGGTGAGTTGCCTGAAGGTTTATCCGAACGCGGTTTTCTATCAACCATCTGATCAACCTCCAAGTCTTCTAAGCTTCTAATTTTTCTAACTTCGATGAGAACGAGTTTAGTTCAATTTATAACAAGGCTCTTAATTTAATTTCATAACAACTATCGAATCAATTATTTTTTTCTGGGAAATAAAAAAGGGGCGCTGATTAAAGCGCCCCTTTTTATAAAAGAAGTCCGGCGACGTTCTACTCTCCCACAAGGTCACCCTTGCAGTACCATCGACGCTGAGAGGCTTAACTTCCGGGTTCGGAATGGGACCGGGTGTTTC
>JAIXXJ010000009.1 GCA_027490815.1 Streptomycetaceae bacterium
AAGGTGTCGTAGTTGTATTTAGTAATCGCAGTTTGGTGATTGAGAACTATCTCATTCGGAGTCGATGCAACCCTGGTGGCATAAGCATCAGACCATTGGATCCAATAGATGGTGGCGGTTGCGGTTTCACTCAAATAGTTAGTGTCACCAGCTTTAACGGCTTGAACCGTGCACGTTCCGGGTCGCGCTGCAGATAAAAACATGCCTGAAGTTAATGTGCATCCAGCGGTGCCTTCACTCGTTCTACTGCGGGTAACTGCACCAGTTCCTGAACCACCGTAAACATTAACTGGGTAAGACGAAACGCCTACGAAGGCGTTGTATTGGCCGATCGAAAGTGTTGCCTGTCGGGCTTTGTCGACTGTGATTGTTAGAGCTAGAGACGTTGAAGCCGTGACAGAATCCGTGGCAGTAATTGTTTCGTAGTAGGTTCCTGCATTAAGTGCAGTAGTTAAATTCAGAACTGCCGTATTTGCCGTGCTGGTATCCCAAACTATACCAGTCCGGTTATTTGGCGAGAATGTGAATGCCTTATTGCCGGTTCCGTTACTGGCGGTGAATGTTTCAGAGTAGGTAGTCGCATAAGTCTTGGAAGAAGATTTCGCACCTGATGCTGTGGTGATGAATCTACCTGAACTTGCGTAATACTCCTGGCGAACTTGTTCAGCCGTTAAGCCGGTTGAGGCAATCTTTAATGTTCCCACTGCACCATTAAAAGTTTGGTTATCGTCCCATCTTCTTCCGATAAGTACTCCCTTAGAAGCACCATCAACTCCGGAAGGAAGTGGAGCAGCTGAGCTCGCTAGTCCATTGACATATAGCGTCAAACTTCTATTCCTAGAAACTAGAGCTAGATGATTCCACTGATTTGTTGAAATTGGAATTGTCCCTGTGAAATACCAATTTGTTCCATCAAAATATCCTCCGACGATATTTTGATTAGATCCAACATTGCCACCGTAGTAAAAAATCGTAAAATTAATTTTATTGCCGCTACCTGGCCAAGGGGTGGAGATAATGCCAGTCCAATCAGCATGAGTGTTGATTGCCGGCTTAACCCAAGTTTGGACAGTGTAAGTTTCACCAACATCCGTATATCTGCTATTTGGAATCCAGGCACAATTTCGCGGAGCTGTTATATCGCCAGAAAAATTGAATACTCCCCCTCCAGCAGCGCTATATGTCGGGGGTGAACATGTGACGCCAGAGCTAAATCCTGAAACACCTGGACCACCACTTGAGATACCCAAATCTGCGTGACGATTGCCGCCACTTAAATCACGCCATGTGCTTCCACTGCCACTATAACTAGATGCATTCGATGCGTCTAAATGGACGAGTAATCCAGTGGATGTTTCGGTCGGTGGAGATATAGTTGGATGTCGATTAATAATCAAGTAGAACGAAGTGCTGGTATCACTTATTGCGAGTCCAGCTGTGTCAGAATCAGTGACGACTGCTCTGTACAAATAACGGGCTCCACTTGTCCCAATGTCTACAGATGTTGCAGTGTAACTTTCTGAAATGCTTGATTGGACTGTAGTCCATGTTGTTCCAGTATCGCTGGAGTATTGCCAACTGAAGTAGCGAGTTAACGGTGATGTAGCGCTACCGCTAAACCTAAAAGTGTAATTTCTTCCTGCAGTAGTAGTGTCAACAGTGTTCGGAGCTGAAAATCTAGGAACACTTGCGGTGATCCAACGAATAATCACTATTCCGGATCCACCGCCACCGCTCGTCGCAGAGCTAACTGATCCACCACCGCCACCACCGCCAGTGTTTGCACTTCCCGCTGCACCGTTATTGGAACCAGTTCTAGAAGACGCTCCACCTCCTCCAGCTCCACCTCCTCCAGCTCCGCCCGTTCCACCTAGAGTGTTTGTAATCCATCCTCCACCGCCACCGCCGCCGGAGTAATTAGTTGATGTGCCAGAGATGGAATATGTTGGTCCGTTCGCACCATTTCCTCCCGTTGCGGAGGTACTTGCACTACCCGTTCCTCCGGCACCGGAACCTGAGATAGATGCCCCACCTGCTCCACTAGGACCTACGCCGCCTTTTCCGCCTGATGCGGAAGTCGAACCGAATGAAGACGCAAATCCATCAGCTGCAGTGCCATTGGAAATGGCTCCCATTCCTCCTTGACCAACAATTACCGAACGAGTGTCGCTGACTGACAGAGTTGGCTGATAAGAAATGCCGCCACCAGAGCCACCGCCTCCGGAATTGAAGCCAGCCCCACCGCCACCTGCAACCACAAGAACTGAAACCCGTGAAACACCACTAGGAACTCGCCAACCTCCAGCTGACGTTAAGTGACTGCGCCTAAAAGTAACAATCGAATGCGCACCTACAGTGGAAGTTTCTGCGATCTGAGCCCAGCTCACACTTCCACCGTTGAGAGTCAAATCTGTAGGCCAGCGTGCACTGCTTGCGTTATTGAAAATCCTGCCACCCACAGATTCGTTAAATCCGTATGAGGCAACTAAACCGGTTTGCGATGTAGGTAGAAAACTAGACATTCCTGCTTGGATTTCAGCAGCAGTCCGTGCGCTACTCCACACCCGAACTTGGTCTATTTGTCCAGTAAATGGTTGGTTTGAAGTTGAATAACCTCCAATTACAAACGGGTTATCACCAGACTTGATAGCGTCATTCGCTGAATTGTTGGTCAGCGACGCTAATTGCTGGCCATCGACGAATCCAGTCACAGTTGTGCCATTTCGAACGATTGCCACATGCTGCCATTCATTTTGACGGACCGAGTTCGCCCTGAATATTGAAGTGTCACCTCCACTGCCGCTGGGAGTGTTGGTCGTGTAGAAATTCATACCAAAAGACCCGTTTGATGAGACGTACAGTGAGTATTGATTATCTTTACCAATTAGAATCTGATTTGCATTAACCACCGATGGTCTTACCCAAGCCTCTAGCGTGAAAGTTGTTCCACTTGAGATATCGAAAGCTGATTCATTTGAAGCAGAAAGGAATTGTGACCCGCTAAGGCTAAGTGCGGTATCGGTCTCTGATGCCGTGGGAGTAATCGAAATTTGAATCGGTAGCGTGGCTCTCGCCCCCGTGTTATCAAGTGCAGTGGCTGTCTCGTAATATGTTCCCGCCGCTATAGAGGAAGCAGCTGATAAGACTCCCGTCGATGAGTTCAAAGATAAGCCAGGAAGCAATCCCGGGATGTTCCAAGTTGTTGATGAAGCACCTGAAGAACGAGTGGTACTAAGCGTTAATGAGGCAGAACTTCCAACTGCAGTTCTGAGTTCTGTAGAACTTGTGAACTGAACCCCAGATTCTCGAACATATAACTCAAAAGCCATGTTCGTTTCAGAACCGTTGCTATTGCCTGAAATACCTGCTTGCCCACCGCCGCCAGTAGCTGAACAACAACCCATGAAGGAACCGGCTGTGATCGTTCCGCGCCCCGCGAGACCGATGCCACCCATCACGTCATTAGAAGTCTCGTTGCCACTCCCATTTTCATTGAAGCCAAATCCCCAGCGCGCCCGCAAATTGGCTGACGTTGAATTCATGCCGTAATTGATTCCCCAAAATTTAACATCATTCTGTGTCGCAAAGAGATTATTTCCAGCGGCGTAGTAACTTGCGCTGGAACCACTTGGATAACTCTCTGTGCCTGACGGCAGCTCTCTCACTTGCCTGATAAGGCAGCGATTGGAGCTCGCAAACATATCGCGTAACGTAGAAGGAGTCGTCCTGCATCCACCAGTACCTTGCGGCCCGTTTGTCATGTTTGTTGCTGAAGAATTTCCAGTCCAATTTGTCATTCCAGTAATGGACTCAGACCAAGCAAAACCATATCCCGCGTTTGGATAGGCGCCGCCATAAGTGCTTCCAGAATAACTAGGAAAGAGCGCCATCATTTGATTTGCAAAAGTCCCGTAGAAAGTTGAGTACTTGGCATCAGTATCTGATGTAGCTATTCGGCTAGGGCTAGCTGCGTTTGATGTACTCGTGTCTGTCCACAATGACGAGTTGTAATTCAATGTCGAATTAGAGCTCTTTCCCTTCATCGCCAGTTGCCATCCGCCACCACCGAGACTGGAATTCATCAGCGAAAAAACTTGGGTAGAGACGCCTGCAGATGTAATCCAATAAAGGCCATCCGTATTCGTTCCAGTTAAATTCTTAATCTCCATTGCCGAGGAGGCTGGACAACCTTCTGACATTCCAATCGCACATCCTGTAGCAAGATCAGCCGAGCTGGTTCCCAGCTGACTCTGTGGGATTATCTGCGCCGTTGCCTTAGTCGAACAACCTGGGCAGGATGCATAACTCCAGTATAGTTTTAGCGCAGCGCCAACAGTGTTTTGGTGATAATTGATTTCAATTGGGTAAATTCGACCTTGAACCATGTTAAATGTGTTTGTGGCCGAGTTGGCGTTAAAGGTTCCGTATGCGCCCGAACCAGTATCCAACCAATTGCTAATCACTTGAGTGCCGTTAATTGTCACAATAAGGCCGTCGTCGTTGGTGGACCAAAAGCTCACTGTCTCGGTTGCAGGTGCCAAGATGTATCCGCGTATATAAGCAGTGAAGCCCTCTCTCACTGAACCATTCCAGGATCCACAGCCAGTGTAAGAATTGAAATCAGAGAAATCCACGGTGGGAATAACTCCCACAAAACACGTGCCAGAGTTAAACGGAAGTGGCGAGATACTAGGTGTAGTGCCTGTTTCAGTCCTTAAGAACATTTGCAGGCCATTGCCCAGACCAACGCCTGGCGACGAGCTGATTGAGGCAGATGCGCGTTCTAAATTGCCTCCACTGATACTCATCAGAGAGATCAACAACACTGCCGCGAGAATTGATGCAATTCGCCGGTGGCTAAATGCGTGCTTTACTCTCACAAACACAACTCCTCAAACATAAACACACAAAGTTTCTAGTGTGTCAGTTTACTGATTCGCGAGGAAGGGTTAGTGCAGCACCTAGGGGTAATGGTCAGGCTGGGCCCTTCGGCCGAACCTTTAGGTGAGTTGATGATGGTGGTGGCGGTACTGACTCCCCTTGGAATTACCAGTTGAAGGTAATTCCAACCGCCCGAACTGATGACCTGCACCCCCGAAGCTAGATCCATCTGAATCTTTCCACTAAACCCGAAATCCCAGCAGATACTCATGTTAACTACGGCTTAGCTTTCTCGCTAGCCGCTAACTGTCCGCATGCGCCATCAATCTCACGACCGCGAGTGTCGCGTACTGTGACGGGGACCCCATAAGACTCAAGGATTCGAACAAACTCTGCTTCATCTTCGCGACGGGAAGCAGTCCACTTTGAACCTGGCGTTGGGTTAAGTGGAATGAGGTTCACATGCGCGTTACGGTTTTTCAGGAGACGACCCAATAGGTCGGAGCGCCACGATTGATCGTTGATATCGCGGATAAGTGCATACTCAATTGAGTAACGACGTCCGGTCTTCTTTTCATATGCATCAGCTGCAGCCAGAACTTCGCGAACATTAAATCGGTTATTGATTGGGACCAGGCTGTCACGAAGTTCATCATCGGGAGTGTGAAGTGAAACTGCGAGCGTGCAGTTGATTCCTTCTTCAGTCAGCTTCTCAATGCCCGGTACTAATCCAACGGTTGAAACTACGACAGAACGCGCTGAGATTCCAAGTCCATCTGGATTAGGGTCCGTGATGTTACGGAGCGTGCGTACAACTGCGTTGTAGTTAGCAAGTGGTTCGCCCATTCCCATGAAGACTATGTTGGAAAGACGTGTTGGTCCTCCGGGCAGTTCGCCGTTTGCGCAGGCACGGGCTGCGGCAACGATTTGGTCTGTGATTTCACCAGCTGAAAGATTGCGAGTGAGTCCTGCCTGTCCGGTTGCACAGAAAGGACAGTTCATTCCACAGCCTGCTTGGGATGAGATACAGACTGTTGTGCGATCGGAATATCGCATCAAGACTGATTCAACGAGAACTCCATCATGCAACTTCCATAAATCTTTACGAGTCATTCCACCATCGGTTGTGCGGGTAGTGACTAGTTCAATCATCTTTGGAGTCAGCGCATCAGCGATCACTTGGCGCTCGGCCGCTGGAATATCCGTCCACTCTTCTGGTTTATTGGAAAGGTGCGTGAAGTCATGAGTTGCAACCTGCGCTGCGCGAAATGGTTGGAAGCCAAGTTCCTTCGCGAACGCCTTACGTTCTGCCGGACCAAAGTCAGCTAAATGTTTAGGTGCTTTTTTGCGCTGGACTGGTTCGTCAAAGACTAACTTCAGCTCTGTTGGACGCTCGGATGTCATAGCAAGCCGGAATCTTGTGCGCGGCGCACAACTTCAAGTGCC
>JAIXXJ010000001.1 GCA_027490815.1 Streptomycetaceae bacterium
CCAGACCAACTATCTGGTGGTGAGCGCCAGCGCGTAGCTATTGCCCGCGCACTTGCTGCAGAACCTAAACTTCTTGTCTGCGATGAGATTACATCCGCACTAGATGTTTCAGTACAGGCATCAGTAATTGAGACTCTCAAGAAACTGCAGGGGTCAACATCTGTGGCCCTGCTTTTTGTCACACACAACCTTGCATTAACCCGAAGCATCGCAAACCGTGTTGCTGTTATGCGCAAGGGAACAATTGTGGAATATGGCGGCCTAGATGAGGTCTTTAACTCGCCAAAAGCTGAATATACAAACCGTTTACTGCAGCACACACCTACTCTGAAATAAAAATAAGGAGCTCGAAAATGAAAGAATTTCAAAACGTAATTAATGGCAAGAGCGTGCCAGCAAAGAGTGGGAAAACTGTAAAGGTATTTAACCCATCAACTGGACAGGTATATGCAACCGCTCCTGATTCCTCTCTTGATGATGTCAATGCGGCGATGAAAGCTGCAGCTGATGCATTTGTGCTGTGGAAAGAGACAACACCATCTGTGCGCCAAAGAGCGCTACTAAAGATTGCAGATGCCATGGAAGCTCGCATCGATGAGATTGTTGCCATTGAATGTGAAAACACTGGCAAGCCAATTGCAGTTACTCGAGCAGATGAACTTCCACCAACGATTGATCACATCCGATTCTTTGCCGGTGCTGCGCGACTGCTGGAAGGAAAATCTGCCGGTGAATACATGGCAGGTATGACTTCTTACATTCGCCGTGAACCCGTGGGAGTTTGCGCGCAAATTACGCCGTGGAACTATCCACTGATGATGGCTGTGTGGAAGTGGGCCCCTGCAATAGCAGCAGGTAACACCGTTGTCTTAAAGCCAAGTACAACAACTCCTGCATCAACTGTTTGGATGGCAGAGCTTATGAATGAGTTTTTGCCAGCAGGCGTTATCAATATTGTGTGTGGAGATCGCCATGCAGGCAAAGCGATGATCGAACATGATGTTCCACAAATGGTTTCGATCACCGGATCTGTGCGCGCAGGAATGGAAGTTGCTGCCTCTGCAGCAAAAGATGTAAAGCGCGTTCACTTAGAACTAGGTGGCAAGGCTCCAGTTATTGTCTTTGATGATGCAGATCTAGAGGCAGCTGCTGCCGGAATTGCCGCTGCAGGTCTGTTTAATGCTGGCCAGGACTGCACATCAGGTAACAGAGTTTTGGTTCAAGCAGGTGTTTATGACAAGTTCGTCAAAATGCTTTCTGACTACATTAAGAACAACATTAAAGTTGGAAACCCTGAAGAAGATGTCTTCATGGGACCACTTAATAGCGCTGCACACTTTGATCGCGTTAAAGAGTATGTAGATAACGCACCAGCACATGCAAAGATCCAAATTGGTGGCAAGCCAATGAATCGTCCTGGTTACTTCTTTGAACCAACAATTATTTCCGATCTTCGCCAAAGCGATGAGTTAATCCAAGAAGAGGTTTTTGGACCAATCATCACAATGCAAAAATTCACCACTGAAGAAGAAGCACTCACTATGGCAAATGGCGTCGACCTTGCATTGTCAGCATCTGTTTGGACGAAAGATCACGGCACAGCGATGAGAGTTACAAAGAATTTAGACTTTGGTGTCTGCTGGATCAATGCCCACATGCCATTCGTTGCTGAAATGCCACACGGTGGATTCAAGCAATCAGGCTATGGAAAAGATCTTTCAGCCTACGGTTTTGAAGACTACACACGCATTAAGCATGTGATGTCAAACATTAACTCTTAGCTAGTAGATCTAAGTACTCGTTGACAGGTGTTGCTGCCAACTTGTCGTAATCTAATGAAAGTTCCACAATCGCATCCTGCTGTTTCTTGTCATAAATTCGAGCAAGGTTTGTCTTGAACTTCTCGATAAGCAATGGAATACCTTCGGTGCGACGACGAGCGTGACCCACTGGGTATTCAACGACTACCTCATCAAATTTTGAACCATCATTGAACTCGATTGTTAAAGCGTTAGCAATTGAGCGCTTTTCTGGATCATGGTAGTCAGCAGTAAAGCTTGTGTCTTCAACACATGTGATCTTCTCGCGTAGATCATCAATGCGCTGATCTGATGCGATGTCATCTTCATAATCTCGAGCTGTTAAGCGACCAAAAATTAGTGGTATTGCAACCATGTACTGAATACAGTGATCACGATCTGCAGGGTTATTGAGTGGACCCTTTTTATCGATGATGCGGATACATGCTTCATGTGTACGAATAGTTACTTTTTTGATATCTGCGGCCGTCTTTCCGGCTGCCTGCATCTTGGCATTGAGCGTCATCGCGGCTTCTACTGCTGTTTGTGAGTGGAACTCGGCAGGGAAAGAGATCTTAAAGAGAACGTTTTCCATTACATATGATCCATAAGGGCGTTGGAACTTAAACTTTTGGCCCTTGAATGAAACATCATAAAAGCCCCACACCTTTGCAGATAGAACAGATGGGTAGCCCATTTCGCCAGTCTTTGCGATCAGTGCAAGGCGGACTGCTCGAGATGTTGCATCTCCTGCTGCCCAAGACTTACGTGAACCTGCATTTGGGAAGTGACGGTATGTGCGAAGTGATTGCCCATCAACCCATGCAAGTGAAACAGCTGCCAAGATTTGATCACGAGTCAGGCCCATCATCTGTGCAACAACTGCAGTTGATGCAACCTTTACCAAAATAACGTGGTCTAGACCGACTTTGTTAAATGAGTTTTCAAGTGCGATACAGCCCTGAATTTCGTGGGCTTTAATCATTGCAGTTAGTACGTCTTTAATGGTGAATTTTTTACCCGTTGTGCGAGATAACCAATCTGCTGTTGCAAGGATTCCACCCAAGTTATCTGAAGGGTGGCCCCACTCTGCAGCTAACCATGTGTCATTAAAATCTAACCAGCGAATCATTGAGCCGATATTAAATGCTCCCTGAATTGGATCTAAAACATAATTTGTGCCAGGAACTTTCACACCATTAGGTACTGAGATGCCTTCAACTGTTGGTCCAAGAAGTTTTTTACAAGCATCGTATTCAAGAGCTTCAAAACCACATCCGAGAGTGTCTAAGAAACAGTTCCATGCAGTCTCATATGCCACTGGCGACTTGATTTGGTAGTTCTCTACATAATCAACAATGTCGATGATCTCTTGGTCATATGGCTGATTGGATTTAGTTATATGGCTTGACATGTACCTATCATTTCTCTATCGGTGTGAATGGATGATTGCTCGAACCGTTGTTAGTGCTACTGGAGCGAACAATTCTGTTTTCAATTTTTTACTTGTTGCCAAGCATTTTATCGATTGCTTGCTCATAAGAGTGGTAATTAATCCGCTCATAGAGCTCTTCACGGGTCTGCATTGTGTCGACTACATTTGCCTGTGTTCCATCACGGCGAATCGCTTCATAGACATTTTCTGCGGCCTTATTCATGGCGCGGAATGCAGAGAGTGGATACAAAATCATTGAGACTCCATGGGCCTTTAGCTCATCGCGACCAAATAGGGGTGAGAGTCCAAACTCTGTGATGTTTGCCAAGATGGGCTTTGTGACAACGGAGCTAACCTTTTTATAATCTTCTAGAGTTCTAATTGCTTCTGGGAAAATTAAATCCGCTCCTGCTTCAACGTAAGCGTGGATACGATCAATAGTTGCATCCAAACCTTCCATTGCAAGTGCATCCGTGCGGGCCATAATCTGAAAATTATCATCTGTGCGAGCATCAACTGCAGCTTTAATGCGATCAACCATTTCGCCCTTAGAGACAACCTCTTTATTTGGGCGATGTCCACAACGCTTTGCACCTACTTGATCTTCCATATGCATTGCAGCTGCGCCGGCCTTAATCAAATCCTTAACTGTTCTTCCAATATTAAAAGCAGATGATCCAAATCCGGTGTCGGCGTCTACTAAAAGTGGCGTATCGCAGATATTTGTAATGCGACGAACATCGGTAAGTACGTCATCGAGTGTGGTGATTCCTAAATCAGGAAGACCCATCGATCCTGCTGCCACGCCCCCACCAGAGAGATAAATGGCGCGATAGCCAGCTCTTTTTGCCAAGAGCGCGTGGTTTGCATTAATGGTTCCGATGATCTGTAAAGGAGATTCTTCAGCTAATGCCTTCTTAAATGCGGCGCCTGCGCTGTGTAATCCCACGTGAGCAGTCTACATCCGAATGCCGTACGAGCAAAACTACCTTGCATAAATGGCAACGCCTAGAATACTGACATGCTTGGTGGAATTAATAACAGCCTATTTTTACAATCCTTCGGAGGATTTGTAGCTCTTGGTATTCTTATCGTTGTTCTTAAGTGGGGCTTCTCATCTAATGGAAAATTCTTAGTCACGCCGATTAAAGCAGGTAAGAAAAATGATTATGGGCTGCTTACGCCACTTCCAACACCTTCAAGTTATATTGAAGCGCAAATGAAGTTACAAAAACTGGTTGACTTGAATGTAAAGGCAACATTGACACAAACACTTGATGGTCCGCAGTTAATGGTTTTTGAGAAAGATTACAAAATTGCAGTTGCCATACTCAATAGTTAGCCCCAGCCACTTAGGTTAGTGACCGGGGCTAATTAAGATTATCTAGATTTAGTTTGCTTTACCCGCAGCCGTTGCTGCAGTTATTTCACGCAACTTACCTGTTTCTACTTCATAGACATATCCGTAAATTGGAATGTTTTTAGGAACTAGTGGGTGGCGACGAATTCGTTGCACATCATCTACTACTGCTTTTTCTTGATCTGAAATTGTTAGCCAGTCAATGTATGCACCTTCATCTGATCCTGGGCCTTTTCCTACATCATAGAATCCAGAATCACCAAGAGCTGCTGTCTCTAAACTCTTGGAAAGTAGTCCACGCATGATCTCATCAGTAAAGAACTCCATTCCACAGTTACTGTGGTGAATTACAAACCACTCCTTTGTTCCAAGAAGTTTGTAAGAGATAACTAATGAACGGATAGCATCATCTGATGCACGAGCACCGGCGTTACGGATAACGTGTGCATCGCCTTCACTTAATCCAGCGTATTTTGCAGGATCAAGTCGTGCATCCATACAAGTCAAAATAGCAAAACTTCTTGCAGGTGGAAGTGCGAGTGAACCTTTTGCTCCAAAATCTGCAACATAAGCTTTGTTAGCAGCAAGGACTTCGTTTAGTACGGACATATCTCCTCAGATCTATTTAGAGGTGTGCAAGCCACCGATGATTTGTGGAGGAAAAATAACAGGATTGGGTTTAAAAGAGAACTCAATACAAATTAGCAGATGCAAGTAATTAGCAGATGGATTTATTTAAGAAGTTCTGCAAGTAAAACTTCAACCCGGTTCTTAATTTCATCTCGAATCACTCGTACAGACTCAATACCTTGTCCTGCCGGATCATCTAGCACCCAGTCTTCATATCGCTTCCCAGGATAGAAGGGGCATACATCTCCGCAGCCCATTGTCACTACCGCATCTGATTCTTGTACTGCCTCAGTGGTTAAAATCTTGGGAACATGGTTTGCAATATCAATTCCTAATTCGGCCATAGCTTCTACTGCGATTGGATTTATTGAATCCTTTGGCGCACTACCCGCGGATAAAACTTCCACTCTGCCTTGCCCAAGTTCGCGCATAAACCCTGCAGCCATCTGTGACCTTCCGGCATTATGAACACAGACAAAAAGAACCGATGGTTTTTCTTTCATCTGGTTAACCCCTTAAATAATCCGAAGCCGAGAATGGATCCCACAACTTGGGCCACAATAAATGGCAGAACGCTACCGGGAGCAATACCTGCAAAAGAATCAGAAAACATTCTTCCAACTGTTACTGCAGGGTTTGCAAATGATGTTGAGCTGGTAAAAAAGTAGGCACTACCAATCCATGAAGCAACCATCGCTGGTATCAAAGTAGTTTTTTCTTGGGCTATCAGTAAATTAATGATCAAGATAAGCCCTGCTGTTGCAAGAATTTCACCAAGGTAAAGATTGCTACCTGATCTTATTTTTGTCGATGTCTCGATCAGAGCGTATTCAAACATTGCATTTGCAAGGACTGCCCCTGTTATAGCACCTGCAATCTGGACTGCAGAGAATTGAATAAATGTGGACAAGGTTGTCTTTCGCTGGATAAGTTCGATCAACGTTACAACTGGATTGAAATGTGCTCCACTGATTGGCGCAAGGATTTGAATAAGCACAATGAGACCAAAGACGGTTGAAACCGTGTTGATTAGTAGTTGAACGCCAATATCTTGCGAAAGATTAGTTGCCATTATTCCAGAGCCAACAACGATGGCGACTAAAAGGCAGGTGCCAAGAAACTCTGCACATAACCTATTTAAATTCTTCATCTGGATGGCCTTCATTTATCTAGATTATCGGCTGGTCCGCTTTCTACTAAACCCTACTCAGCATTTCATTTATGAACAGTTGGTAAACAAAGTAAAAACCCCACCGGCTGTTTGCGCCAATGGGGTTTTTACCTTTAATCTTTTAGGAAACGCCCAAGATATCGACTGAAAAGATTAGCGTCTCAGTCTCAAGTGGATGGCCTGGGACCACTCCGTATCCAAGTGATGGTGGGATAACTAGAAGTCGGCGGCCTCCAACTTTTGCTCCTGGTAGGCCCTGTGTCCAGCCGGCGATAACTCCTGACAATGCAAATGTCGCTGGCTGTCCAGTTGTCCAAGATGATTCAATTACTTCTCCAGTTGACCATGGCATCAATGTGTAATGAACTGTCAAAGTTGATGTTGCTAGAACTTCTGCGCCCGTTCCCTCAATTATGTCCACTGATTGCAAAGTTGCTGGTGCAGCACCTGTTACAGGGGTAATTGTTGGTGCCTCACCTGCATTATTTGTTACAGATGGAAGACCTGGGGTTGATACTGTTCCGGACACGGTGTCATCTCCTCCTAGTGATGTAAATGATGCGAATGCAATTGCTGCTACTGCAATTACTGCAAATATCTTAATTAACGTTTTCTTTGGCATGGTTCTCCTGTTGTCCGATAGATGTGTCTATTAATTTTCGATTTCACCGATTAATTTGAACTCCCCATCCCCTATTTGACCTTGGGAACGGTAGAGCTCTAACTTTGCGCGGGTATCGGCAATATCAAGATTGCGCATTGTTAATTGACCAATTCGATCGACTGGACCGAAAGCTGCATTTTCTGTGCGCTCCATAGAGAGTTTTTCTGGGTGATAACTAAGCCCAGGACCTGTTGTATTGATAATTGAATAATCATCGCCGCGACGAAGGCGAATAGTTACTTCACCATTCACCGCTGATGCAACCCAGCGTTGCAGGGATTCACGCAACATCAACGCTTGCGGATCAAACCAACGACCTTCATAAAGAAGTCGACCTAATCTGCGTCCTTCTGCGTGATAGTTAGCAATTGTGTCTTCATTGTGGATTGCGCTAATTAATCTTTCGTAAGCGATAAACAAAAGCGCCATGCCAGGAGCTTCGTAGATTCCACGGCTCTTTGCTTCAATAATTCTGTTCTCAATCTGATCGGCCATTCCAAGTCCATGACGGCCACCAATTGAGTTGGCCTCTTTCATTAACTCAACGACATCAGTAAATGCCTTACCGTTAATTGCTGACGGGCGACCTTGTACAAAAGTGATTCGAACATCTTCACTTTCAATCTTTACGCTTGGATCCCAAAAACGAACACCCATAATTGGTTGTACTAGCTCAACAGAAGTGTCCAGATTTTCTAAACTTTTTGCCTCATGCGTTGCACCTAAAATATTGGCATCGGTTGAATAAGCTTTTTCGGTGCTATCGCGATATGGCAGTCCATTTTTGACTAACCACTCGCTCATCTCTTTACGGCCACCTAGTTCAGTAACAAAATCCTGATCAAGCCATGGCTTGTAAATTCTTAAATTTGGATTAGCCAAAAGTCCATAACGATAGAAGCGTTCAATGTCATTGCCTTTATAGGTTGAACCATCTCCCCAGATTTCAACTGAATCTTGGTGCATGGCGCGAACAAGCATTGTTCCGGTAACAGCGCGACCTAGCGGTGTTGTATTGAAATATTGTTTTCCACCAGAGCGAATATGAAATGCTCCGCATGCAATTGCTGCTAAACCTTCTTCGACCAATGCGTTTTTGCAGTCAACAAGTCGTGAAATCTCGGCGCCATATTCTTTTGCCCGTCCTGGGACAGAATCAATATCTGGTTCATCGTATTGGCCAAGATCGGCTGTATACGTGCAAGGGATCGCACCTTTTGCGCGCATCCATGCAACAGCAACAGATGTGTCGAGCCCGCCAGAAAAAGCGATTCCAACTTTTTCGCCTACTGGAAGGGAAGAAAGGACCTTGGACATGTGCCAAGTCTAACGGATGTTAAGCGTAGGAAGTTTCTTTTCTAAGGCGGGGATGACGCCCCATTGGCTGCTCATCTCTACATATCTCTGAATATCTAATGAATCAGGTTTGGCATCGGTTTTCACAGCACGAATCATCAAATTTCTTGGCGTATGTTCGCCTGCAACAAACTCGATGACTTCTACACGATAGCCAGCAATACGAAGTAGTTGTGCACGAAACGAATCAGTGAGCAAATCTCCCAAGCGCTCTTTCATTAAACCAAACTTTGTAATTGCAGACCACGGTTCTGGTGCGGCATCCATTTGCTTTTGAATATCATGATGACAGCAAGGGGCGATCAGTAAAAGCTGAGCTCCACCATTTATCGCCCAAGCAATCGCATCATCTGTTGCTGTATTACATGCATGAAGTGCAATAGCAACATCTACCGGTTGTGACGTTGTTTTTGATATCTCTTCGGCCACAAATTCAATAGTTGATGTAATCCCTAGTTTTTTTGCAATGGCATTATTGCGATCTCTACTTTCAACTCTGACATCGATTCCAACTACTTTTACAGGGATGCCGGAGTTAACTAAAAATTGATGAGCTGCAAAAGTTAGGTAGGCGTGCCCACAACCAAGATCAACAATTTGTAGTGGGGCTTGCTCTGTGGGTTTTCGAATTTGCCCGGCTGTTATCGCCGCATTAAGCGCCGGTGACAAAATACGCAAAAACTCTTCTACCTGTTTGTACTTGTCTTGACGAGAAGGCTTGATGACTCCTTTTGCATCAGCAATCCCCACTTCTAGGAGAAATGGATCGGAGGAATCTAATAAACGATCCTTCTTTTTATCATGAGAGAGATTTTGCTGGGATTGGCGATTTTCAATGTGTACTTGAGCATCACCGCTTTTTGTGATTCGAATTGAGTAAACCTGAGAAATACTTTCGACCATGATATTTGCATAACCACTATTGAGTAGTTCTTGCACAACTAATTTGTTTGGAAGCATGTTTTTTGTAGTGGTAGCACGACCATCATTTTGCATTAACTGAAGGTTTAACTCACCCTTGATCTCTACCAACCGTATATCTATTCGCTCATATCCAACCTGCATATTGCGACGACGCCCAGAGAGAACCGCCCGAACAAATGTTGAAGTATCAACTATCTGCTCACAGGCGTTTTGCAGCCCATCTTCGAGAGTTATCTGCATCGCTTTAACGGGGCGAAATTATCGCGGCGCCCTTTTCGTGATTGAGAATTACTAGTTCATGATTTGGCAGAGCCGCTGCAAAATCCTCAGCTAATTTTCTCTCACCTTCTCGATTAACATCATCGAGGATGACGACTGCATTAGGTGACAATTTATCCTTGAACTCTTTGAGTGCTGGGTAGCGTGTCTCCGGATTATTGTTACCTGGAGGGCCATCGATGATTAAAAGATCGATTCTCTTAAGGTCCTTAATGACTGAAACGTCATACCAAGTTAAACCATTCACGTAAGGCAACAACGCTGCAAATCGAACGTCTACTCCACGGACTCTATGTTCCTTGATTAGCTCTCTGGTCTTTTCTGCATACTCTTTTGAACCATCCAGGCTAATTACTTTTTTGGCACCAGATTTTGCTGCAACCAAAGTTGACACGCCAGAACCTAGTTCAACAACAAGTGAAGGGTTTATCTTCTTTACTGTTTCATAAATAGTTAGAAGTAAATCAGGTGATGCTGCCCAGCCACGCGTTGGGGGTATTGATGATTTAAGATCGAGTAACTGCATAAGTTGGGCATAGGCTTCACTTTGATAATAAGTGTGAGAGATATTCTTTTTTAACTCAATTGAGACCTTATTGAGTTCACGAATTACCTTCTCGGTATTACGTCGCTGCTTTTTGTAGAGGACAAGTGAAAACCAGCCAAGGCTTGCGATACCGGCCAAAACAAGAATCAAGAGGGCTATAAAGAGATTGTCCATGGCTTAAGTGTATCGTCGAAGGGAAATCAATCGGGCAATCTCATTTAAACAACATCTTGATGCTCATTTAGTGGCAGACTCCTCCAATGGAATCAACAGCTGTCTGGCTCGTAACCCTTGGAATTTTATCGACTGTAATCGTTTTCGATTTACTCATTGCCATTGCACGGCGAAATAAAGAAACGACAATTACCGAGGCTGGAATATGGACACTCATCTACGTCACAGCTGCTTTGATATTTGGTTACTTCATGCCAAATTGGACAACTGATTCAAACTCTCAGAAGGAGTTTTTTGCAGGCTGGCTCACTGAATACGCACTTTCAGTCGACAACATTTTTGTGTTCGTAATTATCTTGGCACGCTTTCAAATTGAAAGAACAAAGCAACAACTAGTCCTGTTGCTTGGAATCATTATTGCCCTCATTCTTCGTGGTGGGTTTATTGCAGCAGGAAGTGCAATCCTAGAAAGATTTTCGAGTGCATTCTTTATCTTCGGCGGCTTCTTAATTTTTACAGCATATAAGTTGCTGACCGAACATGAAGAGGAAGAAGAGAAAAAGAAGGAGGATCGTGTCGTAACTTTTCTCCGCTCCAAAGGTGCATCGACATTTACTATTGCGCTAATCTCCTTAGGAATCACAGATCTTGTTTTTGCTCTTGACTCAATTCCTGCGATTTTTGGAATTACGCGTGATCCTTACATTGTTGTTTGTGCAAATATTTTCGCACTGATGGGATTGCGCCAGTTGTATTTCTTACTTCAAGGGCTACTGCAAAGATTGATTTATCTTTCTAAAGGACTTTCCTTTATCTTGGCCTTCATCGGATTTAAAATGATAATTGAAGCTTTCCATGGAATCGGAGTTCACGATCTATTGGGGATTAACCTTCCGCACGTCACCATTGAAGTCAGCCTTGGAGTGATCGTGGCAACTTTAATTGTGACAGCGGTGGGAAGTCTTACTGCAACAAGAAAAGATGGAACAGAGATCGTTTAACTCTCAGACTTCATTTTCCTCAGTGTCGTGCGATCATGATCTTTTGTTCGCTCATGAATTTTCCTGATTTGGAGCGCAAAAGTTTTTATTGCTGCATCAAATGCTGCTAGATCGTTAAACTCTGCAGCCTCTGCTCGAAGTAATGGACCAGAGCCATGTGAAGTCAAAATAACTCTATGCGAGTGCTTTCCCTGATGCGGGTTTGCTTCGTGCAGTACTTCAACCTCTACCCGATCAATGACAACGCTAAAGCGTTCCATGCTGTTGAGTTTTTCTTCTGCAATTTGCTTAAAATCTTCTGCCAGTGCCGCATTACGAGTATGAATCAAAATCTTCATACTTAGAAGGGTAGTACTAAAACAACTCCTGTTGCTAGGGCTGCAAGCAAAAAAGATTTTCCAAGAATTGTGAGCGCAGTTTTTCGGTCTGCCGCACGATCTTCAGGGGATGCAACTCTGGAAATGTCACCCATCTTGCCAACATTAAAAGTTCCTGCAAATCCATAGGCAAGGCAAAACTTGCTGCGTGATTGGATATATCCAACAGATGCCATCATGAGAGGAAAAAAGATTCCTATCCGAGAGCTAGTAGGAGCATCAACTGAAATCAAGGTTACTAATGCAAAGATAGATAGAAATAATCCGATTAGAGCTACGAATTGCCTACGTTTTATTTCACCTTTACCGATATTGCAACTGCCTGGAATGTATTGAATATCAGACATCTTCTAGTTCGTCTTCATCAACCCATGTATCTGCAACGGTATCTTCTTGATGTTCAACCCATGAAAGAAAAGATCCGACAGCGCGAAAGGCCAGCAGCACTACTGTGGCTGCTGCAACGATGCGACGGAACACTTTGAACATGTGCTAAAAATACTCGGTATTTCTGAGAATTTCTCTACAAAACCGCAAGAGCCTGATCAATATCTGACCATAGGTCCTCAACGTGTTCGCAACCAACGCTTAGACGAATCAGGCGCTCAGGCACAGAGATGCTTTCACCGGCCCAACGGCGGCGGCGCTCCCACAGGGATTCCACTCCCCCAAGACTGGTTGCATGAATGATGACACGTGATGACTCACAAACTTTTTGGACATCTTCAACTGGTCCATCTACTTCAAAAGAAATAACTGCGCCAAATCCGGGGTAGCGAACTTTTGTAATTTTTGGATGCTCGCTCAAACGTTTAACTAACTCTTTGGCATTACTTTCTGCTGCACGAAAACGAATTGGAAAAGTACGGATTCCGCGTAGTGCCAACCACGCTTCAAACGGTCCTGGGATTGATGCATTGAAGCGACGAGCCTCTTCTAATCTTTTCAACAATGCTTCATCATTTGTAGAAAGCGAACCGAGCACAACATCGCTATGGCCAGAGAGAAACTTAGTGACAGAGTGCATCGAGACATCTGCCCCCATTGAAAGCGGTAGCTGTGTCAGTGGAGTGGCAAAAGTATTATCCACTCCCACACCGATTCCTTTCTTCTTTGCCTCTGAAATCAGTGTGTGAAGATCTGCGACATCTAGGGACGGATTTGTTGGTGATTCAAGCCAAACAAGTGCAGCGCCTTTCATTGCGGCAATCACTTCATCGTTTTTTGTTATATCAACTAATCGCACTTCTAGTCTTCCTGAAGTGTGAAGTTGATTAAGCAAACCCATTGTTCCGCTATAGCCCTCGTGTGATGCAACGACTGGCGCACCAACTGGCAGTATAGAAAAGAGTGCGCTAATTGCTGCCATTCCTGATGAGAATGTAAGCGTTGGGCCACCTTCTAACTCTGCAATTGCATCTTCAAGTGCGCTCCATGTTTGATTTCCATAACGACCATAACCAACTGGACCACCTGCGTGATAAGTCGAGGATAAAAACAACGGCGGATTTACTGAAGCATCAGGTGCAGCATCAGGTCGACCTGCACTAATTGCCGATGTTTCAGGATGAAGATTCATGAAGTAAGTCTAATTGCTACTTAGTACTGCCATTGCCGCATTATGGCCTGGTATTCCGCTTACACCGCCACCTCGTGTGGCACCTGCTCCGCAAATAAAGATTCGTGGATCATCTGTTTCAACTCCCCATGATGGTTGACTACCATCTTCACGAAATGGGAACTGTAAATCTCTATGAAAAATATTGCCTCTGGGTAATGCGATCGCTTCCTCAAGATCAAGTGGAGTTTTAATTTCAATTGCTGCAATAACATCTTGTATGGGTTCAACTAAATACTCATTGAGTGAGGCAAATGCGGATTCAAGTGCGGCCTGTCGCGCAGTTTCATTATTGGCATCAAATAGCGATGCAGGAGTATGAAGTGCAAAGAGAGTTAACGTATGAAAGCCTGATGCTGATAGCTCTGGACTTAGAATTGATGGATCGGTCAGAGTGTGGCAATACATTTCAATGGGTAGTTTTGCTGGCATGGAGCCATTCTTTGCCTCTGAATATGAACCTTCGCATTGAGTGAAGCTCTCATTTGCATGAAAAGTTCCAGCAAAAGCTAACTTCGGATCCATTCCAGACTTCAACTGTGGAAGTCGCTTGAGAAGAATGTTTATCTTTAACTGCGCACCATCTAATGAATCAGGCTTCTTCTTACCTCGAAGCTGCGCCAATACTCCAGGTGCGGCATTTGATAGAAAGTGAGCTGCAGTAAATTCTTCACCCGCAGAAGTTCTCACATTGACTGACTCTGTGGTGCTTTCTATCGCAACAACCTTTTGATTGGTCCTTATTTCAACCCCGGCCTCGCTAGCAACTCGAACTAATTCATTAACGAGGGCTCCCATACCTCCGCGAGGAACTTTCCACTCCCCAGTTCCGTTACCAATTAGATGGTAGAGAAAACAGATGTTTGCTTGAAGATCATAAGCCGATGCGAACGTGCCGATCAGAGCATCTGTAAGGACTACTCCTCGGACAATGTCATCTTTGAATCGATCGCAAATAACCTCACCAATTGGATCTTCAATCAAATACTTCCATGTCTTTGGCAGGTTGAGGTGCTCACGTAATTCTGAGCGTGTTTGTAAGGGTTGCAAAAGTGTAGGTGCAATTTTTTCGGCAAACTCGGCAACCTCAGAATAAAAATCCTGCCAGGCTTGACCTTCGTTACCTGTTGGATCAATCTCTTTAAATGATTCCTCTGTTTTAGCATCCCAATTTCTGGAGACATATAAACCTTTATTTAATCCTTGAACGTTTGAATAAGGAGTAAAACTTGAAACATCGCGAGAGATAGTCTCAAAATTAAGATTGAGATCTTTAATTATCTTGTCTGGCAAAAGTGCGACAAGATATGAATAACGAGATACACGTGCATCAAAGCCCGGAAATGCCGCCACGCTTTGTGTGGCACCACCAATTTCATCATTTGCCTCAAGCATTAAAACGGATCTTCCTGCCTTGGCTAAGTAAGTGGCTGCAACCAAACCGTTGTGCCCTGCTCCCATAATCACAACATCGTATTTTTTCCCTGACATTTAAACTACCTTCGCAATGCGATCGATGCCAGGAAACCCACGCCACTTAGTGCTGGTATGGGTGTGCAGCTCTGAAAGGTGAGGAACTTCTTTCCCATATCCACTCATGGATTAAGGCTACCAGTGCTGTAAAGGGGTAGATTTAATGCATGAGCAATCAAATAGAAACCCAAATCGATGTATCACTGACAGAACGCAATCGAATGACAGCGCTGTTTCGCCTTGTCTTAGTTGTGCCAATGGCAATCTTTATTGCCTCATTTGCACCTTCGGCAGATCTATCTAGTGGTGATGCTAGTTATTTCATGGTTGGTTTGATTTCGCTCCCAGTGGCTTTAGCGATTGTCTTTCGACAGATCTATCCAACCTACGCGCTAGCATTTAATGAAGCGCTGCTTTCTTTGCAGACGCGTGTTGATGCATATGTCTTGTTACTCACTGACGAATATCCATCTATTGAAGAAAATGACGTCGTTAGCGTTACTTTCCCTGAAGTTGATGCAAAAGCGCTCAATCGATGGCTGCCATTGATTAAATGGTTTATTGCAATTCCTTTGTATCTAGTTGGAATTTTCTACGCAATCTATGCAGCATTTTTAACCTTATTTGGTTGGCTATCTATTTTATTTACAGGCAACTATCCAGAGATTTGCGCAGAAGGCATCGTGGGAACTATCGCCTACTGGAACCGAGTCGTTGGTTACGCACTCCTACTAGTTACAGATGAGTATCCAACTTTTTCTTTGTAACTAATCTGTGATTAGCGTGGCTCTAAAACAAGTGATACTGAGTTAATGCACCAGCGCTGATCTGTTGGCACGTCAAAGCCTTCACCATCAAAAACATGTCCCAGGTGAGAGCCACACGATGCACAAAGCACCTCGGTACGAACTCTTGGAAACAAGGAACGATCTTCTATCAAGCGCACCGCATCATCTGCTGTTGGCGCATAAAAAGATGGCCAGCCGCATCCTGAATGAAACTTAGTCTCACTTCTGAATAGTTCAGCGGCGCAGGCTTTACATTTGTAAACGCCCACTGTTTCTGTGTCGGTGTACTCCCCTGTAAATGCTTGCTCTGTTGCGGCATTGCGCAAAACATCATATGAGAGTGGATCAATTCTCGCTGCGAGCTCCTGCTCATCGATTTTTACTGGGTACTGGTTTTGCGCAGCGTCGTTATTGGAACTCAATTGATCACCGCTGTTGCCGGATAGGCAACTCCTGTACTTGAATGACAGTCATAGCCATTGGGATTTTTAAGTAAATATTTTTGGTGGTACTCCTCGGCAGGGTAATACTCAATTCCCTCGGCGCTCAAAATTTCGGTACAAATTTGATCAAGGCCAGCAGCCGAAAGCACTCTTTGATATTCAGCTTTAGATGCTAAAGCTGTAACCTGCTGTGAATTATCGGTTGTGAAAATCGCACTGCGATACTGGGTTCCAATATCGCCACCTTGTTGATTTAAAGAGGTTGGATCGTGCATTACCCAAAACTCTTCAAGTAGACGTTGATAGGAAACTTTTGAAGAATCAAATACGACTTTCACCATCTCGGCATGACCTGTTACACCAGTGCACACTTGTTCGTAATTTGGGTTTGGTCGATTTCCACCCATATAACCAACGTTTGTTTCAATAACTCCATCCATCTGCCAGAAACGACGTTCGGCTCCCCAGAAACAACCTGTTGCGAAATAAGCAATCGAATTCATAGGCAGATTCTTGCAGTATGCACACAACTTTGCACCCGCTGATAACCTTGAGTAGTAAGCCCACAGAGCCCCCGTAGCTCAGGGGATAGAGCATTGCCCTCCGAAGGCATGCGCACAGGTTCGAATCCTGTCGGGGGCACTTGAGGTAGATCACCATTGATTCAACAATCTCTTTCAAAACATCCTTGTATTCAGCATGCACAACATGGATAATTGTCACCTTGCGTACACAATTGTGCGTATCTTCACTCGCATAGTTTCATAGTGATTGCTCTGGCAATCTAAGGGGGTCTGTCATGGATTGGCGACATCAATCTGCCTGCCGCGACGAAGATCCCGAACTCTTCTTTCCTGTTGGAAACACCGGGCCTGCAATTAGCCAAATTGAAGAAGCAAAAAAAGTTTGTAATCGCTGCATAGTAAAAGAGCCTTGCTTGGCGTGGGCATTAGAAAGTGGTCAAGACGCTGGAGTATGGGGCGGATTATCAGAAGATGAACGCCGTGCTTTGAAGAGACGTGCCGCGCGAAATCGTGCACGACTATTGGAGCAACAGAACCAATTCTAAAGTGGGAAGCGAAGTTTTGCCTGCGTTCCTTTATCACTTGATTCTAATTTCAACTCACCGTTGAGTTCATTCTCAGTTAACGTAAGAACAATCTGTAACCCTAAGTTCGCAGATGTTGCAAGATTGAAACCTTCAGGCAGACCCACTCCATCATCTGAAATAGTTACTAATCCTTCGTTGCTATAGCGCTGAAGTTCAATTCGAAGATGAGTTCCCGATTCGGCTAAGCCATGCTCTAGGGCGTTGTGAATTAGCTCAGTAACAACTAATGAGAGCGGAGTAGCAAGGCGAGATTCTAGGGAGCCAAGTTGGCCGATTCGCTCAATGCTCAACTGACCCATTCGTGGACTTAGCTCAAGTGAGTGAGTTACAAGGCTAGTTAACACATCATCAAATGCCACAGTTGTCTCATCGCTGTTAGAAAGTGTTTCGTGGACTAAGGCGATCGATGCGATTCGGCGAACCGCTTCATCTAAGGCTGCAGCTGCCGATGGATCATCAATTCTGCGAGACTGCAATCTAAGTAATGCAGAGACGGTTTGCAGATTGTTTTTCACACGATGATGGATTTCACGGATGGTTGCATCTTTTGTGACAAGTGCGCGATCTAGACGGCGAAGCTCTGTAACATTTTGAAGCAGAACAATTGCACCTATGCGATCCTCGCCTTGAATTAACGGCAGCACAAGGAAATCGATAGTTGTTCCTTCATTTTCAATCTCTACCCGTCGCAAAGTTCTTCCATTTAACTGAGTGCCAATTGCTTCTTCGTGAGGATTTTCTGTTGTCACTGAAACCTGTTGAGCAGCCTCCCCAAGATTTCGACCTTCTAAATCACCGTTCCAGCCCATTCTAGAAAAAGCAGATTTTGCGTTAGGACTAGCAAATGAAACTGTTCCGTTAACATCTAATCGAATCAATCCATCTCCGACACGAGGAATAGGTTCAATGAGTGCGCCTGCGTTCTTATAAGGGAAATTCCCCTCTGCAACCATTCGATATAGCTGATGTGCAATCTCGCGATAATTAATCTCTAACTTTCCTGCAGTTCTCATATGTTCGATATCTCTATGGCGAGATATGACTGCAATCGCTTGACCATTGAAAGTAACCGGAATGGCCTCTTCTTTAATGAGCATGGTCTCTGATGGTTGCAATTGGCCATCTCTTATGATTTCGCCATGAGATAGCGCCTCATCAATATTTGTTCGAATCCCCCACGAAACTTCTTCACCAATTACATCATTAGTAAAGACTGTCGCAGTTGTTGTTGGCCGAATATGAGCGATCGCGATATGCCCACTGGGCCACATTTTTATATCTTTGCGAATGGGAACCCACAGAATTAAATCTGCGAATGAAAGATCTGATAACAACTGCCAGTTAGCAACTAACTCCCTTAAGCGTTCAGCCTGATCAAGGGTGATTGTGGTTCGTGAACCGAGAAGATTTTCAAATGGAAACACGTTATTTCCATTCATTCATATGTGACTCAATTTCTTGTGTAGCAAACCACACAAGCTCATCATCACCACGAAATGCTAGAAGGGCACATTGCACCTGTTCCCATAAGATCGCAGATGTGACGGTTATGTGATCTGCATATGTTTCGCCAATTTGTTGTTGGGCGATTTCAAGGGCCAAAACAATGCCTGGTGCTTTCTGGGTTAAACAAAGGTCAAGCGCTTTTTCTCCGGCGATAACAGAGAGCAGGTATTCGAGCTCTTCCTCATCACAATCAATATTTTCCTCTTGGAAAGAAGGCGTCGGTGCATACGCAAGATTCACATCAAGAGTTCTTGCCACTAGAAAGTTTTCAAGCTCTTTATGGCTAATTGGTAGGTATGTACGCACACGCTAATCGTATTAGATTTTATGTTGAAAGTTCACTTGCCAATTCTGCGATTGATTTACGCAGGCCAGATCGCTCATTTGTCTCAATTAAGGTCGCGCGTTGATCCTGTGCGGCAAGTACGGCTCTGATATCGGTATTGATAGATCTAACGCGAAGCGGCTTGATTGGTGAAGTTAATGTCAAGAATTTTGATTGCTCAACTTCGCCCTTTTTCCCTGAAGATTTCATGTTCATCACAAAACTGATTTTTGCTCGAATTGAAGTTTGAGTCAGCAGTTCAATTACCTTGTGTAGGCGCGAGGTCCCCAGTAGATCGGGGCGTGAAACCACAATGAGCTCATCTGCATGATCACAACTCCATGTCGTAATTGTTGAAGTCCAACGTCGATCAGTTAGGCGATTTGAAAGTCCAGCAATAGATCCAAGATCAATAACTACGTAATCAAATTCTTTTCCTGCACGAAACATGAGTGAATCAACTTCTGTTGCCTGTGATTGTGTAACCTCAAAGAGTGCCAGATTGGGTGCAATCGATTTCCATGTGGGATCGGTTTCTGAACTTCGCATAGAAAGTAAATCGAAAATTGAGGGAGCTCGAAAATTAGCATCAATGAGCAGAGTTGATTTGCCTTTCGTGCTTAACTCCATTGCTAGATTAAGGGCGATCAAAGTGCAACCTGTGTAAGTTCCAGCTGAACCAACGGCAAAAACTTTTGCTCTTCGAATCTGATTGTGAGCTTGAACAAATTCTCGCAGCATCGGTGTTCGAACAAAACCGCGAACTAATGAGACTAAGTCTGTGGCAATAACTGGTGGCTGCTTTAGATCGGCAAACTCTTCTGTCGTATTTGTTGCAAATCCAATAACTTGATTAAATTTTGATGAAAGTTGTTTCACTTTCTCCTTGGAAATTCCAGGTAAATCTGACCCATAGATTAATAAGGTTGAACTCAGATCATTAGATTTTTCTTGGGCAAATGCTTCCAGGCTTTGCCAATCTATTGCCCGAAAGACAACGCTCCAACCTTGAGCAAACAATGTGGATGCAATAAATCCTTCAATCTCGGGGCGAGCTATTGCAGTGACAACAATTGGCATCTCTTGCTCAGACATGAGATGCAATAACCACTAAACGGCCTATAGATGTTGCACTTAGCACGCGAAGTACCTGTGTTTGTTC
>JAIXXJ010000007.1 GCA_027490815.1 Streptomycetaceae bacterium
GAAGAACTTCTGCGCTCGCTCCTTGCGAATTAGTAAGTAGCAACACCTTGGCCATTGTGTGAGAATACTCTTGTGAAAAGTTATCTTCCACTTCTTATTGTGCTGGTGCTGGCATCGGCCTATGGGTTCTGGTGGAAGCGTAAATCTGGCGCGATTAGGTCTAACAGGGCTATTCCTGGCCATCGTTTGAGCGAGCAGGTGTTGGGTGAGGCTCTAGGTTCGCGGGCGACGATGGTGCAGTTCTCATCAGCTTTCTGTACTCCGTGCCGGGCCACCCATGCGCTCTTGTCACAGATGGTGCAATCTATGAACGATGTGAAGCACATCCACGTTGATGCCGAATCTCATCTTGAATTGGTACGCGAGCTAGATATTCGCTCGACTCCGACCACGATCTTTATCAACAAAGATGGCATTGAAGTAGGGCGTGCTGCTGGAACACCTAAGCGTGAGCAGGTACTCGGGGCGCTTGCCGCCATTCGCTAGGGGTGATTTCAAGCAAAACCCTCGCCTTTGTCGGGTGACTTCTCTACCCTAAGGATGTGGCTGGGAGTCTTTTTATAACGCGGATATTCAGCAAGACCACAAGTTGGGTACTTGCCGCGCTAGTCCTGCCCTTCTGTTTTTTCAGTACGAGCACTCAAGTTTCTTATGCTGCTGATCCACCTAACTTCAAGGTACGCATTGAGAATTCGACCTCTAGCTCTGCCCTTAAAGCTTTTGTGTATAGCGCAAATGCTGGAGTTAAAAAGCAGCTCACTTTTGATTCATCAGGAAATATTTCCGACACTCTTCCGAACGGAAGCTATTCACTAGTGGTTTTTCCTAATTTAGATGAAAGTACGGCAAAGACAAGTTCGAATTATAAATTTACAATTAGCTCAGGCTCAATAACAACATTTACCCGAGTTCTTAACTATCTCAATGAAAAACCAGTTGAAGAATCTGTCGCTCAAAATGGTTCCGGGCACTACAGGTTATATCTCGGAACGACCGGTTTTTTACTGGATATGTTGGTTGGTTCAGATACACGCACTGTAGGTATTGAATCAATCTTTGCCAGCAACAAGTATTCGAAACCTGTCAATCCAACCTACTTGAGTAACGGAAAAGTGGTTGTGGACATTGACCCAGGTATTTATACGGTCTATGGATATGACGCTAATGGAACAGACCGTGGCAGCGGGACCTGTACCGTCACTCTTAATGCAATTTCAAGCTGCTCGATCACTATCGCAGCCCCTAACTTTTCGTATGAAGTACTCAATAGCTCTGGTGAGTCATTTACAGCCCCAACTGATATCTGGACAAGATTTGATCAAATTGATGAAAAAGCACAGGTTCTAAATTCATGGATGATTTCAAATAAAGCGGCTTCTCGGACAGCCCTTCAAGATGGTTTGTTCAACATACGTGTGTTTAAGTCAATGATGGCGCTGAAAACGGGGCAGAGCTCAATTTTTCGAGCAACCGTTGCAGGTGGTGTTGTTACCGAGCTGAAATCCCTTGATAGCAATGAAACCATCACTGCGCGGTCGGGTGTATTCCCACTTCGCATAAAGGCTGATAACTTCAATGTGAAGTTATCAGCCGGAGGATCTGCGTACACCAGCTTCTATATGTATTCATACAACCCAAAACTTGGTTCTAGTTGGGCTTATCCCGAAACTTCAGGTCAGGTATCCACAAGTTTGTCAGAAGGAATCAACTACGTTCAATTTCAACCGACAACGTCAAGCGTCGATTATGTCTCTACTCAATACCAAGTCACGGTTGTAAATGGTCTCGTAACGGGCGTCACAGGAAGTGCCAAAGAGACCTATACAGCCGTTACAGGTGTTTTCACACTCCCGTTAATGGTTACAAATGTGCAAGGAAGTTTTACCCTCGGCGGAGTCGCAGCTCGCGGCTATGTCGGAAGCGTTTATGAAAAGTCTCTGAAGCAATGGATGCCCGTGTATGCAACTCCCATAAATTCAGAGGGAAGATTTGGCTTAAATCTTCCTCGAGGTAGTTATGAGATTGGAATCTATCCTAGCTTTTCAAATCAAAACGGAAATCGTCTTTACATGGATTGCCAAGTCCCAGCTACTGGAAACACAACGTGTGATTTAGCCGCTCCTGCTAGGAATTTTATCTTTGATATCTATAACACCTCAGACACGGTTGTTGCTACTAACTCCAATGCCTATGTGACTCCTCTAAATCTAAGTAGCGGGGTCTCATCTCAAGATTATGTCTACAGTTACAACAATGGTCGATATTCAATCCCGCTACAAAATGGTCAGTATTCAATGGTTATCCGCTCGGGTAATCAAATAACAGACGGCCAGGATCGGAAGTTCACTGTATCGGTATCGGGTGGGGTGGTTACACGCGTTCTTGATGACAAGACTTCTTCAGTTATAACCCCAACTGATTCTGTGTATCGCCTTACGCTTGGCGTTCCTAACTTTAGAGCAGTCGTAAAGGCTAATGACAGCCCTAATCCAAACGCATATATTCATTCGTACCAAGAGGGGTTTGGTGGAATAGGAACATCTTCGGATCGAGATGGAAAAATCGGCTTTGATTTGCCGAATGGCCGAAATCAACTGAGAATCCACACAACTGGTAATGAATCTCCAACTGTTGTATCCGCACTCTTTATTGCAATTGTAGAAAGTGGAACTGTCACATCAATCTCAAATTCTAGCGGCGATACGCTGACAGCCACTTCTGGTGTCTACACGCTGAATTATCAGATACCAAACATCGTAGGAACCGTCACAGTCAATTCTGAAGCTGTTCCAGGCTATATCAATGGAGTTTGGAATACTGTTCTTAATGAACGAGTGGAATTTGGTGGATCAAACTTTAATAGTTCTGGTCAGTACGCAATTCTGGTTCCTGCTGGCAATCATGATGTCATGTTCGTGCCGAATGGTGGAGTCGGTGGTGTGCAGAATTGCAATGCCACCGCAGGAGTAAGAACCACCTGCAACATTAATTTCCCAGCAAAAAATATTGAATTCAGAATTAAGAACTTTGAAGGCACTGTGCTTACCCAAGCAACGGGTGCGCAGATCACACGAAAATTCTCACAAGGTCAATCCTTTCCTGGCCAGCATTACGGCTTCGGGTTAACAGGAGACGCCTCAGGAAAGTACCAAGCCTCTCTCGTTGATGGCTTGTATGAGCTTCATGTCCAATCTAACTCACCGATCACAGATGGCGATTCCCGAAGATTTTCTTTCGAAGTTGAGTCAGGAACAGTCAGTGCGCTCATAGATTTAGAGACAGAGTTGGTGATGGATACGGAAACTGCCAAATCTGGCATTTCTTTGGTTAGACCAAACTTCAAAGCAGTTGTCAAAGCTAATGGCACAGCAGTTAGCTGGGCATACATTTATTCCTATTCATTAAACGGAAAGGGCAGTTTTTGGAAAAGCTTTAACTCTGATAGTGAAGGTCGCATATCACTCAAGTTTGCTGATGGAGAGTACAGACTTTTTGCACACCCAAGAGGAAATGAATCTCCGATGGTCGTCAGAACTAGCATCACGATAAAGGTGGATTCAGGAACGGTTACCTCAGCTGCTTATCGAAATGGATCTTCTCTAACTCTGACAGATGGACTCTATACGCTCAATTTTGAGCCACCGAATGTTACTGGCGCTTTTACAGTAGGTGGATTAAGTGGAACCGGTTCCAATGTCGGTTTCAATGGAATGTATAACGAGGAAACCGATAACTTTGTTGAGTTTGACTATGGCAATAGTAGCGATGGAAACTACGGCTTAAGGATTGATGCTGGAAATTACCTCGCAAATGTTGCGATCTCAGGAAATGGTGGCTCTCTTCATAGATGTTCAGTAGTTGCTTCAACTAACACTTGCAATATAGATATTCCAGCTGAAAATTTCGTCTTTAGAATTCAAAGTAGTACGGGTGAGAATCTTCTAGAAGACGTGCGTGCAAGTGGGCAAGTAGTCCTTGATAGATCTCGACTCGGTTATTGGATGCAGCCAAGAACAGGCGGCTTGTTCAAATCTAACCTCAAACTACCTTCAAGCGTCACGGCTCATTATCAATTTAGCGTCTATACAAGTGATGGTTCCAACCGACATGGAGTCTCGCGTACATACAAGGTTTCAGTAACCGGAGAAACCATTACTGCGGTAACAGACTTGATCACTGGAACTGCAGTGACCGTTGGGGCCGATGGAGTTTATGGACTTCGACTTGGTGCGCCCAATCTTGCTGGAACCGTCACGGGAACGGATGGAAGCACCCCAATTCCAAATTCAACCGTAGAGGTTTCTGGCCCTATCTGGACGGCAGTTGGGACCGACGACAGTGGAGCCTTCTCGACTCGCTTGGAGCAGGATGGCTCCTATTCAATCTGGGCGCGAGCTCCTGAATTTGACATCACCAAAGCCGACTCAACAAGAACAACAGTAGTGGTTACTAGTGGAATAGGAGCGACCAACCTTCAATTGTCACTTCGCGCTCCAACGGTAAGAGGAACAGTCAGTGGCCCTAACGGAGTGTCTCCGTATAACCACATTCAAGTCTTAAAGAAGAATGAGTACGGCGAATTTGAGCACATTGGAGACAATGTTCGAGCACGAAACTCAAATACACAAGGAAAATTTGCTTTCTTCCTAGAAACAGGAATTTACAAATTCCAAGCAGAGTCTGATGAAGACAATGCGGGTGGCGGAAGAACAATCTCAGAAGAGTGTGCAATTACAGATATAACTACCCTAAAAACCTGTGACATCACACTTCTTAGCTACAACACCAAGATCAGAGTTGTGGGAGAAAACAACCTGCCTTACCCAAGTGCAAATATCTATTTCAATTTTGCGGGTAGCAAGGAGCCAGGCGCCGTAAGGCCTGATAAAACATGGGATTACGGAAACACAAGCGCGCAAGGACAAACCAAACTATCACTAGGTAATGGTGTTTGGAATGGACGAATTGACATATATGGCTCAGGTAACGAATCGCCTATGGAGTTAACAATTGAGGTTGAGACTGGAACAGTTAAGTCACTTCTCTCAAGCGATGGTGAAACCTATACAGCAGGATCAGACGGTTTCTTCGAAGTTAAACTTCCAGTGTCAAATTTACGAGGAACAATCTTTGAGGGAACAAAGAGATTTGAGCAAGGTGCCTGGATTGATATCTGGCAACAAGGTATAGAGGAGAACGGCTTCTATTCCGGAAGATGGAGTAACAACGGCAAGTTTGCCTTTAAGGCAAAGCCCGGAAAGTACACAATTCAGGTGAACCCTCATGTTGGCAAGCGTTTTTCAAAGAATTCTCCAGTTCGTACCCGGATTGTTAACTGTGAAGTTCCGGTAACTGGAATTGCCACCTGTGATGTCTCGCTCCGAAGCTCCAATTTCAATGCCAAGATTGTTACTCCTGCAGGAGCAATTTTTGAGAGAAGCTATGCCTACATTTACAGGGTAAATAGTGAATCTGGCAATGAAAAAGAGTTTAGCTGGGTTGAAGGTACCAACGTCATGAATGGCCAACTCTCTTCATACATCGAGACCGGAACTTATCAAGTTAACGTGGCCCCTCATTGGGATGCTCAGGGAACATTTACCGAGGCTCGTTTTGAGGTAGTTTCTAACGCTGGAGTCATTCAAAGTGTCCGAAATATGAAAAGTAATGAGACTGTTACAGCTGTTAACGAGGAGTACTCACTTGCGCTAAATAGTCCTTCAATTTCGGGACGAGTTCTGGCTGCAGGTTCTGGTAGCACAGTTGTCAGATGGGCGCAGATCGTTCCAATTGATGTCGCAACTGGTGAAGAGCTATGGGAATACTCCACGCATTCAAATGGTTCAGGCAGATTCGCCTTATCACTTCCTAATGGAACCTATGACATTGTTGCACGCCAATGGGGAGATGATGGTGAATCTAAGGGCTTTACAAGTTCAACCAAGTATAGAGAAACAGTCGTAGCAGGCGCAGGGAACCTCTCTTTAGATATCAGAATGCGTGCACCAAATGTGACAATCCGGGTAGTTAATCCGACTAACCCTTCAATTGGTTTACCTGATGTCTGGTTACATGCCAACTTTAACGGGCAGTATTTTGGTGGAGTTACCGACGTCAATGGAAACTTCACTGCTTTCGTAGACACCACAACTACAACGACTTGTACTTCAACCTGTCGAATTTACATTTATCCTGGAAATCAATCGAACTTTACTCCACGCTCTGAAACCTTTACTTCTGTGACAAGCATAGGAAGCATCAGTCCTGGAATAGTCAATGCAAACGTAACCATCTATATTCCAACAAATGGAGGTACTGGTGTTCCGAACAAGTGGTCCTGGTTCTCTGTCGAAGAGTTAGATAGCAGCAATAATGTTGTGAATGAACAGGGATACGGCACCAATGAATTAGGACGAGCCGGCATTGGTCTGACAGTGGGCACTAAGTACAAGATCACCGCCTACCCTTCAGGGGATTTCTATGGTCGATACTCACCAAAGACCTATTTGATTGATTCATTTAATGCGACAACCCATGCAGCGATCGCAATCACTTTTGATTCACCAAATGTCACCTTTATCGTGCGCGATAGCAGCGATATTCCAAATGCCTGGGGCTGGTTTGAGATCTTTACCGTCTCGGGAGGCGTAACTACACGTTACGTAGATGGGTACCTGAACGAACAAGGTCGTGGTGCTCAGTACTTGCCAGATGGCAGCTACAGCGTCATCTTCTACCCAGGAAAATCAAAGGGAGTAGAAAAGACCATCACTTTTTCAGTTTCTGGGGGACACGTCACCAGTCCAACGGGTGCGACATTTACGGTCAATGACGTGGGCACAGTGATCATGGGAGCAGGAAACGTAACCGGAACGGTGAGAACTTCTTCTGGTGAGTTAGCTGCCAATATTGCCGTTACTGCAGTTTCCACTTCGGGCGCATCATCCAAGGTTTCAACTGTCACTAAGGAAGATGGTACTTACGAGCTGAACTTGAATGTATCTCAGTCATGGACCATAAAGGTCATCGACCCAATTACTGAACATAAGGGAACTGAGACTATTACTGCGAATTCTGGTTCATATACCGGTAAGAACATCACTCTCGCACCATGACAAAGAATAAGTTTCTTGCAAACCTCACAACGCTAGCTTTAGTTTTTTCCGTGCAGGTCAGTGGGCTACACGTAGCCCAATCCGCAGTTATTTCTACACCCACAAACATCGTGGTTCGAGCTGGTACAAATACCAACTATCTGAATGGCTCTTTGACGGTCACTTGGGATGCTGTCACTGCAGCAACGGCATATGCAGTCTTAGCTACGCGAGCAGGCTCGACAAGTATTGCAACTGTGTCGGTTAGTGGTGAAAAGAATAATCAAGCCGTTGTTACAGGGCTCGTGGGTGGCGCTACTTACGTAGTTCAAGTGAGAGCAATTCAGGATCAAGATGTCAGTCCGTGGTCTTCAAACTCATTGGTTTCAACACCTACAACTTTGCCCAAAGCCGTCAATAAGCCAACAGTAGAAGTGGGTGTGGGCTCAGCTACAGTCAACTGGGTGCAACTGGTCGGAACAGAAGACGGTGGCTCTTCTGTGACTTCGTATGTAGTCACAGAGAGCAATAGCGGAAAGTCACTTTCAGTAGCAGGAAACATTTCGACAGTTGAATTCACCGACCTAACGCAGGATGCCACGGCAATCTTTCAAGTAAAGGCAATTACGGCTGTCAGCACAACAGGTTCTACTTCAGTTGCATCGGATGAGGTAACAATTCTCTCTTCCGACAATGTATCCCCTGAAGCTTCAGCTTCCCCTTCAGCTTCGGCACAACCCACTTCTCCAATTGAAATCACTTCAGCACCTACTTCCGGTGGAGGCGGTTCATCCGGTGGCGGATTTGGTGGTGGTGGTGGATTTGGTGGCGGCGGCGGCGGCGGAGGAGGAGCTGCACCTCCTTTAGTAATCCCATCGCCACCTAATACAGAGAGCCCTGCACCAACAGCATCTCCTTCACCCTCTACCTTTATTCCAGCAGATAAAACCCCTCTTCAACCATCTCTCTCGCCATCGCCTCGACCATCAAGCTCCCCTTCGAGAGGTGTTTCTCCTTCACCTAAGGCATCAGTAAGCGAATCAAATCAGAGCGTTAAGGGTTTCTTGGCTACTACAACTTCAAAGGCGAATCTGACTGCGTTCACGGCGCCAGCAAAGAATGCTTCACTTACCGTTAAAAGTGATAAAAACTTGTCCGTGACTCTTCCAACTTTGAAAAAGGGAACTAAGGTGATTTCAAAGGTGCGTGCACCTAACGGAGGGGTGTTTACGCTAGCAACCATCACGGTGAAAAAGACTGGATCAGTAAAGCTCCCAACCATTGATTTTAAGAAGCCTGGCACTTATCAATTAGTCACATTCATCAATGGGAAGAGTTCTACGCTCAAAATCACCGTTAAGAAATAGATTTATTGCAAGTTACTTGCAACTCGCACATCCCCAATCACTTGCCTATCCTTGAGCCATGTCTGAGATTCTCAATAAGCCAGAGGTTGCAAAGATCTATATCGATGCACGTGGTCCACGTTTTGGGGCTGCGATTACAACGACAGTTTTGGCGGTTGCTTTGGTTACTCAGAGCACTTGGTTATTGGCAGCGCAAGGTCTTGTCTTCTTGATTGGCGCAGTACGTGGTCCGCAGTTCACGCCATATGCATTTATCTTTAAAACTTTGGTAAAGCCAAGATTGAAGAAGGAAGCTCCTACTGAAGATGTGCGTCCACCTAAGTTTGCACAGGCAGTTGGCTTTGCCTTCGCACTTGTGGGTGTTGTGGGCGCAGTTGCCGGATCTAGCGCGGTCTTTACGGTGGCAGTGGGTATGGCGCTGGCGGCAGCGTTCCTCAATGCAGCGTTTAACTACTGCCTAGGCTGTGAGATGTACCTGTTGGGCCTTCGTTTCACGTCTAAGTAACTCAGATTAGAAAGTAGACTTGTCGCATGGCTGGAAAACACGAACTACATGAAAAGGGCTTGCGCCTCACACCTCAACGCGAGCTAGTGCTTTCTGCTGTGCGCGCACTAGGACATGCAACGCCTGAAGAGGTTGCAGAGAAGGTGCGCCAGACACATCCTGGA
>JAIXXJ010000011.1 GCA_027490815.1 Streptomycetaceae bacterium
ATGTATGCCAGAATCCCCCACGATAAAACAGCATTGGATGCATGGCCGCTTGGAAATGACATTCCCCCTGCATGTAAAAGATCAAAGCCATCACGGGGTTTTGTGCGGCCCAACATCAATTTAAATCCCCCAACAACAAGATTAAGTAACACCACTGAAAGAAAAGCTAAATTAAGTGGACGCCACGTCTTAAATTTATAAGCAATAAATGCTGCTGCAATTAAAAGCACCGTGGCAGTTAGCCCGCGGAGTCCAAGATCATCAAGGCGCCTTAGAATAAAGCCTTGAATACCTTCGAACTCTGGTTGAGGTTGACTAGCAATCTCTTCGTCATAGGTTACAAGTGGGCCGTTAATTATGACTTGATGAGTCACTACTAAAAAACCAAAAAATAAAAGCAATGACCAGCGAAAAGCGCGGAACATTTGTTTTCTTCTAATTGCAGCTTTTACCAACATTATTCAACCGTAACGGACTTTGCCAGATTTCTTGGTTGATCGACATCATTGCCTCTAGCAACAGCCATTTCATATGCAAAAACCTGCAAGGGAACAGTTGCAAGTATGGGTTGAAAAATAGGTCGAACTACTGGAATCGTGATCACATGCTCGGCGCCTTCAACGACTACACCTTCTTCTGCAATTACAATGACTCGAGCACCGCGTGCTTTAACTTCTTGAATATTGCTGAGCATTTTCTCATCCAGCGCATGCTCTTTACCTGCTGGCAAAATTGCAATCACAGGAGTCCCTTGATCAATTAAAGCGATGGGTCCATGTTTGAGTTCGCCACCGGCAAATCCCTCAGCATGAATGTAAGCCAACTCTTTTAGTTTAAGCGCGCCTTCTAGTGCGACTGGATAGCCAATATTTCTGCCCAGAAAAAGAACGGTATCGTTTTTAGCAAACTTACGAGTTAACTCTCTTAGCGGTTCAACAGTTTCTAGGATTTGTTCAATCTTTCCTGGAAGCTCAAGAAGTTCATTATAAATTTCGTGGACCTGTTGATCGGACAGTGAGCCATTAGCTTGAGCTAAATGCAATCCAATTAAGTAAACGGCAATGATCTGAGTCAACAAAGCTTTAGTTGAAGCCACTGCAATCTCTGGTCCGGCATGTGTATATAACACTGCATCAGATTCCCGAGGAATTGTTGAACTGTTTGTATTGCAGATGGCTAGAACTCTTGCACCGGCACTCTTGGCATGGCGCACGGCCATTAATGTGTCCATCGTTTCACCTGATTGAGAGATGGCTATTACTAGAGTGGTTGAATCGATGATTGGGTCTCGATATCTAAATTCACTTGCTATTTCTACTTCAACTGGAATCTTTGCCCATTTTTCGATCGCATACTTTGCAACTAAGCCTGCATGATAGGCAGTTCCACAGGCTATGACAGTAATTTTTTTAAGAGACTGAATCTCTTGCTTACTCATGTGAAGCTCATCAAGAAGTATCTGATTGTTATCACTTAATCGGCCAATCAAAGTATCTGCAACAGCCTTTGGCTGTTCAAAAATCTCTTTGAGCATGAAGTGGGAAAACCCGCCTTTTTCTGCAGCTGTTGCATCCCAGGAGATTTCATAAGTTTTAGGCTTGATTGTTTTTCCATCAAGGTCTGTAATGACAACTGAAGTCGGATCCATGGTAACAATTTCATCTTGACCTAATTCAATTGCCTGCTTTGTGTATTCAATGAAAGCAGAAACATCCGATGCCATGAAATTTTCACCCGTGCCCACTCCAACAACTAATGGTGAGTTGCGTCTTACGCCAACAATTTCTTCAGGTTTATCGGCATGTATTGCCAGAAGAGTAAATGATCCTCGAAGAACCTTTACTGCATCACGCATTGCCTTTGTGAGATCACCTTGATGTTCTTTGCGTAGGTCGCTGAGTAAATGAGCTACTGATTCTGTATCTGTTTGGGATGAAAACTTATGGCCTTTTGCTTCTAAGGCGATTCGAAGCTCTGTGTAATTTTCAATGATGCCGTTATGGATGACTGCAAGCTTTCCTTCATTATCTAGATGAGGATGTGCATTTTGATCTGTTGGTCCACCATGGGTTGCCCAACGAGTGTGTCCTATTCCTGAGTGCACTGAAGGCAAAGAGGAATCAAGTGCGCTTTCAAGATTAGAAAGTTTGCCTGCTTTTTTCTCAACAAAAAGTTTGCCTGCTGTTCCAAGTGCAATTCCGGCTGAATCGTATCCGCGATATTCCAAACGTTTTAGTCCAGCAATCAAAGGAACAGATGCAGACTGCGGTCCTGTGTAACCCACAATTCCGCACATATAAGGAACTCCTATTTCTAACTTTTAACCGTACTCTGGCTTTATTGTGACTTGCCTATTGAGAAAGTTCACTCTTAACCAGATCAGCTAGCTGTGATGCTACCTCTTGAGCAAGGCTATCACTGGAAGCTTCGACCATGACTCTAACGAGTTGTTCGGTGCCAGATGCCCGAAGCAATACTCGCCCAGAATCTCCCAAACGATCCTCAGCGGCTTTTACTGCTTGAGCAATTGCTTTTGATTCATTCAATTTATTCTTGTCTACATTTTTTACATTAATCAAAACTTGTGGAAAACGAACCATTGTTGCACTCAACTCTTGAAGCGTTTTTCCTGTTCGCACTACTTCTTGCATTAACTGCAAGGCGGTTAAAATTCCGTCACCGGTATTTGCAAGGTTGCGCATAATCACATGGCCAGATTGTTCCCCACCTAATGAATAATCATTTTCGATCATGTTTTCAAGCACATAACGATCACCAACTGCAGTTGTAACAACGTTTATTTGTTCAGTATTCATTGCATGCATAAAACCTAAATTACTCATCACTGTTCCAACAACAGTGTTTGATTTTAGTAGTCCTCTATCTTTAAAGCTTCTGGCTAAAATTGTTAAAATATGATCTCCGTCGATCTCATTTCCTGCAGCATCAATTGCCAAACAACGATCGGCATCACCATCATGGGCAACACCAAGGTCAGCTCCCTCTTTTATGACAGCCGATCTGAGTTGATGTAGATATGTTGATCCGCAATCGTCATTGATATTCCAACCATCAGGTGTGTTAAAAATTGCAATAACTTCTGCACCGGCCTGACGATATGCCTCTGGAGCAACAAAAGAAGATGCACCGTTTGCACAATCAACGACGATTTTTAAACCTTTAAGTGGTGTATCAACAGATGCAAGCAGGTGCTTGAGATATCGCTTTGCTGCTGTTTCATCGTTGAATACACGACCGACGTTGCGCCCTGTTGGTCGCTCCCAATCTTCGCCCATGCGAGCTTCGATGCGCGCTTCGATAGCATCATCTAATTTTCCACCGCCACGGGCAAAGAGTTTGATTCCATTATCTGGCATAGCATTGTGTGAAGCAGAGATCATGATTCCAAGATCTGCCTTTGATTCGGCAACTAAATGTGCAATTGCTGGCGTTGGCAATACGCCAACTCGATACACATTAACGCCAGCACTTGTTAATCCAGCAACAATTGCCGCTTCAAGAAACTCACCGGAAGCGCGAGAATCTTGACCAACAATTGCAGTGGGTTGATGATCTTTATTTGAAGAACTTTCTACAAGAATATGAGCAGCGGCAACAGCAACATCTAAGGCTAACTCTGCAGTTAAATCGCGATTGGCTAAGCCACGGATTCCATCTGTACCAAAAAGGGCCAAGTGAGCTCCTTTGTGAAAAGTGAATTAACGCTTTGAGTATTGTGAACGCTTACGGGCTTTCTTAAGTCCGTACTTCTTGCGTTCAATAACACGTGCATCGCGCTTTAAGAATCCAGCTTTCTTTAACGCTGGGCGATTTGCTTCTTCATCAATTTGATTGAGTGAGCGAGCAACACCTAAACGAAGTGCTCCTGCTTGACCAGAAACTCCTCCGCCGTTGATGCGAGCAAAAACATCGTATTGATTTTCAGCACCTACTGTGCGAAATGGTTCTGAAACCAATTGCTGGTGAACTTTATTTGGGAAATATGCTGCAAGCTCTTTGCCGTTTACAACCCAGCGACCTGTTCCTGGAACAAGACGGACACGTGCAACTGCTTCTTTACGACGACCTGTTCCGCCACCTGGTGCCTTAATGGCAGGACGGTTGGTTGCCGCTGCTGGAGTTGCAGATGAGTATGAAGTAGGAGCTTCTTCGTCGTCGATGAAATCTGTGTTATCTGACATTTACTTTTCCCTTACTTCACAATTTGTGAAACTTGATTGAAGACATATGGTTTTGGTGCTTGAGCCGCATGAGGGTGCTCTGGACCTGCATAAACTTTTAACTTTCCTGCGATGTCGCGTCCAAGACGATTCTTTGGAAGCATTCCTTTGATCGCTTTTTCAACTGCGCGTGTTGGATGCTTTTCAATGAGCTCGCCGTAAACAGTTGAAGTTAAACCACCTGGAAAACCTGAGTGATGGTGTGACCACTTTTGTGTTGCCTTATTTCCAGAGAGTGCAATTTTTTCTGCGTTGATGACAACGACAAAGTCACCCATGTCCATGTGAGGGGCAAAAGTTGGCTTGTGCTTTCCACGAAGAAGAGCGGCAGCATGTGTTGCAAGACGGCCTAAGACCACATCTTGCGCATCGATGATGTGCCAATTACGGACTGCATCACCGGCTTTTGGAGTGTATGTACGCACGCTCTTGCCTACCTTCTATTTCTATCTATTGATCTGATTAATTCCGGCGCCCTTACGAGTGCAGAGGAGTAAGGGTACCCGCGTCAGGCTCAGGGGTCAAAATGGCCTATTTAGAGCGTTAATTGGCATCAAGTAGGTCTCGGCGAGCCACTGTTTTTTGTGCGCGCTCCAAAAGCTCCGGATCTGAGGGGTAATCAACCTGTCGAAGTGTTAAGCCATGAGCCGGAAAGACCAAACTATCTGAGATACGAACTTTATTGATCAAAGTGGTCTTGATCCATTCAGGTTCAAACCGTCCATCACCAACACAGACAACCGCCCCTACTAAGTTTCGAACCATTGAGTAACAAAATGCATCGGCCACAACATCGGCAACCAAATACCCTCGCCCATCTCTCACCCACTCAAAGCGCTGGAGTTCTCGAATAGTTGTTGCACCCTCTCGAAACTTTGCAAATGCTGCAAAGTCATGATGGCCTAAGACAAGCGCGCTCGCCTTATTCATTAGGCCTATATCTAATGGTCGATACCACGAGGCAACATCAAATCGATCTAGTGGCGGAACAACTTTGTTTTCATCCAGAATCTTGTATGTGTAATGTCGGCGCAGTGCAGAAAAACGTGCATGAAAGGCCTCTGGTGCAACGCTAACGTTTGTTACACGAATATCTGCATCAAGGATTCGATTTAACTTATAGGCAAGATCATTCAAATCTAAGGATTCAGGAACATCAACATGAATTACCTGACCAATAGCGTGAACTCCTGCATCAGTGCGCCCGGCGACAATGCTCTCTATCTTTGCCTGAGAAACCATGGCGATAGCTTTTTCAACTTCTTCTTGAAGCGTGCGACGATCAGGTTGGATCGCCCATCCAGAGAAATTTGTTCCGTCGTAGGCAAGATCAATGCGCAAACGAAGAAACCCACTCTCAGGGTAGAGAGTGGGTTCCGTCATGAGAATTTTTTCTAAGGTTTAAGACTTAGTTATCTTTCTCTGTTAATAGTTCGATAACTGCCATTGGTGCATTGTCACCCTTGCGAGGACCGACCTTAGTAATGCGCGTGTATCCGCCTTCACGAGTTGCAAAGCGTGGACCGATTTCAGTGAGAAGTGTGTGAACCACGCTCTTGTTTGAAATCTGTGCCATGACCATGCGACGTGCTGGAAGATCACCTTTTTTAGCATGAGTAATTAACTTCTCAGCTAACGGACGCAAACGCTTTGCCTTTGCCTCTGTTGTTGTGATCTTGCCGTGCTCGAACAACTGCTCTGCAAGTGTGCGTAGGAGTAGTCGCTCATGTGATGGGCCTGAACCCAGACGAGGACCTTTACTTGGTGTTGGCATTTCTTTTTCTCCTAGGCCTGCTCTGCATCGACGAAATCATCATCGATTGCTGCGTTGTAGTTCTGATGTTGTGTTGGATCAAAACCTGCTGGACTGTCTTTGAGTGACATTCCCATTGAGATTAACTTTGCCTTAACCTCATCGATTGATTTTGAACCAAAGTTACGGATATCTAGTAGATCAGCTTCTGATCGGTTTACCAATTCTCCGACTGTATGAATGCCTTCGCGCTTCAAGCAGTTATATGAACGAACTGTTAGATCAAGATCCTCAATTGGAAGCGCAAGATCTGCAGCAAGAGCTGCATCCATCATGGATGGTCCCATCTCAATACCTTCTGCATTGAGGTTGAGTTCGCGAGCAAGACCGAAGAGTTCAACAAGAGTGCGACCGGCAGATGCAACTGCATCGCGTGGCTTCATTGAAGGCTTTGTCTCAACATCGACCACAAGGCGATCGAAGTCTGTGCGCTGCTCAACACGAGTAGCTTCAACTTTGTAAGTAACTTTCAAAACTGGTGAGTAGATTGAGTCAACAGGAATGCGTCCAATCTCTGCACCGGCCTGCTTGTTTTGGACTGCAGTTACATATCCGCGACCGCGCTCAACTGTAAGTTCAATTTCAAGATTGCCCTTACCGTTTAACGTTGCAAGGTGAAGTTCAGGGTTGTGAACCTCTACACCTGCTGGGACTGCAATATCTGCACCAGTGACTGTTCCGGCACCTGATTTGCGGATGTAAACAACTGCTGGTTCATCGTTATCTGATGAAAGCACCAAGTTCTTGATGTTTAACACGATATCGGTGAGATCTTCCTTTACGCCTTCAAGAGTTGTGAACTCATGAAGTGCACCGGCAACGCGGATACTTGTAACTGCTGCACCTGGAATAGATGAAAGCAATGTACGACGGATGCTGTTACCGAGTGTGTAACCAAAGCCTGGCTCCAACGGTTCGATGATGAACCGTGAACGATGCTCAGAAACTACTTCTTCACTGAGAGTTGGACGTTGTGCAATTAGCACTGCTGCTCCTCTTCATTCGGGGAAATCCACTATTTGATTTCCGCTTTCTCCTTAATCTTTCAATCAAGGGTCTTACTGGGTACTGCGTGCATGTCCTTAGTTGATTGGCTAACCGATCAACTCGGGACTTTCAAAATTACTTGGAATAAAGTTCAACAATTAGCTGCTCTTGAACCTGTGTGTCGATTACAGCGCGAGCAGGAGTTGAGTGAATGATGATTCTCATCTGAGAACCAACGACCTCCATCCATGCTGGAACTGCTTTCTCGCCAAGCTCTGCGCTAGCAACAATGAATGGTGTGAGGTCTAATGACTTTGGAAGAACATCAATGATGTCCATTGCACTCACACGGAATGAAGGGATGTTTACCTTCTTACCGTTTACCAAGAAGTGACCGTGACGGACAAGTTGACGTGCCATGTCGCGACTCTTTGCAAAGCCTGCACGGAATACAACATTGTCTAAACGTGTTTCAAGAATGACAAGAAGGTTTTCACCAGTCTTACCCTGCTTGCGGTTTGCTTCTTCGTAGTAACCACGGAACTGCTTTTCTAGAACACCATAAATGCGAGCGCACTTTTGCTTTTCGCGCATCTGCAATAGGTACTCAGACTCTTTTGTACGTCCACGACCGTGTTGGCCAGGTGGATAAGGACGTGATTCGATCGGACACTTTGGTCCATCGCACTTTGAGCCCTTGAGGAAGAGCTTTACTTTTTCGCGACGGCAACGCTTGCAGTCTGCTCCGGTATAACGAGCCATTTAGTCTCTCCCTTCCTTAAACTCGACGTGGTTTCGGTGGACGGCAGCCATTGTGTGGAGCTGGAGTTACATCTGAGATGACTCCAACTTCAAGTCCTGCTGCTTGCAATGAACGGATTGCAGTTTCGCGACCAGAACCTGGTCCCTTTACAAATACATCTACTTTCTTCAAACCGTGCTCTTGTGCGCGACGTGCTGCAGCTTCTGCGGCAAGTTGTGCGGCAAACGGAGTCGACTTACGTGATCCTTTGTATCCAACTTGGCCAGATGAAGACCAAGAGATAACAGCACCGGTTGGGTCTGTAATTGAAATAATTGTGTTGTTGAAGGTGCTCTTAATGAACGCCTTACCGACGGCAACGTTTTTCTTCTCTTTCTTACGAATCTTAACTTTGCCTTTAGCTGCCGTAGCAGTCTTAACCTTAGGAGCGGCCATTACTTAGTCACCTTCTTCTTACCTGCGATTGCCTTACGAGGACCCTTACGTGTGCGCGCATTTGTATGCGTGCGCTGACCACGAACAGGAAGTCCCTTGCGGTGACGAATGCCTTGGTAGCTTTGAATTTCAACTTTGCGACGAATATCGCCAGAGATTTCACGACGAAGATCACCTTCGATTTTGAAGTTTGCTTCGATGTATTCGCGGAGCTTTGCAAGATCTGGCTCCTGTAAATCCTTAACGCGAGTATCTGGGCTGATGCCAGTTTCTGCTAATGTTTTTTGAGAACGGGTAAGACCCATTCCAAAAATATATGTGAGTGCAATCTCTACGCGCTTTTCGCGTGGAAGATCGACTCCTACGAGACGTGCCATTTATCTACCTATCTATATCTGGAGGTCCTCCACCATGCTCCTCATTTTTTAAATGAGCCTCGGCCTACCAGTCCGGGGGTCTTCTTGATTTAATTCTTTCGAATTAACTCACGAAGTCGCACAGCGCGTTTTGTTTTGTCTAGCCTTGACGTTGTTTGTGACGAAGGTTTTCGCAAATGACCATGACGCGACCCTTGCGTCGAATGACTTTGCACTTATCGCAAATCTTCTTAACGCTTGGATTAACTTTCATGTTTTGCTCCCTCGTTACTTACAATTATTTTTACGTACTTCTTACTTATCACTTATAGCGATAAATAATTCGACCTTTTGTAAGGTCGTACGGACTCATTTCCACAATCACACGATCGGCAGGAAGAATACGAATGTAGTTCTTTCGCATCTTGCCACTTATGTGAGCGAGGACTTTATGTCCGTTAGTTAGCTCCACGCGAAACATTGCGTTAGGTAAAGCCTCAGCTACGGTGCCTTCCATTTCGATGGCGCCATCTTTACTAGCCAAGCTGTACCCACAATTCTGTTTATGCATGAAACAAGCGAACCCGTAGTTTAGGGTGCAGGCTCAAAATAGGGAAATCGGCCTGATTGAACTACAAGGGTGTAATTCAACGCACGATCAGGCAGGAATTCTGGGGGTTTCATTGAATGTGCTGGCCTAAGTCGGTCTTTCTAGCCCTTATTTGCTTTCAATCTTCTTCTGTCCGGGAAATCAGAGCAGATCTGAGATTTCAATTCCCAATCTAGCTAACTGGGCCTTTCCTCCGTCGAGTGCAGTTAATACATAAGGTTTTCCATCAGGCAAAATTGCATATGAGTTTTCAAAATGTGCACCGCGAGTTTTATCTGCAGAAACAACTGTCCAATCATCTGAGAGCACTTTAGTTTTCGGTGAACCCCTTGTAATCATTGGTTCAATTGCAAGTGCGAGCCCAGGAACAATCTCTGGGCCATTGCCAGCCTTACCAAAATTTAGAACATGTGGTTCTTGATGCATCTCTGTTCCAATTCCATGGCCACCATACTCTTGCAAGATTCCATATTTCCCTTGAGAGTTTGTGTACTGTTCAATTGCATATCCAATATCTGAAAGTTTTGCACCATTCTTACCGGCAGCAATTCCTCGCCACATTGACTCTTCACAAACATCCATAAGTTTTTGATCTTCAGGATCGATCTTTCCAACACCAACTGAAATCGCTGCATCACCATGCCAGCCATCAATTATTGCGCCACAATCTATTGAAACGATGTCACCTTCATTTATGACACGTGGTCCAGGAATTCCATGAACGATTTCATCATTGACTGAAACACAGATCGTTGCCGGAAAACCATGATAGCCCTTGAAGTTAGAAGTGCCGCCACCTCGTTTGATGTTGGCCTCTGCGATTGCATCTAAAGCATCAGTTGTCATTCCGGCTTTAATGGAGGTTCGAATTAGCTCTAATGTCTGACCAACAAGAAGTCCGGCACGGCGCATAGTCTTTAACTGGTCGAGAGTTTTTATCTGAATTGCCATTTAAATAAACTTACTGTGCAACGTTCGCAAGTGCAGATTTAGCCTGGTCCGTAATTGCTTCAACGCTACCTACTGCGCTAATTGAAATCAGTAAACCTTCGTTGCGGTAGAAGGCGATAATCGGGGCAGTTTGTTCTGTATAAACTTCAAGACGTCGCTTGATTACATCTGCTTTATCGTCTTCACGTTGGTAAACCTCGCCACCACATGTAGGACATTTTTTTTGTCCGACAGAGGGCGCACCGCAATCGCGGCAAGTCCTTCTAGAAGATAGTCTGGCAATAATCTCTTCGTCATCTAAAGCAAACTCTAAGACTGCATGCAATGGAGTTTTCTTTGCTGCCAAGATGTCTCGTAGAACTTCTGCTTGTGCCACATTGCGCGGGAAACCATCGAGCAAAAATCCGTTTTTTGTATCGTCATGTGTTAGTCGATCTTTAACCATTTCATTGGTAACAGAGTCTGGGACTAACTCTCCGCGATCCATGAAGGACTTTGCTTGTTCACCAAGTGGTGTTCCTGCTTTTAAATTTGCGCGGAAAATATCTCCGGTTGAAATGTGTGGAATTAAATAGTGCGCAGCCAGGAATAGAGCTTGTGTTCCCTTACCAGCACCTGGTGGACCTACCAGGACCAAACGCATTAGCGCAGGAATCCCTCATAGGAACGTTGCTGCAGTTGAGACTCAATCTGCTTTGCAGTATCCAAACCAACACCAACAACGATCAAAATTGCTGTACCACCAAATGGGAAGTTTTGAGTGGCACCAAAAACAATGAGCGCTGCGATAGGAATGATTGCAACGAGTGCTAAGTACAAGGAGCCTGGAGCAGTGATGCGAGATAGAACATATGCAAGATAGTCTGATGTTGGCTTGCCTGCACGGATACCCGGAACAAACCCGCCGTATTGCTTCATATTGTCTGCAACTTCAATTGGATTAAAGGTAATTGCAACATAGAAGTAAGTGAAGAAAATAATCAATAGCGCATACGTTGCAACATAAATTGGATGATCACCTGTTACAAAGTTTCGGCTAATCCAAACTGCCCAAGCAGACTGGCTGCCCGTAAAGTTAACAATCAGCGAAGGAATGTAGAGAAGTGATGAGGCAAAAATTACTGGGATTACACCAGCTTGGTTCACCTTAATTGGAATGTATGTACTTGTTCCGCCGTATGCCTGACGTCCAACCATGCGCTTTGCATACTGCACAGGGATTCGACGCTGTGCCTGCTCAACGAAGACAACGGCTGCAACGACTAATACTCCAACTGCCATAACAAAGATAAAGGCAAAAAGACCCTTTTGTAATCTGATCGACCATAGCTGGCTTGGGAAACTTGCAGCGATAGAGGTAAAGATCAAGATCGACATACCATTACCGACACCGCGATCTGTGATGAGTTCACCTAGCCACATAACCACTGATGTTCCAGCAGTCATAACAAAGATCATCGTTGCAATACGCAGCCATGAAGTATCAGGAATGATTGCAAGATCACAACCTGCAAGTAAACGACCAGGGGTACGAGCAACTGCAATCAGACCTGTTGATTGCAAAATTGCCAAACCGATAGTCAAATAACGTGTGTACTGAGTCAGTTTTGCTGTTCCTGATTGACCCTCTTTTTTAAGAGTTTCAAAGCGTGGAATAACAACTGTTAACAATTGAACGATAATTGAGGCCGTGATGTAAGGCATGATTCCCAGCGCGAAGACTGAGAGCTGAATCAATGCTCCACCGCTAAATAGGTTAATCAGACCGAATAATCCGCCTGTTTCAACATTTTCTAAACATTGCTGAACATTTGAATACGACACACCTGGCGTTGGAACAGTTGAACCAAATCGGAACAAAGCCATGATTGATAGAGTGAAAAAGATCTTTTTGCGCAGATCTGGTGTCTTAAAGGCCATACCGAATGCTGAAAGCATTGATCTTCTCCTCTTTCGCTCTAGTTGATTAGCTTTTGGCTAATCAACGTTGTGACTAATGAAAAATGCTCCGATTAAAGAACGTTGGTCTTGCCGCCTGCTGCAGTGATCTTGTCTACGGCAGATGATGAGAATGCATGAGCTGTAACGCTCACCTTGACATCAATCTCGCCATTTCCCAGAACCTTCACTGGCAAACTGTCTCGAACAGCACCCTTTGCAATGAGATCTGCAACAGTTACATCGCCACCTTTTGGAAATAGCGCGTTAATTGTTGAAACATTGACTGCTTGGTATTCAATGCGCTCAGGGTTTTTAAAACCGCGAAGCTTTGGCAAACGCATTACGAGAGGTAGTTGTCCACCTTCGAAACCTGCACGAACTGTGTTACGAGCACGTGTTCCTTTGCCACCGCGACCGGCAGTCTTACCCTTAGATGCTTCACCGCGACCCTTACGAGTCTTGGCTTTTTTTGCACCTGGAGCTGGACGAAGATGATGAAGTTTTAATGTCATCTTTATTCGACCTCCTCAACCTTGATTAGGTGACGTACGGCGTAAACCATGCCACGAATTTCTGGACGATCTTCTTTAACAACAACATCGTTAATACGCTTGAGGCCCAATGAACGAAGTGTGTCGCGCTGTTCTGGTTTGTTACCAACCTTTGAGCGAATCTGAGTTACTTTCAAACGAGGCATTATGCACCTACCGAAATCTGCGTAGCGCGGATAATTGCTGCTGGTGCAACATCTTCTAATGGACGACCACGTCGAGCAGCAATTTGTGCTGGGCTCTCTAGCATCTTCAATGCAGCAACGGTTGCGTGAACCATGTTGATTGCATTGTTTGATCCAAGTGACTTGGTCAAAACATCTGTGATACCTGCACACTCAAGAACTGCACGAACAGGACCACCGGCAATTACTCCGGTACCAGGACTTGCAGGACGTAGAAGTACTACTCCTGCTGCAGTTTCACCTTGTGCTGAGTGAGGAATAGTTCCCTGAACACGTGGAACAGTAAAGAATGACTTCTTTGCTTCTTCCACTGCTTTAGCAATCGCTGCTGGAACTTCCTTTGACTTTCCGTAACCAATTCCAACCTGTCCATTGCCGTCACCGACAACTACTAGGGCTGTAAATGAGAAACGACGTCCACCCTTTACAACTTTAGATACGCGGTTGATAAATACAACGCGCTCCATAAATGGATTCTTTTCTTTTTCGCGATCATCGCGGCGTTCACGACGCTCTGGGCGTCCCTTGCCACGTTCTCCACCAGCTGGTGTTTGCGTTGTTGTTGGATTAGTAGACATTAGAACTCCAATCCGTTCTCTCGTGCACTGTCAGCAACTGCTGCAATACGACCGTGGTACTTATTACCTGCGCGGTCAAAGACAACAGTTGAAACTCCAGCAGCCTTTGCCCTTGATGCAATTAATGCACCGATTGCTTTTGACTTTGCAGTCTTGTCGCCTTTTTGAGCACGAAGATCTGTTTCCATTGTGGAAGCGTAGGCAAGAGTCTTGCCAATTGAGTCATCAATAACCTGAACAAACAGGTGACGAGATGAGCGAGAAACGACTAAACGTGGACGTGATGCTGTTCCAGCGACCTTTTTGCGAACGCGGAATGCACGACGGGCACGGGCATTTGTTGCCGAACCTTTGCGGACTTTTACACCGATAGCCATTACTTCTTACCTGTCTTTCCTTGCTTGCGGCGAACAACTTCACCTGAGATACGCAAGCCCTTGCCCTTGTAAGGATCGGCCTTGCGAAGCTTCTTAATCTTTGCGGCAACTTCGCCAACTAACTGCTTGTCAATTCCTGAGATAAAGAATTTAGTTGGTGACTCAACCTTGAAAGAGATTCCCTCTGGTGCTGGGAATGCAATGTTGTGGCTGTAACCAAGTTGGAACTCGAGATCCTTGCCCTTTTCGGCAACACGGTAACCAACACCAACGATTTCAATTGCGATTGTGTAACCGTTAGTTACACCTTCGACCATGTTTGAAACCAATGAGCGAGATAGACCGTGTAGTGATCGAGTAACGCGCTCTTCGTTAGGGCGTGCAACAGTGATAACTCCAGCTTCTTGTGAAACTTGAATTGGCTCAGCAACGTTTAGTGAAAGTGAACCCTTAGGTCCTTTCACTGAAACTAGCTGTCCAGCAATAGTGACCTCAACACCGCTTGGAACGGCGATAGGCATACGTCCGATACGTGACATTATTTGATCACCATATGTAGGCGAGAACTTCTCCGCCTACCCCTTGCTTATTGGCTTGCTTATCAGTGAGCAAACCAGATGATGTCGAAATAATTGCAACGCCTAGTCCACCAAGTACCTTAGGTAGTGATGTTGACTTTGCATAAACGCGAAGTCCCGGCTTGCTAACGCGACGCAAACCAGCGATTGAACGCTCACGGTTTGCACCAAACTTAAGGTCTAGAACTAAGTTCTTCCCTACTCCATTTTCATTTTCTTCAACACGGTATCCCGCGATGTATCCCTCTTGTTGAAGGATCGCAGCGATACGTACCTTGACCGATGAAGACGGCATTAAAACCGAATCATGGTAGGCAGAGTTCGCGTTGCGCAGACGAGTCAACATGTCTGCGATCGGATCTGTCATTGTCATACGTGGCCTCGTGGCCTTTCTCGAACTGGTTTCTTTTCTAAGACCTTGTTCGTTGTAGTTACTTGGATGGGAATCGAACTTTTTGTACTTATTTAATTTTTATAAATCTCTTGATATTTGCTTTGTACTACCAAGAAGCCTTAGTAATACCTGGTAGCTCACCACGGTGAGCCATTTCGCGGAAGCAAACACGGCATAGACCAAACTTCTGATAAACAGAGTGCGGACGTCCGCAGCGCTGGCAACGTGTGTACCCACGAACCTTGAACTTAGGTTTGCGAGCTGCTTTTACCTTGAGCGATGTCTTTGCCATGGCTTATGCCTCCTTGAATGGAAAGCCGAGCGCCTTAAGTAGTGCGCGACCTTCATCATCATTCTTAGCTGTAGTAACGATTGTGATATCCATTCCGCGAGGACGATCGACCTTGTCCTGTTCGATTTCTGGGAAAACTACCTGCTCGGTTAGACCGAATGTGTAGTTACCTTTTCCATCAAATTGCTTTGGTGATAGTCCACGGAAGTCACGGATACGTGGAAGTGAGATTGAAAGCAAGCGATCTGCAAACTCCCACATGCGATCTCCACGCATTGTTACGTGCGCACCAATTGGTTGACCTTCGCGAAGTTTGAACTGTGCAATTGATTTACGAGCTTTTGTCACCTGAGGCTTTTGGCCAGTGATGATGGTTAGATCGCGAATTGCACCTTCAATTAACTTTGAATCACGAGCAGCGTCACCGACACCCATGTTCACAATGATCTTTGTTAATGATGGAATCATCATTGGATTTTTATATCCAAATTCGCTCTTGAGTGCAGGAGCAATAACGCTCTTGTACTTAGCTTTTAGACGTACATCTACCGCTGTTGACATTAGATGTCCTTTCCGGTGCGACGTGAGATACGAACATTCTTGCCTTCGTCGTCTTTGCGAACACCAAGGCGTGAAGCCTTGCCATCACTATCAACGACCATGACATTTGAAATATGAAGTGATGCTTCAACAGTAATGATTCCGCCGACCTTTACGCCGCGCTCACCAGTTGATTCCTTTGTATGACGCTTTTGGCGGTTTACGCCTTCGACGATAATACGGTTGCCATCAACAGATAGAACCTTTCCTGTTGTACCGCGATCTTTACCTGCGATAACAAGAACTGTGTCATCTTTTTTAATCTTTGCCATTATTAGAGCACCTCCGGAGCTAACGAGATGATCTTCATGTAGCGCTTATCGCGAAGTTCGCGAGCAACTGGTCCGAAGATACGGGTTCCACGTGGCTCACCATCTGCCTTCAAGATAACTGCAGCATTTTCATCAAACTTAATGTAAGAGCCATCTGGACGACGACGCTCTTTAACTGTACGAACGATGACGGCCTTAACGACTTCACCCTTCTTAACTTGTCCACCAGGAATTGCATCCTTAACTGAACAGACAATGATGTCTCCGATACCGGCATAGCGGCGCTTGGATCCACCGAGCACGCGGATACACAGAAGCTCTTTCGCTCCCGTGTTATCTGCCACGCGTAGGCGAGATTCTTGTTGAATCATTTGTTATCCACCGAACCCTTACTTTGCCTTCTCGAGGATTTCAACCAAACGCCAGCGCTTTGTTGCTGACAGTGGTCGAGTCTCCATGATCATTACACGATCGCCCATGCCAGCAGCATTCTGCTCATCATGTGCTTTTAACTTGCTTGAACGTGAGAGAACCTTTGAGTACATACCGTGCTTGACACGATCTGATACTTCAACAGTGATGGTCTTATCCATCTTGTTGCTCACGACAATTCCTTCACGAACCTTGCGGTCGTTACGCTCTGAATTAGCTGTAGTCATTACGCAGCTCCCCCGATTCCAAGTTCGCGTTCACGAATGATTGTGTAGACACGTGCGATCTCTTTGCGCACTGCGCTCAGACGACCATGGCTTTCCAACTGTCCAGTTGCTGCTTGGAAACGCAAGTTGAAGAGTTCTTCTTTCAATTCGCGAACCTTGCTAGTCAAATCATCTGCTGACAATTGGCGTAGCTCTTCGTTAGTTGTAATAGCCACTTATGCCCCCTCACGCTTTACTACACGACATTTCATTGGAAGCTTGTGAATCGCAAGACGCATAGCTTCAGTTGCAATTGCCTCTGTTACACCAGAGATTTCAAACATCACGCGACCTGGCTTCACGTTTGCAATCCACCACTCAGGTGAACCTTTACCAGAACCCATACGAGTTTCAGCCGGCTTCTTTGTGATGGGACGATCTGGATAAATATTGATCCAAACCTTTCCACCACGCTTGATGTAACGAGTCATTGCAATACGTGCTGCTTCAATCTGACGGTTAGTCACATATGCAGGAGCAAGTGCTTGAATTCCATAGTCACCAAATGCAACGGTAGATCCACCTTTTGCAGCGCCCTTACGAGATGGGTGGTGCTGCTTACGGTGCTTAACACGACGTGGAATCAACATTAGTTGCTAGCTCCTTCCGCTGGTGCATCAGTTGTTGCTGGTGCAGTTGCTGTAGGTGTTGTTTGTGAAACTGTAACTTCACCGCGAGGTGCGCGAGGAGTACGTGGTCCGCGACGTTCTGGCTTTGGTGCGCGAGCTTCGGCAAGTGCCTTTTCATTTCGCTCTGCACGTGAACCAATAACTTCACCCTTGTAGATCCAGACCTTCACACCTAAGCGACCGAATGTTGTTGCGGCTTCATAGAAACCGTAATCAATATCTGCGCGAAGTGTGTGCAATGGAACGCGACCTTCACGATAGAACTCTGAACGTGACATTTCAGCTCCACCTAAACGACCACCGCACTGAACGCGAATGCCCTGTGCTCCAGCCTTGAGTGCTGATTGCATTGACTTCTTCATTGCGCGGCGGAAAGAAACACGTGCAGCAAGCTGCTCTGCGATTCCCTGTGCAACAAGTTGTGCATCAACTTCAGGATTCTTTACTTCAAGAATGTTGAGCTGAACCTGCTTACCAGTTAGCTTTTCTAGACGTTGACGAAGTTTGTCTGCCTCTTCACCACGACGTCCAATAACAATTCCAGGACGTGCAGTAAATAGGTCGATACGTACGCGATCACGTGTGCGCTCAATTTCAATTCGAGAAACGCCTGCGCGCTCCATACCCTTGTTCATTAAACGGCGGATCTCTACGTCTTCTTTAACGTAATCCTTGTATAGCTTGTCTGCGTACCAGCGTGACTTGAATTCAGTTGTAATTCCGAGACGGAAGCCGTGTGGGTTTACTTTTTGACCCATTACTTGGTCGCTCCCTTCTCGATAGTCTTCTTTAAGTTCATTGACTTAGAAGAAGTTTTTACATCACTTACTGCAACAGAGATGTGTGATGAACGCTTCAAGATACGAAAGCCTCGACCTTGTGCACGTGGACGAAAGCGCTTCATTGTGCGGCCCTCATCTACTAGTGCTTCTACAACCCAGAGCTCTGAAGCGTCGCGGATTGCAGGGTTCTTTGCTTTCGCATTAGCAACTGCAGAGTTAAGAAGTGTGAACACATCTTGTCCTGCAGCTTGAGGTGCGAACTTCAAAATTGAAAGTGCTTCATCAGCACGTTGTCCACGAATAAGGTCTACGATACGACGAGCCTTCTGTGGTGTATGACGAATGTCGCGCAGTACTGCGCGTGCGATCAATGCATTATCAGGTGTATTAGCCACGAGTTGCCTTTCGATCGTCGCCCTTAACGTGACCACGGAAGGTACGTGTTGGAGAGAATTCGCCTAACTTATGTCCGACCATTGCATCAGTGACGAAAACCGGAATGTGCTTGCGGCCATCGTGTACTGCAATGGTATGTCCGATCATTGAAGGAATGATCATCGAGCGACGTGACCAGGTCTTGATCACGTTCTTTGTGTTGGCATCGTTTTGTGCATCTACTTTCTTGAGTAGATGTCCATCAACGAATGGACCCTTCTTGAGACTTCTTGGCATGAGGGCTCCTACCTACCGATTCTTATTCGACTTGCGACGACGGACGATCATTGAATCTGATGCTTTCTTCTTACGAGTGCGGCCTTCAGGCTTACCCCATGGAGTCACTGGGTGACGTCCACCAGAAGTTTTACCTTCACCACCACCGTGTGGGTGATCTACTGGGTTCATAACAACACCACGTGTTGTTGGGCGAATACCTAACCAACGCTTACGACCAGCTTTTCCGTAGTTGATATTGCCTTGTTCAGCATTTCCAACTTCACCGATTGTTGCGCGGCAACGAACATCTACGTTGCGGATTTCACCAGATGGCATACGCAACTGTGCGTATGGTCCATCTTTTGCAACTAACTGAACTGATGCACCAGCAGAACGAGCAATCTTTGCTCCTCCACCTGGGCGAAGTTCAATTGCGTGAACTGTTGTTCCTACTGGAATGTTACGTAGTGGCAAGTTATTGCCAGGCTTAATATCTGCCTTTGGACCATTCTCAACAACTGCACCTTGCTCTAATTTATTGGGAGCGATGATGTAACGCTTTTCTCCATCTGCGTAATGCAGTAGAGCGATGCGCGCTGTGCGGTTTGGGTCGTACTCAATGTGAGCGACCTTTGCTGGAATGCCATCCTTATCATTGCGAATGAAATCAATGAGACGGTAAGCACGCTTGTGTCCGCCACCTTGGTGACGAATAGTGATGCGTCCTTGATTGTTACGTCCACCCTTTGAGTGAATTGGACGGACAAGTGACTTTTCAGGAGTAGAGCGCGTGATTTCTGCGAAATCAGGAACGGTTGCGCCGCGTTGACCAGGGGTCGTTGGCTTTAATTTACGAAGTGCCATGATGATCCTTTTCTATTCAAGGTCCAGTTCCCACTAGGAAACCGGTCCTCCGAAAATGTCGATGCGGTCA
>JAIXXJ010000038.1 GCA_027490815.1 Streptomycetaceae bacterium
AAGAAAGAGTAAAAGTAAGTAGCTTAAACATCCTCATCGATTGCTGCACTCTTTCCAACTTGTAAAAATTCTTGATACGCATCAATTACTTGGTTCGGTTCACCTCGTGAAATGACCTTCCCTTTATCAAGCCATACAACATCGTTACATGTCTCTCTTAAAGTTTGCATGGCGTGACTGACCAAAATCAATGCTCGGTCATCACTGCGAAGTTCTTTGACTCGGTTAAGGCTTTTTTCCTTAAACTTTGCATCACCGGTGCTAAGTGCCTCATCGATAATCAAGATATCTGGACGAACTGTTGCCGCTACAGAAAAAGCTAAGCGGGCAAACATTCCAGATGAATATGTGCGCATTGGTGCATCAATTGCATCACCTAATTCTGAGAACGAAGCGATTTCTTCAAAGTGGCCATTAATTTCCTCACGGGACATCCCTGCGGCTAATCCACCAAGGTAAACATTGTCACGACCAGACATTGAAGGATTAAATCCAACCCCAAGTGCAAGTAAAGTGCTAACAGATCCATACACTTCAATACGACCTTGAGATGGTGGCAAAATTCCTGCAATACATCTCATAAGCGAAGATTTACCAGCACCGTTTGCACCGATCACACCAAGTACATGACCATACTCGACATCTAAATTAACATTTTTTAAAGCTTGCACAACTCGAGTTTGCTTTTTCCCACGAGCTAAAGCCTTGACTCGTGTTTTAAAAGTAGGCCTGCGATCAATTGTTGTTGAATAAGTAAGGCTCACATCCCTTACCGAAACAGCAATCTCATTGGTCTTGTGTGTATTAGAGACGGACAGCGAACTCACGCTCCCTCGATAAGAAAATGTATGTGCCAATAAAGAATATTCCAGTTGCCCAACCTAATCCTGCGAGCATGCTAGTTAGCTCTGGGTTTTGACCATAAACCAACGCACGTGACCAAGAATCTAGAATTGGAAAAAGTGGATTTACATACTCCAGGATACGCAGACTAGGTTTTAACGTTGTTGCCTCATATAAAATCGGTGACAGATACAAAAGAGTTCGAGTCATGTATGGTAAAAAACTTGCCATATCTCGGAAGTAAACATTTATGCAAGAGATAATTATTGCTAATCCAAGAGCTAAAAACGTTGTGATAAGAAGAATTGGTACCGCCCATAACATTTTGATTGAAAATGGTGAGCCAACCACTGCTTTGATAACAATAAAGACAATTATTGTTGGGAAAAATTTAAAGAGTGCGATTACGACTGAGGAAAGTGGCAACATGATTCGAGGGAAGGCTGTATTTAGAATCAATCTTTGTCCTGAAGTGACGGCCTTAACCCCTGAACTCAAACTATTGGAAACCAAATAAAATAGAAAGAGCGTTCCAGTTAAATGAACATATCTGGTGGTGTCAGTTTTGCCACCGATGATCACGATCAAGATGAAATAAACCCCTGAAAGTAAAAGTGGATTTATAACTAACCAAAATTGACCAAATGCTGTGTGAAAGTGTTGTTCACGAAGCTCTGATTTTGAATGCTCGGCAATAAAAGTTCGCCTAGACCAAAGGGATTTCCAGTACTTACCTAGTTTAGGAAGGCCAGCTTTGAATGGCTCATAAACCTGAAGTGGGGTACTCACGGATGTAAGGTTACCGCAGGAACAAGTGACTTCGGTGATGTAAGAAAACCAATTCCCCATGAAATATGCATTGTGAGCAGAACTGCAGGCAGGCAAAGAATTTCGCCCGGGGACTTCCCAATAAAAATCGATGCAATGAGGATAAAGAAACCATAGATCAATGCAGGCAAAAACAGAATCGGAGTAATCAACCATCCACTGACTAATGAAATCAAGGTTGCTATAACTGTGAAAGGTGGAGCTAAGTATCTGTAGTTGATTGTTCCTTGGTGGCGTCTAGAAACAACTCTTCGCCAGCGACCATATTGAAAATACTGTTTAGCTAATGCAGTTAAAGAAGAACGTGGGCGATAAGTAACGATCAGGCGAGGATCAAAATAAACAACCCCACCCATTTCTCGTAACCTAAAATTTAGTTCCCAATCTTGAGCTCGTGTAAATCTTTCATCAAATCCACCAGCTGCTATTAATGCCTCTTTCCGAAATGCCCCTAGGTAAACAGTGTCAACCTCACCTGATGTTCCTCCAGTGTGAAAGCGAGATGCACCAACACCAAGAGGGCTCCGCATTGCTCTTGCTACCGATTTTTCAAAAACTGACCGTCCCTTTGCATCCATAATCCCACCAACATTTACTGCGCCAGTTTCTTTCAATATCTCATAGGCCATTTGGCAGTAGTTGGCAGGAATGTTTGAGTGTCCATCAACTCGGACAATTATTGAAAATGAAGATGCTGCGATTGCTAAATTTAGACCAGCGGCTGTTCGTCCCGTTGGATTTTCAATTATTATTACGCGAGCATCTTCTCTTTGCAGTTTGTGTGCAATCTCCATTGTTTTATCCTGCGAAGGCCCAATTGCAAGAATTATCTCAAGGCGCCCATCGAATTTTTGATTAAGAATGGCACTGACGGAATCAGCTAAATACTTCTCTTCATTGAGAACTGGCAAAACTACCGAGATTTCTGCTCTCGGTGAGCCGTATAAGGTGTTTGCTGATGTCGACATAACCCGTACACGGTACCGTTGAAGTACTCTCTCCTAGTGAAATCAACGCGGGCAATTCGAATTTTTACCTCACTCTCGGTGGCCATTGTTGTTGTTTCTAGCATCTCCTGGTTGGGCCTTGGACAGGTAAGTGGTGCGCTTTCACGTATTGACGCCTTCGGCGCCGTAATCGATAGACCTGATAAACCAACATCTGCTTTGAACTATCTGATCGTTGGCGCAGATACTCGCGAAGGTTTAACAAAAGAACAGAGAAAACTACTGCGCGTAGGAAGCACTAAGACTGCTGCAGGATCTAGGTCTGACACTATGTTGATTGTTCACATATCAAAATCTCGAGATAAAGCAACAATAATTTCTATTCCTCGTGATTCTCTAGTAACTATTCCAGAGCATCCTTCATCTTCTGGAAGTGGGAAAATCATCCCCGCGGCACTAGGAAAAATTAATGCAGCATTCGCATTTGGTGGCCCGCCATTATTGATTCAAACTATTGAGAATGAAACTGGTGTTCGAATCGACCACTATATTGAAATTGGTTTTGCCGGATTTGCCGGCATGGTTGATTCATTGGGTGGAATTGAAGTTTGTACTAAAAAAGATATCGATGATCCAGGTAGCCACTTAGTTTTAGCTGCTGGGGTCCACACGCTCAATGGAATTGAAGCTTTGAAGTACGTTAGAACAAGAGATTTTGACGGACTTGGCGATATTGGTCGAATGCAGCGTCAGCAGCAGTTTATGAGTGCTGTCCTAAGAAAAGTAACGAGTACGGGTGTTCTACTTAATCCAATCAAATTGGTGAATTTCTTTAACTCACTCATCGCAACGGTAAAGACTGATGCCGAATTAAACAAGGATGATCTGCTGACACTTGCAAAACAGTTAAAGAATTTATCTGCCAGCAACGTTAGAACTCTTACTATTCCACTAGGAAATACAAATGCTCGAGTTGATGGAGTTGGTTCGGTCGTAAAATGGGACTCAGTTTTAGCCCCTGAATTGTTTAACAGACTGAGAGAAGATCTTCCCTTAACCGATATCGTTGAACCATCACCCTCGGAATCAGGTAAACCAACTCCAACTGTCATTGATAAATTTAAGACTCGTACAGCCGATGAAAATCCATGTGGAGAGTTGAAGTAAAATGAATATCATGGATGAAAAACTCTCCGTTATTGGTTGCGGTTATCTAGGCGTAACCCATGCAGCTTGTATGTCCTCACTTGGTTACACGGTAGTAGGCGTTGATACCGATCCTGTAAAAATTGCAGAGTTACAAAGTGGAAAATTGCCATTTTATGAGCCAGGTTTAGACACACTCTTGGCACAAGAGATGAAATCTGGACGTTTGTCTTTTACACCAGATGTTTCGGCTGTTGCAGATGCCGATGTTCATTTTATTTGTGTTGGAACTCCACAGAGCAAAGATGGCCTAGCTGCAGATTTAACGTATGTGAAATCAGCTGTTGCCGCAATTTCACCGTATTTGAAGAAAGGTTCTTTGGTTGTTGGTAAATCCACTGTGCCTGTGGGAACAGCACAATCACTCCGTGAAGTATTAGCTAAAAGCGCACCGCAATCCGATTTGGCATGGAATCCAGAGTTTCTTCGTGAAGGCTTTGCAGTTGAAGATACTTTGACGCCAAACAGATTAGTTGTAGGTGTAGCTAATGATTTGGCCGAAGATATTCTTAAAAAGGTCTATAAGCCAATTCTTGATCTTGGAACACCCTGGATCCGTGCCGACTTGCCTACATCTGAATTAGTAAAAGTTGCTGCAAACTCTTTTCTTGCGACAAAGATTTCATTTATAAATGCAATGGCTGAGATTTGCGAGGCAGCTGGAGGTGATGTGACTGTGCTTGCAAAGGCAATTGGTTATGACCCTCGAATTGGAAACAAGTTCTTACAAGCAGGAATCGGTTTTGGAGGAGGGTGTCTTCCAAAAGATATTCGTGCATTTATGGCCAGAGCAGAAGAGTTAGGCGCAAAGCAAGCATTGGAATTTTTACGTGAGATCGATGCAATTAATCTTCGTGCTCGTCTGCGTGTGATCGATGTAGTCCGTAGTGAGCTCTCTGAAGATTTATCTGAGTACAAAATTGCTGTTTTGGGTGCAACGTTCAAACCAGATAGTGATGATGTTCGTGATTCCCCAGCCCTCGATATTGCTGCCCAACTAAATGCAGCTGGTGCACAGGTAGTTGTTAACGATCCCCAAGGCATTGAACCTGCACGTAAACGTTTCCCGAATTTGGAATACGCGATCAATGTCAACGATGCACTCAAAGATGCAGATTTAGTTTTACATCTAACTGAATGGAAAGAGTATAGACAGATTGACCCAGCTGCGATTTCTTCATTAGTAAAGAATAAAATAATTATTGATGGTCGAAACATGTTAGATCGAGAACTTTGGCGCAAAGCTGGTTGGAAGTTTCGGGCACTAGGTCGCACTGACTAAACTAAATCACTCGTCAATCTCTCCACTTATATAGTCAATCGCATGTTGGATCTCACTAGTTAGATCCTCGAGGCGGTCCCCCAGTAAAGTTATATGACCGACCTTGCTTCCTAGACTCACTTCGTTTCGATACTGATGAAATTTAAGGGCTGGAGTTCTTGCCATCAAATGCAAATAGGGGCGATACATATCTATTTTTCTGCCGGCAACCAGATTTCCCACAACAGCTATTGGTGCAGTCATTGTTGGATCTCCTAAAGGTAGGTCTAGAACTGCTCGCAAATGTTGTTCAAACTGACTAGTCCGTGCACCTTCTATTGTCCATAACCCTAAATCGTGGAGGCCCATTGCAAGATCATTTACAAATATTTCTTCTTGCTTTACCAACATTTTTACAGCAGCCACACCAACTAAACCAACAATTTCTGCTATTTCAAGTGCAATCTTTTGTACTTGCTCACTTAAATCTTGAGAAAGTTGTGGCACAGGTGTAATCGACATAACGCTTATTCCATCTTTTTGCACATCCATAGTCGGTGACCATGTTGTTGCCTGGCCGTGTGGTGAGCGGGCAACAATAACCATTATCTCGACATCAATATCAAGTTGTCCTTCAATTGGAATTTTTCCGTTTTTCGTTTTGTATTCAGGTCCGGGATAATCGAGAAGCTTTAATCGCAATGCTTCTTCACTTTGCGAAAATTCTAAAGCTGCCGAAGAGGGACGCACAACTACGCCGTCTTCCTCGATTGCTCTGATAACACTGAGTGGAATTAACTCATCTACAAAAGTAATCACATCACAGTTTTTGGCAAATGTACGAATTGCGCTTAAGTCTTTGTAACTTCCAATTTCGTGATTACAAATCTGTGCCGCTGGATCATTTGGTTCTGATACAAATATCAAAAGATCGATCCCTAAGGCTGCAGCAGGTGCCACACACATTCGAGCAAGCTCTCCACCACCTATAACTCCTATGGTTGGAAATGAGTTCTTCACGCGATAATCCTAGTAGTTCGAATTCGATAAACTAGATTTCATGAATTGATTTATGCAATTTAACGAGTACCTTTAACCCGTGCCTTCGACGAATCCAACAATTGTTCTAGCATCTGCCTCAAAGAGTCGTCGCCGCTTACTTGAATCGGCTGGCCTCTCGCCAAAAATTATGGTCAGTAATGTTGATGAAGAAACAGAGTTCTTTAACTCGATGAGTCCATCAGATATGGTCATCGCACTTGCCATCACAAAAGCACATACAGTCCGCGAACAGATAGATTTTCCGGCAATTATTATTGGATGTGATTCGACTTTTGAGTTTGAAGGTGAATCTCTTGGTAAACCTGGCACCCCGGAGATCGCTATCGCAAGAGCCAAAAGAGTTCGCGGTAACAGCGGGCTTTTACATACTGGACATTGCATTATCGATACTCTTAAAGATCGAGAGATTTCTGATCGAGTAACAACTCGAGTAAATTTTGCGAATATAAGTGATGAAGAAATAATTGATTATGTAGCAACTGAAGAACCGCTACATGTTGCTGGAGGATTCACACTCGATGGATTTAGTTCACCATTTATCTCCAGCATTGATGGTGACTACACTAATGTCGTAGGGATTTCGATGCCGTTTTTAAGGATGGCCAGTGCTCAACTTGGATACTCATGGCCTCAATTCAAGGCGATGCAATAATGAAATCAAACTTTGTGACAGTATTGAGCCATGAGCAAATCTGATCTTTTATACAGCGATCCCCTTGCAGCCGCTGTTGCTGCGGCGGATGAAATTGCTAAGAAAACAGGCATCGCTAAACATGATGTTGCACTTGTAATGGGATCTGGTTGGGTCAGCGCCGTTGATGCACTTGGCGCTCCTGCATTTGAATGTAATGCTGAAGAATTGACCGGATTCTTGCCTCCTGCTGTAGAAGGCCATTCGGGCAAGGTGCGATCATATGAAATCGATGCAGGTAGTAAGAAAATGCGTGCGCTTGTGTTTCTGGGTCGAACTCATTTGTATGAAGGTAAGGGTATTGAGCCAGTAGTTCATGGTGTGCGAACAGCGGTCAAAGCTGGTTGCAAAATAATTATTTTGACTAATGCTTGTGGAGGAATCAATACAGCTTACAAAGTTGGCCAGCCAGTATTAATTCGTGACCACATCTCATTAACGGCCGTTTCGCCATTATCTGGTGCAACTTTTGTAGATTTAACTGACCTTTACAGCAAGCGCATTCGCGAAATTGTGAAAAAAGAGGATTCATCTCTTCAAGAGGGTGTCTATGTTCACTGGCGTGGACCAACGTATGAAACGCCAGCAGAGATCTTGATGATGCGAACAATGGGCGCGGATTTAGTAGGTATGTCTACGGTCCCAGAAGCTATCGCTGCGCATGCACTTGGTGCAGAAGTTCTAGGCATTTCACTGGTAACAAATGCTGCTGCTGGTGTCACCGGCGAGAAGTTAAACCATGAAGAAGTCATTGCCGCTGGTAAAGCAGCTGCCGATCGAATGGGCTCTCTCCTTAAAGGTGTAATTCCAAAGTTACTCTGAAGCTATGGACCAGAATTTTTTACAGGAAGTTAAAGAGTGGATTCTCGATGATCCAGATTCGAATACCGCTACCCAACTTCAAAACTGGCTTGATTCCAATAATGAAGTAGAGCTTCGCGCATGTTTTAATGGTTTCTTGCAGTTTGGTACGGCAGGTTTGCGTGGGCCAGTTCGCCCCGGTCCATCTGGAATGAATAGAGCAGTTGTTGCCCGAACATCTGCAGGATTAGTTGCATACATGAAATCACATGGTTTGAATTCAGTTGTTATCGGACAAGATGCCCGTCATGGATCTAAGGAATTTGCACTCGAGGCCGCACAGATTTTCTCTGGAGCCGGAATGACAACAATGGTTTTGTCACATCCTTTACCAACTCCTGTTCTGGCTTTTGCAACAAAAGAACTTGGCTGTGATGTTGGGATCATGGTTACAGCCAGTCACAATCCACCAAAAGATAATGGTTTCAAGGTCTATCTCGGTGGAACGGTGGATGGAGTAATTTATAGGGGCTCTCAAATAACTTCACCCGCTGATTCATTAATTGCCGATGAAATTTCGAAAGTTACATCAACCAAGAGCCTTCCACGAGCAGATAAATGGAAGATCGTTGATGATCATCTAGTTGAAGAATATGTTTCCCAGACAGCAAAGTTGGCTCAGAACCCAGGAAAGTTAAAGATTGTTTACACAGCAATGCATGGAGTAGGAACTGAAACATTGCTTTCAGTATTCAAAGTTGCTGGATTTGATCCTCCACAGCTCGTTCTAGAGCAAGCCCAACCTGATCCTGATTTTCCAACAGTTGCTTTTCCAAATCCTGAAGAACCAGGTGCGATGGATTTAGCCATAGAGATGGCAAAAAAATCTGAAGCAGATTTGGTGATTGCTACCGATCCAGATGCAGATCGTTGCGCTGTTGCTATCAAAGATCCAAAAGTTGGTTGGAGAATTCTCCATGGCGATGAGTTGGGCGCTGTTTTTGCTCATGTTATCTCCGAAGGAAGCGATCATGGAGTCTTTGCAAATACCATAGTCTCTTCAACAATCGTAAAAAAGATTGCTCAAAACCGTTCGATAAAGTTTCAAGAAACTCTAACTGGATTTAAATGGATTTCAAAGATTCAAAATCTCTCATTTGGATATGAAGAAGCGATTGGATACTGCGTCGATCCTGAATCTGTTAATGATAAAGATGGCATCTCTGCAGCGATTTTTATTGCTCAGATTGCGACAGATTTAGCGCGTGATGGAAAAACGATTCTCGATCTTCTAAGTGAAATTTGGAGTTTGCATGGATACCATGCAACAGAGCAGATCTCGATAAGAGTAAATGAAATCTCACAGGTAAAGGATTTGCTCTCCTCTTTGCGCAACAATCCACCACATCAGATTGCCGGTCGGCAAGTAACATTGATAGAAGACTTATCCAAACCAACGGATGGATTACCTCCAACCGATGGTTTGCGAATCTGGCTAGAAGGACCGATACGAGTCATTATTCGTCCAAGTGGGACTGAAGCAAAGCTCAAGTGTTACATTGAGGTCATTGAAAAGAGTGAAGTAATCACAAAAGAGATCTTGAGTCAATTACGACCATCGTTAAAGGAATTGCTATCGTGAATTTTTACGGATTAGTAGATGGTAGTGAAGCATCGCTTAAAACCTATTTGAATAAACTCTCTGGCGTAGATCAAGTTGGAGCAAATGCACGTGCGGCCATGCTTGCAACAAGAAGTGTTAAGACAACTTCAAAACGATGGGCAATAGACACTGCTATCTCAATGGTTGATCTAACAACTTTGGAAGGAGCAGATACTGTAGGAAAGGTCCAAGCTCTTTGCACAAAAGCTGTGCGCCCAGATCCGACTGATTCAAGCGTTCCAAGTGTTGGTGCAATCTGCGTGTACAACGACATGGTTGGTGTTGCTCGTAAGCATCTTGATTTAATTGGTGGAAAACACGTACCCGTTGCTGCCGTTTCAACTGCTTTTCCATCTGGTCGTGCCTCTATTGCAGTTAAAGTTCTAGATACTCAAGATGCAATTGATGCTGGTGCTAGTGAAATTGATATGGTCATAGATCGTGGAGCGTTTTTAGAGGGAAGATTGATTGATGTTTTTAATGAGATTGTCACCATTCGCCAGGTGTGTGGTGAGAAAGCCCACCTCAAAGTTATTTTTGAAACTGGCGAATTAGTCACATATGACAATGTTCGAAAAGCTTCATTTTTAGCGATGGCTGCAGGGGCAGACTTTATTAAGACTTCGACTGGCAAGGTGGCACCGGCGGCTACTGCCCCAGTTGTTTTGGTGATGCTCGAAGCGGTTCGAGACTTTTACGAAATGACTCAAAAGCGAATCGGAGTCAAGCCTGCTGGCGGAATTCGAAATACAAAGGATGCAATTAAGCAGTTGGTCTTGGTGAAGGAAACCGCTGGTGAAGAATGGCTCAATTCAAAGTTGTTTCGTATAGGGGCAAGTGCACTGCTCAATGATCTTTTGATGCAGCGTATAAAAATGGACAATGGCTACTACGCTAGTCCTACGTATGTGAGTGTGGATTAGTTGATGATCAGGGCTAAAAAGGATTGGGGAGATCGATGAGTTTTGAATACGCACCGGCTCCAGAGTCACGCGCGATCACCAACATTAAGCCAAAGTATGGTCACTTTATCGGCGGAAAGTTTGTTACAGGAAGTAAGCATTTTCCAACGATTAATCCCGCCACCGAAGAGATTCTTAGCCAAATTGCTTTGGCTGGCAAAAGTGAAGTCGATGCAGCGGTTAAGGCGGCGCGTAAGGCATACAACTCAACCTGGTCTAAAACATCTGGCAAAGAACGCGGAAAATATCTGTTTAGAATTGCACGTATTTTACAAGAGCGAGCTCGCGAATTTGCAGTCTTAGAAACTCTAGATAACGGTAAACCTATCCGCGAATCGCGCGATACCGATATCCCATTAGCTGCGGCACATTTTTTCTACCACGCAGGTTGGGCAGATAAGCTCGAATATGCAGGACTTGGTAGTTTTCCAAAACCATTAGGTGTTGCGGGACAGATCATTCCTTGGAATTTTCCATTGTTAATGTTGGCATGGAAAGTTGCTCCGGCACTTGCTACCGGAAATACCGTTGTTCTAAAACCTGCCGAATCAACTTCACTGACTGCGCTTTTATTTGCTGAAGTTTGTCAACAGGCTGAACTACCTGCAGGTGTTGTAAATATTGTCACTGGTGATGGATCAACGGGCGCTCTTATTGTTAATCATCCTGGTATAGACAAAATCGCATTCACTGGATCGACAGAGGTTGGGAAGATTATTGCTCGATCTGTTGCTCCAACAAAAAAGAGTGTGACTTTAGAGTTAGGCGGCAAAGGAGCAAACATAGTTTTTGAAGACGCAGCAATCGATGAAACAGTTGAGGGAATCATTGATGGTATTTTCTTTAACCAAGGCCACGTTTGTTGTGCTGGCTCTAGATTGCTATTGCAGGAAAATGTAGCTGAAGAGGTCTTGCATAAACTTAAAAAGCGGATGGAGAAAATCCGTGTTGGTGATCCATTGGACAAAAACACCGATGTAGGCGCAATAAATAGTAAAGAGCAACTCGCGAAAATTGTTGAGCTTGCAAAAGTTGGAGATGACGAAGGCGGTCAGCGTTGGAGTCCAGCGTGTGATTTACCCAAAAAGGGCTACTGGTTTGCACCAACAATTTTCACAGGAGTTACTTCGGCACATCGAATTGCACGGGAAGAGATATTCGGACCAGTTCTTTCGGTACTAACTTTCCGCACCCCTCAGGAGGCAATTGAGAAGGCTAATAACACCCCATTTGGCTTATCTGCTGGTGTTTGGGGCGAGAAAGGTTCAAGGACGTTGTGGGCGGCGCAGCACCTTCGAGCTGGTGTTATCTGGACGAATTCATTTAATAAGTTTGATCCGACATCTCCTTTTGGCGGATATAAAGAATCTGGTTGGGGTCGCGAAGGTGGACGACATGGTTTGGCTGCGTACTTAAAGGGGGTTGCAGGTGAGTAATCGCATCGATGTGAAAAAAACTTACAAGCTCTTTATTAACGGATCATTTCCTCGAAGTGAATCTGGCCGCACATATGAAGTAAAAACTTCTAAAGGCGCATTCCTTGCAAATCCATGTCTTGCTTCAAGGAAGGATCTGCGAGAGGCAGTTGTTGCAGCACGCTCAGCTCACAACGGTTGGAGTAAAGCTACGGCATATAACCGTGGACAGATTTTGTATCGAATTGCAGAGATGCTGCAGGCCAGAACATCCGAGTTTATTGAAGAGATCATGATTACAACTGGCGCTACAAAAGTAAAAGCAGAGAAGGAAGTTCTACAAGCTGTTGACACCTTAGTTTGGTTTGCAGGATGGAGCGACAAGATCTCATCTTTGACTGGCTCAAATAATCCTGTTGCTGGTCCTTTTTATAACTTTACGATTCCAGAAAGCATGGGTGTTGTGGCGGCAGTTGCACCGGAGAACCCATCATTGCTGGGATTAATTGAATCTATTGCGCCAATTATTACTTCCGGTAATACTGTGATTATCCTTGCAAGTACTAAGGCGCCCTTGTCTGCAATGAGCTTTGCGGAAGTTCTAGCAACAAGTGATCTGCCTGCAGGAGTAGTTAATATTTTGACGGGCAAAAAAGATGAAATCGCACCTTGGATGGCATCTCATATGGATATCGATGCCATGGATATCTCTGGGCTATCTTCTAAGTTAACTGCAGAGATAAAAGTTGCTGGGGCAGAGAATCTCAAGAGAGTTCATAGTTTTAAGAGGGCTAGTGCTCATAGAATCACTGCCTTTACAGAGAGTAAAACTATTTGGCACACCATCGGTGTTTAGAGATTAAGGTTGATTCTTCTAGTTTTTAGATTCAATGGTGTCAAGCCATAGTTTTACAACAGCATCTACATCTAAATCTAATGTCACACGAACTTTTGCCGAATCTTCTAAATCAATTGGTTCAAGTTCGCGTAAAAAAGCATCACGTCTATCAACAATTGTCTGACCACGTGCTGGACCTGCTGATGTATCTACGACCACATCAAACATCGCAGTAGTAAACAAATCAGGGCGAATCACACTTGCGACAGCTCCATAATCGCCCAAAGTAATTGGAGAAACTCCCAAACGCTCCATAAATGCTAAGGCGAGAGCGCCTCCGAACTGTGCAGTCTTTAAGGAAGATTTTTGAAGCTCATTGGCTTGTTCGCGTGTAATTCCAGGACGCATAAAAACATCGAGTCCATACATGGTTATTGGAACTCCACTTTGAAAAACAATTGCTGCAGCTTCTGGATCGTGCCAGACATTAAATTCTGCCGCTGCGGTGGCATTACCTGCAGATGCCGAACCTCCCATTAAAACGATTCTATGTATTTTCTTTGCAGTTTCCGGAAATGATCTCAAAAACAAGGCGATGTTTGTTAGCGGTGCCAGCGGAACGATCGTTACTGGTTCTGAAGAGTTTTCGATCAAATCTCGAAGTAGTTCCACAGCAGAACGTGAATCTACTTTTCGCTTAGATGGAGAAATTCCTAAATCCCCCATGCCATCTGCGCCATGCACATACTCTGCGTACTGACTCTGACCGAGCAAGGGACGAAGAGCCCCACGTGCAACTGGAATGTCTGGCGCTTGCGCTGCATCCAAAACTTTAAGGGTATTTGCTACAACATTATCAATGTTCGTATTGCCATCTACGCAGGTGATGCCCAGCAGTTTGATTTCCGGATGAACAGCGGCAAATAAAACTGCGAATGCATCGTCGATGCCAGTATCAACATCCAAAATGATTGAAGTTTTTCCCATAGCCAGTACCCTAGCGCAGTGAGTGAAAAACAGAACGCTGTTATTGCAGTCGTTGGTAGTGCGATGATGGATTTAACTGCCTATGCCGATGTTGTTCCAGAACCGGGTCAAACTCTTGTGGGAAAGATCTTCACGACTGGATTTGGCGGCAAAGGAGCCAACCAAGCAGTAATGGCAGCGATCTGTGGTGCGCCTGTTCACTTTATTGGAAAAATTGGAAAAGATGTATTTGGAGATGCAATCACCGAAAACTTTAAAAAAGTTGGTATCAATATTTCCTACGTAGATCGAAGTGATACACACACAGGAGTTGCACACATTTGGGTTGATGGTGAAGGTGAAAATAGGATCATCATCATTCCTGGAGCAAATCATGAGATTGAGGTCAATAGAGCTGTAGATGCGATCAATAGCATTCCTAATTTAAGTCTTGTGATTGCCCAATGTGAAATCAAACAAGAAGTAACAGTTGCAGCATTTAAAGCTGCAAAGAGCCGTGGATGCACAACGATTTTAAATCCTGCTCCCTTTGAAAAACTCTCTCAGGAATTGATTGATCTTTGTGATTGGATAATTCCCAACGAAGTTGAGTTTCGTGAGCTTCACGGTGATTTGCCCACTAGTGATGAGATTTTAAAAAGCTTTAGACCTGGCAAGAATTCGATTGTTACAGTTGGTAGTCAGGGTGCAATACTGATTAATTCTGATGGCACAATAATTCGATGTCCAGCGCCTCAAACAACACCAGTTGATACAACAGGTGCAGGTGACAGCTTTGTCGGAAGTTTTGCCTATGCCCTTTCACAGGGTCACGATCCTGTGAGTGCAATGGAGTTTGGAGTTAAAGTTGCATCAAATAGCGTTACTAAAAAAGGTGCCCAGTCTTCATACCCAGATCAGGCTGAGATTAGAACACTTTCATAACCACGTAACACAAACGTTGGACGACGAACTGGCTTAGTTGAAAGCTGCATACCAGGGTACTTTTCCCATAGGGCAGGCAATGAGACACTCATTTCAAGTCTTGCTAATGGAGCTCCGAGACAGAAGTGAATACCTGCACCAAAACCAATGTGCGGATTTGGATCTCGGGTGACATCCATCGTTTCTGCAGAGTTAAAAACCGTTTCATCACGATTTGCTGAACCAATCAATGCAGCTATCTTTTGTCCTTGCTTAATCTGAACTCCCCCGATTTGTGTATCGGCAGTTGCAGTTCGTTCGAACAAATGCAAGGGCGCATCAAAGCGCATGAACTCCTCTAAAGCGGTATCGGTTAACTCTCTTGGTTTTTCCCGAAGGAGCTGGGCTTGTTCGGGACGTTCTAATACTGCGACCATTCCATTTCCAAATGCATTAACACTTGCTTCATGGCCTGCGTTAAGTAACAAGACGCAGGTTGCTACCAACTCCTGCATATTGAGCTTTTCACCATTCTCTTCAACAGTTGCTAACTCTGATATCAAATCCTGGCCAGGGGTTTTTTTACGCTGCTCGGCTAATCCACGCACATACTCGGCAAATTCACGACCGGCTTTCTTTGCATCGTTTTGATATTGCAAAGATGGATTAACTTCATACATTTTCACAATCGCTTGCGACCATGGACGAAGTAAGTGTTCTTCACTTTCAGGAAAGCCCAAAAGATCAGCAATGATCTTTACCGGAAGGGGTTCGGCATAATCTGCAATCAGATCAAAGCTCTCTCCAGATTTAACTTTTTCGTCAATGGCGTCCAATAAGTTTTGGGTAATCCGCTCTACAGAGGGGCGCATGCCCTCAATTTTTTGGCGATTAAAAGCCTTGGCCACAAGTGAGCGCAATCGAGTGTGCTTAGGTGGCTCGCTATCTAAAATTGAATCAGCATGTAGCCAATTGAAAATCTCCCATTCAAACTCGGGTGTTTTTGGCGCAAAGATTCGTCCTAATGATTTATTGCGAAAGACATCATTGGCATCACTATGTTTGGCAGCCAAAAAAATCTGCATCCCTTCATGCCAAATGGGACCATCACCCATGCGCAGTTGTTTTAGAGCCGGATATGGATCGGCGATAAACTTGGGATCGTTAAAATTTAATTCTGAATTACTCATTTTCCAGAAGAAATCTTTTCATACCCAGGTTTGATTACTTTTTCTATAATCTCTAAACGCTCTGGGTATGGAATAAAAGCACTCTTCATCGCATTAATTGTTACTCGTTGGAGTTCTGTAAAGTTCCAATTAAAGGCCTTAACCGCTTCTTCCATTTCAAATGACATAGATGTTTGACTCATCAATCTATTGTCCGTATTAAGCGTCACACGAAAACGAAGTTGAGCAAGTTTGCCAATTGGGTGTTCGGCATAACTTGCTGCAGCACCTGTTTGTAGATTTGACGTTGGACATAGTTCTAGTGGAATTCTTCGATCTCGAATATAAGATGCGAGTCGACCAAGCTTTGGGATAGGTCCGGAGAAATCAATATCATCGATGATTCGAACTCCGTGACCTAGTCTTTCGGCTCCGCAGAGTTGGATCGCTTCCCAGATTGAGGGGAGTCCGTAGGCTTCACCAGCATGGATAGTAAAATGGGCATCTTCTTTACGAAGATAATCAAAAGTATCTTTTTGATCACTCGGCGGAAAACCATCTTCAGGACCAGCGATATCAAAACCAACAACCCCCCTGTCTCTATATTTCACAACTAACTCAGCAACATCCTGAGATTTATTGTTTTGACGCATTCCACACAAAAGTGAGCCCATAATAATTGTGTAACCTTCATCTTTTGCATCTTTGGTTCCCAACTCAAATCCTTCGATAGTTGCTTCAACTACCTCAGACATTGTTAAACCTTTTGCAGTAAATAGCTCTGGTGCTCCGCGAACTTCTGCATAGACAACGCCATCGCGTGCAAGATCAAGTGCGCATTCGCGTGCAACGCG
>JAIXXJ010000008.1 GCA_027490815.1 Streptomycetaceae bacterium
CTGCAGTAGCAGCAGCACCAAAGAAGCGCCGTAAGAAGGCAGCAGCAAAGAAGGCTGCTCCAAAGCGCAAGAAGGCAGCAGCTAAGAAGGCAGCTCCAAAGCGTCGCAAGAAGGCAGCAGCTAAGAAGGCAGCTCCAAAGCGTCGCAAGAAGAAGGCAGCTGCTCCAGCAGCAGCTCCAAAGCGTCGCCGCCGCAAGAAGGCAGCAGCTAAGTAAGCATCGCTTATTAAAAAACCCGCCACTTTATGTGGCGGGTTTTTTTAATTCCTTTTTTCTTTCTATTTCTTTTTTTCTTTACTTTAACTTTTTACTCGTTTTCAACTTCCTTGCGAAGAGGTATTTCAATCCGTTCAAATATCTGCGCTATCACTTGCTGATCGGCTTTGGTTATGTGGTCTAAAAATCGGGCCCGGACGCTTTCCACATGATCAGGTGCTGCAGCAACAATTGCCTTCCAACCCTTTGGGGTCATGACAGCAAAGTAACCTCGCTTATCAACTGGACATGGTTCGCGCTTTAGCCAGCCAGCTTTCTCCATCACCTTCATCCGGTGAGAAAGTCGAGAACGTGAGAGCAGAGCAATTTTTGCTAACTCGCTCATTCGCATTTGGCGATCTGGTGCATCACTGAGAAGTGCCAAGATTTCATAATCTGGAAGCGTTAGATCGTGCTCTTTAAGATCTGCATCAAGGGCTGACAAGAGCTGGCGACTTGCGATGATGTATCTGCGCCAAGCAACCATTTCGCTGGGGGTTAACCACTTAGGTGCGGTAGCGTTTTCACGTGACATACGCGTATTCTACGCGAAATGTTGAAGATTCAACTATTTTCTTAAGGGGTTTATCTCGTGAGTTTAGAAACAGCAGGATTAGATCTAAGCCACCTCGACCAAGGGATTCGCCCGCAAGATGATATGTATCGACACTTCAATGGGACGTGGCTTAAAAATGCGGTTATTCCATCTGATCGCGCATCAGATGGTGCATTTACCGCCCTTCACATTGAGGCAGAGGCGAGAGTCCGAGAGATTATTGAAACCGCATCGGGAAGTGATGAGGCCAAAAAGCTCGGCGATATCTATGCATCATTTATGGATGCCGACTCTGTCCAGGCCAAAGGTGCAACGCCAATTGTGCAAGATCTATCTGCCGTGGATTCGATCGAGAATCTGGAAGGCTTCATTGAAGTTTTAGCCAAGTTAGAGGCGTTAGGTGTTTCTGGAATCTTTGGAACTTTCATATATGCCGACATGAAGGATGCTTCAACAAATATTTTGTATATGCAGCAGGGCGGACTTTCTCTGCCAGATGAGGCCTACTACCGTGAAGAGCAGTACCTAGAGATTCGAAAGGCATTTGTTGCCCACGTGGCAAAGATGTTTGAGTTGGCAGCTGTTGCAAATGCAGATGAACTTGCAAAAAAAGTCTTGGCCTTAGAGTCCAGTATTGCTAGCCATCACTGGGATCAAGTCAAAGACCGGGATGCCACTCTTACTTATAACAAGCTTACTCGCAGCCAGGTTAAGGCTCTCATGCCAACATTTGATTGGGAGGCCTATCTGTTGCATGGTCAGATTCCACCGATCGTCCTTGATTCTGTCATCGTTCAACAACCATCATTTTTCGAAGGGCTGGATTTAATTCTGAAAAACTTTGATGCGCAAAGTTGGAAGGCCTGGCTCAAGTGGCAAATCATCAGTGGAGCAGCGCCGTATCTTTCATCAGAGTTTGTCGATCAGAATTTTGAGTTTTATGGAAAGACACTCAGCGGAACTCCAGAGCTTCGCGAGCGCTGGAAGCGCGCCGTCTCTTTGATTGAAGGCTCCCTCGGTGAGGCTGTTGGCAAGGTGTATGTTGAAAAGTATTTTCCTGCCCAGGCAAAAAAGCGGATGGAAGAGTTAGTAGCAAATTTAATCCAAGCCTATGAAGTAAGTATCAAAGAGTTGCCATGGATGGGACCTGAAACAAAAGTTAAGGCACTTGAAAAGCTGGGTAAGTTTCGGACAAAGATTGGCTACCCAGATAAATGGCGTGACTACAGTGATCTAAAAACCACTCCCGATGACCTCTATGGCAATGTTGGTCGTATCGTTAAATTTCAGCGAGATTTTGAACTAGCAAAAATTGGAAAGCCAGTAGATCGTGAAGAGTGGCATATGGCGCCACAGACAGTTAATGCTTATTACAACCCAGTAATGAATGAGATTGTCTTTCCAGCAGCGATTTTGCAGCCACCGTTTTTTGGTTTAACCCATGATGATGCCGTGAACTATGGCGCAATTGGCGCGGTAATCGGCCACGAGATCGGCCACGGCTTTGACGACCAGGGATCTAAATACGATGGAGACGGCGCCCTTACTGATTGGTGGAACGATGCCGACCGATCAGCATTTGAAGAGCGCACAAAGGCGTTGATCTCTCAATACGATGCATTAGCTCCAGAAGAGGCACCTGATGTAACCGTCAATGGCGCATTAACCATCGGTGAAAATATTGGCGACCTAGGTGGTCTGACAATTGGTTATAAGGCATACCAAATCTCACTTGCTGGTAAATCCTCCCCCGTTATTGATGGATTTAGCGGTGAACAACGTTTGTTTATGTCCTGGGCCCAAGTGTGGCGAACCAAGGTTCGCTCAGAGGAGATGCGCCGGCGGATCGCAACAGATCCGCATTCACCGGCCGAGTTTCGATGCAATCAAATCTTGAAAAACTTTACGCCTTTCTATGACGCTTTTAATCTTGGACCAAACGATGGTCTTTGGTTAGATGAAAAAGCGCGAGTTGAGATTTGGTAGTTCTTTGAGTTTTTCATTTGAAATCAAACACAGCCCCGATAACTCTTTAGCACGTGTTGGCACAATTTCTACCCCCCATGGCCAGATTCAGACACCGGCTTTTATTCCGGTAGGAACTAAGGCAACAGTTAAATCTGTTTTGCCAGAGGCCATGGCAGATCTTGGCGGGCAAGCATTACTTGCAAATGCATATCACCTGTATTTACAGCCCGGCTCTGATGTATTAGATGAAGCAGGCGGCTTAAGTGAGTTTATGAATTGGCCTGGGCCAACATTTACAGACTCTGGCGGCTTTCAGGTTTTATCACTGGGTGTTGGATTTAAAAAAGTATTGGCGATGGATGCACAAACTTTCAGGCGAGATGATGTTATTGCCGGAAACAAAGAGAGATTGGCACACGTTGATGATGAAGGTGTGACCTTTAAATCTCATATCGATGGCTCAATGCATCGTTTCACACCAGAGATTTCAATGCAGGTTCAACATCAAATCGGCGCCGACATAATGTTTGCATTCGATGAGTGCACTACTTTGCATAACACTCGTCCCTATCAAGAGTTGGCCATGGATAGAACCTATGCCTGGGCGATCAGGTGTCTTGATGAACATAAGCGATTAACCGATGAACGTATAGGCAAGCCCTATCAAGCATTGTTTGGAGTAATTCAAGGCGCCCAGTATGAAGATCTGCGAAAGAAAGCTGCTGGAGACCTTGGTGGGATGAACAGTGATGGCCAAAGCTTTGATGGTTTTGGTATCGGGGGTGCGCTAGATAAGGAACAGCTTGGAACAATCGTCGGCTGGGTCAATCAGACCTTGCCGGAAGACAAACCTAAACACTTGCTTGGAATTGGGGCACCTGAAGATTTATTTGTTGGTGTTGAAAACGGCTGCGACACATTTGACTGTGTTTTAGCGAGCCGAATTGCACGCACCAGTGCTGTTTACACAATGGAGGGGCGTTTTAACCTATCTAACAGCCGTTTTAAGCGCGATTTCACGCCCATAGATGATGAATGTGACTGTTACACCTGTACGCACTACACACGGGCTTATATGCACCATCTATTCCGTGGAAAAGAAATCCTGTCTGCAACTCTTGCAACTATCCATAACGAGAGATTTATTGTTCGTTTGGTCGATCAGATGCGACAAGCATTAGTTGATGGAAACTTTGCTGAGATGAAGTCAGATTTCCTGGGCCGATACAAGCACCGAAGTGGCCAGGCTCGAGATTAAGAAGGCTTAGAAAGCTTAGGCAAATGCAAGTTGTATTTAATTGAAATCTCTCGCACCAGCACAACGACAAGGCCTGCCACCAAGACTGTAATTGCTGTCTCTGCGCCCATGGCATCTAGTGCAAGATAGATAAGCGCTCCTGAAAGGCAGGCAGTTCCTATAGTTTCACGGTGTAAAAGCACCGGTTCGGTTTGGCACATAATGTCTCGAAACAGGCCACCGGCAACAGCGCCCGTTAAACTTAAAACTGCAGCGGCTGCAAATGGAGCATCCTTGGTCAGTGCAAACTGCGCACTAGAAACTGTTGCAACAGCCAAACCTAGAGTATCTAAAGACAACGCAAATCGACCCACGTTTTGTGTCTTGCCCAAGGCGATTGTGATGATAAATGCCACGACAACTGGAGCAAATAACCACGGGGAAAGAACCCACGGTGGCTGCTCACCCATAAAGAGATTACGGAAGGTTCCCCCAGAAAGAGATGCAACTGCTGCAATAAGAAGAATTCCACCAAAATCTAAGCCCTTGCTGGCAGCAACTCTTGCCCCAACTAATGCAAAAGCAAAAGTTGAAATTAAGTCGAGTGCAAAGACTAGAACCTCTAAATCCATGAGTTGATTCTAGTGGAGGAATTTAATCAAAAGCAGTTTTCTTGCCTGCTCTACTGAGCGGAATAAAATTAAGCGAATTTACCAGTGACTAAGAAATAGACGCGACGCGAAACAGAAACAGCGTGATCTGCATAGCGCTCGTAGTAACGGCCAAGAAGAGTTAAGTCCACAGCCGTTTCAACTCCGTGCTTCCAATTAGGCGCCACCAGCGCAGTAATCAACTGACGGTGAAGGTTGTCAATCTCGTCATCATCTTTCTCAACTTCAAGAGCCATATCTGTATTTCGAGTATTGATAACCACGGCCGTTTTTCTAGCAATCTTTTCAGCAGCCTGTCCCAAGGATTCAAACATTAAATAGAACTCGGCTGGAACAGCGGCCTGCGGGTGGCGAATTCTGGTGACTTTAGCGATGTGATGGGCTAGATCCCCCATGCGCTCAAGATCGGCGCTCATGCGCAAGGCTGTTGCGAGCGCACGTAAATCTGATGCGACAGGTTGTTGCCTTGCCACGATATCGATAATCCGAGCATCTAAATCATGTTGAAAATCATCAATGGCAATATCTGATGAAATGATCTCTTCGGCTAATCTCAAGTCGCCGGTCAATAATGATTGCGTTGCTTTTTGGATCGTGCCAGCAACCTTCTCGCAGAGATCAACAAGTGATTGTGAGACGCTATCTAATTCATCTTGGAAGACTGATCTAATGAGTGCCATTGGGTAAAGATACGCGAAGGTAGTGAAAAAACGCAGTTGATCAGGTGAACAAATGGCAAACTACTCAGTGCCGCCTAGAGGGGGCGATAAGATCGGGGTATGAGGCTTTTCCGCCAGGAATCACAGGTTCTAGAGCCTGATGCACTGCCTCCAGTACTGCTTGAGGCATTAGGGCAGCTGGATCAAAACGCTCTAGTACTTGCACCAGGTGAGGTCATTGTTTTTGCATCAGAAAACATTGATCACATAGGAATTTTGCGAGATGGCCTTATTCAAAGTCAAGAACTACTCGCCATTATTCGAGTGGTTAGAAGAACAAATAATAAACAAACAGGAACCATTGAAGTTCCCCGTGGGCCAATCGGTGAAGGGCGCCATGAGTTAACCGTCAACGTCATACCGCTTATTCGGGAGCAACTAGTCCTTGTTTTGCTCTCTGATGAAAGTCAGGCCCAAAGAATTCAAGATGTGCGCCGTGATTTTGTGGCAAATGTTTCACATGAATTGAAAACGCCAATTGGTGCGCTTTTGTTGCTCAGTGAAGCGGTATTAGGGGCAAAAGATGATCCTGCAGCAGTTGAAAAATTTGCAACCAGAATGCAAATTGAATCTAAACGGCTAACAGATTTAGTTCAAGAGATTATTAATCTTTCACGCTTACAGGATTCAGATCCACTCTCTGTCCCCTCAGAATTAAATGTTCAAGATTTAGTCAGTGAAGCGATAGATCAGAGCCAAGTAGGTGCAGATAGTCGAAAGATTGAGATTTTAACTGGTGAGATTGCCCATGGCGTTGTTCTTGGCGATCGTGATCAAATCATTATGGCGATACAAAACTTAGTTGAGAATGCAGTCAATTACTCACCTGAAGGCACCAAAGTAACTGTTTCAACGCTCATTGAAAATGGAATAGTTACAATCTCAATTACTGATCAAGGTATTGGTATTTCAGAAAGTGAACAGGACAGAATTTTTGAGCGCTTTTACAGAGTAGATCCGGCAAGATCTAGGCAAAGCGGTGGCACAGGTCTTGGATTATCGATTGTAAAACACGTTGCCACCAATCATGGCGGCGAAGTAAGTGTATGGAGTGTGGAAAATGTGGGAAGCACGTTCTCTCTAAAGCTTCCACTTTTTTCTAAATCTGAAGGGGAAGTTGAATGACTAGTATCTTAATTGTTGAAGATGAATCATCATTTTCTGAAGCGTTGTCCTTTCTCCTAGGAAAGGAAGGCTATGAAGTTAAAATTGCAGAGACTGGAACTGAGGCAATTAAGAAGTTTAATGAGAACGGTGCAGATTTAGTCTTACTGGATCTCATGATTCCAGAAGTTTCAGGAGTTGAAGTCTGTAAGGCGATTAGGGCTACTTCTCAAGTTCCAATTATTATGCTCACTGCAAAGGACTCTGAAATCGATAAAGTTGTGGGCTTAGAACTAGGCGCAGATGACTATGTAACAAAACCTTATTCCTCTCGCGAATTAATGGCCAGAATTAAAGCTGTGTTGCGACGAGGAGCAAGTGAAGATGTTCCTTCGGAACATGGAATTCATTCGGTTGCAGGTATTCGCCTAGATACTGGGAAACACCAAGTTACAGTCAATGGAACACTGATTTCACTGCCTCTGAAGGAGTTTGAGCTGCTTGAGTTTCTCATGCGCAACTCAGGTCGAGTATTAACCCGAACGCAATTGATAGATCGTATTTGGGGCGGGGACTATTACGGGGACACAAAGACTCTTGATGTTCACATCAAGCGCCTTCGTTCGAAAATTGAAGCCGATCCAGCAAATCCAATATTGATTCAGACCATTCGCGGCCTTGGCTACAAACTAGAGGCTAACTAAGTCGTTTTATTCGGGCATGTGCTGCCACCATTGCAGGTGGCTCAGAGCCCAGTATTGCTAAGAAAATATCTAGCCCAACCCTGGAAATCTTTAACCAGATTTTTGATCTCTTTTTTAAACCCAAAAGTTTGAGCTCCCTAGGATCAAGAGTTGCAATTGCAGCATTTGCAATTAACTTATAAAAGTATTTTCCAGCACCATTAAATGGCGGATTCAAAATAAACTTAACAACTTCATCGGTGCGATCGGCGTGGCGTAAATCATTTTCTCTAAAATCATCAAGGGTGGCTTCTAACTCTTTAACTGATTGTGGGGCGCTCTTTAGGCCCAAAGCAACAGCACTTTTACTCCACTGGCTCACATAGACATCTGCGCCCTTATCGATTGGATAACCAAGAGCAAGGTGTGCCTTTAAAAATGAGTCAGTAAATGCACAGTGAACCCACAATAAAAAACGCGGATCTTTGGCTTTGTAGTTTTGTGTCTCATTATTCTTATTTTTAAACTCACCCTTAACGTGCTCGTGCATTGCGTTCACTCGAGCTGCTTCTCTTTCAATTACCTCTGTTGATGCAAATGTTGTAACGGTTAACCAGCGAGTTGTTCCTGCAAGCCGGCCTAACGGATCGCTTTCATAGCGTGAATGTTCTGCAACACCAGAAAGAGGCGCTGGATGAGCGGCCTGTAACAAAAGTGCTCGAACTCCCCCAACTAATGTTGCAATGCTGCCGTGCACCTGCCATACGGCGCTATCTGGTCCAAATAGCCCAATATCGTTACCGGTTTCAATTGATGCAACCCAATCTGGCCGACCATCTTTTGATCCTGAAACATTTTCACGGAACTTGTCGGCAAGTGGTTTGGTGAGTCTGGAATTAAGAATTGATAACTCCCGTTGCTAAAAGAACGAGCAAAGTTGAGCCAAGTCCGATGCGATAGATGATGAAAGGCATAAAGCTTTTTGTCATAACAAACTTAATCAGCCAAGCGATTATAAGATATCCCACTACAAATGCAATTGCTGTTGCAGCTACGGTTTCTGAAAGAGAAAAGACGCTTGTGCTGACATCTTCAGTTAAACCTTGGCTTAACTGATAGAAACCACTGCCAAAGACTGCCGGAATTGCTAACAAAAACGAGTAACGAAGCGCAGATTCACGTGAATATCCAAGAGCGCGACCCATTGCAATAGTTGCACCTGAACGAGAAACCCCTGGAATAAGTGCCATGGCCTGAGCCAATCCATAATACAAACCATGCTTGTTAGTCAGTGTTGCTAAAGTTTTTTGCGAGCTACCAAACTTGTCTGCAATTCCCAAAATTACTCCAAAAACAATCAAGACAGTTGCGATGAGCCATAGTGAGCGCAAATCATTTTCAATAAAGTGTCGGCCAAAATATCCCAATACAACTATTGGAATTGATCCAATAATTATTAGCCATCCCATGCGTGATGCTTGTTTTTCTTGCAAATTGAGAACATTGGATTTTCTTAAGCCCCGCAACCATGCACGCACGATTGCGGCTATGTCTTTACGGAAAAAGATTAGAACTGCAAGCTCTGTTCCGATCTGCGTGATCGCAGTAAAGCGAGCACCTGGATCCTGCGCCTTATCCATGAACTCACCAGCGATGCGAATATGGGCACTAGATGAGATGGGCAAAAACTCGGTCAGGCCTTGAATGATGCCAAGCAAAATTGCTTCAAACAAGACCTTCTCCTAAACGCAGTTGTTAGCGCTAATAGTACTGACTAGATGTCGAAGCGGTCTGCGTTCATGAGTTTTGTCCATGCTGCGGCAAAATCATCAACAAACCTCTGCTTGCTGTCATCTTGTGCATACAGTTCGGCATAAGCACGTAGAACTGAGTTTGAGCCAAAGACCAAGTCCACTCGAGTTGCAGTAAATGCAACTTCACCAGTTTGTCGGTTTCGAATGTTGTATAAGTTCTCCCCTGCTGGCTCCCAGGTGTATTTCATGTCAGTTAAGTTGACGAAAAAGTCAGTGGTAAGAGCGCCTACACGATCAGTAAACACACCATGCTTTGTGCCTGCATAGTTGGTTCCCATCACACGCATTCCACCGACAAGTGCAGTCATTTCGTGAGCGGTAAAGCCCATTAGCTGTGTGCGATCAAGCAACATCTCTTCTGGTGTGACTATGTAGTCATCTTTTTGCCAGTTACGGAACCCATCATGAAGTGGCTCTAAAGGCGCAAAAGATTCGGAGTCTGTTTGTTCAGCAGTTGCATCACCGCGTCCAGGCTTGAAATCTAAGCGAAGAGTTGCACCTGCCGCCTTTGCTGCTTGTTCAACTCCAACATTTCCTGCCAACACAATTACATCTGCAAGTGATGCTCCGGCGGCTGTTGCGATTGGCCTTAGGACATCTAGAACTTTTTGCAATCTGGCAGGTTCATTTCCTTGCCAATCTTTTTGTGGAGCAAGTGCAATTCGAGCACCATTTGCCCCGCCACGAAGATCTGATCCACGGAAAGTGCGCGCACTATCCCAAGCAGTTGCAACTAGCTCTGAAACAGATAAACCAGATGCGGCAATTTTTGTCTTGACTGATTCAACATCAAACTTTGAATTACCTGGTTTTACTGGATCTTGCCAGATTAAATCTTCGGCAGGAACATCTGGCCCGATGTATCGAACTCTTGGTCCCATATCGCGGTGCGTTAACTTAAACCAAGCTCTTGCAAATACTTCATCAAAGTAGGCAGGATCTTTGTAGAACTTTTCAGAAATTTCGCGATAGACGGTGTCTACTTTCATTGCCATGTCAGCATCAGTCATCATCGGCATCATGCGAATTGAAGGATCCTCAACATCGACAGGCTTATCTTCTTCCTTGATGTTAATTGGTTCCCATTGAGTTGCACCTGCTGGCGACTTAGTTAACTGCCACTCATAATTAAGCAATAGGTGGAAGTAGCCGTTATCCCATTTAGTTGGATGTGTTGTCCAAGCACCTTCGATTCCACTTGAAACCGTGTCGCGACCAATACTGCGAGTGGTGTGGTTCATCCACCCAAAGCCTTGTTCACTAATGTCAGCGCCCTCTGGTGCCGGTCCAAGTAGAGCAGGCTTGCCATTTCCATGAGATTTACCAACTGTGTGTCCACCGGCAGTCAGTGCCACAGTTTCTTCATCATTCATTGCCATGCGTGCAAATGTTTCACGAACATGTGCCGCAGTCTTTGCAGGATCTGACTTTCCGTTAACACCTTCTGGATTCACATAAATTAAACCCATCTGAACAGCAGCTAATGGGTTTTCCATTGTGCTGGCATCGTTTAAGTCCCCATATCGTGAGTCACTTGGTGCCAAGAACTCTGATTCAGAACCCCAGTAGATATCTTTTTCAGGGTGCCAAGAATCAGGGCGTCCGAATCCAAATCCAAAAGTTTTTAATCCCATTGACTCATAAGCAATTGTTCCGGCCAGCACCATTAAGTCAGCCCAGCTAACAGAGTTGCCATATTTTTTCTTAATGGGCCATAACAAACGTCGCGCTTTATCTAAGTTGACGTTATCTGGCCATGAGTTCAAAGGTGCAAAACGAAGGTTTCCAGTTCCTGCACCGCCACGACCATCTGCAGTTCTATAAGTTCCTGCTGCATGCCATGACATGCGAATCATAAGTCCGCCGTAATGTCCCCAGTCTGCTGGCCACCAGCTTTGACTATCGGTCATTAGTGCGTGCATATCTTTCTTCAGTGCCGCAAAATCCAAACTCTTTAAAGCTTCACGATAATCAAAATCTGGACCCAAAGGATTTGTCTTTGTGTCCTGTTGATGCAAGATGTCTAGATTTAACGACTTAGGCCACCAGCTAACATTTGAATACTCATTAACTGTTATCGCCCCGTGTGCTACTGGGCACTTACCTGAATCTGACATTTTGCTTCCCCTTTGTATCGGTATGGCCCAAGAATAAACCTATTTTGATGCGATCTGCATTCTCAGCTTAAGCAAGGAAATATGACTCAATTGTTCTCACTATGTGGATTAACAGAGACAATTCTGCGTGTTGTAGATCAATTAAGTCAGGCTCTTTAGCTGCTCAAGATGAGCGCCAATATGCCCACCACAGGATTTAACCCATGAAGTTAAATGAACAGGGCCTTTCTCAGGATGCACAGATGTCCTGTTCCAATCATCTGCAGAAGCATTTTTTAAGATCTCAAAATTCATGTTGTGTGTGGCCTCAAAAGATGCGATTGAAAGTGCGACGCTTCTTTTGTCATAGTGCAATCCATCTGGAAATTTTTCTTCATCAAAGAGCACAATATTTGGGTTGTCCTCAGACAATGTTTTAGCAAATCGAGCACCAAACTGAATCTCTGAATCTGCCATGTGATGAATTACAAATGCAGGAGACCACCCACCATCTGATGGGGATTGAGTGAGTTTTTCTGTTGGCGTTGCCTTGGCTGCCTTGATGAAGGCCTGTGCATTTTGAGAGTACGTTTCAAGAAGTTCCTGTGGGTTCATAGGTAGATCCTATATTCCTGGCTTGGGAAGATAAATAGAGGCAAAGTGATAGATAATAGGCGCAGGTTAAATCGCTGCGTTAGAAATGGAGCCAAACATGTCTCAATCACCCGTAGAGCAACTCGGAATCAAGGGGACAGATTTCGTCATGTTCAGCACGAATTGGTGTGGCTACTGCAAGCGCCTCAAGAGTCAATTAAATGAATCGGGTGTGGAGTTTCGCGAAGTCAACGTAGAAGAAGAGATTGAATACGCACCATTTGTGGAGCTAGTAAACGGTGGCAATCGCGTTGTTCCAACCCTACTTTTCTCAGATGGTTCATCTCTGACAAATCCTTCAGTGATTGCAGTTAGAGAAAAGATTGCATCGCTTTCCTAACTTCCGATCGTTACACCAACTGATGAGCATCGCTTGGTAATTGAGGCGGTGATGGATTCAATATTCTCCTGTGACCCCTGCGCTGTTTGAGATTGACCAAGAGCATCGATGAGTAATCCGATGTCTTCTGCAAGGCCAGTTGAAAGAAGAGATCTAGCTTGATCGCCGACGAGTGAATCAATTTGTGAACTCAATCCTGAATCGACCAAGCCTGATTGATAAGCCTTTGTTATTCCACCAATTGTTGATGAAAGCGCTGTGCAAGCCGCAGCATCAGTGGCTTTTTTAGCAAGATCTCCAATCCCGCAACCCGTAAGTGCAACCAAAAGTGTTGAGGTGATCGAAATAGTTAAAATTCTCATGATTTGAACATATTGCAATTTCCTGAGATTTCACTTAATTTCCCCTGCACGGATTCGGACTGTCTTTAACAAATGCAATCACTTACGGGTCTCCTAAACAATAGTGATGACAGGTGGATTGTTCTTAGGCCACTTTATGGATTACAAAAATCACATTGAGATGGGTCCAAAAACTCCCTGATTACATCTCCGAGCTCTCGGTGCTCACATTTGGTGCATCCGAAGATTTCGCGCTTGATTGCATTGGGTTTGATTTCACCACACCCAAGGCATTTCACGCCCCTCACGTAATCAACTCTTCCCCAACCCGGAACTTGGCACTTAACACAGAGTGTTGCAATTCTTTTAGCAAGAAGTGCAGCAACGTTTTTGATGTTTTTTTGTCTTGATGGAGAACAATGTGCGCGCAAATCAGATTCAATCACTACTTTTCCATCAAGTGAATTCTTAGCATTTAATTCGATTGCGTTCTCTAGTTCATCCCAAGATCCAATTCCTTTTACTACCGAACTCTTTGGTCCTGAATGAGGCGTAACGATTAACTTATGGTTTGGAAAATCTACTTTCACCAGAAAAGCTGAAATCTCAGCCTCTGGTTCAGTAACAAGGTTTCCTGCACAAATATCAAAAGAGCGAAACACTTCAGAGATAACTAGGTCTTGCGTGTCATCAACAAAAACTAGGTATTCCACATTTGATGTAAAAAAACCAACTTCAGGATCTGGACCGATTGAGCCTTCTGAGGCCAAACCTAAAGGGATTCCAAGTTTGTTCATTCCTAACCGTGCCTTTGTAACTGCCGTTTCATAAGGCGGAAGTGTTCTCTCAACTTCTCCGCTAAAAGTGCCCAGTTGATCTGTATCTTCTTTACATTCGCTGATCTGTAAACCGACCAACTCTGAAAGCGGCGGAGCAATCAAAGGAAGTTTTTCGTGTTTTGTCGTAAGAACTGCGACCTGACCAAAGTATGGATGACTTTGTCTTATTTCTTGAGACATTTTCTGGAAATCTGCCTAGGTAAAGATTTTCAATAGCGCACTGATTGGCTTTCCAACCTCTGCTGGATGGCGAAACTTCAATCGTGGATTAATTGAATAACTATTGCGTCGTCCAATTTTTGAAATGTTTACATAGCCAGACTCTTCAAGGTCTGCCAAAATTGCTTGTGCACTTCTCTCTGTTATTCCAACAGAACTGGCAATATCTCGAATGCGTGCATCTGGGTCGCGACTGAGATGAATCAGGACATGCCCGTGATTAGAAAGAAAAGTCCACTCTCGACCCGGATCAGAGGCTTTAGCCATGCCCAAATAATACACGTATTTTGACACATGAATTATATTTCAGGTATCTTTAAGGCATGGGAAGGGGGCCGATATGCAGAGCTCATTAGAGTTGGCTGTTAACAATCTGACCTCCGTTGCCGTTTTGCTGTTTGCCCTAGGCTTTTTTGCCTCTCGGATCAACAGTGATGTGCGTATTCCAGAATCTGTCTACCAATTCATCTCGGTCTTTCTTTTGTTTGGAATAGGCCTAAAGGGAGGCCATGCCCTCAAAGATGTCACCCTTTCAGAGTTTCTTGCTCCATCAATTGCAACAGTTGTTCTCGGCTCAACGATTCCATTCCTGGCTTTTTACGCTTTAGCATTTGTTAAAAAGTTAAATCAATCTGATCGCGGTGCGATTGCGGCACATTACGGATCAACCTCTTTAGTAACTTTTACCGCAGCGCTATTTTTTCTAGAAGGTTCTGCAATAAAAGTTGAGGGTTATGCCACCGCGCTTCTTACAATTATGGAGATACCAGGAATCATCATGGGTATCTACCTTGGCACAAGACATCGCGATACTAAGGTTGCCTGGAACATAACTATGCGAGAAGTACTTGCTGGCAAAACAGTTGTTCTACTCGTTGGTGGACTATTGATTGGCGCAGTAACAACTGATTCTGGATATGAAACAGTGACTCCGTTTTTCATCGATCTACAAGGCGGATTCCTTGCTCTTTTCTTATTGCACCTTGGCTACTTGGCAGGCACAAATTGGAACGAGATCAAACACGTTGGTTTTCAAATGACAATATTTGCGATTGTCTTTCCAATTCTTATGGCGGCGTTGGGCATGTTTGTTGCCAACTTCGTAGGACTTTCTCTAGGTGGAACAGTGATGCTCGGAGTCTTATGCGCAAGTGCCTCTTATATTGCAGCTCCTGCGGCTGTTGCCGTGACATTGCCAGAGGCAAAAGCATCTCTTGCATTGGTATCTAGTATCGGTGTCACATTCCCATTTAATTTAATTATTGGTATTCCTTTATATCTTCAAATCGCTCGAATGATTCAAGGCTAAGCAGAAAAGGTTTGCTTAGACCTGTGGCATCGGCATTACGCTGCCAAGAGTTCCATATTTACCCGCACCGAGTCTTAGCAGTGGATCAATTTTTTCAGGGTCGATCACGATTCGATCTTTCTCATCTTTGCTTACTGCTTCGTCTGTAACCCACATTTTGGAGATTTTCGCAAAGACTAAAATCTGACTACTTTCTTCAATTTTAACTTCCTTGGAAAGGGTGCAAGCAAAATTTATCCTGCACCCGTCAATCAATGGCGTTGGCCAATCCCAGGAACTTACCGAAATACCAAACTGGGATACCTCACTTACTCCGTGCTCAAGTGAAATAGCACTCTGCTGAACGTGTTTAACTTGATGTTGGTTTGCAATTCCAATGGTAAATGAAGAGTTTTTACGGATATTTACCAAAGTGTCTTTAGCTTTTCCAGATACATCCCAGCTTCCAACTGAAAACATAACCATCGGAGGATCTGAAGCAATTCCATTGAAAAATGAGAATGGGGCCAAATTCCATTGAGCATCATCTGGTAGTGAGTTATCAGTCAGCACCCAAGCAATTGGGCGAGGAATTATTGTCTGAGTCAGTAACGCATATCTCTGACTCTCACTTAGAGGCCCAAGTTCAATTTCCATGCATTAATTCAAGCACAGGTTTTCCAGTAATGGGTTGCCTTGTCATTGACTATCGAGTTAGAGATTCTTTTGCTATTGCTGACTAGCAGGATAGAAGTTAAACTTGAAGAAATTTAGGAGCCAAAACTGATGTCTAAGGTGCTGACCCCCATTGAAATTGGTGGGGTAAGAATCAAAAATCGAGTCTTCTTGCCCGGACACACAACTAACTTTGGTATCAACAATTTACCGACAGATAGAAACGCTGCATATCTTTCTGCGCGTGCAGCAGGTGGCACAGGATTAATCATCACCGAAGCTATACGTGTGCATCCAACAAGTGCCGGTAGAAGTTCAACTCTTGGTTCTTCAGATGATTCATGTATTCCAAGTTTTCGAAAACTAACCGATGCTGTTCATGAAAATGAAGCAGCGATCTTTGCCCAGATCATGCATGCTGGTCGTCAAGCCAATGGAGATGCAACACATACTGCTGCTTGGTCTTCATCTGCAATTTCCTGGACTAAGGGTGGACAAACTCCTCACGTAATGAGTCAGGCAGATATAGCAACTATGGTCAGTGCATTTGGAAAATCTGCACTTCGAATGAAATCTGCAGGTTTTGATGGTTTAGAAGTCCACTTGGGTCACGGACATTTAATTCAACAGTTCTTATCCCCTGCCAGTAACTCAAGAGATGATGATTACGGCGGATCCTTAGAAAACAGAATGCGCTTTGCAGTAGAGGTTCTTAAAGAAGTTTACCTTCGTGTGCCAGGGATGGCAGTTGGAGTGCGTTTTAGCGCCGATGAGTTTTTGCCTGATGGATTAGGTCCAGATCAGATGCTCGAAATTATTGCAAAGCTAAATGAACAATTTGACCTTAACTTTTTGCATGTAAGCCACTCTGCCTATCACGGCTCTTTTACCATCGCTACACAAATAGCTGACATGAGTTTTCCTCATGCACCTTATCGAAGCCATGCATCACTGTTTAAAAACGCATTCCCACACATTCCGCTTCTTGCCGTATGTCGATTAGACACAGTTTCAGAGGCCAGTGAACTGATCGATTCTGGAGAGGCAGACATGGTCGGTTTAGCCAGGCCACAGATTGCAGATCCAGAGATTGTGAACAAATTTGCAACCAATAAAAATAGCGAAGTCAGAACATGTATAGCCTGTAACCAGGAATGTATTGGACGTGTGGAAAAGAATTTACCAATTTCATGTGTTGTTAATCCTGAAGTTGGAGCAGAAAAGAAGTGGATTGAGATCAGAAAAATTAAGCCAAATAAGAAGTCAGTGTTGGTCGTTGGTGGCGGTCCTGCAGGGATGAGTGCGGCACTGTCTAGCCATGAAGCTGGCCACTCAGTTACATTGGTTGAAGCTGGCCCCTCATTAGGTGGTCAGGTGTTACTAACTAGCGCTCTGGCAAAAAGGCAGCGCTTTGGATTATTGATTGCAGAACTTGCCGAAAAAACTAAGCAGTCAGGCATAACGTTAAAACTAAATACTCACATCTCAGATTCATCTGAAATTCTAAAGGAGTTTGACACAGTCATTGTCGCTACGGGTGCAAATTTTGTAGTTAGAGACTTCGGTGGTGGCACTCCAGTAGTGGCTGCTGATGTTGCAATCAAAGAGTTAGCCCATAAGAAATCAACGAGTGATGAAGAAGTTGTGATTGTTGATGAGCAAGGAACGTGGATTGCAGCATCAATTGCAGAACAGTTAGCATCAAACGGCTACAAAGTGCACGTGGTTTCACCAACAGCATCTTTGTTTAGTCAAATAACCACTTACTCCAGATTAGCATTAATCCCAAGACTTAAATCTCTAGATGTTTCCATGTATTTAGCAAGTGAAGTAAAGTTAGACGGTAAGAGCGCAGTCATTACGAATTCATTAAACGGTGAACAAACCCAGATTGCGCAAGTTTTGACTTTAATTGACTGTGGGCCACGCCAGGCAAATGATGTTCTCTACCAACAAGCTCCGATCGGTGAATCTAGTCGGATTCACGTGATTGGGGATGCACTTTCACCTAGAACTGTTGCTGAGGCCACATTTGAGGGCCATGCCATAGGGGCGTTTTTAGATTTAGATTTGGCAGTGAGTACTCTAGGCGGTGATTAAGTTCTTTTTTAAAGGCAATGAACTCAGATTGATTACGGCGCACGTGGAATAAAAGGGGATGGCATGGATGCAGCAGCATTGATCGATAAGTTTTTACAGCTTGGTGAAGATCGAAATATTGAACAGATGCAAGCCATGATGGCCCCACAAAGCAAAATTGAATTTCCTGGTGGAAAAAGATTTAACTCACAAGCAGACATGGTTGCAAACGCCAAGGGAAGATATTCCTGGGTCCGCAAACATAGAGATCGCTACTTTGTCGGTGTTAATGGCGCGCAAACAACAGTAACTTCTATTGGAACTTTGTATGGTGAAAACTTAGCTGGAGTTCCCTTTGAAGGAATCAGATATGTCGATGTATTTGTCATCGAAAATGGATTAATTACAGAGCAAATGGTCTGGAATGACTTATGTGAGTCCGGAGTATTAGACATTGCTTAATCTCAATCAAATAGGGAGTTTTTAATTCATGGTTCAAGCACTTCAAGACATCAAGGTAATTGATATTGCAACGCTATTTGCTGGGCCTATGGCTGCAACAATGCTGGCCGACTTTGGTGCAGAGGTAATAAAGATTGAACACCCAAAAAATGGTGATCCGGTACGTACTCATGGATCGAGCAAAAATGGTATTGGTCTGTGGTGGAAGATGCTTGCAAGAAATAAAAAATCTCTCACTCTCTACCTTGGATCACCTGAAGGTCAAGAAATATTCAAGACTCTCATTAAAGATGCAGATGTTGTTATTGAGAACTTTCGTCCAGGCACATTAGAAAAGTGGGGACTTGGATACGAAGAGTTAGTAAAGATCAATCCCCGATTAGTGCTTGCGCGCGTAACAGGTTTTGGACAGATCGGACCGTATTCAAAACGTCCAGGTTTTGGAACATTAGCTGAAGCAATGAGTGGATTTGCATCAATTACTGGAACACCAGATGGTCCACCAACTTTGCCACCCTTTGGTTTAGCAGATGGAATTTCGGCACTTACCGCAGCATTTGCAATCATGACTGCCCTTCATGCTCGCGACATAACAGGCAAAGGTCAGGTGATTGATCTAGCAATTATTGAACCAATTCTTACGGTTCTTGGGCCGCAAGTAATTGCATATGATCAATTGGGTGAGATTCAACAGCGGCGAGGAAACAGATCTAGCAACAATGCACCGCGCAATACATATGTGACTTCTGATGGAAAATGGGTTGCAATATCAACAAGTGCGCAAGCAATTGCAGAACGAGTAATGCATCTTGTTGGACGTCCAGAGCTAGTAAATGAACCATGGTTTGCAAGTGGGGCAGAGCGTGCCAAGCATGCAGATGAGTTAGATGATGCAGTTGGTGGATGGATAAAGCAGCGCACTCGAGATGAAGTGATTAGAGAATTTGAATTGGCCGAAGCTGCTGTTGCTCCGATTTATGACATTACTGATATTTTTAAAGATGAGCAGTTTGCAGCCCTAGAAACGATAAAGACAATTGAAGATGAAGAGCTTGGTCCAATAAAGATTCAAAATGTGCTTTTCCGATTGTCAGATACACCTGGAGAGATAAAAACTTCAGGGCCAAAACTAGGTAAACACACGGTAGAGATTCTCAAAAAGAGCGGTCTCAACGATGAGCAGATCGCAAACTTAAAAGCCAAGGGTATTATTTAGCATGGCCAAAACGCAGTTCTTCAGAAGCTATCTCTATGCACCTGCAAGCAAGCCCGAGTTAGTAGAAAAAGCTTTTAACTCACAGGCAGATTGCATTGTGATTGATCTTGAAGATGCCGTTCATCATGACAAGAAAGAAGAAGCACGAAATTTTGTAGTTGATTTTTTATCAAAGCAAGCCTCAAAACCCTTTTTAGTTCGCATCAATGATCTCAACGGCCCCTGGGGTGTGGCTGACCTCGAAAGCATCAGTGGTCCCAACTTATTTGGAATTAGAATTCCAAAAGCATCTTCGGTTGATACAGTAAAAAAAGCTTCAAAAATTTTGGATTCTAAGAAGAGTAATGCTCAAATTCACTTACTGATTGAATCTGCTTTAGGTGTAATTAAGGCTTTCGAGCTTGCAACATGTGATCCTAAAGTTTCAGCGCTTTCACTTGGTGAAGCCGACTTACTATCGGATCTGCGAGCAACCAATGATGAAGCATTAGAATTCTCGCGCCTTTCTATGTTAGTTGCTGCAAGAGCTGCCGGTTTGAAGCAACCATCCCAATCTGTCTATGCCAACATTAAAGATTTAGATGGGCTAAAGAAATCAACTTTAAACGCAAAAGCAACTGGATTTTTTGGCCGTTCAGTTATCCATCCAAGTCATATAGAAATAGTGAATGAGATTTATACGCCAACAAAAGAAGAAGCAGAAAAAGCTAAAGAATTTCTAGACCTATATGACCAAATGCAGGCCTCTGGAAATAGCGTCATGGCTTTACCAAATGGCGAAATGATCGATCCAGCAAATATTCATTATGCTAAATTTCAATTAGATCTCTATCAATCTCTCAACAAATAGGAGCTCACATGACAAGTCCACTCGTTCAGGCACTATCTGAAGCTGTAGAGATTATTGATCTATCTCAACCTCTGTATGCAGGGATGCCTGTTTCGCCTAATCACCCAGAGTTTCGACTTGTCTATATTCGCAGACATGGAGATTCTGTAAGAGCCGATGGTGGATCTGCTGCAAATGAAATGATTGTTACCGGAGGTCACGTGGGAACCCACGTTGACGCCCTTGCGCACGTTTCACAAGATGGAATGATGCATGGAAATGTTCCAATTTCAGATTGTTTTCAAGGTGGAAAATTTATCTCACACGGAATAGATCAGATGCATCCTGTTGTTACCCGTGGCTTAATGCTCAACATTGCAGCACTTAAGGGAGTCGACATCCTTCCTGGCGGATATGCGATTACAGCCGATGATCTAGACGCTGAGTGCGCACGAATTGGTAAGACACCAAAGCCAGGTGATGCTGTTTTGATTAGAACTGGTTGGGGAAAACACTTTAGTGGAGATGCAAAGACTTATATTGGCCATGATTCTGGCGTTCCTGGAGTCGATGCAAGTGCAGGAAAATGGTTAGCTGATAAGAAGATTGTTGTCACTGGTTGTGACACAACTGCATATGAGCACATTGCACCAGGCAAAGGACACGCAGTTCTTCCTGTCCACCGCATACTTCTAGTTGATGCTGGAATTAACATCATCGAGCACATGAACTTAGAAGTTGCTAATGAGAAAAACATCAGCGAATTTATGTTTGTACTTGCTCCCCTAAAAATTGTTGGCGGAACAGGATCTCCAGTTCGCCCATTGGCTGTAATTTAATGGAAACAATTGCACAACAGCTTGGAAGAGTTGCTTTTCAAATTACTCAAGATGGCCTATCTCAAGAACTCAGGCGAGAGGCCTCTCGTCGTATTTTGGATGTGATTGGTAATTCGATAGCAGCAACAAATCAACCTGCAACACAGGTAGTTAACAAGATTGTTAAGTCTTGGGCTGGTCCTGCAGATTCTTTTGCAATTGGCGCAGCTAAGTTGCCCGCATCTGCGGCTGCTTTATTAAATGGCACATTGGCACATGCGATGGATTTTGATGACACTCATTTGCCTTCAGTTTTACATCCCAGCGCGTCGGTTGTACCGGCAGCACTTGCCGTTGGCTCAAAGCTAGGTTCAAAGCCAACAGAAGTTCTAGATGCAATTACTTTTGGCATTGAAGTTACATGCAGATTAGGTATGGCAGGTTTTGATCGGAAACTTGGTAACTCTGTATTTTTTGAACGCGGTTTTCATGCAACATCTATCTGCGGAACATTAGGTTCGGCAGTAGCTGCAGGCATGCTTATGAAGTTAACTGCCGATGAGATCACTTCTGCTATTGGAATTTCTGCAAGCATGGGAGCCGGATTACTAGAAGCAAACCGCACAGGTGGAACAGTTAAGAGAATGCATTGCGGTTGGGCATCACACGGCGGAGTTGTTGCCGCCGAACTTGCACAATCTGGACTTACTGGGCCTCCAACTGTGATTGAAGGCCGTTTTGGATTTATGCAGGCCTACTGTGGGGATCAAGTTAATCTTGAAGAGATAACAGATGGATTGGGTTCGACGTGGGTGCTACCTGACCTCTTCTTTAAGCCATACCCATGTAATCACTTCACACATACTGGAATCGATGCCGCACGTACTTTAAAAGCAAAAGGTGTCACACCTGATCAAATTGTAAGTATTGATCTTGGCGTTCCTTCTCCAGTTCTACGAACAATTGCAGAACCAAGAGAGTCAAAAATTAAACCTGAGTCTGGCTATCACGCCGCATTTAGTGGACCCTTTACTGTTGCTGCAGCGTTTTATCGCGACAATGGTTTGGGTTTGTTTCATGAAGACTTTGAGGATGAATCGGCCCACGATCCACAAATTCTTGCACTCGCAGCTAAAGTCAACGTAAATGCCAGCGACGAATGCGATGCAATATTTCCATTTCAATTCCCAGCGGTTTTAACTGCACACTTAAAAGATGGAACAAGCATGACCGAAAAAGTGCTTGTAAACCGCGGTGGTCCTCAGAATCCTCTGACAGATGATGAGCTTGCTTTGAAGTTTGAATCAAATGTGAGAGCCAGCCTCAATCCTGAGAAAGCGCGTGAGGTTGCACACACGATTTTTGACTTCGCCGAAAACAAAACCTCTCTGGCCGATCTGGCTTCACTTCTTGAGCGGGTTTAAAAAGACATCAAAAAGTTATAAATCTGAACTCGTCTGTGATTCTTTCTTAGCCAGTTGCCTCTTGTAACCCCTGTTCTCATGTCTTAAACTTTCGCACCTATCCATCTCAAATTGTTCTTAAAGGAGATTTCGCAATGGCTTCATACGATCTGATTATCAAGAATTCTCTGGTTGTTTTACACGATCAAGAGAAGCCATTGGCTGCTGATATCGCTATTAAGGATGGCAAGATCGCAAAACTAGAAGCCAATATTGATTCATCACAGGCAAGTGAAACAGTTGATGCAGGAGGAAAGCTTGCATTCCCTGGAGTAGTTGATGCTCACCAACATTGGGGTATCTATAACCCGCTTGATATCGATACAGCATCTGAGAGTAAAGCGTGCGCCCAAGGCGGAGTAACAACAGCCATTTCATACATGCGAACTGGACAATACTATTTAAATAAGGGTGGAGCGTATAAAGATTTTTATCCAGAGGTTTTGGAAAAGGCATCAGGCAAGGCATACGTTGACTACGCATTCCACCTTGCACCACTTACTTCAGAGCACATTGGTGAGATCCCTGAACTAATCAGTAAATTTGGTGTTAACTCTTTCAAGATTTTCATGTTCTACGGCAGCTATGGACTACATGGTCGCTCAACGTCACAAAATGAATTTTTAATGATTCCAGAAGGTGAACGCTATGACGTTGCACATTTCGAATTTGTGATGAGAGCGATTCAAAAGGCTCGAAAAGAAATGCCTAAGGTTGCAGATAACATCTCGCTTTCACTGCACTGTGAAACAGCAGAAATCATGACTGCCTACACAAAGATGGTAGAAGAGTCAGGCCGACCAAAAGATCTTGAGGCTTATCACCTATCCCGACCACCACACTCAGAAGGTCTTGCAATCACAATTGCTTCCTATTTGGCGCACGAAACTGAGTTGCCAAATATCAACTTGCTTCACTTAACTTCATTTAAGGCTATTGATGCTGCGATGAAGATGACCTTGGCTTTCCCTCATGTTAACTTCCGTCGGGAAGTCACCATCGGACACTTACTTGCAGACATCAAAAACTCAAAGGGAATTGGTGGCAAGGTAAATCCACCATTGCGCCCAAGAGAGGATGTAGAGGCGTTGTGGGAGCATCTGCTCGCCGGCAACATTGACTGGGTAGCAAGTGATCATGCATGCTGTAAGGAAGAGACAAAGTTTGGTAAACCAAAAGAAGATGTCTTCGTTGCTAAATCAGGCTTTGGTGGCGCAGAGTATTTGCTAGCAGGTCTTGTCAGTGAAACTAAGACAAGAAAACTGAGCTATCAAAAGATTGCCCAGTTAACTGCTTGGAACTCCGCCCAGCGCTTTGGTCTTAACAACAAGGGCGCAATTGCTGTTGGTTTTGACGCAGATATCGCATTGGTCGATCCAAATGCGTCATACGTTGTTAAGGCAGATGAGTCACTATCCGAGCAGGAATACACCCCCTTTGAAGGTTTCACAATCAATGCAAAGGTGACCGACACTTGGCTGCGCGGTAAGAAGATATTTGGTAATGGCAATGTAATTGGCACGCCAATGGGTCAATATCAATCTCGACCAACTTCTAGATAAGTTATTGAGGAATAGTAAGAAGAAAAGTAAGAAAAAGAATGATTAGTAAAGCTGGAGGTTCACATGCGTGACATAGAAGAAATGTTGACCCTTGACGAACGATCAAGTGCAGATTTTATTCTCTCACTTCGCAAAAGATGGGCCGATACTGTCTATCCTGCATTTATCGATGAGTTTAATAACTCAGGCAAAAAGATAAGTACCCCGCAAGAGGGAGAGATCGTTCTTAAGAGCATGGCTCTTTATCCTTGGTTTAGTCATTTAGAGCGCATCGGCCAAAAAATGATGTGGAGATTAGGAAGTGACGTTGTCTTTAGATGCAGCGACGAGTTATTAGAGCAACTAAATTCTGCCTCTAAAAAGGGCCCGGCAGGTTTAGAGCTTGATCCTGCACTTGAACTTCCACACTATTACACAGAGACTGATATTCATATGCAGCCAGGAAGCTTCTATTCAAATGATCTTTCTGGGTATGTCTATCAATTTGGTGCTCGAATTGTTATGTTGCGAGATAACGATGGATACAAATTCCATAAGTTATTTGCACAAACCGCACTTCCTGACTTACCTGCCAAACCACGAGTAGTTGATATCGCATGTGGATTTGGAAAGAGCACAAGACCTTTAGTTTCTCGCTACCCCGATGCCGAGGTAATCGGCGTTGATTTGGCAGCTCCAGGGCTTAAGTTAGCTCATGCCGAAGCAGTTGCAGATGGAGTTTCAATCCAATTTAAGCAACAAGATGGTCGCAAAGTTGGACTACCTGATGGCTCAGTTGATTTAGTAACGGGCACGATGATCTTGCATGAAATGCCAGCTGAAGCAATTGTGGAAACAGTTCAAGAAGCAACGAGATTGCTAAAGCCAGGTGGAGTAATACGCTTCTTGGAGTTTCAACCAACTGGTGATCCTGTTCGTGATGCCACGGTCTATGAGCATGCTGAAAGAAATAATGAGCCATATTTCCGCGCACTCTTTGCAACTGACTTGATTGAAGTCTGCAAAAAACTTGGATTAAAGGATGCCAAATGGGTTGCATTCGATGAGCGTGCAGAAGGACTGAGGCCTCAGGGTTGGCCAGCAAGATCTGATTGGCATTTTCCTTGGTGTGTATTGCAAGCGACAAAGGCGGCATGAATGAGCGCCGAGTTTGATTTCTTTGAGAACCCACAAATTTCAAAACTATTCGATTTAGTTTTAGAACTTGGAATGGATCTTCACGTAACAACTACCCGTCTTCGGGCTTTGGAGATGTTGTTAGTTCGAAATGGTGATTTAAGGGCAGATCAACTAGATGGGTTTATCCCGACTGAGGCTGAAAAACAAAGTTTAGATCTAAAACGAGATGAGTTCATGGCTAGATTGATGCGCATCATTACCGAATCTGGTCCATCTGAACATCCTCTTCGTGAACAATGGGATACAGCAATCGCTCAACGTAATTTGGGCAAGTAAGTTAGTTTGCTTTCATAAAAAACCAGAAGGGCCGGACTGTTCAGTCCGGCCCTTCTGGTTTTGTCTTTTAGACTGTGATTACTTAATCAGTGCAATCTGAGCCTTTGCCTTGTCATACAAAGGACCTGTGATCTTTGAGAAGCCCTTTTCTGGATACTTCGTTGGGCACTGCTCTAGAACGTATGTAAACCAAGCAGCTACATCTGCTTGCTTTGCTGCATCCTTATTTGCACCTGCAGAGTATGCAAGTCCGTATGATGCTGTTCCTAGTGGGTAGGCACCTGGGATCTTCTTAGTGAAGTCAGCTGTCAATGTTCCATTAGCGTTGATAGTTCCTCCACCAAGGAAAGCTGATGTTCCAGCTGCAGTTGGATCCACAAACTCACCGTTTGCGTTTTGAATAAATGCTGAACCAAGTTTGTTGTCTGTAGCAAAGCTCAGTTCTCCATAGCCAATTGAACCGTCTCTACCGGCAACACCAGATGCAACAAGTGCTGAACCTGAAGCTCCTTGGAAATTGAACTGGCCAGCGATAGAGCGAGGTGTACCACTTGTAAAGGTACGGTTGCCTGGGTTAGTCCAAATCGTTGGAACTGTTTTATTTAGAAATATTCCAAAGTTTTCACTTGTTCCAGAACCATCTGTGCGGTACCAGACTGTAATAGGGGTCTGCGGTAGATCATTATCAATCACCTTTGTAGTAGTTCTAAGAATTTTTGGCTTTCCCTTTGAATCTAGTACAGGGACACTCTTAGTTACCTTTTTGCCTTTTACAGTGGTTGTTATTTTCTTTGTTTCAAAAACTGGAGTCTTCACTGTGCGCTTGTTGTCTTTTTCAATGTCTGGATCATTCCATACTGTGATCTCACCACTGAAAATCTTGGCAATTGTCGCAGGGGAAAGGTAAAGACCGCCTTTGATTCCCTTAACGTTATACATAACAGAAATTGGTGCTGCAAAGATCGGAGCGTAGATCAAGTTTGCTGGTTCATTTGATGAATAAGGAGCATCTGACCCGGCAAAATCTACTAGATTTCCAGCTCTAAAATCTGTCTGACCTTTAGAAGATCCTCCGCCCGGATAATTTACGACGTTCTGTGTTGCTGCCGTAAAGTCGCCCTTGCACGCATCAATTAGTGGAGATGCGAATGTTGCGCCACTTCCATTTATAGTTGTGTTTGCAGAAGCTGGTGATGTTCCGACAATGAGTGCAGAAACAGTAAGCAGTGAAACTGCAATACCTAAACGTGATTTCATTTTTCCCCCATTTAATTAACGTCTGACTTAGACGTCTGGGTGGAATCTAATCTTCCGGACCAAACATAGATGAAACTACAAACCAACGATAGCCAACAACAAAGTAAACTCTGAGTGAACAGAATTAGCCGAAGCGGCCGGTTACGTAATCTTCAGTTCTCTTATCTTTAGGGTTGCTGAAGATGTGTGATGTTGGAGCGGCCTCAACGAGCTCCCCTGGGCCCCCATCGGAGAGGAAAAAGCCGGTGTAATCGGATACACGTGCTGCTTGCTGCATATTGTGGGTGACAATAACAATGGTCATTGTCTTTGAAAGGTCACGAATTGTCTCTTCAATCCGAAGCGTTGATCCAGGATCTAGAGCAGAACATGGTTCATCCATCAGTAAAACCTGAGGCTTAACTGCAAGGGAGCGAGCGATGCAAAGACGCTGTTGCTGTCCTCCAGATAGAGTTCCGCCGTATTGATCTAGGCGATCTTTAACTTCACTCCACAAACCGGCACGCACAAGGCAATCTTCCAGCAATTCATCAGCGTTGTTGATTTTAATCTGAGCTAACTTAAGCCCCGAAAGTACATTTTCTTTAATTGTCATCGAAGGGAATGGATTTGGCTTCTGAAAAACCATTCCAATTCCTAAGCGAATCTTCGTAACATCGACACCAGCTCGATAGACATCTTTACCATCTAAAAGAACCTCGCCAGCCATTGCAGCGCTTGGGATAAATTCGTGCATACGATTGAGAATCCGAATGAAAGTAGATTTTCCGCAGCCCGATGGACCGATGAGTGCGGTTACTGTGCCGGCGTAAAAATCAAGGGAAATGTCAGAGAGCACGTGCTTTTGGCCAAACCATGCATGCACACTTCGTGCCTCTAGCCCAACACCCATAGCAGTGGTCCCCGGAGTCCTAGCTGCAGCAATAGATGCTAAGGAGTTTGTTTTTGTCTCTGACATTTCATTCTCTCTCTCGTTGTTCATACCCGATTACCCTTTTTTATTTCCCAAAACACGTGCAATACTGAAAAAGATCATGACCACAACCATAAGTACAAAAATTCCGGTCCACGCGCGATCAGCTCCAGTTTCAGTACCTAAACCAAAATTTTTCCAAACATAGAATGGGAGCGCTGAGTTATTTCCACTGAGTGGATTCCAGTTCATCGCATCATTTCCACCAATGGTTAGCAGCAATGGAGCAGTCTCACCTGCCACGCGCGCAGTACCCAAAATGACTGCAGTTATTAGACCACTACGGGCTGCTGGGATAACAACAAGTGCCACCGTTTTCCATTGTGTGGCACCAAGGGCTAATCCAGCTTCTCGTAAATCAGTGGGGATTAATTTTAAAACTTCTTCTGCAGTGCGGGCTACAGTTGGAATCATCAAGATTGCTAGAGCTAATGAACCAGCAGCAGTTGTGTAGGTTCCACCTAATGAAATCATCCAAACCGCATAGATGAATAGACCTGCAACAATCGAAGGTACGCCGCTCATCGCTTGCACGAAGAATCTAACTGTTCCAGCAGCCCTACCTTTAACTTCGGTCAGATAAAGGGCTGTCAAAATTCCGATTGGAATACTGACAATAGTTGCTAGCACAACAACATACAGTGATCCAACTAATGCATGAAGGAGCCCACCCTCACTCAATGGAGCATCCGAGGCAGTAACCGACATGTCATCAAAGAATATGCCAAAGGAAAGCCCTGGTGCTCCTTTTCGAATTATCTCAAAGATTATGGAGACAACCGGAAGCAATACAAAAGCTGCAAGGAAATAAATGACCATAGTTGAGACCGAGTTAGCGGCGGCTTTGCGATCCTGGCGAATCCCACTGATGGATGCTGCAGTAATAATTGAGATGACTATGAAAGTCAAAATGAATCCTAGGATGCCAGCCATCGGTGAGAATGCAACCACTACCAGACTGGTAACTACAGCAACAATTGCACCCAGGAAATCTGGTAGCAACTGCTTAGGAGTCGCTTTCCAGGGCTTGATTGGCTTGGGCGTAGACAATTTATTTGGAACCAACGGTTCCTTCGGCATGTTGTCAGTCAAAGTACTCATCCTTGTCGCGCTGTTCTATTGATGATCGCATTTGCAAGAAAGTTGACAGCAAGTGTGACAATAAAGAGAACAAATCCAGCCGCCATAAGCGCCTTAAGTTCTGGCGGAGTAGCCTCACCAAACTTGTTTACGATTAATGATGCGACTGAACCACCTGCACTCAAAAAAATCTCTGGGCGTATGTCGTAAACCAAGTTGAGTACTGTGTAAACAGCAACAGTTTCACCGATCGCACGGCCCAGCCCAAGCATTGCGCCACCGATCACTCCACCTTTTCCGTAAGGAATAACAACAGCGCGAATCATTGACCATCTGGTTGCACCTAAAGCATATGCTGCCTGAATTCGATCCAGTGGAGTTTGCGCAAAGACTTCACGAGAGATGGAAGTGATGATGGGAATTATCATTACTGCAAGGACAAGTCCTGCAATAAAAGGCGAACGAGTATAAAAATCGCCAGGCATTGAAAAAATTGGAATAAACCCTAGGTACTTGTTTATCAATCTGGCCCACTCTTCGGCCTGTGGCATCAGTACAAAATATCCCCAGAGTCCAAAGACAATAGAAGGAATTGCGGCCATTATATCTATAACTAAAACCATAGGTTTTTTAAGCCATTCAGGTGCATAGTAAGAGAGGAACAACGCTGCACCTAACGCAAGTGGGAATCCAAAGAACAGTCCGATGAAACCAATTACCAGAGTGCCATAGAGCATTGCTCCAATTCCATAGGAAGCTTCGGTTCCATTTTCAATACTCTCTGCAACCCATTCAAAAGATGTAATAAAACTCAAACCCTCAGACCTAAAAATATTGAGGCCTTCGTAGAGAAGGAAAAGTGAAATCAAACCAAGTACAACTAGTGAGATAAAACCACCGGAGCTAACTACTGTCCTAAACACCCGATCTGAAAGCCGAGGTTCCGTTGTTATTTCGCGAGGTTCAGGAACCTTTGTAGGGACAGGGTTTACTGGATTTTCAAGGATGCTCACAGGCTGATCATGCACGCTCACCTGTAATGTAAAGCATAGGAAAAGTGAACATAAGGTTAACGAAGCGTGAAGAAACCCTGTGTCAGCCTCAAATCAAGGCTTAGTTGCCTGTTTATGAGGGAGTTAATCCGCTAGTAGTGGATGCGATCTGATCCAGAATCTCCATTACCCGGATTGTTTCTTCTATTGGAAGTATCCAGCTTGCCTCACCTTGTATTTGCGCCCCAAAGTTTTCAACCATTAATTGATATGGATCAGCGGGGGCAAAGTTTTCTAGTGAATCCCCAACCTTTAAAACACTTGGACTTCTAAGAGAAGTAAATGCGTCGTTGCCAATATTTTCAATTGACGAAACCGATCCAGTTACGAGCAACAGTTGTTCTTCTTCTCGTTCAAATGATGTCAAAGCATTAACCGCGATAGAGCCATTTAATGTTGCATTGATTCGAGTTGTCATATCAACACCTGTTGGTGCAGTGTTTCGTTGTATCGAGTTAATCTTCATTTTCAAATCACCTTGCGTCAGCGCAGACCATGCATGAAGTGGGTATGGTCCAACGTCAAACAAACTTCCACCACCCATCTCTGGCAATAATCGGTAGTTTCCTTCAAGCGTGCCTGGAAATGTAAATGATGCGTCGATTGCTTTAATCTCACCGATTGCACCACTGTGCACAAGCTCAACCATGCGAATAAAACGTGGATGCCAACGCGTCCATACTGCCTCAACGAGCATACGATTACTCTCTTTTGCCGCATCGGCCATTAATCTGACTTCTTTTGCATCCATTGCAATTGGCTTTTCACAAAGCACATGTTTTCCTGCTTGAAGCGCCCTGATGCTCCATTCACAGTGCTGATGATTTGCTAAGGAAATATAGACCGCATCAATATCTGTATCATCGAGTAAATCTTGATAAGTTGAATGAACTTTTACTGGTTCTAATGATTGAGAGCGAATTACATCTCGACTTGCAACTGCCTGCAACGTCGCATTCTTTGCAGCATGAACAGCAGGTGTTAATGCCTTTGTTGCAATTGATCCTGCACCTAGAAATCCCCAACGGATACTCATGCTCTAAGCAACTTTGCAGTAACGGGTAAACCGTTTTTTAGTGCAGATTCCTCTGCAGCTTGCATAATTGCAACAACATCTCGAGATTGTGTTGATGTCACAGACATTGTCTTGCCCTCATTAATTCTTGCAACAAGTGATTCATGAAATGCATAGGGTTTCAATGACTTAAGCTCAATAGCTTCAACGCTGCCATCGGCGCGGTGAACAGAGATTTTTGCCGGAAGATCGGCCACTGATTCCCCAGCGCTTAAATCCCAATCCCCCACTATCGAACCCTTTGTTCCGAGAATAAAGTATTTAGGCTTTCGAGCTGCGGCCAGATCAGAATTTGTAAAGATTGCTTGAACTCCGTCTGTAAATGTAAGTGTTACTTGTGCATGGTCAGCATTTGTTACGTGATTCCATACTCGTTTTTGATTAAGTCCAGTTACATATTGAAGTGGTGATGAAATAATATCCAAAATCTGATCAATAAAGTGGCTGCCCCAGTCAAATATTGCACCACCTGAAACTGCAACATCTGAGTGCCAATACGAACACGGCTTTGAATATCCACCCACAAAACTTTCGTAATGAAAGACTTCACCGATTGCACCGGAATCAATTAAGGATTTTATGGTCACAAAATCTGCATCAAATCGACGATTTTGATAGACAACGAGTAAAAGTTGGGATGTATCAGCGATCGCCATTAGCTCATCACACTCTTTAGTTGTCAGAGCCATTGGTTTTTCTAGTACAACATTTATTCCACGCGTTAACGCTTCTTTAGCCCAATAAAAATGCGAGTTAGGTGGTGTTGAGACAACCACAAGATCTATTTCTCCAGAGTCAAGCATCGCCTTTGCATCATTAAAGCCTTTGGCATTTGGAGCGATTTGAAGCGCTGCATCTACTCGCTCTGGATTAGTGTCACAAACCGCAGAAAGAACCATCCCTGGTGTTGAGAGCAAAGCTCTATTGTGTTCATCACCAATTGCGCCATAGGCCAACAACGCCGTTCTAATATCTGCTTTAGGCAATCCGAATGCTCCTCATGTTTTTTTAACCTGCGCAAGGTTACCCGTGTAGTGAACAAGATGCGCGATAGAACTGTTGTTGTTGACCCTCAGTTCAGTCAAAAATTGGACCAACAGTCCTTGAACGCTTAATCTCAAAAAAACCAGGATATGAAGCAGAAAGAACCACTCCATCCCATAGTTTTCCTGCTTCTTCACCTTTAGGTGCAGGAGAAATTACTGGACCAAAAAATCCAATCCCATTGATTGTAATAATCGGCGTTCCTACATCATCACCAACTAGTTTTATTCCTCGTTCATGGCTTTGGATGATCTCTTTGTCCCAATCCGAGTTATTCATCTCTTGGGCAAATTTTGAATCTACGCCAATCTCATTAAGGGCATCAATTAAAAGATCTTGTGAGACGCTCTCTTTTTGGACATGAATACGAGTGCTAATTGCTGTATAGAGCGGCAAAGTTTTTTCCTTGCCAAACTGATTTTCAACGGCTTTGATAACACGGGTGCAAGACCAAGAATTAGCAAAGATAGTTTTATATCGTTCAGGCATTTCTCTATCTCTGTTTAAATGAGGCAAACTAAAAATGTTCCAAGAAATTTCAATGTCACGAACTTTTGAAACTTCTAGGATCCATCTGGAAGTAATGAAGGCCCATGGGCACATTGGATCAAACCAAAATTCAGCTTTTGTATGCATGTGCCGATTCTACTGGGCAAAATGTATGTCATTACCTGGCCGGAACAAGAGGAACCGTTGAACATTTACCAAAGGAGTTCCGGTGGATGTGTTTGGTAGCCTTTGGTTATGAACCTGTCCATTCGACCAGTAGATCTGGGCGATAAAGAGCGTTGGCTCCAACTGTGGAAGGGGTATCTAACTTTCTACAAAACTGAGTTTTCAGCCGATAAAACTGAAGTTACGTGGAAGCGTTTACTTGATCCCAACTTTAATCTTTATTGCCTAGTGGCCGAACGTGATGGTCAGATCATGGGAATGACTACTTTCAACTTTCAAAATTCAACGTGGTCAGAAAACGGTCAATGCCTATTGGAGGATCTATTCGTTGATCAGAGCATCCGCGGACAGGGAATAGGTCGAGCCTTAATCGATGCAGTGATTAATGAGGCTAAAGCACGTGGTTGCTCACGGGTCTATTGGAACACTGATGAAACAAATCAAACTGCACGAAAGCTATACGACACTTATGTATTGGAATCAGGCAAACGTCAGTATCGAGTTCCAATAATTTAGTGCTTTAGCTAGGTGTTCCAAGCAAAATTCTTGCCCAGAATCGACTGTAGTGCCTGATTTTCCCCTGCATAGATTTCTTGAAGAAACTCTCGATCGGCATCCAACATATCTGGAACTTTCAAATCAACTAAATACTTTTTTGAGATTTTCGACTTTCTCGAATAGCTAATCAATTTACTCTTAAAGATTGCTTCGTTTATCTTTGGAAATCTACTTGCCCGTGCAACATTGCGCTTTGGAAAATCCAACTGACGATCCCCATAAGTAATGCTGGAATTTGGAAGAAGAAACTTAAGGACTCCTTGAAGCTGTTCATTGGTCTGACTCAAAGTAGATTCAAAACTTAAAACATGGAGTTGCTCGAGGGGGAAAAAATCAAGGTAGCGAGCAATTTGCTGGGAATAATGCCCCGGAGTAACAACATCTCCAAAGGGTTTCCCTTGATTAATTTTATAATTTCGAACTGCATCACCAAAAGTCGTCTTAGCTGAAATTGCCCCTATCCGGCGTCCGTGCCAATAAGCAGAATAAGCGCGATCAATGGGATTTCTTAAAATCGCGATAATTTTTACTTCAGGAAAGTGCTTGTGAATTCGCCCAGGTGCTTCTTTGCTTACAAGATAACTGGGAGATTTTTCTCCCTTAATCTGATGTGGCAAAGCCTCAGCAAATTTTTCAAGGTATTCACCAAGGCCTGCTCCATCTTGGTAATGAGCATCAGTATTCCAAAAATGGCGCTCACGCTTGAGAATGAAAATTTCTTCATTTTGTTCACCAAGAAATGCTCGCAGGCTAGTTGAACCAGACTTTTGAGCACCGATGATCAGAAAATCTAAAGCGCTCATTTCAAAAGCCTATGGGAGATTGGAATGATTAGAAGATCAATGCCTCACGTGTCTGCCTAAAGATCACTGAAAGTTGCTACAGGAGTGCCTTTCCAGGCAAAGGCATGAATCACACAAGCCTCGAATCAAGGCCCAGAGAGGTAGCACCAATTGATCAGGCTTGAGAGATGGCACCAGATGATTTGGTGTTCTCAGTGATTAATTGATGTGACTCTATGCGCGTATCACTTGATACCTTTTCCACTCGCTTAGGAGCAATATGAAGAACAAGATTATTTCAGTCTCGGCATTAATCGCAGTAACAATTCTCGGATCAGGTCTCCCAGCATATTCAGCAGTTCCTTACACATCTGCGGCACTTCAGAGCAGACTTAAATACATGGTTGAAGAGGAAAAGCTAGCTCGTGATGTTTACACAGTGCTAGCAAAGTCTTCTGCCTATCCTAAGTTCAGAAACATTGCTAATGCAGAACAGTTCCATCTAGATCAAATGTCAATTGTTTTAGAAAATTATGGACTTTGGAATCCAACGTTAAAGCGTAAGCCAGGTGTCTTTTTCAATACAGAACTAAGTGCTCTCTATAAGACTTTGATCACTAAGGGTCAGCTATCTGCCCTTGATGCAATCCAGGTTGGCATCATTATTGAAGAAAAAGATATTGCTGACTTAACAACGATGGAAGCCTTAATTACACAAGAAGATATTCAATTTGTTGTTAACTACTTAAAGGCGGGTTCACAGAACCACTTGGCAGCATTTAAACGCTAAACCTAGGGAGTCTGGGGGTGTATTTGCGCCCCCAGATATATAGAACCAGTTGAACTGTTTAATGTAAAGTTTTCTTATGTCTGCAGCTAGAGTTATAAAAGCGATACAGGATGAGGCAAGCCCGACCCAAGCCAGACACTTACAAAGATTCTTTAAAACATCAAAGGGCGAATATGGGCATGGCGATATTTTCTTGGGCGTTACGGTCCCGCAGACAAGAAAAATTGCCAATGAATACAAAGATTTATCACTGCCCCAAATAGATAAGCTGATGGCCTCTAAGTTTCATGAGGTTCGCTTCTGTGGTTTAGTGATCCTGACGCTTCAATTCAAGTCATCTTCAGAATCGACTGTCCACAAAAAGATATTTGATTTCTACTTAAAACAGGTAAAGGCAGAGCGAGTAAACAATTGGGATCTAGTAGATGTAAGTGCACCCATCATTGGTCAATATTTGATTGGATTAGGCTCAAGCAACCAATTACTTCTTAAACTTGCAAGGAGTAAATCCCTGTGGCAAAGACGGGTTGCAATTGTCTTTACCTTTGCCTTTATCCGAGAAGCAATTCCAAAGCCAACTGTTGTTGTTGCCCAGGTGCTACTAGGTGATGAACAAGATTTGATTCACAAGGCCACGGGTTGGATGCTCCGTGAAATGGGTAAACGCAATCCAATCGAACTAAGGAGATTCTTAGAGACAAATGTTTCTGTGATGCCAAGGACCATGCTTCGCTATGCCATTGAGAAATTCTCGGAAACTGAGCGCAAGAAATGGCTAGCAAAGTGAGCATGGTGTCTTTGTTTAATTACAGCCATCTGTGTCACGCCTTATAAATATCGCCTTAAATGTTAAACTTAAATGAAATTGAGCTCAATTAATGCCTATCAAATGTTCCTCTATAAGGAGATGCGAATGTCAGCAACAAATGCAGTAATTGCTACTGGAGTTACCACTGAAAAATTAGCCAATGTTCGTAAATGGAACCTGACGCTAACAATTCTCCACTTTGGGCAGGCAATAGCCATGTTGCTCCTTACAAATGATTTTGCACTTAAGGTACTTAGCTCATTTCCAGCTGGTCCCCCAGGAACAGAGGGGTTAGTTACTTCAACCCTTTTTGAAGTTCGAGTTGGCTGGGTAATAGGCGCATTCCTTGCATTAGCTGGTTTAGATCATTTGCTCACATCAACATTTGCACGAAACACATATGAAACCGACCTTAAAAAGGGAATCAACCGCTTTCGCTGGGCTGAATACTCAATTAGCGCATCTCTCATGGTTGCGATTATCAGTATGTACTGGGGAATTTTGACTCTTGCAGCATTGGTGGCCGTCGTTGGCGCGAATATTGCGATGATTCTATTTGGTTGGCTGCAAGAGAAAATGAACCCGCCAGGTCGCACTTCAACAACAATGATGCCATTCTGGTTTGGAACACTTGCTGGAATTACGCCGTGGTTAGCAATGGCAGTAAATATCTCTCAAATCCCTCTAGATGAAGCACCTGATGGGCTTTTCTTAATCATGATCGTTCAAGCTATTTTCTTTTTCTGTTTTGGCCTGAATCAGTGGTTGCAGTATCGCGGAGTCGGAAAATGGACTAATTACATGTTTGGTGAAAAGACTTACTTAGTCTTAAGCCTTGGTGCTAAATCACTTCTAGCCTGGCAAATCTTTGCTGTTTCGCTTATTCCTATAGCTAACTAGCTTTCTTGAGAAGTAGGTTAGTTAATTAATTTTTCTAATTTGGCGAATTTTTTCTGAAATAATCAGCCAAATTAGTGCTGGAATTAAATCAACGCTTCTTTTCACAAACCACTTCGTGCCATTTATCAACAGCCATTTGGTCTCTTTGCTCTTTGTGACGTCAATTTTAGTTTCTAACTTCTTGCGTGAACGTCTAGGAAGCTCCATCTTTCTTCGCACTAGATCGGCAATAAGTTGATGCCCCTGTGGAGATGGATGCATGCGATCTATATGCCACAGTCGTTTTTCGTGAGCGATCTTTGAATTCCATGTTGGGACAAAAAGGGCCAATCCTTTATCAGAAATCTCTGAGTAAATCTGATTGATTATTGCTACTCGAGCGCAGAGTATCTTTCGCAGCACTATCGGTCCTGGCGCTGTACGCATCGGATTAGGTAATCCCAACAAAACAATCAAAGTTTTGGAGTTATCCAACATTTCAATTACTTTAAACAAAGATTCGCGAATCTCTTCGGGTGAAAAATCCCCCCGAAGCACATCGTTGGTGCCTATACAGATTAAAACTAAATCTGGATCTAAAGCTTGTGCGGCACTGAGTTGATTTTTCACCAAATCCCTGGCTCTAGAACCATTTTTAGCAACGTTTATAAAGCGAGTTGCGTCTAGATCGTGGGCAAGTCTTCCAGCCCATCCTGCTCCCACCGATGGAATGGTGTCACCATGATCGCCAACCCCAAAAACAGAACTATCTCCCATTGCAATCACTTTTAAATTGGTGACGTGACGAAGCTGATACAAAGGATTTCTATTGTGTAAACCACTCTGCTCGAATGTAGGAGTTGTCATGCGGTGCGCTCCAATTCATATAAATCAAGCAACATATCTGCACTTCTTTCCCAAGAGAAGGTTTCGGCGCGAGCACGGGCATGACTTCTGACAGATTCACGATCTAGATGTAAGAAATCAATGATCTGATCACGCCACTGGGCCACATCACGAGGGAGTGCTGAACCTGACTTCAAACTAATAATTTCAGAGATAGCTGCTTCTTGGCGACAAATGACTGGAGTACCTGATGCAAGTGATTCAAGTGCGGCTAGTCCAAATGTTTCAATGGGACCCACAGCCAAGAAGGCGCTGGCTTGTGACATTAACTTAGCAAGAAAATCTTTGTCTGCGACAAAGCCTAAAAGAATGACATTTAACTCTTCGCTTTCGATAATTCGTGCGATCTTTTTCTCCATCGGCCCAGATCCAGCGATAACAATGGGAGTTTCAATGCCAAAATCGGCCAGAGATCTAGCAATCTCTAGAATAAATAGAGGGTCTTTCTCTTTAGATAAGCGTGTACAGGCCAACAAGAATTGATCTGGAAGACTCCCGTAGAGATCAGAATTTGAATGTCTATTTGAGGGATCAAATACTTCTAAATCAACACCCAAAGGAATCGATACAAGCTGTGAACTGTACGTGTTACTTATTTGCATCCCCAGATCCACAAACTCCCCTGCTGCAAAATTTGTAGTTGCAACTATTCGATCTACAGATTTTGATGTAAATATATTCCAACGGCGAGTTAAGAAGTTTTTGTAAGGGATTAACTTTCCAAAGGCTTTCACAACTCCGTCTACACGCTCATGGGCGAAAAATACAGTTGGTATTTCTTTTTTTCGTGCCCAACGTGCAACGCGTAAAAGAGTCGTTCTGTCAGATACCTCTAAGACCTCCGGTTGGAAATTTTTTAGAATGTCTATAACTGCCCCAGTATTGAGAATTATCCGATAGCCACCGGAAAAGGGAATTCTCGGCGCAGCCACACTAATTGTTGTGATCGCCCCTGTCTTGGAATATTCACTCTTTGCTCCAGGTACTACTAGTAAAACTTCATGGCCTCTCAAGGCATACTCATGGCTTAGTTCACGCATTGCTGTTTTTAGTCCACCGCTTTTTGGACCATACATATTGGCGATGTGGGCTATGCGAGTCATGAAGCAAAGCCTTCACTCTTACTTTCCAGAAGAGTCTGCTCATAGATTTCAAATAGCTCTGAGCAAACCTTGGACCAGGTGCGGCTTTGAACCTTTGCAAAGGCATTCTTGCTCATTTGTGCTCTTAGTTCATTGTCATTGACTAACTGTAAAACTTTTTTTCGGATATCAAAATTATCACTCGGCTTATAGAAAAGTCCGGTAGTTCCGTGATCAATTAAATCTTTTGGTCCACCAATTTCAGGAGCAATCACTGGTAATCCTGCCGCCATGGCCTCTTGAATTACCTGGCAAAATGTTTCGTTCTCTCCAGTTGTGATCAATACATCCATAGAGGCGATTGCACGGCTTAGCTCTTCACCACTTTGATGTCCAAGAAAAATTGCATCTGGTAAGGTTTTTTGCAGAGCAGTTTTGCTTGGGCCATCCCCAACAATTACTTGAATTACCTTTTTGCCGGTAAGTTTTCCAATATCTCCAAGCAAAGAAAGTTTGTGCACCTGCTTTTCTGGAGCCAAGCGACCTACAAAACCGATAACGCAAGTGTTCTCGTCAGCTCCCCAAGACTTTCTAACTCTCCTAGATCGCCATTTTGGATTGAACTGCTCGAGGTCCACGCCACGTCCCCATCGCACAATTCTTGAGATCCCAAGTCTTGTTAAATAGTCTTCCGAATCACTAGAAGGTGCAAGTGTTACTGTTGAACCGTTATGGATTTTTTTGAGCCGCTTTTCAACAAGTACCTTCGCTGTGGTGAGACGATAAAAGTTGATAAATCCAGAAACATCGGTTTGGTAGTTGGCAACGACTGGCACCCCACAAGCTTGGGCTGCTTTTCTAACTTGCTCACCCAATAAAAATGGTGATGCCAAGTGGACGACGTCAGGGGCAAAATCCTTAATTATCCTAATTAAAGTCGATGTTGGAACACCAGGTATATCGACTTGTGCAAATTTTTGAAAGGCCAGTGCTGGTACTCGTCGGATAGAAATGCCATCAACTGAGATTGGTCCTTCTCCCGGTGCGATGACAAGAACCTCATGCCCATTTTCTTTCAGGAAGCGGACTGTGCGAAGTACCGAATTCGTCACGCCGTTGGTGCGTGGAAGAAATGACTCTGCCGAGATTAGTACTCGCATGGGATATTTATAGAGGCCCAAGAAGTTCACAGGTTTAACTCCTGGTTAATGCCGCCTTAACCTTCGACTTCAGATTGAGGGAACTCTTTGCGCAGCATTCACTTTCTGTTCAGTTCATTTATAGGCGATGCGCCCCAGATAAATGTCATCCTTTTCTCATGAAGCCTGTTGCGATTGAAAAGAGCCCCCGAGCTGCCTTCTTTGACCTCGACAACACTCTCATAGACGGTTCATCCATTTACTACTTTGTCCGCGGATTGGTGAAGTCAGGAATTCTCCAACGCCGCCAAATTGCATCATTTGCCCTCGAAAACTACAAATTCAGAAAACAAAAACAGGAGAGCATGACTGCAATGAGCCATGCGACGAAGAAGATTCTAGATTTTGCTCGTGGCCGATCACAGCAACTTATTATCGAACTGTGTGAAGAGATTGTCCAAGAGTTTTTACCAAAGAAAATCTTTCCAAATATGCAGCGCAGAGTTGAAGAGCACCAGAGCATAGGACATGACACTTGGGTCGTCTCTGCCGCGCCAATTGAGATTGCATCAATTGTGGCTTCCAAGCTCAACATGACTGGGGCCTATGGGACATCTGGCGAGGTAATAGAAGGTTACTACTCCGGTGAACTTCGAGCGGGTGCGATGCACGGAATCAATAAAGCTCATGCAATTAAGGAATTAGCAAAAGTGAAAGCTTACGATCTATCACAGTCATTTGCCTATAGTGATTCTGCAAATGACTTACCTCTCCTGGTTTCAGTTGGAAATCCATTTATTGTTAATCCCAATAAGCAACTTCAAAATATCGCTTTAAAAAATAAATGGCCCATTCTGGTCGCTTGAATGATTGTTTGGACACATCGCGGTAATCCTGGACCTGAAAACACATTAGAAGCATTTGAACAAGCTTGGAAAGATGGCATACGTCATTTTGAAACTGATATCCATGTAACCAAAGATGGGACCTTGGTACTGGCCCACGACTCAAATATCAAGCGATTAACGGGTATTGATAAGGAAATCATCAATCTGACCTTTGAAGAGTTGAATAGAAGTCCAATATTAGGCTTGTATCAATGGTGCTCACTTGATGCTCTAGTCACAGCATTTCCGGAGGCAATAGTTTCGATTGACATGAAAAACGATGCATCAGTAACACCATTTATTGCGTGGCTTCGAACACGAGATTTCTCTAACTTTATTGTTGGATCATTTTCAAGCAAGCGGGTAAATCAGGTCAGGAAGGAATTTCCATCGCTTCGAACAGCACTGACCCCCAAAGAAATTCATTTGATTAGATTGGGCTTGCAAAGAATTGTGAACTTAGAGTCGGCAGATAAGTTCGCGATGATTCCTCAATCCATGTATGGATTACAAATTCTTACAAAAAGATTCATAGCTTCCTGCCAGCGGTCAAATATCGCTATCTATGTCTGGACTGTAAATTCTGCTGCAGAAGGCAAAGAGTTAGAAAGCTTAGGTGTGCAGGGGATAGTTACTGATGACTACGCCTCGTTTAAACAGAGTTCGTAAGATCAGTTGCCTACTTTGAAGCCCCTGCGGGTCTCGTCGGCCTACTCACTGGGTAATAACTCGCAGTTCAACTGACTTCTCCCGGCCACCTATCTAGCAAATCCCCCGTGTTTATCACCCCTTTTCTGTGTTTAAAGGGTGAAAAAATGCTGCTCATGCGTCACCCTATGCGGGTGAGCAATAAAGATGTGGGGTCACCTCTACCCCGCTATACCAGCAGCGTCCACAAGATCATTGAAAACGCAATTGAAAAGAATGACCTAGATTTTTTCTATCGCATGTATTTAGCCAGAATGGCAGAGCTGTCTCTAAGTGGTCAAGGTAAAGAGTTTATTGAGTTTGCAAAAAGCTCTTTAGATCAATCACCCAATAGTTTATTCATGGCTAAAGGGTTTGAGGCTATTGGTTGTTTAATTGATTTAGATTTCAAGAAATGTATCTACCTCCTTGATAAACTTGAAGAAAATACTCGCGAGGATGATATCCGTGTTTGGGTTGATCAAATTAGTAACTTATGTCGGGCCTACATAAATTTCCACAATGGTAATTATCAAATATCACTAAAACACGCTGCAATATCAATTGCCTCTCCAATTAAGAGTGGCACTTTAGACCCAATGGATGCAGGTAGATTAATTCGGTTGGTTGCCTGTATTGGATTAGTAACTTCCGACATCAAGTTAATAGATAAATGCGCTGAAGATATTCTGACAATAGATAATCCAGATGAGTTAAATGTTTTAGATCACGCAAAATCTGCTATCAAATCCATGCAATTACTTGCCCATGGCGAGTATCAGAAAGCATATGAATTGGCTAAGACCACAATTGCAATTGAAGAAGCCTTGAATCGAGTTGGTATTGCAGCCCCTTTTGATTGCAAATTTGTACTTACTCGATGTTTGTATGAGTTTTCCATGGTTGATGAGGCTTTAAATGAAATGCGAAAGCTAAAAAATGAGGCTAAGCAAAATAATCTGATCTTCATTCACTATCTATGCTTAGTAGGCGAAATTAGAATTTTGTCTCGGATCCCAAATAGTAAGGATGAAATCTCTGCCAAAATAGATGCCTTAAAAAAAGAGATCCTCTTGAATCCAGATCTAAAGGCCTTGACTTGGTTAGTTGATTTGGCAGAGTTCTTCGCTAAAAACGAAATAATTGATTTGGGTCGACTCAACAGTATCCTAGAGCGCAACGGTGAAAATACATATTTTCAGCATTTAGGAAAAAGTGTTGTTGGCAAGTTTCGACAAAATGACGTAAGTGATATCAAAGCACTAGCAGAAGAGACTGCATTTCATATCATTAGAAAAAATTTACATTTATCTAAAGTAAAAACTGAAGGCGCCAAGAAACAGCGTGAATACTTAAAAATCGCCTTGGATAAAGGCGAGCAGGTAGGAGCCCTTGAAATTTTCTTGCGCCAAGATAATTTAACCCTGGAAGCAATCATTAATTTAGCCACTTCAAACAACTCTATTTGGCTGGAATCACTGAGTAGGTTGGCAATTGAGCGCCTTAAAGAACGTAATAACTTGGTAAGAAATTCAGGAGAACAACTGACATCTCGCGAGATTGAAGTCTTGAAGTATCTAGTCTCAGAGAATTCGATCGCATCTATAGGTCAAACTTTGCACGTATCAAAAAACACAATGAAAACGCACCTTCGGAACATCTATAGAAAATTAGATGTAAATGGGCGGCATGAAGCGACAAAGAAAGCAAAAGAGTATTTCATTATTTAAATAGACTGCCATTAAGCCTGAAACGACATTGTTCCGTGCAAAGGCGAACAGGAAAATTACATCTTCTCTCCAATTCTCCTCTACTGTTTGTGAAGAATTTGCTAGTTATGTATAATTTGTAATCTGATGAAAAAGAAACTTCCAGTTGTTCTCCATCAACTATCAAATTTTTCTTCCGGTCTAGGCAATTCAATTGTCATGATCACAATTCCATGGTTGATTCTTGAAGAGACCGGTTCCCCAGCCTTTGCTGGTTTAGTTGCAGCGGTTTCCGCGCTGCCTGGTTTGTTGATCTCCCCTATTGGAGGATGGCTGGTTGACCACATTGGTCGTCGTACGGTGAGCATCGGAGCCGACTTACTCTCAGCTGTTGCGGTGGTTGCATTTCCGATAGTTGCTTTAACTTCTGGACTCACTAGCACGACAATTTTCATCATCGCTGTAATCGGTGCAGTCTTTGATCCTGCCGGCTACACGGCTCGTAAAACGCTTTTGGCTGATGTTGCAAAGGCATCAGATATAGAACTTGATCGACTCAATGGAATCCACGAAGGCTTTATGGGAGTTGCGTGGGTTTTTGGTCCTGCTGTTGGAGCCAGCTTAATTTCAACAGTCGGTGCGGTGAATTCATTTTGGGTCGCTGGCGGACTTTTCATTTTTGCAGCACTAGCTATCGTTTTCTTGCGGGTTGGCAATCTCGGCAGAGACGCACGCGATCTGGCTGAAGAAATGGGCGAGAAATCGAATCGCAGTATTCGCGTGGGCTTCCAGGTTCTCTGGAATGACAAACTGCTTCGTACTTTAACTGTTTCTATTCTCATCATTGCAGCCATTTATCTACCAACTGAGACAGTTGTCTTATCGACCTACTTTGAAGATTTAGGTCAGCCCGCCAGTCTCGGAATTGTTATCTCAGCCCTTGCTGCAGGATATGCAGTTGGATCCTTTGGTTATGGATGGATAAGCGCTCGACTGAAGCGTAAGAATCTTGTACGCACAACTTTCATTGGAGTTGCTCTGAGTATTGTTCCGATGGCGTTTCTGCCACCGTTGCCGATCCTTGCCGTGGCTGGATTTTTTCTAGGTTTGTTCTGGGGACCATTCACTCCCCTTATAAGCACACTTATTCAGCAGAGAGTTCCGGCTGATCAACAAGGAAGAGTTTTTGGAGTACAGACGGCAGTTTTTTACGCCGCCCCACCATTAGGCATGGTCTTAGCAGGGCTTTCAGTTGAAAGTTATGGGGTTCGTACTACTTACATAGCACTGGCCATAATACTTTCAGTGACATCAATCATTGCATTGTTCACCAAGTCACTGCGTTCAGACTTCTAATTAAACTTTATGATTTAAGAAGAACCGCCCGATAGCCGTAGTTACTTAACTGCTGCTTCTAGCTCGCTAACAATTAACTTGGACATTCCCATCATTGCATTCATCGCAGCGGCTGACTTCACCGGATCAGGATTACTCAGACACTCACCAAGTTGCTTGGGAATGATCTGCCAAGACAGTCCAAACTTGTCTTTAAGCCAACCGCACCTGCCTGGAGCTCCTCCACCAGCGATAAGCGCATCCCAATATTTATCAACTTCTGTTTGGTCATCACACAAAATACAAATAGAAAAGGCCTCTGTGAATGTGAACATGTCTCCACCATTGAGAGCTGTGTATTTTGTTCCCATAAGTTCAAACTCGACTGTGAATACACCCCCATCAGGGCGTTTGGATGCATTAAGGATTTTAGAGTTATCGAATATCTTTGTGTAAAGATTCACGGCTTCTTCGGCTTGGTCATTGAACCAAAGCATGTGGCTAAGTGCTGGCATTGAGAAATATTAATGGAATAGTCACCCTAAAACTCGGTTAACTTCAAAGGTTTTTATCAGCCCAAATACACACCGCGTCGTAATGGAACTTACCAAGACCTTGCGCAACCTCTTCATAATGGTCCTTGTAAGGAGATGGCAAGATATATGTCATCGCAAGGGATTTGTAGGCTTCTTTATTTGGAGTCCAAAACTGAAGAATAAACTCATAATGTTGCTTAACAAGTTCTTGAACACCCTCGTCTGAGGCATGAACGCCTTCAGCCATTTTGGCAGCAAATTCTGAAGTCAGTTCACCGAATACCTGGGTGAATTTCTGCTCTTCTTCTTTGGAGTAGTTGTTCTGATATTGCTCAGAATGCATGCCAAATTTCATAGGATAAGCATAAACGAGAGTCGACCTATGGGCCGGACAATCTCAGAATGGGTAGGTAGGTATTAATTGCTTGGAATTAAAAGACTAACTCCCACGCCGAGTGTGCTGATTGCCAGAACAACTGCACCTATTGGAATCAATTTGATTAGACCGCCTGGTTTGTCACCTTGCTTTCTTGGAGCTCCGCCAAAGAATCCACCAGATATCAAGAGTGGAGAAGCAAACAATCCAATACGTAGCGCCCAAGTAATCGACTCATTAAATCTTGAGCTATCAAGAATCAGTTGAGCAACGATTGCTAAAAGTACTAAAACACCAGCGTGTGCATGTCCTGCTCGGAAATAATCTCGCTGCTCAGCAGTGATGTTCTCTGTACCGACTTGGCGCTTTAGAATTGAAAGTAAAAAGTAACCACCAAAAGCGATACTTGGTAGGGATATAAACGCAAACGCGATCATCCAGCGTGCTGCATCTGACATGTCTTCTCCTTTGTTGAGTTATTTGGAGTTGCTCTCGTCGTTGGCTAATTATAGAAGAAGAGTCGCCCTATAAGCCGGACATGAGTAACAATTGAGATTTTCACGCTTGAATTCATACTAAATTTAATTTTTGCCCATAAAACTGCCCATAAATTTCAAAAAGATTAACAACTTCGGTTAATCAAGAATTATCTTAATTACCCAATGGTCGCTAGACCTTTTGAGATCTTCATAGGTACCCGCACTAACCCTGACGTGGCCGGACCTAACACCAAATCACCGTCAGCTTCGAATTCAGAGCCGTGGGCATTACAAACCCATCCCTTCTCATTTTGCGTGACTGTTACCCCTTGGTGAGGGCACAACAGATTAAAGGCGATGTATTTGGAGGTGCCAGTGCGAGCAATCGCAACTGGCACCCCCTTTACAGATCCAATCTTTGCTGCCCCACCAACCTTTGCTAATGCGGGGACCGCTTTCAGATTAACCGATATGCGGCCACCAGGAAGTTTCTTAACCGCAGTGTTTGCTGCAGCAGGAAGTTCACTTCCACTCAATGCGACAACCGCACA
>JAIXXJ010000005.1 GCA_027490815.1 Streptomycetaceae bacterium
ATGAAGAATGTTCTCTCCGGATTTTACCCAGTGGTTTCTGTTGGCAAGAAAGTTTACGGAGTGCCATTTGGAACAGCCAACGTTGGTGGAATCCTCTATAACAAGAAGATTTACGCAAAGCTCAAGCTAAAGATTCCAACAACATGGGCAGAGTTCATGGAGAATAACAAGAAGATTAAGGCTGCTGGAATTGATCCAGTTATTCAGTCATACAAGGAAACTTGGACTTCTCAGCTCTTCGTTCTTGCTGATTACTACAACGTTCAAGCTGCGCACCCAAACTTCGCAAGGGACTACACAGCAAACAAAGAGAAGTATGCAAAGAACAAGACAGCTCTTCGTGGCTTCGAATACATTGAAGAGATCAAGAAGCTCAATTACTTCAACCGTGACTATGCATCAACAACTTACGCACAGGCTCTCGATAAGCTCGCGCTAGGTCAGGGTGCTCACTATCCAATGGCTACTTGGGCTATCCCACAGATTGCCGCACAGCAACCTGCAAACCTTGAAGATGTCGGCTTCTTTGCTCAGCCTGGTCCAAAGGCAAGCGTCAACGGAGTAACTGTGTGGGTTCCATCAGGAACATACATCCCTGCGGCAACTAAGAACGCTGCAGCTGCAAAGAAATTTGTTGGCTGGATGACTTCAGCGAAGGCTGTTGACGTTATGAACGGTGTTGAAGGATTTGCTGGCGGACCTTATTACATCAAGGGCGCAAACATTCCTAATGCCCTTCCAGGTGCAGTCCAGGACGTCATGAAGTACTTTGCAAAGAATGCAACCGCTCCGGCGCTTGAATTCGTTTCACCAATCAAGGGACCAAACCTTGAGAAGATCCTGATTGAAATTGGATTAGGAATCACTACAGCCAAGAAGGCGGCCGCTGCATACGATGCAGATGTCGTTAAGCAGGCAAAGCAGCTCGGACTTAAGGGCTGGTAACAAATAAGTAATAAAACTGGCGGGCTGATAATTCAGCCCGCCAGTTTTACTCATTACAAGTATTTTTTGGGGGAAAAGTGAAGGCAGCCAAGAAGAAAATCAAAAGCCCATATTCCTACGCTCTTGCTTTACCGATTGCAATTATCTTCACTGTATTCTTCATCATTCCCACAGTTGTTTCATTCTTCTTCTCGATGACCCGCTGGACTCTTTTTGATTGGGAGTTTGTAGGATTTGAAAACTTCATTCAGTACTTTAAAGAAGCATCACTAGCTATTGGATTCAAGAACACTCTTATTTATGGTGTTGTCACTTCAGGACTGAAAGTTGTATTTGGTCTTGCATTGGCGCTACTTCTGACTGGTCGTTTAAGAGCAAAAGGATTCTTACGGTCAGTGGTCTATTTCCCAGTTTTAGTTTCTACAATTGGAGTCGGATTTACTTTTAGCATCCTGCTAGATCCCAATTACGGAGCAGTAAATAAGGCAATCGTTTCTTTCGGCAAGTTAATTGGCTGGGAAACGTATGGACCTGGTTGGTTAGTTGACCCGAATCTCCTACCTTTATTGTCAGTTGCTTTCGTTGATGTGTGGAAAGGCGTTGGTATCGCAACTGTCCTCTATATGGCAGGACTTGCAAGCATCCCCCACGAATACTACGAAGCGCTAGCTGTTGATGGTGGAGGAGCCTGGGATAAATTTAGGAACATCACGCTTCCGTTGGTTACACCAGCGACAGCAGCAGTGGTGATTCTGAGTTTTATTGGTGGCTTACGCTCCTTCGATCTCATTTGGGCAATGACCAACGGTGGCCCAGGATTCCTTTCGGACGTGATTGCGTCGATTAACTACAAGCAGTACCAAGCTGGTTTTTATGGGCTGGCAACAGCAGGAAACGTAATTTTACTCTTCTTCGTTTTGGCAATCATCACACCGGTGTATTGGTACTTCAATAAGAAGGAGAAGCAAGCATGAAGAAATTTTTGCACAAATACTGGGTTGATTTTGTTGCAATACCGATTGGGCTATTCGTCTTTGCGGCACCATTTGTTCTCATATTTCTGACAGCCTCCAAGAATTCCAAAGAGTCATTTCAATTCAATTTCCAAATGCCAGAGAAGTTTCTTCTGTGGGAGAACATCAAAACTGTATTGCAAACTAATGATGGAATTGTGATTAGGGCATTCATTAACTCAACAATCCTCACCGTGGTATCGGTTACCCTGGTTGTATTTGTTAGCTCAATGGCAGCCTTTGTTTTTGCCCGACGTCCTGGAAAGTTAACAACTTTTGCAAATATGATGGTGCTCGCTGGACTTGTGGTTCCACCAGCTGTGGTACCAACCATTTGGGTTCTGCAGCGCCTTAATCTATTCAAGACAATGCAAGGGCTGATTCTTATCGAAGTTGCCTACAGCGCCGCCTTCGCAATACTCATTTACAAGAGTTTTATGGCATCAATTCCACGCGAAATCGATGAAGCAGCCGCAATGGATGGGTGCACGGGATTCTCGTTGTATCGTCGAATTATCTTCCCACTGTTGATGCCAGTGAACGTGACCATTATTGTCACAACATCTGTCGCAGTTTTCAACGACTTTACCAATCCGCTCTACTTCCTTCCAGGCAATGAAAATGCAACCGTTCAATTAACCCTCTTCTACTTCCAGAGCGCTTATCTCACCCAATACAACTTGCTCTTTGCTGACATCTTGCTGATCACGATTCCTCCGCTGATTATCTTTATCATCTTCAATAAGAAAATAGTTTCAGGTCTTACCGCTGGCTCTGTTAAGGGCTAGTTTTTACTTAATCAAAGGGGAATGTCATGTCATCACTTCCAGAGTCATCGAAGCGCGATGAAGCAACCAGAGTTATTGGGCTTCAAACGCAGTACTCGGCTGACTTAATCGGCCTTCCCATCCTTGATCCTCAGCTGACTTGGCAGATTTCAAGTGATCATCCAGATGCAGTACAGGTTGGGTATGAAGTCTCATCCGTCGGTGAAGCAGGAGACGTTATTACCTCAACTGCTGTAACAAGTGCTGATCAGATTGAACAAGTTGCATCTGGTCATATCAGCAAAGCAAGAGAATTGCGCCATCTTCGAGTTCGCGTTGCTACTCAATATGGATGGTCAGGGTTTAGCCCATACGCGAAGTTTGAAACAGGATTAGCATCAGGCAGCGAGCTAAAAGGTGAATCAATTGGCGATTCATCATCCCACTCCGAGCCATCTCCAATCTTGCGTAAAGAATTCCAAGCTACAAAGAAAGTTGCAAAAGCTCGTATTTATGCAGCCTCAGAAGGGCTTCACACTCTTTATCTCAACGCAGTTCCGGTAACAGATGAATTTTTCACACCTGGTTGGACTGCATATGACGATCGTCGTACTTTCATTACCTATGATGTCACCTCATTAGTTCAAGACGGTGGCAACTGCATAAGTGCTGAATTAGCTGACGGGTGGACTCGCGGCAAGCTCGGTTTTATGGACATGTATGACAACTACGGCAAGAACTTGCACCTACTTGCTCAACTCGAGATTACATATACAGATGGGTCTCGAGAAGTTGTTGCTACAGATAAGTCCTGGAAAGTTTCTTCCGGCGAGATTCAATTTGCAGATATTTATGATGGAACAACTATTGACTATACAAAGCGACAGAAAGGCTGGCAGCTTGCTGGATTTAATGATTCAGCATGGGCGACACCTGTTGTTTATCCATTTGCGAAAGAGACTCTCTCTGCGCGTACTTCCACTCGCGTAGTAAAAATTGATGAATTTCCATCAAGAATCCTAGATTCCAAGAACACTAGCCGCACACTTCTTGATTTCTCTCAGAACATTTCAGGCTGGGTACGCCTGACAGTCGATGGCAAGAAAGGTGATGTCATCACTGTTCGTCACGCTGAAGTCCTTGAACCAGGGCCAAATCTGCACACTGCTGCTCTTCGTACAGCAAAAGCAACAGATCACTTCACACTAGACCGCGATGGTCGCCATGTTCTTGAACCAAAGTTCACCTTCCATGGATTCCAATTTGCCGAAGTCACAGGTCCAGCAAAGTTCATCTCTGCAGTTGGTGTTGCAATTTCTTCTGCAAA
>JAIXXJ010000036.1 GCA_027490815.1 Streptomycetaceae bacterium
AGTGTGTATGCAGCACCGTAAGCTTCAAGTGCCCACACTTCCATCTCACCAAATCGCTGACCACCGAACTGAGCTTTTCCACCAAGTGGCTGCTGAGTAATCATTGAGTATGGACCAGTTGAACGTGCGTGAATCTTGTCATCCACCAAGTGGTGAAGCTTCAAGATGTACATGTATCCAACTGAAATTGGTGTTGGGTATGGCTCACCGGAACGGCCATCAAATAACTTAGCCTTTCCGCTCTTACCAATAAGTTGATTGCCATCGCGGTTAGGAAGAGTTGCAGATAGAAGACCGGAAATTTCTTCTTCTAACGCGCCATCAAATACCGGAGTTGCAAACTTTGTTCCTGGCTCTCCCTTTTCAGCACCGATTGCGCGCATGTGCTTTTGCCATGCTGCATCAACACCAGAGAGATCCCAACCAGTTTTTGCTACCCAACCTAAGTGCATTTCAAGAACCTGACCAACGTTCATACGACCAGGTACACCAAGTGGGTTAAGAACAACATCTACTGGAGTTCCATCTTCAAGGAATGGCATATCTTCAACTGGAAGAATCTTGGAAATAACACCCTTGTTACCGTGGCGACCAGCAAGCTTGTCACCATCTTGAATCTTTCGCTTCTGTGCAACATAAACGCGAACCAATTGGTTAACGCCAGCTGCTAACTCGAAGCCTTCTTCTGATTCGAAAATCTTTACGCCAATAACTTTTCCTGATTCTCCGTGTGGAACCTTAAGAGAGGTATCACGAACTTCGCGAGCCTTCTCACCAAAGATTGCGCGAAGTAAACGCTCTTCAGGTGTTAGTTCAGTTTCTCCCTTTGGAGTTACCTTTCCAACCAAGATGTCGCCAGGTACTACATCGGCGCCAACACGGATAATTCCGCGCTCATCTAGATCTGCAAGAACTTCTTCTGAAACGTTTGGAATATCACGAGTGATCTCTTCTGCGCCAAGCTTTGTATCGCGAGCATCGACTTCATACTCTTCGATATGGATAGATGTAAGAACATCATCTTGAACTAGGCGTTGCGAAAGGATGATCGCATCTTCGTAGTTGTGACCTTCCCATGACATAAATGCCACAAGCAGGTTCTTTCCGAGCGCCATTTCACCCTGATCGGTACATGGTCCATCTGCAATTACAGAACCAACTTCAAGGCGTTGTCCTTCTGATACAACTACTTTTTGGTTGTATGAAGTGCCTTGATTAGAACGTGTGAACTTATGTAATGAATATGTTTGGTAAGTCGAATCATCTGCCATGACCTTAACTTCATCTGCAGAGACTTCTGTGACTACTCCTGCCTTAGATGCAACGACAACATCGCCTGCATCTACTGCTGCACGGAACTCCATACCTGTGCCAATAACTGGTGCTTCTGCACGCATCAAAGGAACAGACTGGCGCATCATGTTAGAGCCCATCAATGCACGGTTAGCATCATCGTGCTCGAGGAATGGAATCATCGCTGTTGCAACAGAAACCATCTGGCGTGGAGAAACATCCATGTAATCAACTTCATCAGCTGGAATGTATTCAACTTCTCCGCCACGGCGACGAACTAGTACACGTGCTTCTGCAAAGTGATTGTCATCAGTTAATGGAGCATTTGCCTGCGCAATAATGTGTTCATCTTCTTCATCTGCAGTTAAGTAATCAACTTGGTCAGAAACACGACCCTTGTTTACTTTGCGATAAGGAGTTTCAATAAATCCAAATGCTGTTACGCGACCATATGTTGCAAGTGATCCAATAAGTCCAATGTTTGGACCTTCTGGAGTTTCAATTGGGCACATACGTCCGTAGTGAGATGGGTGAACGTCACGGACTTCAAAGCCTGCACGATCACGAGAAAGACCACCAGGTCCAAGTGCTGAAAGGCGACGCTTGTGAGTTAAACCTGACAATGGATTTGTCTGATCCATAAACTGCGACAACTGAGAAGTTCCAAAGAACTCTTTAATTGAAGCAACTACTGGACGGATATTAATCAAAGTCTGAGGTGTAATCGCTTCAACATCTTGAGTTGTCATACGTTCACGAACTACGCGCTCCATACGAGATAGACCGATGCGAACTTGGTTCTGAATCAACTCACCAACAGTGCGAAGGCGACGGTTACCAAAGTGATCGATATCGTCTTTTTCAACACGAACTTCGCGGCCGTACTCCATCAATAGATCGCCGCGGTGAAGTGCTACTAAGTAGCGCAATGTTGCAACGATGTCAGAGATAGTAAGAATTGATGATGAAAGCTCGAGATTTAGACCTAACTTCTTGTTGACCTTAAAACGACCGACCTTTGCAAGGTCATAACGCTTTGCATTGAAGTAAAGGTTTTCAATTAAATTCTGTGCAGCTTCCTTAGTAGGTGGCTCACCTGGACGAAGCTTGCGGTAGATATCGAGCAATGCCTCATCTTGAGTATTAACGTTATCTTTTTCAAGAGTTGCACGAATTGATTCGAACTCACCAAACTCTTCAAGAATTTGTTCTGTTGTCCAACCAAGTGCCTTGAGAAATACTGTTACAGATTGCTTACGCTTGCGATCGATTCGAACGCCAACAAGATCTTTCTTGTCGACTTCAAATTCAATCCATGCACCACGTGATGGAATAATTTTTGCTGTGAACACATCTTTGTCAGATGCTTTTTCAATCTGGCGCTCAAAGTAAACACCAGGTGAGCGAACCAACTGAGAAACAACAACGCGCTCGGTACCGTTGATTACAAAAGTTCCGCGTGCTGTCATTACAGGGAAATCACCCATGAATACAGTCTGAGATTTAATTTCGCCAGTTACATTGTTTGTAAACTCTGCAGTTAAAAACAGTGGCTGCGAATAAGTCATATCGCGCTCTTTGCACTCATCGATTGAGTACTTAGGTGGCTCGAAACGGTGATCGCGGAATGAGAGCGACATCGTTCCTTGGAAATCTTCAATTGGAGAAATCTCTTCAAAGATTTCTTCTAGACCAGATGTCGTAGGGATCTCTCCGCGATTTGTTGAACCTGCAGCAGCGATTCGTGATCGCCATGCATCATTTCCTAACAACCAATCAACGCTTTCAACTTGCAACGCTAATAAGTTAGGAACTTCTAAAGGTTCACGGATCTTTGCGAATGAAACTCGACGAGGTGCAACGGAGATTTTTTTAGACGCGGCCAAGAGATGTCCTTCCAGACAAAGTGCGGGAAAGCACAACTATTAGGTCTCAGCCGCTATATGCCCTGACCTTGGAAATTTGTGCGAAGTGGAAGGGTACCGACTCACCCCCTGCCCTGTCCAACTGGGTGCTTATACATCTAAGCAGAGGGTTTGTCAGCAAATTGGCTAACTATGTGGAGCACTTAGCCTTGTTTGGCCAAGTCCCAGATATTTTCCCCGCGTAAAGCTGCATCTGAGCCACCATCTATATAAATAGTCTGTCCAGTTGTGTGGGTATTTTCTGGGCTAGTCAGCCAGACCAAAAGTGAGGCAACTGTCTCTGGCTCCATAAATCCATTAAGTGGCATTGGAACTACTTTGGCCATCGCATCCTGAGCCTCTTTTGTCGCAATGAGATCTGCAGTCATTGGAGTCTTTACGATTCCAGGACCAACAGCATTGAGAGTAATTCCAGCTCCGGCCCACTTTGGTTTTATAGATTCGCGGCGTACCCAGCGACTAATTGCACGTTTTGTAGAACCGTAAATCAACTGTTCCAAACCTGTTCCGTTATTGACTAAACCTTGTGCGATCACAACTGCCTTTTCTTCATTATCAGCACACATGGCCTCCACTAGCTCTGGGCTATTTGGCATTAAAGATGCCATAGAACTTGTTATAGCAACTCTTGGAGTTTTCGAAAGAGCCAAAGTTGGTTGCAAGGCAAATAGAAACTCAGTTACTCCAAAATAGTTAACGCAAACAGTTTTGGCAGTTGAACTAGCCAATCCTGCACATGCGATAACTGCATCTATCGATCCATTTGCAGATTTGATGACATCTCGCGCTGCCTGGTGTCTACCAAGTACGGTACCAAGGTCGGCGGTGACATCGGTGTTATGGATATCAACACCGATCACTTTATTGCCAGCTGCCTTGAGCATTTTACTTGTTGCTGCGCCAATTCCAGAGGCTGCTCCTGTAACAACATACGTTCTTTCCATGATCTTTTCCCATCTTTACAAGCGATAATTTTAATTGGCTTGTATTTTTACAAGGTACTCTCAAAAAAAGTTATAACAGCTTTAATTACCTTTGCTAGCACTCAAAAGAAAACCCCACTTGGCATTAAAGCCAAGCGGGGGTTCCTTACTAAATAAATTACTTGATTGTTACAGTTGCGCCAGCTGCTTCTAGAGCTGCCTTTGCCTTGTCTGCAGTTTCCTTGCTTGCCTTCTCAAGAAGTGTGGCAGGAGTTGCATCTACTAGGTCCTTCGCTTCTTTCAAGCCAAGGCTTGAGTTAAGAGCGCGAACTTCCTTGATCACTGCAATCTTTTGTGATCCTGAATTTTCCAAGATCACTGTGTACTCATCTTGTCCTGCATCTGCTGCGCCGCCTGCTGCTGCGCCGCCTGCTGCTGCAACTGCTACTGGAGCTGCTGCTGTTACATCGAACTCAGTTTCGAATGACTTAACGAACTCAGAGAGCTCGACCAATGTCATTTCTTTGAACTGCGCTAATAGGTCTACTGTGTTGAGCTTTGCCATATTCGTTATTCCTTCTCTTCTGTTTCTGGAGTTGCTTCTGTAGTTTCTACTGTTGCTTCAGCTACAGGAGCCTCTGCTACATCTTCTGTTACTGCTGGAGTTGCTTCCACTGCAGCAATCGCCTCTGCGGCAACTGGCTCGGATACTGCAACTGGCGCTGGTGCGCCTTGTTCTGTTTCAAGTTTGATACGAAGTGCGTCAAATACGCGCGCTGCCTTAGCAAGCGATCCCTTCATTGCACCAGCAAGCTTTGCCAATAGAACTTCACGAGACTCGAGGTTAGCGAGCTGCATGATCTCTTCTTTGGTAACAGGCTTACCTTCATAAAATCCACCCTTAATAACTAGGAATGGATTTTCTTTTGCAAAATCACGAAGGCTCTTTGCTGCATCAATTGGATCACCCTTAATAAATGCAACTGCTGATGGACCGGTTAGAAGATTATCTGCAATCTCTACTCCAGCATCTTTTGCTGCAATCTTTGTAAGCGTGTTCTTCACTACTGAGTACTTGGTGTTGGCACCAAGGGCGCGGCGAAGTTCCTTCATTGATGTAACAGAAAGTCCACGATATTCAGTGAGCACTGTTGCATTAGCTGTACGGAAATCTTCCGCAAGCTCTGCAACTGCTGTTGTCTTATCTGGGCGAGCCATTCGGTTCACCTTTCCTGTTTCATTTGTATCCTCAGGAAATAAAAAAATCCGTAACGCGTAGAAGCGCACGGATTTACGTGAACACCTACGCGGGCTGAGATTTCCTCATTTATTAGATCTTCCTTGCGGTTGATCTAGACCTGCGGTCTTTGGTTATGGCCTAAGGCTAAGGGTGGGTTGGCCTTAGGGTCAAATCACGCCTGTTTTATATGCGAGCAATAAAAAACCCTGGCTTGTGGCCAGGGTTTTTTTAAAGGATTAATCAAAAGGAATCTAATTCCTTAATTAGCTGATGGTTCACGAACTAGGTTGGGATCAATTGCGATTCCAGGTCCCATAGTTGTTGAAACAACAGCCTTTTGCACATAGCGACCCTTTGATGAGTTTGGCTTCGCACGAAGTACTTCTTCCATAGCTGCTGCATAGTTCTCAGCTAATTGTTCGGCGGTAAATGAAACCTTACCGATGAGGAAGTGCAGGTTTGAATTCTTATCAACGCGGAACTCAATTTTTCCACCTTTAATGTCTTCAACAGCTTTTGCAACATCTGTTGTGACTGTTCCAGTCTTTGGGTTTGGCATCAAACCACGTGGTCCAAGTACCTTACCGAGGCGACCGACCTTACCCATGAGATCTGGTGTTGAAACAACTGCGTCGTAATCAAGACGACCTTTTGAAACTTCATCAATGAGTTCATCTCCACCAACAATGTCCGCACCTGCAGCACGAGCTGCATCAGCATTTGCACCGTTTGCAAAAACCAAAACGCGGGCTGTCTTACCAGTTCCATGTGGAAGGTTTACTGTTGAGCGAATTGCTTGGTCGGCTTTCTTTGGATCAACGCCGAGTACAAGTGCAACTTCAATCGATGCGTTGTATTTAACGGTTGATGTTTCCTTGGCAAGTGTTACTGCCTCTAGCGGTGTGTAAAGGTGATCTTTCTTTACCTTTTCAGCCGCAGCTAAGTAGTTCTTTGAGCGCTTCATTTCATCCTCTAGATTTCCTTCAAGATCTTTATGATCTCGAACTTAGTGGTTGTGGTTAGCAGACCAGCGAGGTCCTCCCACATCTCATCGCCAATTTAGCGATAAGAAATTTGTTGTTATCCGCTTACCGTAATTCCCATTGAACGAGCAGTGCCCGCAATGATGTTTGCAGCAGCAGCCATGTCATTTGCATTCAGATCGGCCATCTTCAATGTTGCGATCTCATTAACTTGAGCTGCAGTGATGTTTGCAACCTTAGTCTTGTGAGGAACAGCAGAGCCCTTTTCAACGCCGGCAGCTTTCAAGATTAAACGTGATGCTGGTGGAGTCTTAGTGATAAATGTAAATGAGCGATCTTCGTAGACAGTGATCTCAACTGGAATGATCTGGCCCTTTTGTGAGGCAGTTGCATCGTTGTATGCCTTAACGAATTCCATGATGTTGACACCATGCTGACCTAGCGCAGGACCAACTGGTGGAGCAGGTGTTGCTGCGCCAGCTTGAATCTGCAACTTGATAAAGCCGCTTACCTTTTTCTTTGGTGCCATTTCTTTTCCTCTTCTTCTTAGTTTTCTTTAAATCTTCTGTACTTGACCGAATGAAAGCTCTACTGGTGTCTCACGTCCAAAGATTGAGACAAGAACCTTGAGTTTTGCCTGCTCTGGCATGATCTCTGAAATCGATGCAGGAAGGGTTGCAAAGGGTCCATCCATAACTGTTACTGATTCGCCAACTTCAAAGTCAACGACTCGGATGAGATCCTTATCAGACTTCTTAACTGGACGTGGTGCAAGAATCTTTTCGACCTCATCCATTGTTAACGGTGATGGATGGTGTGCGTTTCCAACGAATCCCGTAACACCTGGTGTATTACGTACTGCAGACCAAGACTCATCTGTTAAATCAAGACGAACAAGAACATAACCTGGATAGATGTTGCGCTTAACCATCTTGAACTGGCCGTTCTTAAGCTCTTTAACTTCTTCCTCAGGAACTTCGATCTGGAAGATGTAGTCCTCCATATTTAAAGATGCAATTCGGTTCTGAAGGTTACCCTTTACTTTCTTTTCATATCCAGCATATGAGTGAACTACATACCAATCACCAAGTGCTGTTCTAAGTGTGCGACGAAACTCTGCATTTGGATCATTCTCATCAGATTCGATATCGCCATCTTCATCAGATGCGAGCGCCAATTCAGGCTCAGTTGAAGCAACAGGTGCTTCAACAATCTCTTCTATATCTGGAGTTGCAATCTCAGTTGCATTAGCGGCAAGTGCGGCCTCGAATGCATCAGGTTGCTGCGCATCTACATTTAATTCTTCAGTCATCATTTTCCCTTTATCCAAATACCCAGAAGACAACTTTTGTGAGAACAAGGTCGATAAGGGATACAACTGCAATTACGAAAGTGACAAAAACAAGTACTACGGCCGTATACGTTGTTAGCTGACTACGGGTTGGCCAAACAACTTTGCGGAGTTCAGAAATTACTTGACGATAAAAAAGGCCAACGCGTGCAAAGGGACCGAGTTTCTCGGCAGCTTGTTCAACTGATTCGCTCATCGTCGTTCCTTTCTCTTATGCTTCTAAAACTCTGATCATTAAAACTTCGTGCAGGGCAGGAGGGACTCGAACCCCCAACCGGCCGCTTTGGAGACGGCAACTCTAGCCAATTGAGCTACTGCCCTTCGCGAGAGCATGGCAAAACCATAGGGAAAAGCAAACCCTCGTGAGCGTCGAAGTGTAGAGGCAAGGTGGGGTTCAGGTCTAACTCGCGCCTGAAATACGGCAGAATTGCAGGCATGACACCTCGTATCTCAGCCCGTATCGCCGCAATTGCAGAGTCTGCAACTTTGGCCGTTGATGCAAAAGCAAAAGCACTTAAAGCAGCAGGTCGTCCAGTAATTGGTTTTGGTGCAGGTGAACCAGATTTTCCAACACCTGACTACATAGTCGAAGCAGCAGCAGCTGCAACAAAGGTTGTTGCAAACCATCGATACACACCTGCTGCGGGATTACCAGAGCTACGTGAAGCGATCGTTGCAAAAACAAAGCGTGATAGCAACTACGACGTAACCGTTGATCAAGTTTTAGTTACCAATGGTGGCAAGCAATCTGTTTACCAAGCATTTGCCGCAATTGTCGATCCAGGTGATGAAGTGCTACTTCCTTCTCCATTTTGGACAACCTATCCGGAGTGTGTGAAATTAGCCGGCGGCGTTAGCATTGAAGTCTTTGCCGATGAAACACAAAATTATTTAGTATCAGTTGAACAACTAGAAGCAGCCCGAACACCAAAGACCAAGGTTTTACTCTTTTGCTCACCATCTAATCCAACTGGTTCTGTCTATTCCGTAGAGCAAGTAAAGGCAATTGGTGAGTGGGCAGTCAAGCACGGTATCTGGGTTATTACAGATGAAATTTACGAGCATCTTCTATATGACGGTGCAACAGCGCCATCACTGCCTGTTCTAGTGCCGGCGCTTGCTGATACCTGCATCATCATTAATGGCGTTGCAAAAACTTATGCGATGACTGGTTGGCGAGTAGGCTGGATGATCGGGCCAAAAGATGTCATCAAAGCTGCAACCAACTTACAATCACATTTAACGTCCAATGTTGCCAACGTTTCACAGCGTGCTGCAATTGCAGCCCTTAACGGCAACCTCGATGCTGTCCATAAAATGGGTGAGGCATTTGATCGTCGCAGAAAACTAATCGTTGGTTTACTCAACGAGATTCCAGGATTTAAATGCCCAACTCCAACTGGTGCTTTCTATGTTTATCCATCAGTAAAAGGTGTCCTTGGAACAACTATTCGGGGTAAAACTCCTAAAACCTCTGCCGAGCTTGCAACGTTGATTTTGGAAGAGGCCGAAGTTGCCGCAGTACCAGGAGAAGCATTTGGGCCCTCTGGATATTTGCGCTTTTCTTATGCCACAAGTGATGAAGACATTATTGAAGGCATTGGAAGAATCAAAAAACTTATTACTGAAGGTTAAATCTCTACTCCAATTAGATTTACTTCTGCAATTAATGTGATTCCAAACTTTTCTTTAACCTGATCGCGCGCCTTTTTTGCAAGTGCTGCAATATCTGATGCCGTAGCACTGCCTGAATTTGTTAGAGCTAATACATGTTTAGTTGATATGCGAGCACCACCAATGGCATCACCTTTGTGCATTCCCGAATTCTCAATCAACCATGCAGCAGAGATCTTGACTCGTCCATCATTTAAGGGCCACTTGGGTGTGGCATTTGGAAGTGAATCTGCAGCTTGCTGAGAAATAATTGGATTTGTAAAAAAAGAACCAGCAGACCAAGAGTCTGGATCTTCGCCAATAAGCATTCCTTTGCTTGCACGAAGCTCCAAAACTGCAGAACGAACTGACGGAACGCTATCTTTTTCACCGGGTTCAATGCCAAGTTTTTTAGATAGCTCTACGTAAGTAATCGGATCACTCATCTCCCCTTGGCGAAGTTGGAATGCAACATCAAGGATGACATATCGTCCGGGGTGTTCCTTAAAGTGGGAACTTCTATAGGAAAATTCGCACTGGCTATTAGTAAATGTTTTTACTAGTTTTTCTTCTCGATCATAGGTTCGCACTCTCGTTATGAACTCAGAGACTTCGTGTCCGTATGCACCGATATTTTGAATTGGCGCAGCACCCACAGAACCCGGAATTCCACTCAATGTCTCTAAGCCCGCAAGGCCTCGGTCAATTGTTGTTTGCACAAATTCATCCCAGTTTTGGCCTGCACCGATAGTTAACGTTGCTCCACTGCATGCATCCATCTCTGCCTTGATTGAGTCATTTGAAATATGAATAACGGTTCCATCAAAACCAGTATCTGCGATCAAGACATTTGTTCCGCCACCCATAATTAAAATCGGAGAGCCTTCTGATTCTTCAATAGCAGCAATAATCTCTGCTTCTGTTGATACATGAACTATTTTTTTAGCTGGTCCACCCACACGCAAGCTGGTGTATTTGGATAGATCATTCATGGTGCAAGATTACCTGCGAGGAGACAAAATCGCGGTTTTACCTCTGAACTTATCTAATATGCGATCGTAATTCTTCTTTGATTGAATCTCGCGAAACTCAGGATCCACGTCGTAGTAGCCATGATGACGGGCTTGTTCCAAAGGAAGCTGCATCTGTAAAAGTTTGCCACCAGCCTGGCGAATTTTCAGTGAGTACTCCATATCTGCATTTCGGTAGTAGAGAGCGCGTGGATTAAACCCACCTACTTCAATCATTGCCGCGCGATTAAAAGCCATAAAGTATGAGAACAAAACATCAACTTCACCGTCGCCTTTATCGTCCACACTGCGCCATTCATCATCGATATTTACTAATCCACCGCGCCATCCAACACAGACATATTCGCCCTTTTCAAGTTCGGCAGTTACTGGAGTAACTGCATCACCTGTGAATCGAGTAGAAGGATCCATGATCACGATGTGTGTGCTCTGAACTTTCTCTAAAAAGACATTTGCACAATCACCCCATGCAGCTCCAGGATTTACAGAGATCAGATATGTCCGCTTATCCATAACTTCAGATAAACGACCGGCATCTCCAATAGCGATAATGGCTATGCCGCAATCACTGTGTTCCTTAATGTTATTTACTGTCTCTACTGCATCATCAGTGAAACCATCAACAATCAAACAAACCGTGGTCTCTTTATCCAAATCTATTGTGCGAATATCACGTGGAAAAGCCAGGGTGATGTAAGGTTTTTTTGGACGCAGTTCAAAACCATCTGCAACATCTATAACTTCATAACCTTCATGAAGAAGTTGATCACGATATTTATCGGCTAAGGCATAATCTTTTGCTGCACGGGCATCAAAGCGCAACTGTGCAATTTGTTGTAATGAGTCTGGGACCTGCGAAGTGCTCCCGAGTGAATCGGGGTTCGGCATTAGCGAGTTTCGCGGTGAAGAGTTGAAAGCTTGCAACGTGGACAGAACTTCTTAAGTTCCATGCGGTCTGGATCGTTGCGTCGGTTCTTCTTTGTAATGTAATTACGCTCTTTGCAATCAACGCAGGCCATGGTGATCTTTGGACGAACGTCCGAACTCTTGCTTGCCATGGTCGTGCTCCTTTATAAATTGTTGAGGGGCTCAGGTTACCTGAGCCATCTCATTGATGGAAATTGCGGCGGAATTAACCACCTTCAAACCTATTTGGAACGTTTTTAGTGCGTGAACTACTAGTAGCGGAGGCGGGATTTGAACCCACGACACAGCGATTATGAGCCGCTTGCTCTACCAAGCTGAGCTACCCCGCCAAGGGTTGTGCAATGTAAAACTTTGAAAGATAAGTACTTCTTGGTGAAGGACCTCTTTCGAGCCCCCCACCGGAATCGGACCGGTGACCTTTTCCTTACCATGGAAACGCTCTACCAACTGAGCTAGGGGGGCAGATCAAGTGCTGAGAATACCTCTATAAACAGTAATCCAAAAATCCCCAAATTACTCGTTTGGATTTAGCGTGATTTTCCCCGTTGTCTCCCTTGCGAGCATGCTTCTGTGAGCAAGATTAGCTTGGCTCAATGGAAAAACTGCTCCGACAACTGGTTTCAACTTTTTTTCTTCAATCAATTTAAACAACTGCTCAATGACATCATTCATCAATTCTTTTTTGCCAAAGCAATGCGATAACCAGAAACCGCTAATTGTTTTACTCCCACCCATCAATGTTGCAGGTTGGATTAATGACGGCGCAGTTCGTGATGCCATTCCATAAGTAACTAATCGCCCAAATGGAGCAAGAATTTCTAGGCTCTCATCAAATGTTTTGCCACCAACCATTTCTAAAACTATGTTGACTCTCTTGCCAGTATTGGCTGCTTTTATCGCATCACCAAGATTTTCTTGAGTGGCATCTACTACTTCATCTGCGCCAAGTGATAGTGCAAGTGAGCGCTTGGCTTCCGATGATGCAACAGCAATTACTTTTGCTCCCCACATTTTGGCCAATTGAATTGCTATTGATCCAACGCCACCGGCAGCTGCATGGACAACAACCGTTTCGCCAACTTTTAAATGGCCAATTGTTTTTAAAATATGCCAGGCAGTTGTGCCTTGAACCAGCATAGCTAAAGCTTGTTGGTCGGTAACAGTGTCAGGAATTGGAATCAAAGCCGCCGAATAAGCAACAGCTTTCTGCGCATATCCCCCGCCATCAATCGGTGCAAGAACTCGCACACCTGTAGCAGTTTTTCCTACGACTTCAATTCCGGGAATCAAAGGAAGTTTCTGCGGGGATAAATATGAGTTTTCAGTTTGGTGAGTATCGGCATAGTTAATTCCGATAGCCGTTACATTTATTAGCTCTTGACCCTCACCAATACTTGGATCTTCAAGATCAACAAGATTCATAACCTCTGGCCCACCGAACTCAGTTATCTGAATCGCTTTCATCATGAAACCATCTTACTTTGAAACCGATTGGTTACTTCTTGCTAAAGATCCTACTGAAAAAGCCTGGCTCTTTAGGATCATTTGCATGGCCCTGGCATCGATCTCCCTTTGATACTCCCTTAAGGGCAATCTCGATGTGTTGACCACAACCTGACCATGTTGGCTTTCCACATTTACGACATGTTGTTCTACTGCACATTTATCTACTCATTTCTTTTATCGCCGCTGGAGAATTACTCCAGGTGAGGTACCCACCATCAAGATTTACTGCGTTATAGCCAAGTTCCTTCAAAAGCATTGATGCCGTGTGCCCACGAAGACCAACTTGGCAATTTACCAAGATGTTCTCATTTTTTAACTCCCGATAGCGATCACGAATTTCATCAACTGGAATATTGATTGCCCCAGGAATTACACCGTTGCCACACTCACTAGCAGTGCGAACATCTAGGATTTCAAAACCCTTATCGCGATACTCATCAATTTCATGCCATTGAGCAACTTTTGATACTCCGGAAAGAACATTCTCTGCAACATAACCAAGCATATTTACTGGATCTTTAGCTGATCCAAATGGAGGCGCATACGCTAATTCAAGGTCGGCAAGTTCTGGCGCCGTAATCTCTCCGCGCATTGCAGTTGCAATGACATCAATGCGCTTATCGACTCCCTCAATGCCAACACCTTGTGCACCTAAAATCTCACCTGATTTTGGATCAAAAATTAACTTCAATGCCATCTGCTTGGCATCTGGGTAATAGCCAGCATGGGAGTTTGGATGAATATGAATAACTTGGTGTGAACGATTAGCAACGGTCAATCTTTTTTCATTCCAACCAGTTGTCGCAATCATGAGATCAAATACTTTAACAATTGCAGTTCCAATAGTTTTTACAGGACGAGTTTTTAGACCACAGATGTGATCAGCCACAACACGACCATGTCGGTTTGCTAAATTTGCTAGCGGAACAAGAGTGGCATTGCCATCTAGGGCATCTGTTTTCTCAGCAGCATCGCCAATCGCGTAAATGTCATGGTTGCTCGTCCGATTGAAATCATCAACCTTAATTCCATTTCGTACTCCAATTTCAAGGCCAGCTGCCTTTGCTAGTCCAATCTCTGGGCGCACACCGATTGCTAGGATCACAATCTCAGCATCAATTACTTGGCTATTTGCTAATTCAACGTTTGTTGGAGAAATCTTCACAACGCTAGAACCAAGATGAAGGTCAACACCCTTAGAACGCATTTCCTTTGCGACAAGTGTTGCTAGCTCTGGATCTAAAGGCATGAGAACTTGATCAGTTGCTTCAATTAAAGCCGTTGGAATTTTACGATGAATCAAGTTTTCTGCTATTTCTACTCCAATAAAGCCACCGCCAATAACAACTGCGCTCTTTGGATTCTTACCCACACTGCTTGCAATTTTTTCAACATCTTCAACTGTTCGCAGAACCATTCCCCGCTCAATACCTGGAATAGGTGGAACTACAGGTGATGCACCTGGACTTAAAATTAACTTGTCGTAATCTAATTCTGTCATTTCTTGAGTAAGCAAATTTTTTATAGCAACAGTTTTCTTAGCTGAATTAATTGCTAAAACCTCTGTGCTTACCCGTACATCTAGGCGAAACCGTGCATGCAAGCTGGCAGGTGTTTGAAGTAGCAAATCTTTTTCTTTTTCAATGACTCCACCAACATAATATGGAAGCCCACAGTTTGCATAAGATACGTGCCCACTTTTTTCTAGAACAATGATCTCTACAGTTTCATCAAGTCGACGTAACCTTGTTGCTGCAGACATTCCGCCTGCAACTCCACCAATAATGATTACTCTCATTAGTTCATTACCAACGGAAGGCCATCATTAGTCCAATCGATTATTCCTCCATTGAGATTGGATACATCGTGGAAACCTGCTTTATGCATAATTGATGCAGCTTGCCCGGATCGACTTCCACTTCTGCAGTAAACGGCGTAGGTCTCTGAAGGATTTAATCGTGTTATCTCATTTGCAAAATTACCGCTATTAAAGTCAATATTTAGTGCGCCTTCGATGTGACCGCTAGCAAATTCTTCTGGGGTTCTAACATCCAAAACAATGACCCCTGGCTCAGTAATCTTTAGTGAGAATTCAGAGACATTAAGGTTCACTGTGGTAGCACTCCCTGTACTAGAGCAGCCTGCAAGAAGAATGATGGCTGCAAATGATGCAATTAACTTTCTCACTGTTGATCTCCTTATGCAAGACTTAGAAATAGTTTTTGAAGTTGGGCACTAACTTGCTCAGAGTTAGATTTATCATCTACCAGACACTCTTTTAAACTCGCCGAAATCAAAGTAAAGGCAGCTGTGTTAACTGCCTTAGAAACAGCAGACATTTGGGTAACAATTTCTTCACAGTTGCGACCTTCTTCTAGCATTCTTGCGACTGCTCCTAATTGACCCTGAGCTCGCTTAATCCGCTTTGAGATCGCATCTACCTGTTCTACATCACTTAAAACGTGGGCAATTTTTTTAGTTGCCATGGGTTAGCACGCACAACGATCTGACTCTGGAACTCCTGCCAGGGCTTCTTCAATGTGTTCTCCGCAACCTGACCATGTTGCTTTTTTACACACATTACAAGTTACTCGTGAACACATCTTGTCGACTCCTTTGTTGTAGGTACAAAGGAAAACTACCATACCCCAGGGGGTATCTGTCAACTCTACAACCGGCCTGCCTGGTGCACGCGCTTTAAGAACTCTTGGGTCTTGGGGTTAACAGGATTTTTCAGAACTTGTTCTGGGGTTCCACGCTCCACAATGCTTCCTGATTCTAGGAAGCAGACTTCATCTGCGACTTGTGTGGCAAATCCCATTTCATGGGTAGCTAAAACCATAGTCATTCCATCCAACTTAAGATCACGTACAGAAGATAGAACTTCATTCACTAAAACTGGATCCAACGCCGAAGTAACTTCATCCAGTAGTAACAACCGTGGATTAACTGCGAGTGATCTGATGATCGCAACACGTTGCTGTTGGCCACCACTGAGGCGATCTGGATATTGATCAGCTTTATCAGATAAATCAAAGCGCTTTAAAAGAGCAATGGCTTGAGTGTTAGCCTCATCTTTACTTTTGCCGTGAACTTTAATGGGCGAAAGCGTAATATTTTCCAATACAGTTTTGTGAGGGAACAAGTTAAATGATTGAAAAACCATCCCTAAATTTCTGCGGATCTCATCAACGTTGATAAGCGGATCGGATATTTCTTGACCATCCAAGAAAATCTGACCGTCATCAATTGTTTCCAATAAATTAATGCAGCGCAGCAGAGTTGACTTACCAGAGCCAGATGCACCAATTAGAACTGTTGCAGTGTGCTCTGGGACCGATAGTGAGAGATTGTTGAGTACAAGTTCGGTATCAAAAGATTTACGCACATTTACTAGCTCTAAGACGTTGCTCATTAGATTGCCCCTTCAGAGTTCTGGGCATTTGTTCGCTGCCTAATGGCGCGGTCTGTATAGCGCGTCATTGGAATAGTTATAAGCAAAAACAAGATTGCGGCAACTACATAAGGTGTGTAGTTAAAGGTTCGGCTAGCGTTAATTTGCGCCGCGCGAACGGCATCTGTTACTCCAAGAATTGAGACTAGACCTGTGTCTTTAAGGAGTGAAACAAAGTCATTGAGCAGTGGTGGTACAACTCGACGAATTGCTTGTGGCAAAACAACAAAGCGCATCGTCTGTCCTGAGGTCAAGCCAAGTGACCTAGCCGCTGCTCTTTGGCTAGGGTGGATTGAAAGAATTCCACTTCGAATAACTTCGGCAACATATGCCGAGTATGTAAGAACAACTGCGACAGTTCCTAGAAAAATCACATTGCTAGGAATACCGGATAGTCCAAGGGCTGGAACACCAAAACCAACTAACAAGATAATCAAAATCAGAGGTGCTCCACGAAAAATATCTACGTAAGCAGTGGCAAGAAATCTAAATGGAGTCAACGCAGGTGACTTTGTAGTGCGCATAAGAGCTAACCCAAGTGCGATTACGCCAATTGCGGCTCCCCCAATAAATGTTAATTGGAGGTTGATCCATAAACCTTTAATTACTGTTGGAAATATCTCAACACCGTAACCCAGATCAAAAAAAGTTTCTTTAAAGATCTCCCAGCCAGGTGATGTCACAAGAATTATTGACAAAGTTCCTAAGACAAAAACAGAAGAAGCCGCAGCAATGATTGCTTGCTTGCGGCTAATTGCACGCCGAGATCGGCGGCGTTCTAATTCACGCGGGCTTGGCGACCACGCAGAGCTTTGCTTCTCTGACATGGTCGCCAAACTACCGTGTTTACTTCTTAGTTTCTATTACGGCTTCAATACAGGAGCGCCAGCATCTGTTGCTAGCCACTTATCTGTAATTGCTGCCAAAGTTCCATCGGCAGTGATTGCATCAACTGCACCAGAAACACATGAAGTTAGTTTGCTGCCCTTAGTGAGCAAGAGACCGAACTGATCTCCTGCGCCACTTGATGGCAACTGACCAACGATTAGACCATTTGGAACTTCAACACCTGATAGATAGAAAGCAGTTGGTAGATCTACTACTAGACCATCAATTTGCTTGTTCTTAAGTGCTGATACACCAGCTGCATTGTCATTAAATACCTGTGGTGTTGAACCAATCTGGTTCTCAATTGCATCTAGAGATGTTGTTCCAACAGCTGCGCCAAGCTTTGCGTTCTTGAGCTCAGCAAGAGTTGTCTTTCCTTCGATCTTGCTTCCCTTAAATGAAACAATTGCTTGTGGTGCTGTGTAGTAGGCAGATGAGAAATCGACTGCATTCTTGCGCTCTTCTGTAATTGAGAATTGCTGCAAGTTGAAGTCAAAGTTCTTCTCTCCTGGTGTTACTGCTGAATCAAATGTTGTACGAACCCATGTGACATCAGCTGCATCAAATCCGAGTTGCTTTGCAACTGCGTATGCAACTGCACCTTCAAAACCATTTCCAGTCTCTGGTGCATCATCAATGACCCATGGGTAGTAAGCAGGCTCACCAGTTGCAATTGTTAGCTTGCCTTCAGTAACTAATGCAAGGTCTTCCTTTGCACATGATGCAGATGCTGAAGAATCTGAATCTGATGATGAACATCCTGAAAGTGTTAACGCTGCTGCAAATACAACAGCTGAAAATATTCCGAAACGCTTTTTCAACTCAATCTCCTAATGTGTCAGGGGATCTTCACTAACTAAACTAACTAGATAAGTGCAGTTAGTTAGACCCACGCTTGCCGATGATGGTGACTATCGGCCTGGTCTTCACCCGGAGCACCCCGCCGCGGTGGAGGGTTGCCGTCCAGTTAGCCGGGGCTTAATGCTGGAACTCGTGACCGTGGCAAATGTTATTAGAGGGTATGGAAGTTGTCGACTTGCAAATGAGATGCATAAAAACTAACTGGTGGCGGGTGAAGGATTTGAACCTTCGAAGGCAGAGCCGGGGGATTTACAGTCCCCTCCCATTGGCCGCTCGGGCAACCCGCCAAGGTCGAACAAGTACTGCGGCAATTATGGATTGTGCGAAGGGAAAGGATACCTTACGCACGTAGGCGCCAAAACCCAGTTTTATGGGCCCGCCTTTTTGAGTCAAGGAGCCCTAACAAATGGCAGCAGATAGCAGTTTCGACGTCACTTCAAAGATCGATCGCATGGAGTTAGACAATGCGATCAATCAAGCAGTTCGAGAAATTGATACGCGTTTTGATTTTAAAAATACTGGTTCAAAGATTGAACTTGAAGGTGAAAAGATTTTAATAGAAGCTGGCACCGAAGAGCGTGCAAAGGCAGCACTTGATGTTGTTAAGGACAAGATGATTAAGCGTGGTGTATCTCTTAAACACTTAGATGCGGGTGAACCACAGTTATCCGGAAAGATTTACAAAATTGTTGCTCCACTTAAAGAGGGCATCTCCACTGAAAATGCTAAGAAAATTGCAAAGAAGGTTCGCGATGAAGGCCCAAAGTCTGTGAAGACTCAAATACAAGGTGATGAACTGCGCGTAACTTCAAAAAGTCGCGATGATCTGCAAGAGACAATGGCCATGATAAAAGATGGTGGCTGGGATTTCGCTGTTCAATTTACGAACTTTAGATAATTGAATAAAAATAAGCTCAGTCTTTTATTTGGAATTAGTGCCTATTCACTATGGGGACTTTTCCCTTTGTACTGGCCGTTGCTTGAACCAGCTAATCCATTAGAGATTGTTTCTCACCGTGCTGTTTGGACATTAATTTTTTGTGTCATTGTTTTAATTGCAACAAAAGCCTTCAAGGAAACTTTAGTTACTCTCAAGCGTCCGAAGGTTGCAGCAAAGCTGTTTGCAACTTCTTTGCTGATCTCAATTAACTGGTTAATTTATATTTGGGCAACAAATAATGGGCACGTGGTTGAAGCTTCTTTGGGTTATTACATTAATCCACTCATAACAATTGGTTTTGGTGTTTTCTTACTTAAAGAAAAACTACGCCCACTGCAATGGGTTTCAGTATCGGTTGCAACAGTTGGTGTCTCAGTCCTAACAATCGCCTATGGTCGTCTTCCCTGGATAGCAATTGGTTTAGCACTGTCTTGGGGCAGTTATGGATTAATCAAAAAACAGCTGGGACTAGGCGCCCTTCAAGGCTTAGCTATCGAAACCTTCATCTCTGCATTTTTCTATCTTGCTTATCTAGTTTTTCTTGGAAACCAAGGAACTGGGCAGTTTGGAAATGGTTGGGGGCTCACGCTGTTGTTAATGAGTGCGGGAGCAGTAACTGCGATTCCGCTGCTTCTATTTAATGGCGCTGCTAACCGTCTGCCATTTACGACAATTGGTCTTCTTCAATACATCACTCCAACATTGCAGTTTTCTTGTGGCGTATGGATTTATCACGAAGATATGCCGCTATCTCGTTGGATCGGTTTTTTTATTATTTGGGTTGCACTAATAGCACTGGCTGCAGATTTAATTAAATCAAACAGATCGGTCAATAACAGCGTCGCATAGAGACATCAAGGCCCCTGTTGCATCATTAACTGGCAGAGGCCCAAGGGCTAAACGTGCTTGCTTAGCTATCTGGTGTAACTGCTCGCGAGATTCATCGAGTGCTTTATGGTTTCGAAGTTGCAGTAAAACCTGTTGAACAGTTGCTTCATCTTCTATTGGGCCAGCCAAAAGCTCCTTTAGCTCGCGATCTACTGAATCAGTAGATTTCATAACATTGAGAGTTACTAACGTTGGAACGCCTTCTCGTAGATCTGTTCCTGGAGTTTTTCCAGATTGATTTGATTCACTTGCAATATCGATAACATCATCTGCTAATTGAAAAGCAGTACCAATTTTTTCGCCAAATACTGTAACCGTCTCAGTGATGTCGGCAGGAGCGCCAGAGATCATTGCGCCATAGCGTGCGGAGGCAGAAATAAGCGATCCAGTTTTATCTGCAACAACTTTTAAATAATGCTCAAGTGGATCTTGTCCTGGATTTGGTCCTTGTGTTTCCATGATTTGACCAATTACAAGTCGTTCAAATGTGCGTGCCTGTAAACGCACTGCTGCTGGTCCAAGATCTGCTAAAAGATCCGATGACTTAGCAAAAAGAAAGTCTCCAGTTAAAATCGCAATTGTATTTCCCCAACGCATGTTGGCACTTTCAACTCCGCGGCGTAAAGGCGCCTCATCCATTACATCGTCATGATAAAGAGTTGCTAAATGTGTAATTTCACAAGCTACTGCTGCGGCAATGACTGCCTGTCCGTTTGGATCGCCATACTGAGAAGTTAGAAGAGTTAAGAGTGGACGTAATCTTTTTCCACCTGCTGAAACTAAATGGTGTGCTGTTTCATCTACAAATGGATACTCGCTGCGAGTATGGCTTCGAAGTAAGGACTCAACTTCTGCCATTCGAGAAACTAAATGCTGCTCAAGTTCTGGTGAAACATTTGGAATCCCGAAAGTAGACATTAGCGTATGAAGATAGCTAGATCAGAGATGAAATCAAGCAAAGGCGTTGGATAGACACCAAGAATTAATGTGATTGCTGCCGATGCCACGATGGCTGTTCGAGTAAGAATAGATGGAATCTCAACGCTCGTACCATCTTCGGTTGCCTCACTAAAAAACATTAAAACAATGACACGAATGTAGAAAAACGCTGCCAGAGCACTTGAAAGTATTGCTACAAGAACAAGACCAGTGGCTCCACTTTCATATGCGGCTGAAAAAATTGAAAACTTTCCTATGAATCCGCTTGTCAGTGGAATTCCAGCAAATGCAAGAAGGAAGAAGGCGAAAGTTGATGCAGCAAATGGTGATCGCTTTCCAAGTCCTTTCCAGCGATTTAGATCGGTAACTTCACCGGATGAATCACGGACAAGGGTCACAACTGCAAACGCACCTACAGTTGCGATTCCATAAGCAAGTAAGTAGAAAATAGTTGCATCCAGGCCAGATTTGTTTAAGGCGATAACACCCAATAGTAAGAAACCAGCATGAGCAATTGAAGAGTATGCGAGCATTCTTTTCACATCTCGCTGCGTAACAGCTACGAGAGATCCTAATAACATTGTTATTGCTGCAATGCCAGTAAGCACTGACGACCAAGACCACTCGGCATTTGCAAAGACTGTGTAATAGATGCGCAGCATCGCACCAAAAGCTGCAACTTTTGTTGCGGCGGCCATGAACGCTGTTACGGGTGTAGGAGCGCCTTGATACACATCTGGTGCCCAGGAGTGAAATGGAACGGCTCCAACTTTAAATAGCAAGCCGATGGATAAAAACGCAAGACCAATGAGAAGTAGGACATCGTTTCCACTGCCACCAATTACGGATTCTTGGATTCCAGCAAAATTGACCGAGCCTGAGTATCCATATAGATATGCAGCTCCGAACAAGAAGAATGCTGATGAGAATGAGCCCAAGAGAAAATACTTTAAAGCTGATTCCTGTGATGCTAAACGGCGACGGCGTGAAAGACCAGCCATCAAATAAAGTGGGAGAGAAAGCATTTCTAAGGCAACAAATAAAGTAATCAAGTCGCCAGCGACCGGGAACATTAACATTCCAGCAACTGCAAACAATGTCAGTGGATAAACCTCAGTAACTTGAGCTCCCATCGCAATTGCTTTGCGCTCTTCTTCAGAACCAGGAAGGGCTGCAGGTAGGGCCGTAAAATGTTCTGTATCTGCAATTAACAAAATTGCGATTATTGAAATGATTAAGATGCTGCCCTGCAAGAGAACCGCTGGACCATCAATGATGATCGATCCCATGGCTGGCGTAAGAGATTGCTCCCCGCGAATATTCCACACTTGCAAAAGCGCAAGGGACAAAACTCCAAGTGCAAGAGTTAGCTGCACTATTGGTCGTTTGGCCCTAGAAACAAAGGCTTCAACCAAGACACCAATTAAAGCCCCACCAAGCAAGATAAGCATCGGTGAAAGTAAAGTGTATGAAAGTACTGGCGATGTAAATGTCATTACTTATCCTCAATACTTGGTGCAGGGTCGGTAAAGCCTAGTTGGGCAACAATATTTGTAGTTGCTGGATTAATTATCTTAAGCAACGGTGATGGATAAAATCCTAAGACAACGATAATTGCAACTACTGGCGCAATAGCAATTTTCTCTCGAAGATTTAAGTCTTTCAGATTCTCATTTCCTGGCGTAGTAGGTCCATGCAATGCTTTTTGAACCGGAATCAAGATGTATAGCGCAGCAAGAACAATTCCGAATGTCGCAATAATTGCGTGGACTGGATACCTGGTGAATGTGCCAACTAATACCAAAAATTCACTCACAAAACTTGAAAGTCCAGGAAGGGCTAGCGAAGAAAGACCAGCGAAGAAGAAGCTCCACGCCAACACTGGTGTCACTCGCTGTAATCCACCGAAGTCAGAGATTGTTGATGATCCACGCCGCGAAATCATCCATCCTGCAACTAGGAACAAGGCTGCTGTTGAGAAGGCGTGGTTGAACATATAAAGAACTGCGCCTGAGTGACCTTGCGAAGTCATTGCAAAAATTCCAAGTGTAATAAAGCCAAAGTGCGAGATAGAGGTATAGGCGATCAGGCGCTTAATATTTTTTTGTCCAATTGCAAGGAAGGCCCCGTAAAGAATTGAAATCACTGCAAGGATAAGAATCAAAGGCGTGAAGGTTTTACTGGCTTCAGGAAAGAGCGTTAAGCAGTAGCGGATCATTCCAAAAGTTCCAACTTTATCGAGCACTCCTAGAAGTAGAACCGATGTACCAGGCGATGCCGATCCTGCTGCATCTGGTAACCATGTATGGAATGGCCAGACCGGAGCTTTTATCGCAAAGGCAATAAAGAATCCAAGGAACAAAAGATTTTGAGTTGTAGAACTCATCTGTAACTGTGAAAGTTGATTGATATCAAATGTATGGCCGAATTGATCACCAGACATAACGAATAGAGCAATTATTGAAGCAAGCATCAATAATCCTCCGACAAGGCTGTAAATCAAAAACTTAACTGCAGCTGCTGCTCGCTCGCCTGTTCCATATCCTCCGATTAAGAAGTAAACAGGAATTAACATCGCTTCAAAAATCACATAGAACAAGAAAAGATCTGTGGCAGCAAAAACGCCGATCATCATGGTCTCAAGGACAAGAATTAAAATATAGAAGGTTTTTACGCTCCAACGCCCACCGTGTGCTTCATTCCAACCAGCTAGAACCACAATAGGTGCCAAAATCGTTGACATTAAAATGAGAACTAATGCAATGGCATCGATACCAACAGCAAAATTAATTCCAAAACTTGGAATCCATGCGTATTTTTCAACAAATTGAAGTCCTACGTTCTCACGATCAAAGTTCAATGTCATCGCAATTGTTACAAGCAATACGGCAATTGTTGTTATCAAGGCGGCCTGCTTTGCGGCTTTTTCATTAGTCTTTGGCAAAACTGATACAACGGCCGCACCAACTAATGGCAAGAACATCAATAAAGTTAACCAATTCATTATGAAACCACCACCCAAATTGCAGCAATTAAAGTAAGTGCGCCGACCAAAATTAGGGCTGCATAACTTCTAACAAATCCATTTTGTAATCCGCGTAGGCCAGAGCCTGAACCAATGGCCATTCTTGCCACCCCACGAACAGAACCATCAACGACTACATCCTCTGTGGTCACTAGCGCCTTGGTCAGTAACTGCCCTGGACGCATAAAGAACTTCTCGTTGAATTGATCCTGCATCAAGTCTTTGCGCACAAACTTTGTAATCCAGGAAACATCAACTGGTGCAACAGTTTCAATATTTTCACGCATGTACTTATAAACAGCGATCGATACACCAATGGCAACCATTGTTAGAGCCAATGCAGAAACTACAATTGGCTTGAGCAACTCTTCATGTTCACCGTGATCTTCAAACAATGGACTCAGCCACTTATACAAAGCTTTGTTGTGATACAGCAAATATCCAGAAGTTACTGAACCAACTGCCAAAACTGCCATTGGAAACCACATTAACCATGGTGATTCATGTGGTTCAACACCTTCGTCCCAGCGTTTTGTTCCAGCAAATGTCAAAATCATTACCCGAGTCATATAAAAGGCAGTTATTGCTGCACCGATCAATGTGAGTGAACCTAGAAAAATAGCTTGCATTCCGCCAGAATTAAATGCCGACTCAATGATCATATCTTTGGAGTAGAAGCCTGCAAATGGTGGAACACCCAGAATAGCTAGATAACCAATTCCAAAAGTAATAAATGTGATCGGCATGAATTGTCTAAGCGCTCCATATTTGCGCATATTCACTTCATCGTTCATTCCGTGCATAACAGAACCCGCACCAAGGAACATTCCTGCTTTAAAGAATCCGTGTGTAATTAAATGCATGATCGCAAATGCATATCCGATTGGACCTAAGCCAGTTGCCAAAATCATGTAGCCAATTTGTGACATCGTCGAAGCTGCAAGTGCCTTCTTTATGTCATCTTTTGCCGTACCAATCAAAGCACCAAAGATCAGAGTGATCGCACCAACAATTACAACAAGCAACTGGGCAGTTGGGGCTGCATCAAAAACAAAATTAGAACGTGTTATTAGATAGACACCAGCTGTCACCATTGTTGCAGCGTGAATTAAAGCCGACACAGGTGTTGGCCCAGCCATCGCATCGCCAAGCCAGGCTTGCAATGGAAACTGTGCTGACTTTCCAGCGGCAGCAACTAACAACATAATTCCCATGGCCGTTAAGGCAGCTTCAGATGTGTGATGTGCCTGCTCTGCAACTCCGGCAAATGAAACTGTGCCCATCGTGGCAAATGCGATCATGATCGCAAGTGAAAGACCCATGTCTCCCACACGGTTCATAACGAAAGCTTTTTTAGATGCGGTTGCGTATGCAGGTTTTTGATTCCAGAAACCAATTAATAGGTATGAGGCAAGACCAACACCCTCCCATCCAACATAAAGGCTTAGGTAGCTATCCCCCAAAACCAATAACAACATGGCTGCGATAAATAGATTTAGGTATGCAAAGAATCTGCGTCGATCACGATCTTCTGACATATATGCAATTGAATATATGTGAATAAGCGTTCCTACTCCCGTAATAAGGAGAACGAAGCAAATTGATAACTGATCAAGTAGCAATCCGGCGTCTACATTAAAACTTCCAACAGAAATCCACTCAAAAAGCTTTTGTGAAATAGGACGCATCTCGGTAGGGCGATTAACCATCTGGATCAAGTGATAAACACCGACCACAAATGATGAACCGGATAAAGCAGTAGCTAAAAGGTGTCCCCACTTATCGGTCCGACGACCACCCAGAAGAAGAATTGCTGCACCCGCAAAAGGCAGTCCAATTAGATAAACCAAACTAGTTGAAATCGTCATAGCTATCGCTTCAACAAACTTGCATCATCTACAGATGCTGAGCGGCGGGATCGATAAATTGCAACAATAATTGCAAGTCCAACTACAACTTCACAGGCGGCAACAACCATCGTGAAAAAGGCCATCACCTGCCCATCTAGATTTCCATTGATTCTTGAAAAAGTTACGAAAGATAAATTAGCTGCATTAAGCATTAGTTCGATACACATAAATACAACGATTGCATTGCGTCGGACAACAACGCCTACTGCGCCTATCGTAAATAAAAGTGCAGAGATATAGAGATAGTTGGAGGCATCCATTACTTCTCCTCCTCAACCTGTGTTGAAATCTTCTTAAGATCAAATGTGTTTGAATCCAGCATGTCACCGCGGGCCTTGAGGCTTGCATTTACTGAGTTAGGTGCAGGAGTGCCATCTGGCAAAAGTGCCGGAACATCTACTGCGTTGTGGCGTGCATAAACTCCAGGGGCTGGCAATCCTGCAGCAGTTGCTATTGATTCGCCTCGGAATCTGTTGATTGATTGCTGGCGCTGAGTTGTCTTCTTCGAAGATCTTGGTTGGTGTGCAAGAACCATTGCACCTAGTGCTGCAGTGACCAATAACGCTGAAATAACTTCGAAAGGCCAAACAAATCTTGAAAACAGTAAGTAACCAATTCCTTCAACATTTCCATCTGCATTTGCTGCAGAAAGTCCTATGGCATCGCGACCAAGAGTTGCACGGCCCAATAATGAAACCATTAAACCGCCAAATCCAACGGCTGCAGTAATTGCAATTGGCCGCAGTCCTCTAATTGTTTCGGTCAATGAATCAGATGAATCAACGCCAACAAGCATGAGGATAAAGAGGAAGAGCATCATGACTGCGCCTGTATAAACAACGACCTGAACAATGCCTAAGAAAACTGCATCTTGTGCGATGTAAAAAACTGCAAGGACAACCATGACAAATGCCATGAGGATTGCTGAGTGAACTGCTTTTTTAACTAAAAGCATTCCTAAAGCTGCAAGGACGGCCAAAGGCCCAAGAATCCAAAACATTACTGCCTCTGGAGTAGCAGTCTGTCCAACTTCAATTGCTAACTGCATCATTTATCAAGCTCCTGCGAAGGGTGTGCTTGTTTTACATCGCCATTGTAATAATTTGTATCAGTCATATCTGGATACATCGGATGAGGTGGCATTAACATTCCAGCGCGCAACGGTGCCAATAAATCTGCTTTTTCAAAGATTAACTTCGCACGAGAATCATCTGCAAGTTCGTACTCATTTGTCATTGTGAGTGCGCGAGTTGGACATGCCTCAATACATAGTCCACAAAAAACACAGCGCAGATAATTAATCTGATAAACCTTGCCGTAACGCTCACCGGGTGACATTCGGTTCTCTTCAGTGTTGTTTTCACCCTCTACATAAATTGCATCTGCAGGACATGCCCATGCACATAGTTCACAACCAATGCACTTCTCTAATCCGTCAGGATGGCGATTGAGTTGATGGCGTCCATGAAAGCGCTCTTCTGTCGGTGCCTTTACTTCAGGATATTCAACCGTTAGCGGTTTTTTAAACATGGTTGAAAAAGTGACCCAGAAGCCACGCATATGCCCAAAGAAACCTACAGTTGGCTTTTGATCAACTTCATAAAATTCAACATCGTTAATGCCTAAATCTTTTGCCTTTATCGGTTCGAGGTTTTCAGCCACGGTTGCCCCCTGAGTTTTTTGAAACATTGATTGTTGAAATTTCTATTGGCAATGTTGGAAGAGAAGGGACTGCAAAACTAGGCTCTGACTTGTTGTCACCAACTGGAACTTCAGATTCCTTTTTCTTTTTAACATTTTCAAAGCCAACGTTGATAGCCAAAATGATCAAAATTACAGTGCTGGCAAATGCAACAACTATTGCTCTAGAAGCATTTTCAAGAGTTAGAACTCGAAGAGTTGCAACTACCAATATCCATAGTATTGAGACCGGGATAAGAACTTTCCATCCAAACTGCATGAACTGGTCATAGCGCAAACGCGGCAACGTTCCTCGGAGCCAAACGAATACGAAGAAGAAGGTAACAACCTTTAGTAGGAACCAAATAGCAGTAAACCAACCACCAAGCCAGTTTTCTGTGAAACCAAGTCCCGGAGGTGCGTGATATCCACCAAGGAATAGCGTCGTGGCAAGGGCAGAAACTGTAACAATGTTGACATACTCAGCTAAGAAAAACAGAGCAAACTTAAGTGATGAGTATTCTGTGTGGAAACCACCAACTAATTCACCTTCAGCTTCTGCAAGGTCAAATGGAGCACGGTTAGTTTCACCAACCATAGAGATTGCAAATATTGCAAACGATGGGAATAGAACGACGGCATACCACCATGAAGTTTGTGCAGCGACGATGTCAGAAGTAGACATTGAGCCTGCATAAATAAATACGGCAACTAGAGAAAGTCCCATAGCAATTTCATAAGAGATTACTTGGGCACTTGATCGCAGGCCACCTAGAAGTGGATACGTTGAGCCAGATGACCATCCAGCTAAAACAATTCCATACACACCAACTGATGCAACGGCCAAAATGTATAAAACACCTACTGGAATATCTGTTAACTGCATGGCAGTTTGACGACCAAACATTGTCACTTCACCAGTAATTGGTATAACTGCAAAGGACATAAAGCATGTTGTTGCACTAATAATTGGTGCGATTATGAAAACAATTTTATCTGCTGCAGTTGGAATGATGTCTTCTTTTAGCGCGAGCTTCACGCCGTCTGCCAAGGCTTGAATTAATCCAAATGGTCCAACGCGGTTAGGCCCGGGACGCTGTTGCATTCGCGCAACAATTCGGCGCTCACCCCACACTGACATCAATGTCAAAAGCACGCAGACAGCAAAAACAATAAGAGCCTTTACAAGGATCAGCCAACCTGGATCTGATCCAATGAGTTGCGCAGTTGTCATGCTCTCACCACCGTAACTACTTCACCATGAACAGCATTTAACTTTGTTAAAAGTTGTGAACCACGTGAATTACGAGGCGCCCAAAGTGCATCATCATGAATATTCTCAATGAGAGCGGGCAAAGTTACGAAACCTTCGGCCGTAGAGATCTTGAGTAAATCACCATCTGCGACACCAAGTGCTTGTGCTCTTTTTTCTGAGATGACAGCAACTGTTTGTCTGGCTGTTCCAGCTAAATTTTCTTCGCCCTCTTGCAATGTTCCAAGGTCAAGCAGACGTCTCCACGATGTAATCAATGCCTCATTTGTACTCAAATTTGGTTGCGCTAAAGCCGATACAGATCTCATCTTTGACCGCTCGCCTTGCCAATCTTTAATTGTTGCAATCTCTTTTGTAGCAGCAGTGACAGTTCCTAAATTAATTGATGTTCCCATTTCTTCTGCAATCATTGAAAGAATTCGTAGATCACTACGGTTAAGTGAATCATTAACAGCAGCATCAAAGGATCGAGCGCGGCCTTCCCAATTTAAAAATGATCCAGATTTTTCAGCAACGGCTGCAACTGGCAGAACAACGTCTGCTCGTGATGTCACTTCACTTGGTGCGATCTCAAGTGAGACAACAAAAGCTTTATCTAATGCCGCTAGTGCACTGTGATTGTCATCTAAATCCAAAGGATCAACGCCGCCAACAAGTAGTGCACCGATTTCATCAGAGTGGACCGCTGCAATAATTTCTGATGTTGAGCGACCAATATTTGATGGAAGTGAATTTACTGACCAGAGTGCAGCAATTTCATTTCTTGCTGTTGCATCTGATACTGGTCGGCCACCTGGCAACAAGTTGCCTATCGCACCTGCTTGAATCGCTCCGCGCTCTCCTGCTCTACGTGGAACCCATGCAAGTTTTGCATCCGAAGATTGCGCGAGTGCAGCAACGGCAGTTAACAATCCAGCACTTTCGCTGGCTCTCTCGCCAACTAGAATTACTGATTTATCTGTTAGGTTTTGTGAAGATACGGCTGCAGCTTCTTGACCTGGAGCAACTTTAATAAATTGTGCTTTGAGTTTTTCAACCGCAATTGATTCTTTAGAACCAATTGATATAACTTTCAATGCTCGCTTGCGGAATTGCTTATTAATTCTTAGGAAAACAATAGGTGACTCTTCTTCGGGCTCAAACCCAACAAGTAAAACTTGATCGGCTTTGTCAATATCTCGATATGTTGTTGAAGAGTTCACAACATGTGCTGCAATAAACTCGCGTTCTTCATCTGATGTTACGCGCGCTCTAAAGTCGATGTCGTTGGTACCCAGTGCAAGTCGTGCAAATTTGCTATATCCGTATGCATCTTCATGAGTGGCACGACCACCAACTAATACAGCCGATTTTTGTGCTTTTAATCCTTCAGCAGCAACAGCAAGTGCTTCAGGCCATGATGCTTCGACTAATTCACCAGATTCATTTCGAATCATTGGAACCTTTAAGCGATCTGCAGCTGTGATGTATTTAAATGCCCAACGACCTTTGTCGCAGTTCCACTCTTCATTAACTGTTGCATCTTCACCGGCTAAACGGCGCAGGGTTTTTCCACGGCGCACATCTGTACGCATATCGCATCCAGAAGCACAGTGCTCACAAGCAGATGGTGTTGAAACTAAATCAAATGGACGTGCTCGAAAACGATATGCAGCTCCAGTTAACGCACCAACTGGACAGATTTGAACAGTGTTACCTGAGAAGTAGGATTCAAAAGGTTTATTTTCATAAATTCCAACTTGTTGCAAAGCTCCGCGTTCATTTAGTGTAATAAATGGATCGCTAGCAATCTGTTCTGAAAAGCGAGTACAACGAGCACATAGAACACAACGCTCACGATCTAGAAGGACCTGTGAAGAAATATTTATTGGCTTTTCAAATGTTCGCTTAACGCCTTCAAACCTGGAAGAACCTTGTCCGGTACTCATTGCTTGATTTTGTAGAGGACATTCCCCACCTTTGTCACAGACCGGACAATCAAGTGGGTGGTTTACTAACAATAGTTCCATAACTCCACGTTGTGCTTTTTCTGCAACCGTTGAAGTTAACTGCGTTTTAACAATCATTCCTGTTTCAACTGGGATTGTGCATGATGCCTGAGGCTTTGGAAATGCACGCCCATTAATTTCAATATCAACCAAACATTGGCGACAAGCGCCAACAGGATCTAGTAATGGATGATCACAAAAACGTGGAATTTGAATTCCTAGTTGCTCTGCGGCGCGAATTACTAATGTTCCCTTAGGAACGGTAACTTCAAAGCCATCGATGACAACGGTAATCATCTCAACTGCTACATCACTCACTTATGCACCTGCCCCAACAAATAAAGTTGATGCAACAGGATCAAATGGGCATCCACCGTTTGTTAAGTGTGCGATGTACTCATCGCGGAAATATTTAATTGAAGATGTAATTGGACTAGTGGCACCATCACCGAGTGCGCAGAATGAACGACCCATAATGTTGTCACAAAGATCCAGCAGTTTTGCAAGGTCTGCCTCTGTTCCTTTACCGGCCTCTAAATCACGGAGAATCTGTACTAGCCACCAAGTGCCTTCGCGACAAGGTGTGCACTTACCGCATGATTCATGTTTATAAAACTCAGTCCAACGCAATACCGCGCGAACAACGCAGGTTGTTTCATCAAATATTTGTAGGGCCTTTGTTCCAAGCATGGAACCAGCTGCTGCTACACCTTCGTAATCAAGTGGAACATCTAAGTGTTCGTCAGTAAACAATGGTGTTGATGATCCACCTGGTGTCCAAAACTTTAACTTGTGGCCCTTGCGCACTCCACCTGCGAGTTCAAGAATCTCGCGAAGAGTAATTCCAAGTGGTGCTTCAAATTGTCCTGGATTTACAACGTGACCTGACAAAGAATAAAGAGTTGTTCCCTTGCTCTTTTCGGTACCCATAGATTGATACCACTCGGCGCCATTCATAACAATTGCCGGTACTGATGAAATCGATTCCACGTTGTTTACAACTGTTGGTCTGGCATACAAACCTGCGATAGCAGGAAACGGTGGACGCAAACGAGGTTGACCACGGAAGCCTTCGAGTGAATCAAGAAGAGCTGTCTCTTCGCCACAAATATAAGCCCCGGCACCAATGTGTAAAACTACATCGACGCCTTTCCCAAGAATTTCAGCTGCATACGCATCAGCAATGGCCTGATTAACTCGGCGGACAACATGTGTTACTTCTCCACGAATGTAAATAAATGCGTGCTTTGCACGAATTGCATGACAGGCGATGATGCAACCTTCAATAAGAACGTGTGGGTTAGCCATTAAAAGTGGTGTGTCTTTGCAAGTGCCTGGCTCTGATTCGTCTGCATTAACAACCAAATAATGATCTTTGTTGTCACCCTGTGGAATAAATCCCCACTTCATTCCAGTTGGGAATCCAGCACCGCCTCGACCGCGTAATCCTGAATCCTTAACAAGTTGAATTACCGCATCTGGATCCATTGCAAGTGCTTTTTCTGAAGCTTTATAGCCACCATGTCGCTTATATGCTTCAAGAGTAAATGAATCTTTTTCATCCCAATGGGCTGATAAAACTGGAGCAAGTTTTGTCATTACTTACCTTCTTTCGAAAGTTTTAAACCTAACAAAGTTGGTTGACCTGCTTGAACACCTTCGTGGGCAAGACCATCATTTAATCCAGCAAGGACTGCTGATGCTTCTTTCCACGTAACAAGTTTATTTGGACCACGAGTTGGTGGTTTAGGGTTACCAGCACGCATTGAATCAACTAACTCTTTTGCTGATTCGACTGTTTGGTTGTCATAGAACTCCCAATTTGCCATCACAACCGGCGCGTAGTCACATGCTGCATTGCATTCAATGTGCTCTAAAGAGACTTTTCCATCTTCAGTTACGCCATCATTTTCAATACCCAAATGATCTTTAAGGGAGGCAAATATTGCATCCCCACCCATAACCGCACACAAAGTATTTGTGCAAACACCAACGTGATACTCACCTATTGCAGATGGCTTGTACTGAGTATAAAAAGTAGAAACCGCAGTAACTTCTGCTGCTTCTAATTCAAGTTGTTTTGCAATTAGTTCAATACCTTCATTAGTTACGTATCCAGCCTTTGACTGAACAAAGTGGAGCAAAGGCATGATTGCAGAGCGTGGGCGTGGATAACGCTTGATGATTGAGTCCATGATCTTTAAATCTTCTGGTGAAAATGCCATTAGCGATCAACACCTCCCATAACAGGATCAATCGATGCAACTGCAGCAACGATGTCGGCAACCATTCCGCCTTCACTCATTGCTGGTGTTGCCTGCAAATTATTAAATGAGGGTTCGCGAAAGTGCACGCGGTATGGACGAGTTCCACCGTCAGAGACAATTGATGCACCCAACTCTCCACGCGGTGATTCAATTGCAGCATATGCCTGACCTGCAGGAACCCTAAAACCTTCTGTGACAAGTTTGAAGTGATGAATTAATGACTCCATAGAAGTTCCCATAATTTCGCGAATATGGTCAAGAGAGTTACCTAACCCATCTCCGCCTAGAGCGAGCTGGGCCGGCCATGCAATTTTCTTATCGGCAACCATTACAGGTGCACCGTGAAGCTTTTCCAATTTATCAACGCACTGTTCGATAATTCGAAGTGATTGCTCAAGTTCATTCATGCGAATTAAAAATCTGCCATAAACATCGCAGGTATCAGCTGTCACAACATCAAAGTTGTAGTTTTCATAACCACAATATGGTTGAACTTTTCGCAAATCCCAAGGCATTCCAGTTGAACGAAGAACTGGGCCAGTGATTCCAAGAGTTGTACAGCCAGCTAAATCAAGATAGCCAATTCCTTGTGTTCGCTTCATCCAAATTGAGTTACCGATAAGCAAAGTTGCATTATCTTTGAAGTTCTTACGCATTAACTTCACGCCTTCACGGATTTTTGTATACGCACCATCTGGAAGATCTTGTTGTACTCCACCTGGTCGCACATAAGCCATGTTCATGCGAAGTCCTGTGATCATTTCGAATATCTCTAAAACTGTTTCGCGGTCACGGAATGCAAAGAACATAGGGCCCATTGCTCCAAGTTCTAGTGCACCGGTTCCTAAGGCAACCATGTGTGATGAGATTCGATTTAACTCCATCATCATTACGCGAATAACACTTGCGCGTTCTGGAACATCGTTTGTAATTCCGAGCAACTTCTCAACTGCAAGGCAATAGGCAGTCTCATTGTGCAATGGACTTAAGTAATCCATGCGAGTTACAAAAGTTGTTCCTTGGGTCCAGTTACGAAACTCAATATTTTTTTCAATTCCAGTATGCAGGTATCCAATTCCACAACGCACTTCGGTAATTGTTTCGCCTTCAAGTTCCAAAACTAAACGAAGAACACCATGAGTTGATGGGTGCTGCGGACCCATGTTTACGACAACTCTCTCTTCTTTAGTTGCACCAATTTCTTGAACTAATGAATCCCAGTCTCCTCCAGTAACAGAGAAAACCTTTCCTTCTGTTGTTTCTCGTGATGGTGCATAAGGATCAAAAGTGGTCACTTGTAACTCCTTCGTTCACTCGGAGGAGGAGTTGTTGCACCTTTATATTCAACTGGAATTCCACCTAATGCGTAATCTTTGCGCTGCGGATGACCTTTCCAGTCATCTGGCATAAGAATTCTGGTTAGACCAGGGTGGCCATCAAAAATAATTCCAAACATGTCAAAAACTTCACGTTCATGCCAGTTATTACCAGCCCACACTTCAACTACTGATGGAATGTGTGGATGTGAATCTGCAACAGATACTTCTAGGCGAATTCTTTGATTCTTTGTCATTGAAAGTAATAGATAAACAGCATGGAGTTCACGTCCTGTTTGTTCTGGGTAGTGAACACCATTTACTCCCATGCACATTTCAAACTTGAGTACATCACGCAAAACAAAAGCTACTTCAACAAGTTTTTCAGCTTTGATATGAAGAGTTAGTTCTCCGCGATCGATTACAACTCTTTCGATTGCATCAGAGAACTCTGGATAAGCGCGCTCTAAGTTGTCTGTGACTTCATCAAAATAACCACCATAAGGACGCTCAGAAGAGCCTGCTGTAGCTACTTTTGCAACTAATCCACTATAGCCGGAAGTATCACCTGTTCCTTTTGCACCAAACATGCCATCACTCATTATGCAAGTAGACCCTTCATCTGATGAGTCGGCTTTGCATTCATTGCAGCAAGTTCAACTTCTTTAATGATTTGTGCGCGATTTGGGCCAATCTTTTCGTTGTTGATTTGCTCATGAAGTTTCAAGATTGCATCAAGCAACATTTCTGGACGAGGTGGGCACCCTGGTAAGTAGATATCGACAGGAACAACATGGTCGACGCCTTGAACTATTGCGTAGTTGTTAAACATGCCACCCGATGAGGCGCAAGCACCCATCGCAATAACCCATTTTGGCGCAGACATTTGATCATAAATTTGACGAAGCACTGGTGCCATTTTGTTTGAAACTCGACCCGCAACGATCATTAAATCTGCCTGTCGTGGAGATGCTCTAAATACCTCTCCACCAAAACGAGCAATGTCATATTTAGCTGCAGATCCAACTGCCATCATTTCAATAGCACAGCATGCAAGGCCAAAAGTAGCTGGCCATAGAGAGTTTTTACGCATGTAGCCAGCAAGTTTTTCAACAGTTGTTAAAACAAATCCACTTGGAATTTTTTCTTCAAGACCCATTTTTTAGTCCCATTCCAATCCACCACGTCGCCAAACATATGCATATGCAACAAAGACAGTTGCAATAAAGATAACCATTTCAACTAATCCAAAAACGCCAAGAGTGTCAAAGGTAACTGCCCATGGATATAAGAAAACAATTTCAATATCAAAAATTATGAAAAGCATTGCGGTAAGAAAATACTTGACAGGAAAACGTCCGCCTTCTGCTGCTTGAGGAGAAGGTTCGATTCCACATTCGTATGCATCTAGCTTGGCACGGTTGTAGCGTGCTGGCCCTGCGAGCGCTCCTGCAACAACGGAAAATGCAGCAAAGCCAAACCCAATGGCTGCTATCACCAAGATGGGAATATATGGATTGGCTGTGGAAATCACAGACGAAATTCTAAGGTGGAAAAGTGGTTGTACATGACCGCTAACCCTTCGAAGCGCTGTGAACTGCAACAACCCCAAAAGTCAGGTTTTTCCAGTTCACATTGCTCCAGCCAGCCCCTTCTAGGCTCTTTGCCAAGGCTGCCTGATCCGGCCAGGCCCTAATTGATTCGGCCAGATAGACATAGGCATCTGGATTTGAAGCGGTTTTTTTGGCTATCGCGGGCAAAAGCCTCATGAGGTACTTGGTATATATGGTGCGAAAAATTCGGTTCGTAGGATGACTGAACTCTGCAATAACGATTCTGCCCCCTGTTTTGGTTACTCGAAGGGCCTCGGCCAGAGCCTTTTCATATTTAACTGTATTTCGAAGTCCGTAAGAGATTGTCACAACATCAAAACGACTGTCCTCAAATGGCAGGTTAAGGGCATCGGCCTTTGAAAAATTCAAATATGGTCGAGCCTTGCGGCCCTGCGCCAACATCCCTTCGCTGAAATCTGTGGCAAAGACGGTTGCGCCAGCTTTGTACAGTGGTTCTGAAGATGATCCAGGTCCCGCGGCTAAATCCAAGATCTGCATCCCTGGTTTGGGGGCAATAATTGCAGTGGTCTTCTTGCGCCAGGCCTTGGTTCGGCCCAGACTTAAAAGATCGTTTACGAGGTCATATCGTTTAGCCACACCATCAAACATCGCCGCAACTTCATCGGGATCTTTGTTCAAATTGGCGCGGGACATGGAGATATTCTCTCGTGAAGTAGGCTCATCTACAACTTCAAGGGTGGAAAGGTTGGGATTTAGATGTCTAATAAAGTGCTAACGCCAATCACCACCGTTCGACTTGGCGATCACCTACCGCTTTTAGAACTACTTCCAGATTCCAACCCACTTGCTTGGGTTCGAGGTGGAGAAGGTTTAGTTGGTTGGGGAGTTTATGCAACCAAAACTGTCACCGGTCCTAATCGGTTTGCAGAAGCCCGTGCATGGTGGGAAAAACAGTTAGAAAATTTTGTTGTTACTAACTCTGTGCATGGCAGTGGCACTGGACCTGTTCTCTTTACTTCATTTTCTTTCTCTCCCAATGATGAATCTGTTTTAGTGATTCCCAATATTGTTGTTGGTAGCAAAAAAGATAAAAGTTGGATTACATGGATTGGTTCGGGACAACAACCAATCCTGAACTCATCACCTGACTTTGTAGAAAATGCTCAGATGCAGTGGAGTAATCAATCTGAATCTGCATCAGAATCTGAATGGAAAGAAAAGGTCTCAACAGCTGTAGGCCGCATTAAGGATGGCTCATTGGCCAAAGTTGTTTTAGCACGAGATTTAATATTTAGTTCAAGCAAAGACATTGATTCCCGCCCAATTTTGCACAAACTTGCCTCTCATTACCCAACTACATGGACTTATTGCGTAGATGGATTTGTTGGTGCCACACCAGAACTGCTTCTTCGTCTATCTAGGGGAATGTTAACTTCCAGAGTACTGGCAGGAACAATTAGTAAAACCGGAGATGACTCTAAGGATCTGGCATTAGCAGCTTCCTTGGCACGGTCTTCAAAAGATTTAGCCGAACATGAATATGCGGTTCGCTCAGTCGCCGAAGCCATTGAACCATTTTGTACATCAATAAATGTTCCAGATTCTCCATTTGTTCTCCACCTTGCAAATGTCATGCATCTTGCAACCGATGTAACGGGTGCAATTGCAGAAACTTTGGCACATGTAGATGCATTTACAGTTCTTGAACAACTTCATCCTTCCGCAGCTGTCTGTGGAACCCCGCGACCTGCTGCTGCAGAGTTGATTACGGAAATAGAGGGAATGTCACGGGGGCGTTATGCCGGACCAATAGGTTGGATAGATGCTGCAGGTGATGGAGAACTTGGTATTGCATTACGCGGCGGCGAAATTAAGGGAAATACAATTCGAATTTTTGCAGGATGTGGAATTGTTGAAGAATCAGATCCTGATGTCGAACTTGCTGAGACGAAAGCTAAGTTTGCACCTATGCGCGCGGCACTATTGGATTGAGATTCCTAGCCTTTTGAGAGCGAATCTAAAATTGACTTTAGATTGTCTGCGTTTGATTCACGGCTTGGTACATCACAAACGACAATTGAAACTCCATTAATTGGTGCTTTTACCTGACTAATTAACTCCTTTAGCGAGCCAATTTGAACTGCATTAACTCCCATTGATTGTGCAATTGAAGCTGGATTTAATCCATGAGGAGTACCAAAGACAGTTTCAAATCCTGTTGATCCTCGTTGAGGTAGAGTTGAAAAAATTCCACCCCCATCGTTGTTTATAACAATGAATCGGCAGTTGATATTTTCATTATTAATTAACCCTGTTAAATCATGTAAGAACGAGAGATCGCCAAGAACTGCAATAGTGGATTTGTGATTAGAGGCTATTCCAAGTGCTGTGGAAATATTTCCATCTATTCCAGCCAACCCTCGATTGGCATATGTTGTAATACCAGTTCGTGGAGTTGCAAATGCTTCAAAGTCTCTTATCGGCCTGGAAGATGAAACAAATAAAGCAGTGCCATCTGCAATCTCTGCGGCAATCGTTCTTGCAATGACTGCTTCATTCCAGCCTTCTAAGGACTCAATTAATTTATGAGCTCTTTCTGCAATTTTGTTCCACTTTGCCATCCACTCTTCGGAGTGAATTACTCCCTGAAGTTCTGGCAGTTGAGTAAACAATCTATCTGCGGCTCTTTCACTATCTACAGTTGCTATACGTTGATCCACGACATAAGTAATTGGGCTTAAATTAATGAAAGCATTTATTGAACGTGACAAAGTCGTGCGCCCAATTACCAAAACAGATTGAGGGATTAATGTGCTTCTAATCTCTTGTGTGGCTAAAAAGATTGATGCATGTGGAACTGCATCTGGAAATGACAATGGATCTTCGGCTATAACAGGCCAACCAATTGCTTTAGTAAACTTTGAAATCTCTTCAACGTTTAAGCCACCTCGGTCGTGGCCAATTACAACAACTCCACGTGCTCCAACTAATCGAAGAGTTCCAGCTTTCTTGCCATTTTTTTCAGGACGTGGATTGAGTTTTATCTCTTTTAACCACTCTGAATCAGAATCAGGCAATAGAGGTTCATCGAATTGAAGATTTAAATGAACAGGTCCAGAACGCAAGCTATCAAGAGGTAACTCCATTGGGAAAACAGGTCCATCAACATCGGCAAAGTAGCGAACAGATTTGCCAAAGATTCTGGCTTGCTCAGTAGTTTGGTTTGCACCAGTCTTGCGCAACATGGCAGGTCGATCGGCAGTTAAAACAAGAAGAGGCAAGTTGGAGTGATGGGCTTCTAGAACTGCTGGGTGATAATTTGCCACCGCAGTTCCACTTGTACAAACAATCGGTACCGCCCGGCCCGAAGATTTAATTAAACCTAGAGCAAAGTAAGCTGCAGTTCGTTCGTCAATTCGAACATGGATTGTAATTAATTTTTCTTGCGCTGCTGCAAAAAATGCCAGAGATAAAGGTGCATTGCGAGAACCGGGTGAAATAACTACATCGGTTACTCCAGATTCAATGATTTGGCGAACAACTACTCGTGCCAACGAAGTGGAGTTGTTGATCATAAATGCTCTGCCGTTCTCATAATGCGATTCTTCCACCATTCAAAGCGCTCTGCCGACACCTCTAAGCCAGCAAACTCTGGAGTGGGTGAAGATATTGCCATTTGACCATCTTTAATTGGCAAGTGTGCAACATCTTGAGAAAGTAGAGATCCGGTTGCAAGTCCACATCCATATTCAAGTTTTTCGATTGAACCAGCTAAAACTAAGCCATAATCGATTCCAATGGCAGATTCCAAAGCGCTGGAAACAACCACCGGCAGTTTATGGTGATTGACTAAGGCATGGGTTCGTTTGATTCCGCCAAGTGGTTGCACTTTCAACATGAGAATATCTACTGCGCCATTCAAGTCCAGTGCAAAAGGATCAACAGCTTTTCTTAAGATTTCATCACCAACGACTTTTATTTCTGTGCGTTTTTTTAACTCTCGTAACTCTTCAACAGTTGCGCAGGGTTGCTCAATGTATTCAATTTCTCCTACGGATTGAAGAAAAGATGTTGCTTCATCAACGCTCCATGCCCCATTTACATCGACTCTGATTGCACTATCTGGGCGAAGAGATCGAACTTGTTTAATACGGGCCAAATCCAACTCTAAATTTTCGCCCACTTTTATCTTAAAACTACTCACACCAGGAAATAGATCCACAATCTTTGTGATTTCTGCAGCGCCATTTATTGCTGGGATAGTTCCATTTACTCTCACATTATTTCGAAATAAATGTGGTTTTGGTTGTGTTGCTGCTTCAATTGCGCAGGCAAGCCATGGGGCACACTCTGCATCTTGATACTCTAAAAATGGAGAAAACTCTGCCCAACCATATTCACCTTCAAATAATGCAACTTCACGTAGTTTGATTCCACGAAAATTTGTTTTTGTAGGAAGTGCTACAACACGCAAAGTATCTAAAAGTGTTTGATCCATGGATTAAGGACGCTTGGGGAATTTCCCGAAATCTGGTGCTCGCTTTTCTTTGTATGCATCTCGACCTTCTTGACCCTCTTCGCTCAAATAGAAAAGAAGAGTTGCATCACCTGCGAGTTGTTGAATCCCAGCAAGTCCATCATCTGCTGCATTCATACTTGCTTTAATCAATCGAAGTGCAAGCGGAGAATTCTTCAACATCTCGCGACACCAAGAAACTGTTTCATTCTCAAGCTCTGCAAGTGGAACAACAGTATTTACAAGGCCCATCGATAAAGCTTCTTGTGCATCATATTGTCGTGTCATGAACCAAATTTCACGGGCTTTCTTTTGGCCAATATTTGCTGCGAGCAATCCTGAACCATAACCGCCATCAAATGAACCCACCATTGGGCCAGTCTGTCCAAACTTGGCATTGTCTGCTGCAATCGTTAGATCGCAGACAACATGTAATACGTGTCCTCCACCAATAGCCCAGCCAGCAACCATTGCAACTACTGGTTTAGGTGTGCGACGAATCTGAACTTGTAAATCCAAAACATTAAGTCGACCTAAACCCTGTTGACCAACACTGTCGGAACCAACATAGCCGTCATCTCCACGAACACTAATGTCGCCGCCAGAACAAAAAGCTTCAGTACCTTCACCAGTAAAAATAATCACACCAACTGATGCGTTATCTCTTGCTAAATCAAATGCACTCTTCAACTCAATTATTGTTTCAGGGCGAAAAGCATTTCTTACATGAGGGCGATTAATTGTTATCTTTGCAATGCCATCACCGATTTGATATTTAATGTCAGTAAAGGCTTCTCCACCAGGAGCAGTTTTCCATGAAGGAATTGTGCGGTCACCAAAATCACGCTTGATCGGTCGGCTCATGATTCCCCTATCTTTGGCTACTGGCGATAGCCTACGGTGGCAATGGATAACTCGTCACAACGAAAGATTCTCCGGGTCAGCCCTGAATGGGAAACTCCCAAATTAGCGGGAGAAATCACATCAGCTCTCGCCGGTAATGGACCCATTCTAGGTTTCGGTGAGATCACAAGTGGTTTTGCCCCAGTCGAGGTTGCAGTCGTAATAGGAACTTCTGGCACGACCGGAAATGCAAAAGAAGTTGCACTCACAGCTCATGCGATCACTTCTTCGGCAAAAGCTTCTAATGAATTTCTTGGGGCAAAACCTGGCGACACTTGGAGTTTGTTGCTACCACTGACCCATATTGCAGCTGTCAATGTCATTGCGCGTGCATTAGAACTTGGGTCCACGCCAATAGATCTTCGAAATGTTAAAGGTGATTACCCAGATTCAAGCTTCACCGCAATTGTTCCAACTCAATTATTTCGTGCACTAAATGGTGATACAAAGTTGTTGAAGCATTTACAGAATGTAAAGGCGGTTTTAATTGGTGGGGCTGCTCTATCACCAGGATTACGCAAACAAGCAGAGACGGCAGGAATAAAAATAGTCACAACATATGGGATGACTGAAACATGTGGTGGATGTGTCTACGATGGCCAAGCACTTACAGGTGTTGAATTTGATGTTAAGAATGGAAAAGTTCTTTTAAAGGGAAATGTATTAGCAACTAATTACTTAAATGCACCATGGAATCTAGATAATGGATGGTTTGAAACATCAGATCTAGGTGAAGTGATCGACGGAAAACTTGTAGTCCTTGGTCGTTCAGATGATGTAATTGTCTCAGGCGGTGAAAATATTTCTTTAAGCGCAGTAGAAAACTCTCTTGCCATTGCATTTCCACAATTACAATCTGCTGCTTTTTCTTATAACGATCCTCAATGGGGTCAGAGTTTGCAATTAGCAGTTGTCGGTGAGATCACCGATGAAGCTATTTCACTTCATCTTGAAAAAGATCTCGGGCCTGCCGCAAAACCAAAAGGTATCCATCGCATGTCTTCGCTACCATTGCGAGGTATTGGAAAAATTGATCGTGAAGCTTTAGCCAAGGAGATTAATCGTGAATAAATGGATTCTTGGAGCACGCGTTCGTACATTACCTGCTGCAATTGCTCCGGTTATTGTTGCATCTGCGCTAGCAGGTAGTGAATTCAATTGGTCTCGTGCAACTCTGGCATTGATGGTGGGAGTTTGGCTACAAATTGGCGTTAATTTTGCAAATGATTACAGCGATGGTGTCAAAGGAACAGATGATGATCGAGTTGGACCAATTCGTTTAGTTGCATCAGGTCTGGCTTCTGCAAGTTCGGTCAAGAGAGCGGCTTTCATTTCTTTCTTTATTGCAAGCCTTGCAGGCCTCTGGCTTTCTTTGCTCACATCTCTTGTATTGATTCCAATTGGAGTAGTGGCAATTGCTGCAGCTTGGGGTTATACCGGTGGAAAAAATCCATATGGCTATAGAGGTCTTGGTGAAGTTTCAGTATTCATTTTTTTTGGATTAGTGGCAACAATAGGTAGTTTTTATGTTCAAACCGAGAGCATAACTTTAATGAGCTTTATTGTTGCAATCCCAATGGGTGCGATTTCATGTGCAATTTTGACAGTCAATAACATTAGGGATTTAACTAAAGATCAAGTTGCTGGAAAGCGCACAGTTGCAGTACGAATAGGAGATGAAAAAGCTCGAAGAACTTATGTCTCACTCTTAATTCTTGCCCATACTGCAGCCATAGCAACGTTTATTCCAGCAACTCTCCTCACCTTATTAGCAGCCCCTTTAACTTTTTCAGTTTCAAAAGCAGTTTTAAGCAAAGCCTCAGGGGCTTCTTTGGTCCCAGTACTGGGTAAAACTGGAAAACTCCAACTTTTGTTTGCAGCACTTTTTGCTACAGCTCTAGCGATACAATAAATCCATGCTTAGAGTTCTTTCCTTGGTTTTAGTCTTTGGTGTAACAATCTATGCGCTGCTTGATTGTGCGCGAGCAGATGAGACTCAGATAAAGAATCTTCCTAAGTGGGGATGGCTTCTTTTGATTATTCTTCTTGGACCACAGGCTGTTGCAATTGGACCAATTGCATATTTAGTTGCTGGGAGAAATAAACCGAAAAGAAATAAAAATCCTAAGCGGCGTATTTTGCCACCCGATGATGATCCGGATTTTCTAGGAAAACTTTAGAGTCCTGAGTACGTGTGCTTTCCAGTACCCCAAATGTTTATATAGACATAGTTAAACAAGAATGTTGATCCAGCAAACAAGCAAAGCCATGCAGCTCGGCGACCGCGCCAACCAATTGTTACACGGGCATGTAAGTACGCTGCATATGCAACCCAAGTAATAAAGGCCCACGTTTCTTTTGGATCCCAACCCCAATATCTTCCCCAAGCACTCTCTGCCCATATCGCGCCAGAAACAACTGAGAAAGTCCATAATGGAAAAACAAATGCAACTAAGCGATAAGAAAGTTGATCGAGTACTTCTAACGACGGTAGACGTTTAGCCCACTCATTTCTTTCACCCTTTGACTCGATTCGATCTAGTACAAGATATGCCGTTGCAATTACATTTGAAAGTAAGAAAACTCCCCCTGAAATAATTGCTGTTGATACATGAATTATTAGCCACTCAGACTTTAATGCTGGAACCAATGGAGCACTTGGAACGTAAAGCACTGTAATTGCAGTACCTAAGGTCAATAAGACCGATACCGAAACTAGAAGTCCAAGCCATCGAAGATCATATTTACGAAGTGCCGCAAGATAGGCACCCGAGAATGCAAGGGCACCAGTAATTGAGAACTCATACATATTTCCCCATGGAGCTCTGCTTGCAGATATTCCACGAGCAACTACTCCAACAAGGAGTAACAAAAATCCAAGAATCATCAACGCAGTTGCAATTCGAGCTGCGCGACCATTTCGCGTGTAATCCAATGAAGACTTTCCAGCCGCTGGCACTTTGACAGCCCAGGCTGTCTCTATTGCATGGACTATGAAGGAGAGAGCAAAAACCGCTGTTGCTGAATAGATTGAATAGTTCGAGATAACTGCCCAACTACGTGACATCTACTTGTCTCCCTTTAGTCTTTGAATAAATTCTGTTATCTCTTCATCAAGTCCCGGTGCTGCATTTTTTGCTAATCCTGCGACTTCCACTTTCTCACCTACGCGAATCCAAATTCGTCGTCTGCGAGTAAACAGAGAAGCTAATAATCCTATGATGGCAACAATAGCGCCCAATAAAGCAAACTTCTTTCCGGGATCTGTGACAAAGCTAATGTTGACCCACTGAACATAACCTTCAAATGTAATTACACCGCCAGGATAAACAAAAGATTCACCTGGCTTAAGAGCTTTGAGTCCAACTTGTTGCATCTTTGAAGTATCGATTCTGTACACAGATTGAGGGGTACCTGAATCCAATCCAAGATCACCCACCCAAGCTGCCAAAAGTAAACGGGGATTTAGTGCTTCTGGGTAAACGCTAATCCCACCATTTGCGCCATCTCTCTCATAGGTCGGAAGAAATGATCCAACGAAACCAACGGCAGGCTCTGCATCTGGAGCTTTAATTGCGCCAATAGAGCGCAGTTGTGAATCCTGGGGCAGAAATGGAACAGGACCTTGAAAAGCCACATTCAACTGTGAGTCCACAACAGTTACAACAGGTGAGTATCCATTTGCCTGAAGGTAGATTCGTGTATCCCCGATTGTTAAAGGTGAATTAACTTTCATGGTTTTTTTCTCAAGAATTCCCTTTTCACCTTGAAGTAGTGAAACATCAAGCGTGTAATCCTCTGGCGCCCCAGTTAATACATTGTATTTTGCAACAAAGTTATCTGCAGTGAACATAAAATCTTGAAGATTTGAGTCACGATAAAGTTTTCCGTATGTCAGTGAGTCATAACTTGTCACGTTGTTAACGAAGCGCTCACCGACATTCAAAATTGCTTCTCCGCGCATTCCAAACAGAGAACTAAAGCTGATTCCAACTAACACTAGAATAAGTGCAAGGTGGAAAAATAGATTTCCTGTTTCCCGAGCAAAACCTTTCTCTGCAGAAATAGAATCTTCGGTTTCTAAAACCCTGAATCTATTTTTCTTAAACCATGCGCGGGCTGTTTCCAATTCGCTGCCATTTGAGCTCCATTGTTGGAAATGCTCCATCCGTGAGAGATTTTTTGGTGTAGCTGGAGGAAGAGCTCGCGCATTCTTTAAATGCTCAATTGTCCTTGGTAAAACACAACCTATAAGTGAGATAAACAAGAGAATATAGACAGCGCTAAACCAAGGTGAACCATATACATCAAATAGCCAGAATCGATCCAACCACTCTGCTTGCTCAGGAGAGTTTTTAAAGTAATCTGAAACCTGCATTGGATTTTGAGTTCGTTGCGGAAATAAGGATCCAGGAATTGCAGCTACACCTAAAAGTAACAATAAAATTAGGGCAGTTCGCATGCTCGTTAATTGGCGCCATAGGTATCTTGCAAGGCTTGTGCCATCTAGTTCAGGTATTTGTATTTGATTACTCATTAGATCACCGGAATAAAGTCAGAGATAAGCCCACGCATTGAGTTCATTAAATCTCCCCAAAAACCAAGCACCTGCAACAAGCCAATCAAAATCAAAAATGCACCGCCAATTTTTGAGATTACATCTCCTCGGCGATAGATAATTGAACGGAGTTTGGCAGATTTGTCTAGAAATAATCCTGAAGCGATAAATGGCAATCCCAAACCTAGGCAGTATGCAAATGAAAGTACAGCGCCACGAAGTGCACTAGATTCTTGAAAGGCCAAAGTTTGTACGGCAGCTAGTCCAGGGCCAATGCATGGAGTCCAACCAATTCCAAAGAGAACTCCCAACAACGGTGCTCCTAATAGACCACCTGTTGTTCGCATCTTTGGGCGAATTGTTGGTGAAAATGGAAACTTTCCATAAAAGACAAAACCCAAGAATATTGTCATGATTCCCAAAATTCTAGAAATTATCTCTTCATTTGCAACTAACTGATTGCCTAGTTCGCCAAACAAAGCACCAAAAGATACAAAAACAGCGCTAAATCCAAAAACAAATAGTAACGATCCTAAAAACACCTTTCCCCGGTTTACAGAAAATCCTGCAGCAAAGGACAAGTAGCCTGGAACAAGAGGCAAAACACACGGTGATAAAAACGAAACTACACCTACGACAAAAGCAAATGGAATGGCGGCAATAAGTGCTCCGCTAAAGAGTTGCTCAACTAAAAACTCTTTCATTCTTGGCTAACTCTTTCAATCAGTTGAGACAAAGAAGCCACGGTCACAACACCTGAGATTCGTGCAGCCACGCGCCCTTGTTCATCAAGGATTACAGTTGTTGGGATTGCATTTGCAGATAACGAGCCTCTGAAGCCAGATAAAATTGAATCATCAATCACGGTTGGATAAGGAATCTTAAATCGACGTTCAAAAGCTTCGGCATTTGCTGGATTATCTCTTGTTAGTATCCCAATAAATTCAACCTCCGAGTATTTTTTTGCCAATGCAACAAGTGTTGGAGCTTCGGCCCGACATGGCGAACACCACGAGGCCCAGACATTTACAACTGCAACTTTGTCTTTTGTATATGTGTAATTTTTCCCTGACAATGTCATTCCTGAAATTGTTGGAGATATCTTTCTGTCAGTTGATTTGATAAAAGTAATTGCACCGTCGCCAGAGACAAAACTTTCCTCAGAAACTGAAGTTCCGCCACCACCACATCCCGTCAATGTAATGACAAGAATTAGAGCAATGGTGAATCTTTTCATTAGTTTTTTTCTGGTAAAAGATGTCTGGCAGGTTCAGAGTAAGTGAGTCCTGAAATGAAGCCCTCGTCATCAAAGTGAATACTCGTCACAGAAGCCAATGTGCATTCGCGTTTGCGTGGATCATGCAAAAGTCTGCGGTTTTCAATAGCACTTCGTAAAATCCAAATTGGTAATTGATGAGAAACACAAATTGCATCTTTACCGTTTGCAGCATCACGCGCTGCAAAAACTGCTGCCAACATACGATTGATTTGTTGATCGTATGGCTCACCCCAAGACGGTTTCCATGGATTCCAAAGATGTCTCCATGAGGCAGGGTGTCGTAGCACTCCGTCACCAACGCCAAATGGTTTACCTTCAAATATATTTGCAGCTTCGATTAATCTTTCATCCGTCGTAATTTTAATATTGTGCGCTTTTGCAATTGGTGCTGCTGTTTCTTGTGCTCGTTGCAAAGGTGAGACATGCAATGCACCTAAATCAAGATTCTTAGACCACTGTCCAATTGTGGAAGCCATCTCTTGTCCACGCTCAGATAATCTCCAACCTGGTTGCCGCCCATAAAGAATTTTTTCAGGATTATGGACTTCACCATGTCTAAGAACGTGCACCGTTGAACTCATGGGTTAAGCATAAAGCGTCCATAAACTCCATGATTCGCTAGGGTAGTGACATGGCACTCACAGATAAACGGGCTGCCTTTTTTGATGTAGATAACACGCTTATCCGGGGCTCAACGATTTATTTCTTAGGCCGGGGAATGTATCAGCGCGGATATTTCACAAAGAAGGATATCTCTCGATTTGTTCTAGCCAACCTGAGATTTCGCTTAACTGGTAAAGAAAAAAAAGAAGAGATTCAAAGATTTCAAGATGCAGCCACAGATTTTATTGGTGGCCATAATGTGGCTGACATTCAAGCAATTGCAGAAGAGATTTATGATGAATTTGTTTCACCCGCTTTGTGGCAGGGAACAATTGACATCGCTCAATCTCACATCGCAAATGGGCATGAGGTTTATTTGGTAACTGCCGCCCCAGAGGATATGGCTACTTTGATTGCAAAAAGGCTTGGCTTAACAGGGGCACTTGGTAGTAAGGCTGAAATAAAAAATCAGATTTACACCGGAAATATGAACGGACCACTATTGCATGGCAAAGAGAAAGCAGTTGCCATTATTGAACTCGCAAAAAATAATGGCTTAAATCTGAAAGAATGTTTTGCATATTCTGATAGCAACAATGATTTACCACTTCTGCAAAGTGTTGGTCATCCATCTGTAATCAACCCGGACACATTGCTTGGATTGCGCGCCATGGCCGAAGGTTGGCCCATTCATGATTTTCGAAAAGCTAGGTTTATTGGCAAGGCGATCTCACCTGTTGTAGTTCGTCTTGTTGCCCTTGCAACATGGCTTACTCCTCGCAAGCGCAAAGGTTGATTAACGAGATAACCCATTAACCCTGTAATGTAAGCAAGTTATGGAAATGCGCTCTTTCTCCGACTACTTGCGTAGTGTTGATGATGCTGCCCTCATTTCTCTTTTTTCTGCGCGACCAGACTTAGTTTCTCCAGTACCGCCAGATATTGCTTCCCTTGCTGTTCGCGCTTGTTCTGCCCCAAGTTTGGCACGTGCAATCGATTCATTAAATCAATGGCAGTTACAAGTTCTTGAAGCAACAGCTAGTGTGAATGAACCCTTTACAGCAAAAATGATTGCTTCACTTACAGACAAAGAAGCATCATCTGCTTTAGATCATTTAATTAAAATTGGATTGGTATATCCATCTGATGATGGACTAAGAGTTCCAACCCAACTTCGTGAAGTCATTGGCGGCGAACCCGCTGGTCTAGGGCCAGCATCTATGGTCAAGTTGAAGTTACATGAATTGGCAGATGCGCCTGCGGATTCGAAAAAGATTTTAGAAAGGTTGAAATGGGGGCCTCCAAGAGGAAGCGTTGGAGATGTCAAAAATCCAGGTCCTGGAGTCTCCTGGCTCTTGGAAAAGAAATTTTTGGTTGCTCTCGATCAGCGCACAGTAATTCTTCCACGTGAAGTTGCGATCGAGCTTCGGGGTAAAAAGATTCACAGGCAAGTAAGTGTGAGGCAGCCAGAACTGGCTGGAACAAAGCGAAACAAGAAGCAAATTGATTTGGCTGCAATCGCAAATATCTCAACTGTTTTGCGTTGGGTAGAAGAGCTTCTTAATTTTTGGGCAGAAGAACCAGCAGATGCTTTGCGGGCCGGTGGGTTGGGAGTGCGAGATCTCAAAGTTCTTTCAAATCACCTTGGTGTTGATGAAGCGTGTACAGCATTCATCGCAGAGCTTGCATACTTAACTTCACTTATCAGTATCGATGCAAATGATCAGATTTTGCCAAGCAATAAATTTGATATTTGGCTAATGCAAACTCCTGCAGATCGCTGGCAAATGCTGGCTTCACAGTGGTTAATTACTTCTCGAGTAAGTGGTTTAGTCAGCCGTTTAGAATCTAAAAATGTTGCTGCACTTGGCCCCGAATTAGATCGCGTGAATGCATCCAAGATCAGAGGTTTAACTCTTAGTTTGCTTAATGAAAATCCTGACATTGCGCCTGACTGGAATAGTTTTAAAACTGTATTGGATTGGCGCGCCCCAGTTCGACGAAACTCATCACTACAAGATGAATTAGCAGAATGGACCCTGAGAGAGGCTGAATGGTTAGGGATAACTGGCCAGGGAGCGATTTCAAAGTACGGGGTTGGTTTTATAAATGGAGATGATCTAGAAGTAATTAACCAAGATTTGCCAAAAACTGTTGATCACATATTGATTCAGAGTGATAACACTGCAATTGCACCAGGACCGCTCGAGCATGAAATCTCACAATCACTTGCAATGATGGCTGAAATTGAAAGCCGGGGAGGAGCGACTGTTTATAGATTCACAGAGGCAACGATCCGTCGTGCACTTGATCATGGCAAAACTGGCGATGAAATTAAGACATTCCTGGCTAAAACATCTAAAACACCAATGCCACAACCACTCGAGTATCTAATTGCAGATGTTGCAAAAAAGCATGGGAAATTACGTGTTGGAAATACATCTTCATTCATCCGTTGTGAAGATACTGCATTAGTTTCTCAGATCATTAACGATAAGAAGTTAGAAATTCTAGGTCTTCGTCGCATTGCACCTGAAGTGATAATTTGTGAAATGGATGCAACAGATGCCATGCGTATTTTGCGTGAGTGTGGTTATTTACCAGCAGGTGAATCAACAAACGGAATGATTTTAACTGGCGTGAAATCAAATCGAGCCCTGACTAAACCAAGACCACCGCGCATTATTGGAGAAGTCGAAATTCCAACAGAAGAAGCATTAACTGCTGCTATTAGAAGTTTGCGAACAGGTGAGAAATCAATGCATCGTCAAACAAGATTACGTCAAGTAGCTAATGAAGCATTGGGTGCACTTCCACGAAGCACTGCAAATGAAACGATGGATATTTTGAATCAGTTCATTTCTGAGGAAAAAACCCTCTCGATTGGTTATGCCGATAACAATGGCGGAGTGACCCACAGAATCATCGATCCCATTCGAATTAGTGCAGGCGCATTAATAGCGCGCGATCATGCAACCGGGGAGGTTCAATCCTTCAGAATCCCCCGCATCACCGGCGTTGCACCGTTATAGACTTAGATCATGTTGGCAGACCTAGAAGCGCTCGTAAGGTTGGAATCACCAACGCAAGATTTAGACGCGTGCAAAAATGTTGTTCGTCTGGCCAGTGATATTGCATCTCGGGTTTTAGATTCTCCAGCAGAGATACGAGATGTTAATGGTCGCCCAGTTTTTTGGTGGGGCTCACCTAATCCAGAAGTAATTGTCCTGGCTCACCTAGATACTGTTTGGCCTAAAGGATCTTTCGAGCCTCTATGGCAGATCGAAGGAACAACTGCCACAGGCCCAGGTGTTTTTGATATGAAGGCTGGATTTATTCAAGCTTTATATGCAATGAAATCCATTAAGGGACCGGTTGCACTTGTTGCAACAACAGACGAAGAAACAGGAAGTCTGACAAGTAAAGAATTTATTAAAGAGATATCTGCGAAAGTAAAGTCGGTACTAGTCGTAGAAGCATCTTTAGATGGAAAAGTCAAAACCGGGCGAAAAGGTACTGCGATGTATCAAATTAAAGTATTGGGAAAGGCCTCTCATGCTGGCCTAGAACCAGAAAAGGGCATTAACGCAACCGTTGAAGTGGCACACGTTGTTATCGCAGTTTCAAATCTTGCAAATGTTGAGTTTGGAACAACAGTAGTTCCCACAACTCTAGTGGCTGGAAATTCAACAAATACTGTTCCAGATTTAGCGGTTCTAGATATTGATATCCGATCATTTTCCATGGCCGAACTAAATAGAGTCGATGCAGCCATCAAAGCAATTGTTCCTGTAAATCCAGAGACTCGATATGAAGTTTCCGGTGGTTTCAATAGACCTCCATTAGAGAGCTCATCGACAATGGCTTTGTATGAACGAGCTGAAAAAGTTGCAAAAGAAATTGGTATGCCTGCTCTAGGCCATGCATCCGTTGGGGGTGCTAGTGATGGAAACTTTGCAGCCGCTGCTGGTGCGCAGGTTCTAGATGGATTAGGAGCTGTCGGAAGTGGTGCTCACGCCAAGCACGAATGGGTTGATATCAGTACCCTTGAAGATCGAAGCAAACTTTTGAATGCATTAATAAAGGATCTATTAAATGAGTGATGGTCCGTTAATTGTTCAGAGTGATAAAACACTTCTGTTAGATATCGATCATCCACTATCTGTTGAATGTCGGCGAGCAATTGCACCTTTTGCTGAGTTAGAAAGATCTCCAGAACATATTCACACATATCGATTAACTCCGCTTGGATTATGGAATGCCCGCGCTGCAGGACATGATGCAGAACAAGTAATTGATACATTAATAAAGTATTCACGTTATGCGGTCCCCCATTCAATTCTTATCGACGTCGCAGAAACTATGTCGCGCTACGGGCGCCTGCGACTTGAGATGGATCCTGTGCATGGCTTGATTTTGATTACTACCGACACAGCAGTACTTGAAGAAGTTATTCGCGCAAAAAAGATTGCTCCGTTACTTGGTGCCAGAATCGATTCTGAAACGATTGCAGTTCTGCCAAGTCAACGTGGTCAGATTAAACAATCCCTTTTGCGCTTAGGTTGGCCAGCTGAGGATTTTGCAGGCTATGTTGATGGTCAGGCACACGAAATATCTTTAGTAGAAAAAGACTGGAAGATTCGTCCGTACCAAGAGTTGGCTGCAGAAGGTTTTTGGCATGGTGGCTCGGGAGTAGTAGTACTTCCCTGTGGTGCCGGTAAAACAATTGTTGGTGCAGCAGCAATGGCACATGCAAAAGCCACAACACTGATTTTGGTTACGAATACAGTTGCTGCTCGTCAGTGGCGAGATGAACTTTTGAAGCGAACCACATTAAATGAAGACGAAATTGGCGAATACTCTGGTGCAAAAAAAGAGATTAGACCTGTCACTATTGCCACCTATCAAGTGATGACAAAGAAGAAAAACGGAGTTTATGCCCATTTGGATCTCTTTGATTCCTATGATTGGGGCTTGATTATTTACGATGAAGTTCATCTTCTTCCAGCACCAATCTTTAGATTCACCGCAGATATCCAGTCTCGACGCAGACTAGGACTTACCGCGACATTGGTGAGAGAAGATGGAATGGAGGGTGAGGTATTTTCACTCATCGGTCCAAAACGCTTTGACGTTCCATGGAAAGAGATTGAATCTCAGGGGTATATCGCGCCAGCCGAATGTATTGAAGTGAGAGTTAACTTAACTGAAGCCGAACGCTTAACGTATGCAACTGCAGAGCCAGAGAACCGCTATCGAACCTGTGCTACTACGCGCACCAAACGAGATGTTGTTGAATTACTTGTTAAAAAACACAAAGGCGAACAAATTCTTGTAATTGGTCAATACTTGGATCAACTCGATGAACTCTCTGAAGTCCTTGGCGTGCCTGTTATTAAGGGAGATACTCCAGTAAAAGAGCGTGAAGTCCTTTTTAATAAATTTAGAAGCGGTGAAATAACTTGTTTAGTTGTCTCAAAAGTTGCTAATTTTTCTATTGATCTTCCAGATGCAACGATTGCCATCCAAGTTTCCGGTGCATTTGGAAGTCGTCAAGAAGAAGCTCAGAGATTAGGGCGAATTTTGCGCCCCAAATCAGATGGAAGAAGTGCAACTTTTTATTCAGTAATTTCTCGCGACACAATCGATCAAGATTTTGCACAAAATCGCCAACGCTTTTTAGCTGAGCAGGGATACTCTTACAAAATCATCGATGCTGACGATGTGTTTCAAGGGAAGATCTAAATCTTATAGGATCAACTCTCCAATAATCGTGGTGCACTCCATCAATTAAAGTTACAGGTACTTGTTCTCCGTACTGCTTTTCTAAATCTTCATTACCGTCTATAAATATTTGGACTACTTCAAATTTCAATTCATGCATCATTGCCTGCAAAACTTTAAGGGCGTCTTCGCAGAGGTGGCACTCTTTTCGACTATAAATCGTTACTAGTTCCATCACGACTCCTGTCTATCCTGATAAACCTCTTAGAGGATCGTTCTCCTATGCCACTGACCTTAAACCATGGCTGCCACACTGATAGCGTTGGCACCATGCATTTCCCGCGGATCAAATCGCTCCATTTATCCCTTGCTACAAAATTGTTGGTCCTTTCCACTCTTTTGCTATCGGGGTTAGGAATACCAACTGCTGAAGCAATTAGCTTTCGACAGGTGCCAGCCACAAACTGGGTTCATGTTCTGGCTAGCGATACTGATAAATCTTCTGCGGTTCGCACAAACACCGCCCAACTTCCTTCTAAAAACCTCGAAGCAGTTTCCAAATTTGATGTGACGTACAATAACTTTCCTGATTGGGCAAAGAAAGAAGTTCAGGAATCTTTAGATATCTGGGCTGCTAATTTCAGATCTTCTGTGGCAATAACAGTGGAGGCGACATGGGAGCGTTCTAAATCAGAAAGTATCCTTGGTAGTGCGCGCGGAGGAAGTTATTTTTCTTCTTTTCCGGGTGCCCCAGATCCTGGTCTTTGGTATGTGTCAGCTCTTGCAAATGCACTGTCTGGAAAAGACTTAGATAAAAATAATCCTGAAATTATTATTCAGGTGAACTCTGAAGCTTCTTGGAATTCCCGCGGGGATGATAGACCCACTCGAACTGAGTACGATTTAAAATCAGTTTTTTTGCATGAAGTGGGTCATGGCCTTGGATTTTCTTCAAATGATTCTTATGAACTAGTTTCTGGAGTTGGCACATTGTCAATGCCAACCCCTTTTGATGCATATCTGCAAACTAATGATGGAAAACGATTAGCAGATTTACCTTCACCATCCAAAGAGTTAGGAACGGCATTAACTTCTTCACTTGTATGGTCAGGTGCCTTGGGCGTTCAGGCAAACGGGGGTGTCAAACCCAAAATGTTTACACCTCAAACATATGAAGCCGGTTCCTCAACTTCTCATTTAGATGAATCTTCTTTTTCCAACGCAGGTTTAGATTCGGTGATGACTCCAAGGCTTGATTCTGGCGAGGTTTTTGCTGGGCCAGGGCCGTTGATGCTGGCCATGATGGAAGATTTGCGAAATAAACCCCCTGCAGGGATCACAAATGACCTTCCTCTTTCGCCTCGCAACCCTGTTGCATTAGTTGGTGATGCATCGGCTCTTATAACTTTTGATCCCCCTGCCAACATACGAACTTCACAAATAAGTGAATACATCGTCAAAAATATTAGGACCGGCGTTGAAAAGAAATCAATTTCAAGCCCTGTTGTATTTTCAGGTTTAAAAAATGGGACCTCATACACATTCTCTGTAGCTGCAAAAAATGCCCTGGGGGTATCTGTTGAGACTAAAACTAGAGCAGTTGTTCCACAAGCAAGTTGGAAGAGTGTCGCCTTTGATGATGATTCTGATGGATTAAATCTGGCAACTGCTGTTTTTAACGGAAAACCAATCGTTGCCTATAACGATAGTAAAAATGCAGATTTAAAGCTTGCAATATTTGATGGCAAAGGTTGGAAGAAAACAATAGTTGATGGTGAAGGCGGAACAGCAGGAAGGACTACTAACGAGATCTCTAGCGCAATCAGTGTTTGTGTTAATGGTGTGTCTCCTTCTCAAACAATGCACATTTTCTACAGTGATGTGACTGAAAAAGATCTTCGCTATGCAAAGTATGATGGAAAATCCTTTAGTTTTGAGATTATCGATGGCAATGCTTCTTCTGTAAACAAATATGAAGATCCCATTCGTGTGCGAACATCTAGTGATGTAAGTGTTTCAAACGCCTGCGTTGCCACGGCCTCAGAGATTCAAGTTTTCTATCGAGACCAAACGCAAGGAATCACTCTAGGAGCAGTTAAATCAGACGGCAGTTCTTGGAGATATGAGTTAGTCGATGGTGATCGCGCCACTGATGGACGAAGCACTGGGGATGTCAGTTTTCATATGAAGGCAACTCTTGTCGGTCAAACAACCTACCTTGTCTATGACTCTGTAACTGTCTTTGATGAAAAGAAAAATGTTTCTGAAGGTTCAGTTCGAATGGCAAGTCGCACGGGTATAAACCCATCTGATTGGCAATACATAGAGTTAGATAAAGCATCCGATAAATCATCGATTGCAGGTTACGATATTGCAATCGCAAATGTTGGTAACACTGCATTGGTTGCTTGGTTGGCAGGTCCCTCAACAACACCAGGGGTTGCAAATGAAATTCGATGGGCGAAGGTGGATTCGCCAAAAAAGATATCAAGAATTGTGAGTGGAAATTTTGGGCAACCAGGTGAGCATCTCTCCACTAATGGAAAAACAATCATCTATAACTGCCAAGAGCGTTTGTGTGCGATTAATACGGAGCAAAAAATTCTTAATCAAAATTCTATTCGACTAGTAACTAGCTCTCAAGAATTACAACCAATCGATAGTGTGTGGCTTACAATAAATAAAAGTTTAAATCTGCTTGCCAATAAAAAAGGAAAAATGGTTCTTCTTAAGCCGTAATTACTTTGCGTTGCGTCGCTGAATACGAGTTTTCTTCAGAAGTTTTTTGTGCTTCTTTTTCGCCATACGCTTGCGTCGCTTTTTAATTACGGAACCCATATATAAATCTCTCTTTTCTGTGTGTGCTGTTGTTGAGCAGGTAGTTAGATTACCGTGAATTACGAACAAAAATCGAAACGATATCCGTGCTTGAAGTGACAACAAGTGGACCTAAATCTTTAGACTCGAGGCTTCCTATGAGTAGGCGTTGGCCAACTGGAGCGCTATCGGCAGCCGAAATTGCTCCTTTTGAGTTAAAAGTGATCAGCAAGGGAGTGGGAGCCTTTGGATTCCATGCAAGTTCTGAAACTGCGCCACTTGAAAGAAATACGAGTTGTGTGGAGCCAATGGTAAATGCAGGACCAGAGCCAATAAATCTAAATGTCCAAGTGGGTAAATAGCGGGATGAAAATTTCGTGACTGCTACTTCACTTTTACTTCCCACAACAACTTCTCCACCCAAAAGCAATGAAGCTGTGGTGCTATTCCAAATGCGCTTGCCTTTACTGATGGAACTTCGGACAGCCGAAACAATTTTAAGGTCTTTTGAAACTCTGACAATTACACCGTCAATTAAACCTGCAAGCTTTTTACCGGCAATAGTTTCACCACTAGAACCAACAAGAGTGAAGGTTCCATCGGTATTTCGAGAAACAGATTCGATAGCAGTGGAGATTGAACCAATTTGAAGTAGTTTTGAGAAAGCACCAGAAGAATTTAATGAAACGATGAATCCTGCATTGGTTTTTTCACTTGCTAAAGAACCAACAATTGTGAGGCCAGCCTTATCGATGAGTAGCGCGGTAGGTAAAATCACGTGGCTAGAAGGCAAAACACTTGGCGAACCGACTACTCCTGTGGCTGAAACTTTCCAAATAGTTAGCGCCTTTAAATCTGCGACAAGGGTGGATGGAGAAATCACGGCGTTATCAGGATTAATTGTTGCTTGCGTAGTTCCAGAGGGAGTTACTGAAGAGGATGCCGCCAATGGTGTTGATCCAGCGATCCAAATATCTCCCGCGGCATCTACAGCGGCGGTGGTTGCCACTGATCCTTGAGATTGATCTAGCGGTACTTTCCATAACTCCGTGCCATTTACATCAAGTGCCTTTACATAGGCTCTTGAATTTTGAGTTCCATAAACAATTAAATTTTTACCAGAAACAACTACTCCACTAACTTCAGATGGCACACCAATAGTCGTGAGAAGTTTTAGAGAGTTAACAGTGATTTTTTTGGGTACCGCTTGAGCGGTAGGTGTAATCGCTAGAAGCGCAACCACAGTTAAAGTGATGAAGCGTTTCACGCTAATTCCTGTGCCCGATCACGAGCAGCTTTCATCGCCTTACTCACTAGTTGCTCCAAACCATCATTTGTAAATGATGCCAATGCTGCGGCTGTAGTGCCATTAGGGCTTGTCACATTTTCACGGAGAACCGCTGGAGTTTTTCCAGATTCCTCTAACATTTTTGCAGCACCTACAATTGTTTGCACAGTTAAAGTTGTCGCATCCTTTTGATTTAAACCAAGTTCTACTGCTCCCAAGATCATTGACTCCACAAAAGCAAAGAAATATGCAGGTCCAGAGCCACTTGTTGCAGTCACTGCATCTTGAAGTGACTCATCAACTTCTATGGTTCTACCAGCTGCACTTAAAAAGCCAGTTACAAAATCTCTTTGTTTAGCACTTACGTTCTGTGAACTTGAGATCGCCGACATGCCCTCTCCCAATAAAATTGGTGAGTTTGGCATTACGCGGATAATCGGATTTGCCTTCCCAATCACATCTTCAATAAATGAAATGCGCTTTCCGGCAGCAAAGGTGACGATCAATGTCTCTGAACTAATGTGGTCTTTTGCCTCTGCTAAAACTTCCCCTAAATCCTGTGGTTTTACAACCAAAAGTAATACTTGGGCTGTTGAAACATTGTTTGCCAGATCATCTGAGTTGATTGAGTATTTTTTAGTTAACTCGTCAACGCGCTCTGTGCGCTTCTCGGAAATAGTAATTGATTTTGGATTCAAGCCATATGTTGTAAGGGCAGAGATAAGGGCCTCGCCCATTATTCCTGCACCAATGAGTCCAACCTTTGGCTTTGTCTCCATGTAACAAGACTACCCGTTGAGCCTGTAGGCTCTGCGACTATGCCAGAAGTAAAGCCAGGATTTGCGCGTGATTGGGTTGAATTTTTCGACCCTAATGATGCTGAGACAATCTTTAAATGTGATCTAACGTGGCTTACTTCTTACTGGACATGTATTTATGGTGATGGATGCCAAGGTGTTTTTAAGAATCAACCAAATTCAGGGTGCTGTACAGAAGGTGCCATGTATTCAGATGAGGAAGATGAAGAGCGCACACTAAAAGCTGCAACATATCTAACACCCGAGATGTGGCAGTTCTACAATGAAGCTCGGCCAAAAAAGCCCGGTGGTGCATTAAGAATTTCTGAGAAAGATGAAGATGGCGAGCGCAAAACTCGTCGCATTGAAGATGGATGTATTTTCCTTAATCGAAAAGGTTATGAAGCTGAAGGTTTCACTGGATCATTTGGCTGCGTACTTCACCATGTTGCACAGCGCGATGGAAAACACTTTGCAGATACAAAACCTGATGTCTGTTGGCAGCTACCGCTACGCCGTAGTTTTGAAACCCGTGAATATGGTGAGCGTGAATATTCTGTAACTGTGATTGGTGAATATGAGCGTCTTGCATGGGGCGATGGCGGCGAAGATTTTGATTGGTACTGCACAAGCAATAGTGATGCTCACGTAGGTACCGAGCCTGTGTATATCTCTAACAAATACGAACTCGAACTTCTCATGGGTAAAGATGCTTACAACGAACTATCTCGCCTTTGCAATGCACGCATGGAACATATCCGTGAGGCATCGGCACGCTCACTGCCGCTTTTTGTGATTCAGCATCCAGCTACTTTGGCAGCCCAGAAGAAATAGTCAGCCCCGTGTCATAGGCTTATCGCTATGGCCAAGGTAGAAAAAGATCCGTTTCGCTGCACTGAGTGTGGTTGGACTTCCCAAAAATGGGTTGGTCGTTGTGGTGAATGCCAAGCATGGGGAGCTGTCGAAGAAATTGCAGCTCCAAAAAAACTTTCATTGGTCCCAGGAAACGTTACTTCAAAAGCATTGCCAATTGGTGATGTTGATCTTTCTGCTGCACATGCCAGACCAACAGGTGTTTCCGAATTAGACCGAGTTCTTGGAGGTGGACTTGTTCCAGGTGCTGCAATTTTGTTGGCAGGTGAACCGGGCGTTGGTAAATCAACGCTTCTGCTCTCAGTTGCAGCGCAAAGTGCAGCAAAAGCAATTACATCGCTCTACATCAGCGGTGAAGAGTCTGCATCGCAGGTTCGCTTGCGAGCAGAGCGAATTAAAGCTGTTGATCCCAAATTGTTTATCGCCTCAGAGACAGATCTTGGGGCAGTAATTGCACACATCGATGCAGTTAAACCAGAGCTGGTCATAATCGACTCCATTCAGACAATTGGAAGTTCGACTGCCGACGGTGCACCGGGTGGAGTGACTCAAGTTCGCGAAGTTGCAGGTGCATTGATTCGAATTTGTAAAGATCGCGACATTACATTGCTTTTAGTTGGGCATGTCACCAAAGATGGTTCTATTGCTGGACCAAGACTTTTAGAACATATCGTCGATGTAGTTCTTCAATTTGAAGGTGAACGACACTCTCGACTGCGTTTGATCCGCGCCATTAAAAACCGCTTCGGCGCATCTGATGAAGTTGGATGTTTTGATTTAAGTGATTCAGGTATTGAATCTGTACTTGATCCAACAGGTTTGTTTACTTCTCGGCACGTCGAACCAGTTCCAGGCACATGCGTCACGGTAACTCTGGAAGGCCGCAGACCTTTGTTAGCTGAGATTCAAGCACTTGTATCTGCGGGGCGTGAAAATGACTTTGGAAATGCACGCCGAGTAGTTTCTGGATTGGATTCTGCCAGAACATCAATGACTCTTGCAGTTTTGGAACTTCGCGCGCATGTTCGAGTTGGTGGACGCGATGTGTATGCAGCAACTGTTGGTGGAATGAAAATGACAGAACCAGCTGCTGATTTGGCTCTAGCGTTAGCGGTTGCCTCTGCTGCTAAATCACTTGCCCTGCCAGCTGATCTTGTAGCAATCGGTGAAGTCGGATTGGCAGGTGAGATTAGAAAAGTAAGCGGGGTCAATCGCAGATTACAAGAGGCCTACCGACTCGGCTTTAAGCGAGCATTAGTTCCAACTGGTTCAGATGTAAAAATTGCGGGTATGGAGATTTTTGAAGTCTCACGGTTAGATGCTGCGCTACATCGGGTAAAAATTAACGGCGAATGAATTCGCTAGAAAAGCCAATAGTTTCTTGGTTTAAAAAGCATAAGCGCGATCTGCCTTGGCGCAACACCACACCATGGGGTGTTTTAGTTAGTGAATTTATGTTGCAACAAACTCCAGTCAACCGCGTACTTCCAAAGTGGAATGAATGGATGCAGCGTTGGCCTACGCCGGCTGATCTAGCTAAGGCAACACCTGCACAGGTTATTACAGCTTGGGGACGTCTTGGCTATCCACGCAGAGCTCTGCGCTTGCATGCAACCGCGCAAATAATCTCTGAAGACTTTAACAATCAAGTTCCTGAAGATCCTAATATTCTTCAACTTTTTCCTGGAATTGGCGAGTACACCGCCGCAGCCATTGCTGCCTTTGCATTCGAAAAACGCACCCTTGTTATGGATGTAAACATTCGTCGTGTCTTAGTAAGAGCAATAGATGGACAAGAACATCCAAAACCTGCTCCAACTTCAAAGGAGAGAAATTCACGGATGAAGTTGCTACCGGAAAAGAATGCACACCTATGGGCTGCTGCAACCATGGAACTTGGCGCAGTGATCTGCACATCAAAAAATCCAATCTGCGAAAAATGTCCAATCATTGATCAATGCCAGTGGCTAAAAAATGGTTATCCCAAAACAGAGCTTGTTAGAAAATCTCAAGATTGGCATGGCACCGATCGCAAATGCCGTGGAACTATCGTTCAGGCATTGCGTGAGAATGAATCTCTCACTGAAAGTGCACTAAAAAAACTATGGCCTGATGTGACACAAGTTGAAAAGGCTCTATCGACCTTAATGAAGGATCAACTTATTGAATCAATCCCGCGCAAGCGTTACCGACTACCGCTCTAACATTTAGCAGTTAATTAGGCAGTTGGTGCTTCTGCTAAATCTTCAGGTGTGTCAGGCATTGCAGATTTAGGTGCACCCTTAAAGGTGAACTCGGCTTCTGCGCCTTCACCGATGACATCAACAACAATGATTTCACCAGCTTTTAACTCACCAAACAAGATGCGCTCTGACAATGCATCCTCAATCTCGCGTTGAATTACGCGACGAAGAGGACGTGCACCTAGAAGTGGGTCATAGCCACGATCTGCCAAAAGATCTTTAGCAGCCGGTGTTAACTCAATGCCCATATCTTTGTTCTGTAAGCGATCATCAAGATTTTTAAGCATCAGATCAACGATTTCAATAATCTGAGGCTTAGTTAACTGGTGGAAGACGATTACATCATCGATGCGGTTAAGGAACTCAGGGCGAAAGTGTGACTTAAGTTCGTCAGTTACTTTGCCCTTCATGCGCTCATAGTTTGTTAAGTCGTCTCCAGAATTAGCAAAACCAAGACCTTGTGACTTAGAGATGTCTCGGGTTCCAAGGTTTGTAGTCATGATGATGACTGTGTTTTTAAAGTCCACTGTGCGACCTTGTGCATCTGTTAAACGTCCATCTTCAAGAACCTGTAAAAGTGAGTTGAAGATATCTGGGTGAGCCTTTTCAATCTCATCAAAGAGAACTACAGAGAAAGGACGGCGACGAACTTTTTCAGTTAACTGTCCACCCTCGTCATATCCAACATACCCTGGAGGTGCTCCAAACAAGCGTGATGCCGTATGACGCTCAGAGTATTCAGACATATCAAGCTGAATCAAGGCATCCTGATCACCAAATAAGAATGAGGCAAGAGTTTTTGAAAGCTCTGTCTTACCAACACCTGAAGGACCAGCGAAGATAAATGAGCCACCTGGGCGGCGTGGATCTTTAAGACCGGCACGTGTGCGACGAATTGCTTTTGATAAAGCCTTAATCGCTTGCTCTTGTCCAATAACTCGGTTGTGAAGCTCTGCTTCCATATTGAGAAGACGAGCAGTCTCTTCCTCGGTTAATTTAAATACGGGAATTCCAGTTGAGAGTGAAAGCACTTGAGCAATCAACTCTTCATCAACTTCAGTGACTTTATCTAAGTCAGTTGCTTTCCAATTTTTCTCAGCCTCTTGTTTTTCGATGATAAGAGTTTTTTCCTTATCGCGAAGAGTTGCAGCTAATTCAAAGTCTTGGCCATCAATAGCCGACTCTTTCTCTTTGCGTGCATTGGCAATTTTATCGTCGTATTCACGTAGCTCAGGTGGGGCGGTCATACGCTTAATACGAAGGCGTGATCCAGCCTCATCAATAAGGTCAATGGCCTTATCTGGCAAGAAGCGATCAGAAACATAGCGATCAGCCATGTTTGCAGCAGCAGCTAATGCACCATCTGTGATTGATACGCGGTGATGGGTTTCGTATCGATCACGTAAGCCTTTAAGGATTTCAATTGTGTGAGCAACTGTTGGCTCTTTAACTTGAATTGGTTGGAAACGGCGCTCTAGGGCAGCATCTTTTTCGACGTGCTTGCGATACTCATCAAGAGTTGTTGCACCGATTGTCTGTAGTTCACCTCGTGCAAGCATTGGCTTGAGAATACTTGCAGCATCGATTGCACCCTCTGCAGCTCCTGCTCCAACCAAGGTGTGAATCTCATCGATAAACAAAATAATGTCTCCGCGAGTTTTAATCTCTTTGAGCACTTTCTTTAGACGCTCTTCAAAGTCTCCACGGTATCGACTACCGGCAACTAGTGCGCCAAGATCAAGTGAGTACACCTGCTTGTCTTTAAGAGTTTCAGGAACATCATTCTTAAAGATTGCTTGTGCAAGGCCTTCTACAACGGCGGTCTTACCGACTCCTGGTTCACCAATGAGAACTGGATTGTTTTTTGTACGGCGCGATAGAACTTGCATGACGCGCTCTATTTCATTTTCGCGACCAATGACAGGATCAAGTTTTCCTTCACGGGCAGCTTGAGTTAGATTTCGCCCGAATTGATCTAGAACTAATGATGTTGATGGAGTTCCTTCTGCAGGGCCTGCCTGAACAGATTCTTTTCCTTGGTAACCAGAAAGTAATTGAATAACTTGCTGACGCACGCGATTTAAGTCGGCGCTGAGTTTTACAAGAACTTGCGCGGCAACTCCTTCACCTTCACGGATTAAACCAAGAAGAATATGTTCAGTTCCAATGTAATTGTGTCCTAACTGCAACGCTTCGCGAAGTGAAAGTTCAAGAACTTTCTTTGCGCGCGGAGTAAATGGAATGTGGCCACTTGGTGCCTGTTGTCCTTGGCCAATAATTTCTTCTACTTGTGCTCGAACACCTTCAAGTGAGATGCCAAGTGATTCAAGAGCTTTTGATGCAACGCCTTCACCTTCGTGAATGAGACCAAGCAAGATGTGCTCAGTGCCGATGTAATTGTGATTGAGCATGCGTGCTTCTTCTTGGGCCAAAACAACGACGCGTCGGGCTCGGTCGGTAAAGCGCTCAAACATGGGCGGTGCTCCTTTGTATCGATCTGTCATTAAGCCTAATACCTGCAGCCACTGGCCCGCGAGGTGGATTGCTTACGACCTTTACAACCCCAAATGTGGCGGGGTTATGCCCGAAATAGGGCTAAATCTAGGGTCGATTTTTCTGTTCGAATAGCGGTTTTTTGGCTGATTTCGCTTACAGCTCTTTGAGCATTCGGGTGTTTCCCAGGGTATTTGGTTTCACCGATTCAAGATCTAAAAACTCTGCAACACCTGCATCATAGGAACGCAAAAGTTCGGCATAGATTTCAGGTGCAACGGGAGTTCCTTCTATCACTTGAAATCCGTGACGACCAAAAAACTCAGTTTCAAAAGTCAAACAAAAAAGACGCTTAATTCCAATTTCTTCAGCTCTGGAAATTATCGATTCTAAAATTTGATGTCCGATTCCTTGACCTCGAAGTTTTTCATTAACAGCAACAGTGCGCACTTCGGCCAAATCTTCCCAAAGCACATGAAGTGCTCCGCAACCAACTACATCATTTCCTTCGATTGCTACTGTGAACTCTTGAACGCTCTCATAAAGAGTAACGGTCTCTTTTGTGAGCAAACGGCCTTGTGGTGAATAAGAATCAATGAGCTGCCGGATACCTTTGATGTCACTGGTATGTGCTGGGCGAATCTGCATTACTTAATCCATTTCCGGCTTTACAAGTGGGAACAAAATTGTTTCGCGAATTCCTAGTCCAGTAAGTGCCATGAGTAATCGATCAACACCCATGCCCATTCCACCGGTCGGTGGCATTGCAAACTCCAATGCACGTAAGAAATCTTCATCAACCTGCATTGCCTCTAAATCTCCCTTAGAACCAAGTGTTGCTTGCTCAACCAAACGATCACGCTGCACAACTGGGTCAATAAGCTCGGAGTAACCAGTTGCTAACTCAAAACCATCTATATACAGATCCCACTTCTCAGAAACACCTGGATGTTCACGGTGGGCACGAACTAGCGGTGAAGTATCCAATGGAAAGCCCATGACAAAAGTAGGTTCAATGAGTTGATCTTTGGCAACATGTTCAAAAATTTCTTCAGCTAATTTCCCTGTGATCCACTTAGGATCGATCTTCATCCCAAGTTTTTCAGCAATTTTCTTAAGCTCGGCTATTGGCGTTAACGCTGTAACCGTTTCGCCAACTCCCTTTGAAATGGCATCGTATAACGAAATTTGTTTCCACTGCCCACCCAAATTTGCCTGTCTTCCACCATGATGGGTTACAACGTGTGAACCTGCAATTGCCATCGCTGCATTTTGAACAAGGTTGCGAGTTAAATCCGCCATAGAGATCCAGTCTCCGTAAGCCATATAACTTTCGATCATCGCAAACTCAGGCGAGTGTGAAGAATCTGCTCCTTCATTGCGAAAGTTACGGTTAATTTCAAATACGCGTTCGATTCCACCTACAACACATCGCTTGAGAAAAAGCTCTGGAGCGATTCGAAGGTAGAGATCCATATCGTAAGCATTTGAATGAGACTTAAATGGACGCGCAGCAGCACCACCATGCATTACCTGAAGCATGGGAGTTTCAACTTCTACAAATTTTTCTTTTTCAAAAGTATCACGCAAGGATTTCATGACCGTTGGACGTAATCGTGCGTTACTTCGTGCCTCTGGTCGAACAATTAAATCTACATAACGCATGCGAACGCGAGTCTCTTCTGACATCGGTTTGTGATCATTTGGTAAAGGTCGAAGCGACTTTGAGGCCAAAGTCCAAGAGTTAGCCAGTACGGAGAGTTCACCGCGCTTTGAAGTAATAATTTCACCCGTTATTGAAACTATGTCACCCAAGTCAATATCAGACTTCCAAGATTCAAGTGCATCTTGGCCAACTTTATCTAGTGACAACATCGCCTGAAGTTCAGTGCCATCACCTTCACGTAATGTTGCAAAACAAAGTTTGCCTGTATCGCGCTTAAATATGATTCTTCCAGTTAAAGATTCGATATCCCCTGTTGCTACATCAATCTCAAGACCAACATATTTTTCGCGTATCTCTCCAAGGGATTTTGTACGAGGCACTGAAACTGGATATGGCTCAACATCTCGGGCAATTAGGGCAGCACGCTTTTCTCGGCGAATTCGAAGCTGCTCAGGTAAATCTTCTTCAGTGCCTGTATTTGAAGCAGAACCAGTTGAATTGTCAGTGCTCATAGGTTGGCAAGTCTACCTACTCAAGCATTTCGCTCATGAATTAGACGAAGTCCAATTAACGTTAAGTCGGGCTCGTAATGCTCAATTGTTTCTGAAACGCCCACAATTAAGGGTGCCAGCCCACCTGTGGCAATAACTATTGGCTTTTTAGAATATGAATCAGCAAGTTCTGCGGTTATTCGATCCACCAATCCATCAACTTGGCCAGCAAATCCAAAAATTGTCCCGGACTGAAGGGCTTCAACAGTATTTTTCCCAATTACATTTTTTGGTTTTAACAATTCGATTTTTCGAAGTTGTGCCGCGCGTGCTGCAAGTGCATCGACAGAGATCTCAATTCCTGGAGCAAGGGCACCGCCTAAAAACTCACCTTTTGGTGAAACAACATCTAAGTTTGTTGAGGTGCCAAAATCGACAACGATTGCTGGTCCCCCAAAAATTGTATGAGCAGCTAAAGTATTTACGATTCGATCAGCACCAATTTCTTTTGGATTATCAACAAGAAGTGGAACACCAGTTTTGGTTCCCGGTTCCACAATAGTTACAGGAACTCCTTCAAAGTAATCAGCAATCATCGTTCGAAGTTCACGTAAGGTCGCCGGAACTGTAGAACAAATTGATAGGCCAGTTAAACTGTAATCCTCAACTAGGGCGCGAAACTGCAGCCAAAGTTCATCTGCGGTGCTGCGAGGATCAGTCTTTACTCGCCATGAACGAATCAACTCTTTGTCATCAAAAATACCAAGAACGGTATTTGTGTTACCGACATCAACAGTCAACAGCATCTTTATCTCCCTACCATCGGCATATTATCAATTAATCGAACACCTTCAACCCAACCAGCAATAATCACTCTCTTTGATTTAGTTGCATCAGTTGCTAAAGAAAAATTATCCTCGTCGATAACGGTTGCATAATCTTTTTTAAATCCTGGTTCTGTCGAGATTGTTGAATTTAAAATCTCAATTGCTATCTCAACTGTTGGAGCCAACCTTGCTGCAGAAAGGGCTCGATTAACTACTAGTGCGCTATTTCGCCCTTGTGCGCTAAGGCGCACATTTCGCGAAGACATTGCAAGTCCATCAAATTCACGAATCGTTGGCACGCTAATGATTTCAACTTTACTTTTCATTGCTCTAATGATTGAAAGCTGCTGAAAGTCTTTTTCACCAAAAACTGCTTTGCTTGGTTTGGTGATAGCAAATAAACGATCTACGACGGTTACAACACCGTCAAAATGTCCTGGCCTAGATGATCCTTCAAAAATTGTCCCCAAAGGACCAGAATTAAGTGTTCGAAATCCTTGTGGGTATAGATCTTCATACTCTGGAAACCAAACCTGTGTAGCACCTGCAATCGTTGCAATTTCGATATCGCGCTCTGGAGAACGTGGATACTTTTCGATCTCTTCTTTGTTTTCAAATTGAAGAGGATTAACAAAAATGCTCACAATAACTTCATCATCGATTGTTCGAGCACGCTTAATCAACGCTTGGTGACCTTTATGTAAGGCACCCATTGTCGGAACTAATACGCTCATTTAAAGTGGCTCCAGTCCTTTCAGGTACCGGGCGAGATGCTTAAAGTTTAGCGCTAAGCGGGCAGATGTTCCAAAAGATCTTTTATCGCTCCGTGAGTTAAAAGGATTGCATCAGGCTCTATTTCAAACCATGGCTGTAAAACAAATCTACGCTCATGCGCGCGTGGATGTGGAAGTACTAACTCATCTGCTTTGCTGATTAGATCTCCATATTGGATGAGATCCAAGTCGATAGTTCTCGGCCCCCAATGTTGGATTCGTTCTCGCCCCATTGCTTTTTCTATTCCATGTAGCACTGACAGCAAATCCATTGCTGGAAGATCACTATCGATTACACACACTGCATTTAAATAATCCGGTTGAATCGGACCTCCCACTGGCTTTGTTGAAATGTAAGAAGAAACTTTTCTTACATCAGTGGCCTCGCGCAATAAGGATAAAGCGGTATCCAAATTCTCCTTTGGATTATCTAAATTAGCACCTAGTGAAATTACTGCCTTCATCGCGATTTTTTCACGACGACTGAGATGTCTTGAATCTTTATTCCAACCGGAGCTTGGGGTTTGTGAACTGTAACTGTCACTGACTCTACTTTTGGGTGGCTTTGTAAAATTCTGTCAGCAATTCTGTATGCTAATTTTTCAATTAAATTCACCGGGTTAGTCGTTATTTCATGGTGTGTTAACTCAGTTATCTCTGCATAGTTAACCGTGTCATCAATGGCATCACTTTTGGCAGCTGATGTTAAATCTAATTGCAGAGCTAAATCCACATAAAAATCTTGGCCATTTAATCTTTCAGCTTCAAATAAACCGTGATAGCCAAAACCATGGATGCCAGTGAGAATGATTTGATCACTCATTAACCGATTGCCTCCTTGTGTGGCTTAACAGAGTGAACTCTAACTGCCCAAATGCCCGTATCTTTAAGTTTCTTCGTCAAATTTATTGTTGCCTCTTCCCGTTGATCAGGAGAATCTCCACCAAGGAATCTTTTGCGTGAACCACCAACTAATACTGGATAACCTAAATCCACAAAACGATCTATCGCATCAATAATTGCCCAATTGTGTTCTGAATCCTTTGCAAAACCAAGACCGGGATCAATAATTAAATTCTCTTTTTTTACTCCTTGCGACAATGCCACCTTAATACGATCTTCTAACTCCGAAATAGTTTCTGAGACAACATCTTTATATACCGCTTTTGAATTCATATCTTTGGAATGTCCCCGCCAGTGCATTGCGATGTATGGAACATTCAATTGTGCGGCCGTAGAGAGCATCTGATTATCAGACATGCCGGCACTGACATCATTAATAATGGTTGCGCCAGCCTTTACTGCAGCTTTTGCAACGCTAGCCCGCATCGTATCAATGCTTATCTTCACACCATTTTTATCCAGGTAAGGTGCCATTTTTTCAATTACAGGAATAGTTCGTCGTAGTTCTTCTTCTTCATCAACTCGGTCTGCCCCTGGCCTAGTTGATTCTCCCCCAATATCAATAATGTCTACGCCCTCTGTAATCATCTCTAATCCTCGTGATACAGCGGCATCTAGTTCATTATGTTTTCCTCCATCAGCAAAGGAATCTGGGGTTACATTTAAAATACCCATTACCAACATAAAGCTAGCCTCTAGTAATTAAGGCGATTGCTTCTGAACGTGTGGCTGCATTAGTGAGCGCTCCGCGCACAGCAGATGTGGTTGTGCGTGCTTGTGATTTCTTTACACCTCGCATAGACATACAAAGATGTTCACAATCAATAATCACAATCACTCCTAGTGGATTCAAAATTTCCACCATTGCATCTGCAATTTGAGTTGTTAAGCGTTCTTGAACTTGAGGACGCTTGGCATATACATCAACTAAACGGGCTAACTTTGAAAGTCCAGTAATCTTGCCGCGCGGGATGTATCCAATATGAGCAACACCGTGAAAGGGAGTTAAGTGGTGTTCGCAGTGGGAAAAGACTTCTATATCTCTAACAATTACTAACTCTTCATGGCCAATATCAAAAGTTGTAGTCAAGACATCTTCTGGTGACTGCCACAGTCCTTCAAAGTTTTCTGACATCGCACGTGCAACACGAGCAGGAGTTTCCTTTAGACCTTCCCGATCTGGATCTTCACCAAGTGCGAATAAAAGTTCCCGGACAGCCTTTTCTGCCCGATCTTTATCGTATGGTGCTTTTGCTCGGCCATCAGAGACCGTGAGTTTATTTATCGTCACTTACAGCCTTCTTGCGCCTTGTTGGCTTTTTTGCATCGGTAACAGGTTCAAAGGTAATTCGCTCTGGGACATCAACAGGAGGCTGAGACGATGGAACGCGCGTGGCAGATCCTGTCCAGGCAGCTCTTGATGTCACTTTCTTAACTTTCTTGAAAATCACTGCGATCTCATCTTTGTTGAGAGTTTCTTTTTCCAAAAGCTCAATAACCATTTCATCCAGGATTTTGCGATTAGCAGCCAAAATATCAAATGCCTCTTGGTGCGCATTTTCAATCAAAGTTCGAATTTCACGATCGACAATTCCTGCAATGTTTTCACTGTAATCACGTTGATGGCCATAGTCGCGTCCCATAAACGGTTCAGTGCTCCCACCACCTAATTTGATCGCTCCAATTGCAGAAGTCATTCCATATTGCGTAACCATTGCTCGTGCTAGTGAAGTTGCTTTTTCAATATCATTTGATGCACCGGTTGATGGGTCATGGAAAATCAACTCTTCAGCAGCGCGACCACCGAGTGAATAAGCCAGTTGATCCAATAGCTGATTGCGAGTTGTTGAGTATTTATCTTCATCAGGCAACACCATTGTGTAACCCAAAGCGCGACCACGAGGCATGATCGTTACTTTGTGAACTGGATCAGTGTGTGGCAAAGCATGGGCAACGAGTGCGTGACCTGCTTCGTGATAGGCAGTTACTCGGCGTTCTTCATCACTCATCAAACGAGATTTTCTTTGTGGCCCAGCCATCACTCGATCAATAGCTTCATCAAGTTCTAAATTCCCAATCTCTGCTTTGTTTTCACGAGCTGATAAAAGTGCCGCTTCATTGATAACACTTGCGAGATCAGCGCCAGTAAAGCCGGGGGTTCGGCGTGCATAGTCAACTAATTTCACGGATGAATTAACTGGTTTACCTTTTGAATGAATCTGCAAAATCGCTTCACGTCCCTTTAGATCTGGACGGTCTACTGCAATTTGCCGATCAAAACGACCTGGTCGAAGTAGCGCTGGATCTAAAACATCAGGACGATTTGTTGCAGCGATCAAAATAACTTTTGAGTTCTCTTCGAATCCATCCATCTCGACAAGTAACTGATTAAGTGTCTGTTCACGTTCGTCGTGACCGCCACCCATACCTGCACCGCGTTGGCGTCCAACTGCGTCAATTTCATCGATGAAGACAATTGCGGGTGCGTTCTCTTTTGCCTGAGTAAAAAGATCGCGAACTCGCGCAGCTCCAACACCTACAAACATCTCAACAAAGTCAGAACCAGATATGGAATAGAAAGGTACGCCTGCCTCACCAGCAACAGCGCGCGCTAATAAAGTTTTACCGGTTCCCGGAGGACCAAATAGTAAAACGCCTTTGGGAATCTTTGCCCCTAATGGTGCATATTTCTCAGGCTTTGCAAGAAAATCCTTAATCTCATCTAACTCTGCTAATGCCTCATCTGCACCTGCTACATCCTTAAATTTAGTTTTCGGAACCTCATTGTTTTGAAGCTTTGCCCTAGATTTTCCAAATTGGAAAACCTTATTTCCACCTTGGGCCTGGCTCATCATCCAGAAGAATAAGAAACCAATGAGTAAAAATGGCAGAACTGAGAACAAGAATGAAACAAATATGGATTGCGAAGGAACTTTAACGTTCCAACCTTTGGGAGGAGGATTTCCAGTTAATGCATCAATAATTGTTGGCTCTTGGCGAGCTACATAAAACGCTTCAACTTTCTCCGAACCATTAATTCTATTTCCTGGTGTCAAAATCAAACGGATCTTTTGTTGCCTATCAACTATTTCTGCCGAGAGAACTTGTGTTTTTGAGATCGCATCAATTGCTTGCGATGTTTCAATCTGTGTGTACTTGTTTCCAGCAGATGAAATCTGACCCAAGCCTGTCACAGCAATAATTGCAATAATTATCCAAAAGAGTGGACCGCGGACGATTTTCCCAGTGCGAGTCGTTGGCTTCTTGCTTGGTTTCTTTGCAGAAGTTTTTTCCGATTGCTTACTGGTAAAACTTTTCTTGATCTGCTTCTTTGGCTTTTGTACTTGTGACATGGGTTCTTATTCTCGTTTCTACGAATTACTCGTACATGTGCTTGGCAAGCACACCAATAAAGGGAAGGTTGCGATACTTTTCATCAAAATCTAGGCCATAACCAATTACGAAATCTTTTGGAATATCAAAGCCAACATATTTAACATTGACTTCAATTTTGGCTGCCTCTGGTTTACGCAAGATTGAAAGTATCTCTACAGATCCAACTCCTCGCGATTCAAGATTTGATTTGAGCCAAGAAAGCGTTAAGCCGGAATCAACAATGTCTTCAATAATTAAAACATTGCGGCCAGTAATATCGCGATCTAAATCTTTCAGTATTCGTACAACTCCACTTGATTTTGTGCCAGATCCATAAGATGAAACTGCCATCCAATCCATATCAACGTGGCGTTGTAGTGCGCGCGAAAAATCTGCAACAGCCATAACCGCACCTTTTAAAACACCAACGAGCAAAAGGTCTTTACCTTCGTAATCTTTTCCAACCTGAACTGCAAGCTCCTTAATTCGAGTTTGCAACTGTTCTTCTGTAACGATTACGCGTTCGATATCGCCTTTAACTGCTTCTAAATCCACGGTTCTCCCTATGGTCGCTGCGTTGAGAGCGAAAGTCTGCCCGAAATTCTCTCAACCTTCACACCGCCGGGAAGATTTGAAGCTCCTTGGCCGCTCCAGGCCGAGATTAATGCCTCAACCACGCTCACATGCTCTGCAGTAACTGAACCTGAGGGCGCGCCTTGGGCATAAATTGCGATTCTAAGAACTCTGGTTCGAATCGCCTTTGGCATCGCCTCTAAGTGGGCGCATTCCAGAGCGGCTAAATCTAATTTCATAGCCTCTCGCTCTGCCCAGTGATCAAGAGCATCTGCATCGTCGCGAAGTAAATGAGAACTACGGGCAAGGGCTTGAGAAATCCCAGGTCCAATAGTTTCCTCCAATACTGGAATTGCTTGTTTGCGAACTCGAACTCGAGCAAATTCTGAATCATCATTATGTGGGTCCTTCCAAAATGATAAATCTGATTCTTTGCAATAACTTTCAGTTGTTTTGCGAGTAAGTTCTAGAAGTGGGCGAATGTAGATTCCCGAATGAGCTGCCATTCCTGAAAGTGATCGAGTGCCCGATCCTCGAGCAAGTCCTAATAACACAGTTTCAGCTTGATCATCTTGTGTGTGCCCAAGAAAAACTGCAACAGCGTTTTCACTGATCGCAGTTTCATTAAGAGCTTTATATCGTGCAGAGCGAGCAGAAGCCTCTAATCCATTTTTTATATCTACTTCAACTTTTCTTACAACGCACTTTAAATCCATTGCTGCTAATTGGTTCACAGTTTTTTGTGCTTGCACTGTGGATTCTTTTTGGAGTTGATGATCAACCGTAACTCCGACAACAGTTATAGCCAGTAATTTAGCTTCTACTGAAAGCGCATGCGCTAGGGCAAGTGAGTCAGCGCCTCCTGAAACTGCAACTAATACTTTATCGCCGGCCTCAAATTTTTCTAGCCATGATCGCACAGCATTGCGCACTGCGGGATTAGCCATTGTCATGGCTTAACAATAGTGGTGCTTTAAACGCGCCCACCAAATGGCATCATGCCCTTAATGCTGTAGATATTGGAGTAAAGCAAGCCACGACCCTTGGAATTTGCTTCCCACATCATCCCATCGCCAGCATAAATTGTTATGTGGTGGATTGTGGAGACGGTACCTTTGTATGAGTAGAACAAAAGATCCCCAGGTACTAATTCTTTGAGCGAAACATGCATCGTATATGTTGAATATAGGGCAGAGTTTAAGCGATCCCAGTTTGGCCATCCTAAGCCAGCTGATCGATATGCGGCATAAACAAGTCCAGAACAATCAAAGGTGTCAGGACCTTCGCTTCCCCAGACATATGGCTTTCGGGCTAGGACTTGTGCCTTTGCAAATGCAACAGCTTTATCTCGTTGTGCCTGTGTCGTTCTACTTGTTGCACGGCCCTTAAATCCTAAGTCACTCCAGACACTTTTTTGGCCGCCAGTTTGAGCCGCAGTATTTGCTTGGTTTTCTTCAAGTAATGCTAACTGTCTTTGTTGTTCTAACGTTGTTCTAACTTTTCGCGCACTATTGAGTTGACGCATTAATTCATCTTGAACTTTTTGCAGCTTTGCAACTTCTTTGGCTTGTTCTTCTTTTGCATCATCTGCAATTTTTTTGGCGTCAGCAACTTTTGCAGTTGCAACAACTTGTGCTGCTTTTGCATCATCTGCAACTTTTTTGGCTTTTATCGCGGCAGCCTCTGCAATCTTAAATCTTTCGAGTGCAACAGAGTTTTGTGCACCTAAAGTTCCCAGTGTTGAAATTTGGTCGATTAGATCTTGTGGGCCATTAGAACTGAGTAGCGGTGCAATATCACTCATATTTCCCCCAAGAATGTAGGCATTGGCAGCTAACCGCCCAATAGTTTTATGGGCATCGGCAACAGATGCAGCGGTTTCTTCGGCGTGCTTTGCTGCTGCATTTGCCATGGCAGTTGCAACAGCTAACTCTTCTTGAGCCTTGCGATAGAGAGCCGTTGCTGCATTTGCTTTTGCGGTGAGTGTACGAAGATTTTGATTTGCTTCTGCAAGTTTCTTAGCTTGAGCATCGGCAGCTTTCTTTTTCTCTGCTTCTACTTTTTTTGCCGCTTCAATTTGTGCCAGAGTTGGTTTTGGGGCCGCAAGAGCTGGAACCGACGAAATCGATAGTCCTAAGATTGCAGCGAGTGAAATCGCCTTTAACTTTTTCACAAAAAACCTTTCGCAGGGAAGGCCTCTAGAATAAATGGCGAACCTTAAAATTCCGTGGTTTTAAAGGCTGGTGTCTTTAATTAGCTACGTCACGGCGAACAAAAAGTATTGCAGCAACAATTGCCCCTATGCCCACGTAAATTCCACCCACTGTTAAGGCATTTTTATAAGCCAAATCTAAGGTTCCGCCCGAGGCGATTGCATTAAGTTGTGCTCCAGGGAGCCAATTTTGAAGTGAACCTCTTACGGCAATCAGTAAATTCTCAATAATTAGAAGCCACAAAACACCAAATGAAATCGCACTAATTGGTGATCGTAGTAGCAAGCCAAGGACCATCCCGATTATTCCAAAACCAACAACAGAGATTGTTACATTTACAAATGAGGTAAAGATCGCCTCAATACCATCTGATGTGAACCACAAATCAGTATTGACGTTGGCACCTGGTGCCAATACAACTGAAGTGCCGATTCCAATTATTGCTGCCACAACGATCATTACAAATGCAAAAATTTTCATGGCAATCAACTTGCCGATCAAAATTCTTAACCGACCTGGCTGGCGAATTAATAGATTGCGCAAAGTTCCATAGGTATATTCCTGTGCTGTTTGAGCTGCAAAAACACATAGGGCAATAATTCCCAAAAATCCACCTGTGCTTGAAAATCCCTGGACTCCGCCTGTTGCAAGTCCTAAAACTTCACGACCAACAACTTGCCCACGATCAGAGTTGCCTTGCGGTGAATCAATTAAGAGAAATAAAAGAGCAGAAAAAAGACCGCTAAAAAATACAACCGCAGCCATCGTTCCCAAAAACAAAGTAGGCCGACGGAGTTTTCGAAGCTCTGCTGAAACAACATTAAACATTACTTATCTCCTGTCATTTCAAAAAATGTTTCTTCTAGATTTGGTAGCTGTGGTGCTAATTGAGCCAAAGTTATTCCGGCGTTGAATGCTGCTTTGTTTAATTCTGGTGCCCAGTCCATAGCAGCCAAAATATGAACTGAATCATTTCGAATAACAGCATGATGGCCAGAGGCCTGTGCAATCTCAACAATTTTCTTCAGGTCTAAATGATCTAATGACTTAGCAATAATTGTTGGTTGCTGTTTTGCCATTAAATCTCCAATTGGGCCAGCAAAAACAACTTCACCTTTTCTAAGCATCACAATGTGATCACTGATGATCTCAAGTTCTGAAAGTAGATGGGAGGAGACAAAAACAGTTGTTCCTTCATTTGCTAAGTCACGCAGCAATGCACGAATCTCTAGAATACCTTCTGGATCCAAACCATTCGTTGGTTCATCAAGCATTAGAAGTTTAGGTTCAGGAAGTAAAGCTGCAGCAATACCGAGGCGTTGTTTCATACCTAACGAATATGTTTTGTATTTAGATTTACCACGATCGCCCAAGCCAACTTTTTCTAATAAAATTTGAACTCGCTCTATTGGAAACCCACCAAGTTTTGCAAGAACCATTAAGTTTTCATGACCAGATAAAGCCGGATAAAAAGCTGGTCCTTCGATCATTGCACCCACGCGACTTAAATATTTTTCTGGATGCTCAATAGGTTCACCAAGTATGTGACCTTCACCTGTTGTAGGCGTGATGAGACCAAGAAGCATTCTCATTGTTGTTGTCTTGCCAGATCCATTGGGTCCAACAAATCCACATACTGTCCCTAGAGGGACCTCAAAATTGATATGAGAGACGGCTAAGCGATTGTCATACTTTTTCGATAAGTCACGAACGGAGATTGCTGTGCTGGTCATGGCTCCTACTCTGCCACAATTGCTCGATTAATAAACAACCTTGTGGATCACAAGCCACCTGTACTGCTACTTTCTGGCGGCTTAGAACACTCAAGTGCCCAAATAAAAGTTATTGAATTGGCGCTAGCTAAGTAGTTGGGCAATAACGAGAGCTACTGAAAAAAGACTCAAATACGTGATTGACCACTGAAATATTTTTCCCGCCACTTTTGCATAATCTGGTGATCCATCTTTTAACTGCAGTAGCTGAATTGCAAAAACTACTCCCAAAAGAATCGTTACCGCCACTGACCAAATCGGAAGCGAGGCAAGGCTAATTAGTGCAACTGATGAAGAAATCATCAAAATTGTGTGTAACCACATCTGCCGACGAACATTACTTTTCGTCGCAACTACCGGCAGCATGGGTGTTCCTGCCAATGCATAGTCATCTTTGTATTTAATTGCTAAAGCCCAAAAATGAGGTGGGGTCCAAAAAAAGATTACAAAGAAGAAGGCCCAGGCAGTTAGTGAAAGTGAGTTGGTAACGGCCGCCCATCCAATTAGCACAGGCATGCAGCCGGCTGCTCCGCCCCAAACAATATTTTGAGAAGTTCGCTGTTTAAGGGCCATTGTGTAAACAAGAACATAGAAAACAATTGCAATAAGGGCAAGTAAAGTTGCAAGTTCAGTGGTGAAGACCCAAAATAAAGTGAGAGATACCAATCCAATTATTGTCGCAAAAACTGTTGCGTGAGATTTTGTAATCAATCCAGTTACAAGCGGGCGCTTAGAAGTTCTCTCCATCAGCTTATCGAGATCACTTTCTATAACCATATTGAAAGCATTCGCACTTCCAGCTGCAAGTGTTCCTGCAACAATTGTTGCTAAAGTTAATCCGAAGCTAGGTAAACCTTTTTCTGCCAAAACCATCGCAGGTAAAGTGGAAACTAGCAAGAGTTCAACGACCCTGAGTTTCATCAGGTCTATATATGCTTTAAAGGTTGAACTCACCTTCCGAGTTTACTCAACCTTCTTCGTTGGTTCTCCTCACTTATTCTCAATTCACCTAATTTACTGAGTTATGTTGCTCTCAATCGAGGTGTCGATTTCCTCTTTGACCCCAATAGCCAAGGGCTAAAACGAAAAATGGTGGTGATTTAATTGAGATTATTTCTCAGGGGCCCTATCTGAAGGCTAGTAGAGTTAATGCATGCGCAAAGTTTTTCTACTCCTGAGTGTATTTCTTTCATTTTCTTTGGTTACTCTGCCCGCCCAAGGTGAGGAAGTTGCTAAAAAGAGTTCATTGAAGTTGATAAAAACCATTGAAGGATCAATTGCACCGAAATCTGTGCGAACCTCAAATGACGGCATCATTAGTGCTCACAACATGATGTATAAACACTCAATTACGATTTATGATGCAAAAACTTTTGAACTACTAAAAACTATTTCTGATTCGGTTTCACTTAAGGACTATGGTTTTTCAAAGAGCTCATCACTTTTTAGGGGCGCACCCGTAGAGGGCTCTTTCTCACCTGACGGCAAATACTTATACGTCAGTAATTACGCAATGTATGGGCCTGGATACAAAAAGGAGGGAACTGACACTTGTTCGCCTTCATCTGGATTTGATAAAAGTTTCATCTACCGAATAAATCGCAGTAACTACCAAATTGATGCGATCTACCCTGTTGGTTCAGTTCCTAAGGTTGTTGAAGTAACTCCAGACAATAAATATATTTTGGCTGCAAATTGGTGCTCCTACACAGTGTCAGTAATTTCTATTGCCGAACAAAAAGTTGTTAATACGGTGAAGATAGGAAAGTATCCGCGAGGTATTGCAATAACCAAGGATTCGACTAAGGCATACGTTGCAGAGATGGGTGGCAATAGAATTCACGTAATTAATCTGGCAGATTTTTCCACAACTTACATACCGATTGGAAGTAATCCTCGAGCTATTGTTTTATCCCCGGATGAAACAAAAATGTATGTGACTATGAATCTATCTGGGCGCGTTGCATCGTGGGATTTAACTGAAAATAAACCAGGTAAGTCAGTACGAACAGGTAATAAAGCTAGAAGCCTTGCTATTTCTTCTGATGGTTCTGAACTATTTGTTGTAAATTACCTCAGCAATACAATGTCAAAAATACAAACATCAGATATGAAAATTTTGGAGACAATAAAGGTCTGCCCAGAACCAATCGGGGTAACCTACGATAACCCCACTAAGAACACATGGGTTGCGTGCTACAGAGGCCAGATAAAGATTTACTCAAACAGTTAGTTAAATCCCTGATGGTAAAGGTGAAATCTCTGCTGGAATATTTGGAGCAGCGATTCGTCCAAGAATTTTGTCTATCGCAGCGCGCGCTTTCTTAAGTGATGTGTACCCTCTTGGAATCTGGTCGGCAAGTGTGACAAAAACATATTCGCGATCTGAAGACTCTACATACCCAGCTAATGTGGCAGTGCCGTTAAGTGAGCCAGTTTTTGCTCGAACTAGACCAACAGCTGATGGTGCTGTATCGATAAAACGCTCATTTAATGTGCCAGAAATACCACTGACTGGTAACACAGGATAAAGGCCTGCAAATCGTGGGTCTATTCGAAGTTTATATAGAAGTTCACCAATCATCTTTGCTGTAACTTTATTTGACTTTGATAAACCACTTGCATCCTTTACTACCAGTTTTGATGAGTCTATTTGAAGATCTGCCAAAAGCTTTTTGAAGATTTTCTCAACACCCAGAATTCCAAATGGTTCACCTGCAGCTTTTGAAGATAAACGAGCTAATCTTTCTGCAAGTTGATTATCACTCCACAACATCATCCAATCTAGAATTTTTGCAACTGGAGGTGAGGTCTCTGTGACAACTGGAATTGCGGTTTCGTTGAACAATAGATCTGCTTTTTCAGCCTTGAAAATCGGTTTAAAGCCATGGTCGGCCCAATACTTTTTGAAGTTCTTTACATCTTGCTCAAATAAATCACTATATACAACGGTGTAATCAACTAACTCACCTGCGTTATAGCTGCGCACTGCGTTGGTTGCATTGCTTGCCATGTGAGTTAATGAGGCTCTATTCATTTTTCTTGCAACCGAATGAGTTGTGCCAATCCATGGGTCTAGTGAACCCTTTATATAGAGTGTATTTGTTTCAGGTGTAATTCTGACTTCGGTTGTATACACCTTTAATGGATCTAGATACTGCAAAACCATTGCTGCTGTTAAGACTTTCATCACTGAAGCGGGTTTACGTTGCGCATTGATGTTCTTCTCATAAATTGTTTCACCTGTTGAGCCATCGATAACAATCATTGCTGGGTTGGACAAAGTTGGAGAATTCAATAGTTTTTCAAAAACGAGTGGTATCTCTGTTGGTTTAAGAGTTGCGCTAGCTGATGAACCGATCAAAACAAATGCGATAGCTAACGCAAAAACACTTCTGACTTTATTCATTAAGAACTTTATCGCGCAGAGGCAATTACAATATTAAATATCGTAAGCCCCAACATTGTTAGCCATACTTTTTTCGAAAGTTCTGGTTTTTTTACGTTTAATAATCCCAATACTAAAATCACCAACAAGACAAGAAACTTAATGCCGACAATCCCATGGTTAAGAGATTCATCAGGCTTTACGGAATTATGTAACCCAACAAGGATCACACCGGCAATCAACGCTGTAAGGCTTGCATGCAACACTCCCGGATTGAGTCGACGTGGGCTCCTTCTTGCTTCGCGAAGTAAGAGGAAAAGAATTCCAACTACCGAAAGAAGATGAATGATGTATACAACTGTGTTGATTGCGCTCATGAGTTCAGTTTAGAGTGCTCACATGTCATCTCCAACCACCCCAGCCAGTATTGGTCCTGGTGAGTTTTTTCCAGTAGTCGGGGTTGGGCCGCACGAAAAACCTTGGCCTCAAGATGCCCACTTTGATCCTGAGTTATTGCTTAATGGTGATCGCCGCAACGTATTAGACAAGTACAGATATTGGAGTGTTGAGGCAATAGTTGCAGATCTAAATACAAAGCGACACAAGTTAGAAATTGCGATCGAAAATTGGCAACATGATTTAAATATTGGATCAGTAGTACGCACTGCTAATGCCTTTAATGTCAACGCTGTTCATATTGTTGGAAAACGAGATTGGAATAAGCGCGGTGCAATGGTTACCGATCGCTACTTAACTGTGATTCATCATCCATCTGTGGCTGATTTCTCAGAACACTGCACGCAACGTGGAATTCCAATTATCGGAATAGATAATGTGCCTAGTTCTAAACAACTTGAATCAGTGCAATTACCAGAAAGTTGCGTTTTACTTTTTGGCCAAGAGGGCGCAGGGATGTCTGATGAAGCAATTGAAGTATGTAGAGATTTATACGAAATTAATCAATATGGATCTACTCGATCAATGAATGCCTCTGCCGCTGGCGCTATTGCTATGTATCACTGGGCATTGCAACACCTACCACGCTAGTTTTTGCGGGCTAGCTTTCTAGGTCCCCTTCCAAGAAACTTCTTGGTTCTTCTTCCAGGGCTTCTTGTACAGATTTCAAGCGCCGTTCAATCTCATTAGCCTCATCATTTCGACCCTGCATCCTCATAATTTTGCAAATCCGCCTTTCAATATCCACAATAAATTCAAAATCTTTAGGCTCATCTTCACTGACAACTGCTAAAACATTTTCTAGAGTTGCTAAACCATCATCATATTTTTCCAACAGAATTTGTGCTTTCCCATATTCAAACATGGCAAAAACCTCACGGCGGTGATCGTGTCCTGTCTCAAAAACATCTACCGCTTTTTGTGCAGTCTCGAGTGCAAGTTCACCTTCACCAAGTTCAATGAGGCAGGAAGCAATTTTTTGATCGCACCTGGCAACATGGATAACTTCTTTGTTGCGCTTAAACAGTGCACGGGCTTCTTTAAAAGCTTCAATGGCTTTTGTGTAATTTTTTAACTCACGTTCTGCGCAACCGATTAAATGAAGATCATTTGCTGCGCCAATTTCATTACTGTCAACAAGGTGCTCCTGGGCGCACTCGTTCATTGTTAAAACTACTTTCTCATACTGCTTTGATGTGTACCACCATTCACCTAATGTGCAGGCAAGTTCCAATGCAATAGGTGATTTGTTCTCTCTTAAAATCTCAACTGCTTTACTCATTGCAGTTGCAGCCTCATCAATTCGCTTGAGTTGATTTAAGTTGTAACCAATCGCCGAATAGGCTTGAGCTAAACCTTCAGATGCAGATGTGACACCAAGTTGTGAATAGATATCGCGCGCTGTTTCAGCAAGTGCGAGCGCTTCGTCATATTGTCCGCGAGCAAATATTCGAGCGCTTAATTCGTAAAAAGTACTGGCTCGCTCTTCGCCCTCAACCTCGGGGATTCGATCCCACAGCATCTCTTCGGAGACGAGTTCTTCCATACCTTCGTCATCGCTCATGCCCGTGACCTTATACGCACAACGTTAAGGAGGAGTGAGAATATCCCTACGTGCCAAGCCAATTTTGGCGGGCCTAAGTCAGATTGGCAGTGGGCTCCTGCCTCAAAACCAGCAGCCTAGGACTTGATGCGGTAAAGATGCAGATGCGAATGATTTGCATTAACATTTACCCATGCATATTCCAGATGGCTTTATTGACGTACCCACATCGGCAGCATTTGTTGGCCTTTCGGCAGTTGGCATAGGGGCGGCCCTTAAGGGTGCTCGAACCCAGTTGGACGATAAGACCGCTCCACTTGCTGGATTAACTGCCGTATTTATCTTTGCTGTTCAGATGCTCAACTTTCCAGTTGTAGCAGGAACAAGTGGCCACTTAATTGGTGCCGCGCTCGCAGCTGTTTTGGTTGGCCCCTGGGCTGCAACATTGGCATTAACAGTGGTCTTGCTGATGCAAGCGTTTTTGTTTGCCGATGGTGGCCTTACTGCACTTGGTCTCAGCGTCTTTAACATGTCCATTATTGCAGTGTGGGTTGGCTATGGAACATTTTTATTGATCAGAAAAATTTTGCCGAAGAATAAATCTTCGGTTGCAATTGCCGCATCCATCGCCGCAGCTGTCTCCGTGCCTGCTGCTGCATTTGGTTTTTGGATTCAGTATGTAATAGGTGCGACTGGTACTTTTTCAAATTCTGCCGTCTTTACATCGATGATTGGTGTTCACGTTCTGATCGGAATTGGTGAGGCAATCATTACAGGACTTACGGTAACTGCAGTATTGGCAAGTCGAAGTGATTTAGTTTTTGGTTGGAAAAACAATAAAAACAAATTGGAGATTAAGAATGTCTAAAAACCGCAAGTTTTATATCGGGGGATTTATCGTCTCACTATTTCTTGCCGGTGTAGTTTCTTTTTATGCCTCCTCATCACCTGATGGACTAGAAAAAGTTGCTGGTGATATCGGTTTTATTGAAACGGCAAAAGACCACACATTGGCCGAGGGTGCGTTAGCCGATTACGGTGTTAAAGGAATTGAAAATGAGCGAGCTTCGGTCGGCATTGCTGGAGTCATTGGTGTGATCGGAACGGCCGTGGTTGCTGGAGTCTTCTTTAAGATAATTGCTCGAAAGCCTGAAAAGAGTAAGGGTTAACACGCAGGTTCAAACACATCATCATGGACATGATGTCGGTGAGAGACTTTATCTCCATCGCCACTCAATAGTTCATGAGACCGCCTCCTACCTCAAAGTTATTGCAGCTATTGCCTTTATCCTTGTAGCAGTTTCAACTCCAATTACAAATTGGCAAGCTTTCATTGGTTATTTCATTTGGGTTTTAACAGTTGCCGCAATTGCAAAAATTCCTTTCACACTTTTGTTCAAGCGAGCATTGATTGAAATTCCATTCATTTTCTTTGCAATTTTGATGCCCTTTTTTGGTTCGGGCGAAAGGTTTGTTGCTGGTCCATTCAATTTGTATCGTGAAGGTTTACTCGCCGGTGCTGGAATAGTCGTCAAAGGCACGCTCGGCGTGCTGACAGCGATCATTCTTTCTACGAGCACAACTGCCCGCGAGATTCTGCGCGGTTTAGAGAGATTACGTCTTCCAGCACTGATGGTTCAGATCGCCTCCTTTATGTTGCGCTATGTCAATGTTGTAAATGATGAAATGGAGCGAATGAAAGTTGCTCGGGATTCGCGTGGCTTTGAAGCAACCGGAATTAAACATTGGAAGGTAATTGCAACCGCCGCTGGTGCACTTTTTATTCGCTCCTACGAACGTGGTGAGCGCGTGCATCTATCAATGCTTTCCAGAGGATATGAGGGAGTTTTGCCCCATGATGAAGTTGAAAAATCTAAACCATCCGCCTGGTTAATGGTTTTGATTTATCCGTTAGTTGCCCTTGTAATACTTCTTATAACTACTCTGATTGGAAACTAATCATGACTACCCCGAGTTTGGAAATTAAAGAGTTAGCTTTTGCCTATCCAGATGGCAATCAAGCTTTATTTGGAGTTAATCTTTCAATCAATAAAGGTGAGCGAGTTGCACTCCTTGGTCCTAATGGAGCCGGCAAAACAACTTTGGTAATGCATATGAATGGAATTCATCCAACAGCGCAGGGTTCGGTGCGGATCGCTGGCGAGTTAGTGGATGCAAAAAACAAAGATTCACTCAAGCAAATTCGAGCAAAAGTTGGAATTGTTTTTCAGGATCCTGATGATCAACTGTTTATGCCAACCGTTGGCGAGGACGTTGCATTTGGTCCCTACAACATGGGTAAGCGTGGAGACGAGTTAGATTCGATCGTAAATGAAGCTCTTGAGTTAGTTGGAATGGCAGAGTTTAAAGACCGCCCACCTCATCACTTATCTTTTGGCCAACGCAGACGTGTAGCAGTTGCAACAGTGCTTGCGATGAAGCCTGAGATTCTTGTTCTAGATGAGCCTTCATCAAATTTAGATCCAGCTAGCCGGCGTGAATTAGCAGATATTTTGCGCTCTCTGGATATCACTATGGTTATGGTCACGCATGATCTTCCTTATGCAAATGAACTGTGCGAAAGAGCCGTTATTTTAAATGGTGGAGTGATTGTTTCTGATGGGTCCACACGCAGTATTCTTACAAATAAGGCGTTACTTGAGGCAAATCGCTTAGAGCTACCAGTTGGTTTTTCCATTCAGTAATCTGCGGTAGAATTAAGGTATTGGTGCAAAAGCATCAATGCACTTCCCCCAAGTGCTGCAATATGCAGCACTACATGCGAGTCTTATTTTCGCTCTGGACGCCATTAGCGCGATCCATACCCGAGACGCGCTTGTCGTCTTGATTGGTGTTTATTTTTATGTCTCTACAACCACGTATTGCCGCGCCCGGAAAAGCCCGTCGCGCCGCTTCAGTCGGAAAACCTAAGCGCGCCAAGAAGGCTGCTGCCTTTAAATCTGCTGCGCCAAAAGCACGTCACACTTCGGCGCAAAAAGCTGCCCGTAAAGGTGCAGTAGCAAAATCTGCCAAGTCTGCATCCGGAAAGCCTGCGACTCGTCGCTATTCAGATGTTGATGCATCCACAGTTTCAAAGAAAGAAACTCGACTTTCAGATCGCTCAAAACTTCGTGCTGAGCGTTATCAAAAACAAACTGCATCAAAGCCAAGACCAATAGAGGCACCTGAAGAGCGCAAAGCACGCATAGAGCGATCACAGCGTCCCGACTCTCGTGCAAAGAAATTTGTAAAGGAACGTGATGCTCGCGAATCTGCACCACGTGCAAACCGCACAGAGCGTTCGGAAAAACCATCTGCTCGTACAACTGGTAAACCAGATTTCAAAAAGAGTTACAAAAAGGCAGAACGTCCAGCCTTTAAGCGCGATGATGCACGTGGAACTTCAGCACGTGGAACTTCAGATACACGTCCTACCAATCGACGTGATGCAGTAAAGGCAAAAATTGCACGAACCGATGATGGTCGTCCAAATTTTGAGCCACGTAAGTATGAAAAGTTTGATCCAACTCGACCAAAGAAGCCAAGCGCGGCACCAGATACTCGTGCTGCAAACTTTCGTGCAGAACGTCCAGTCCGCGATCGCCGTAATGACTCACCGGCATATGCCCGTGATGATTTCAAAATACACAGCAAGACGCACTCAAATGCAGCTGTAGATTTTGGCGCAGACGACAATTACATTTCAGCAAACTTAGCTGATGCAAATCTTGTAGATGCAACTCCGCTTACAGAGGTTACAACTACATTCGCAGAGCTTGGAATCGCAGCTCCACTTGTAAATGCACTCAGTAAGCAGGGAATCATGCATCCCTTCCCTATTCAGATTGCAACACTTCCTGATGCACTTGCCGGTCACGATATTTTGGGTCGAGGACAAACTGGTTCAGGAAAAACTCTTGCATTCGGTTTAGCCCTTCTTAACAACTTAAATGGCAAGGTTGCAAAGCCTCATAAGCCATTGGCGCTTGTTTTAACTCCAACTCGTGAACTTGCACAGCAAATTGATGAAGTGTTAATGCCATTGGCCCGTTCTATTGGTCATGAATCAGTTGTAGTTGCTGGTGGAATGTCTTATGCAAAGCAGATCACTGCAATGCGCCGTGGAACTGCAATCTTGGTTGCAACCCCTGGCCGCTTGATTGATTTACTTAACAAGGGTGAAGTTCAGTTAGACCAACTGCAGATCACCGTTCTTGATGAAGCCGATCAGATGGCAGACATGGGATTCTTACCCGTTGTAAAAGAGATTCTTGATCAAGCAAAACTTGATGGTCAGCGACTTCTCTTTTCTGCAACGCTTGATCGCGGCGTAGATTCACTTGTTCGCCAGTATCTAAAAAATCCAAAGACTCACTCGCTTCAAAATGATCGTGCCTCTGTTTCGACTATGGAGCACTTTGTATTAGTCATGAACCCATCAGAAAAAGATGACATTACGAATCAAGTTGCAGCACGAAATGGAAAAACAATCTTGTTCGTAAAGACTCAGCGCGGAGCTGATCGTTTGGCCGATAAATTAGCTCACGCAGGTGTGCCTGTTGGAGCTTTGCACGGTGGTAAATCACAGGCCGTGCGTACTCGCACTTTGGCCCTGTTTAAGGACACTGCAAATGCAGCCTTGGTAGCAACCGACGTTGCAGCACGTGGTATCCACGTAGATGGAATTTCATTAGTTGTACACGTTGATGCACCAACTGATCACAAAGATTATCTACACCGTGCAGGTCGTACTGCGCGCGCAGGTGAGGCAGGAACTGTTGTAACTCTTGCAACAACTCGTCAGCAAAAATCAATCGGCTCACTTATTCAACGCGCAGGAGTTCTTGCAAAGTATGTAGGTGTTACACCGTTAAGTACTGATTTAATGAAAATTACTGGTGCACGAGAACCTTCTGGAATTCCCTACGTTGTACCAATTGTTGAAAAATCTATACGAAGTGGTGGTAAGCGTCCGCGCCCTAACTCAAGTCAGCGTCGACGTCGTCCTCGTTAAAAACTTTGTAGTTATTTAAACAACTGAAGTTGAAGCTGGATTAACCAGCTGAACCAGAACCAGATGGTCCGGCTTTGCGCTGAACTTGTGGAGCGCCTCCACTTCGTTGGCCTCCGCGAATCTTTGATCCAGAGTCGGCGTGTGCCTGAGTTCCTGGTGCACCTTTTTTATTCTTCTTAGCTTCAAGGGCAGCAAGCATTCTTGCTTTTACATCATCATTTTTATCAGGCATGGGTTAAGTCTACTGCACGATCAAAGGAGCAATTAAGCGTTAGATTCCTTGTATTCACGCAAGCGCTCTAAAACTTCAGACTCACGATATCGTCGATGGCCACCCAGTGTTCGAATAGGAGTTAACTTTCCCGCTTTTGCCCAACGGGTTACAGTTTTTGGATTGACGTGAAAACGTGCGGCAACTTCTTTGGGTGTCAAAAGAACTTCTGCATCTGGAATGCGATTCATGAAGTTTGCTCCCACTCAACTGGTTTAGTGCTGGCCGGTATTGTCCATATTGACCCGTATTAGGGTGAAGTATTGCTGGAATTTCAAGGGTAAGCAAGAGCGGTTATGAAGCTTGTTCAAACCCTTGAACTAATCGCCATCTAGACATTAAACGCTGATAACCAGTTCCGGCCATCATCGCATCTGCAGCAGCAAGTCCTGCAACTGAATGCAAAACATCTTCAATGGATGAATCAGATTCCAAACCATTTTCTCCAGAATCGCGCAGGGCTTTATCCATATAGTTAGCTAAACCGCCATAATCAAGTTCGACTAAAGACTTTGGATGAAACATTTCTAACCAATCTAACAAATTTTCTAACTCTTCTTCAACAGGGCCTTCCCCAAAAGCACCTAACACACTCTCATGCGCTGAAGCACACCGCTGCTTTGCATTTGCTATCGATGTTAAGGCCTTCGAATATAGACCGTTTTCATCCTCGCCCCGAGTTCGCTCTTCTGGAGAAAATAAGACAAACCAGCGTGGTGGGATTAACCAAGTCTCATTTAAAATATGTGGAGTCTTATCACCGAGTAGATCTACACCAGCAGTAATCACTTCTTCCAACGCTGGTGAGATAAAAAAAGGAACAACTGAACTTGGAAGTGATTCTTTAAAATTATCAAGGGCTGCCCAACACCGTGTAGCTGTTGACCATGGAGATAGATATCGAGTTTTGTCTTTATCAATAATGTGAACACCATCTGGTCGTCCCGCAGGAGGTTCGGGATGGGCAACGCGATTCAGTGCTAATTTTTGTTCGCGATCAAAACTCGATGCATCATTTTCAATTCCCTGCCAACGTAAACGATCAGCGGCATCGAATGCAGAAATAGGTTCGTAGACACGAAGTGAAGCTACGTATGGAGTTGCTCTCACGAGCGTGGGATGTAATTGCCCTCGGCAAATGGATCGTCATCATCCTTGCGCGTAGATGTTTCGAGTTCACCATGCAACTCTTTTGTTAAACGATCTAAATCCATGTCTTGCCCGTTATATTTCAAATCACGTGCAACCTTGGTTTGTTTAGCTTTTGCGCGGCCGCGACCCATGGGCGACCTCCTTCACTCATTGCTCTTTTTGCTCTTTGTCAGAGGGGAACTTTATCGCGCTTGGCAATCACCTTCCACCAGGTTTTTAAGCGCTAAAGGGGTAAATATTCTGTGAGATCTGCCCTTAATCCAGATGCTAAAACCGCGCCACTGGCCACAGCCTGATCCCAGGTGAGCTCACCTGAGGCTAAAGCCAACCAGGTCTTGGCATCCATTTCAATTGTATTGGCAGGAGTTCCTCGAGTGTGGGTTGGACCTTGGCCGCACTGAACCGCGGCATATGGTGGTACTCGAACTTCAATAGCTCTGCCCGGAGCTTTAACTGTTAACTCTTGAAGAGTGAGCTTTACTTGCTGTAAAACTTCAGGATCGCGCATAAATCTTTGTTGTGATTTATCTAATTGAATGCGGTGTGTATTTTGCTGCAGCAGGATGCGCAGCAGTTACCGCACTAATTCGGGTCACTACTCGTGAAATTTGTTCACGAGCTTCGCCAGTAAACTCAATTGGTTTACTAATTAATTTATCTAATTCCGAACGATCAAAAGGCAACCTAGCATCCTGTGCTAAATCATCAAGAAGTGTGTTCTTCAAACCTTCACGCATTCCTAATGCAGCCTTTACAGAGTGTTCCTTGATTACTTCATGAGCAAGTTCACGGCCAACGCCGGCTTTAACTGCAGCCATCAAAATCTTTGTTGTAGCCAAAAATGGCAGGTAGCGCTCCAACTCCGCTGCTATTACTTTTGGAAATGCCCCGAATTCATTAAGAACGGTGAGCATTGTTTCTAGTAAACCATCGATTGCATAAAAGGCATCAGGTAATGCAACACGGCGAACAACGCTGCATGCAACATCGCCTTCATTCCATTGATCTCCTGAGAGCTCGCCCACCATAGATGCATGGCCGCGGATTACAACGGCAAGTCCGTTAACTCTTTCGCATGAACGGGTATTCATCTTATGAGGCATTGCACTGCTGCCAACTTGTCCGGCCTTAAATCCTTCAGTTACTAGCTCAGCACCTGCCATCAATCTTATTGAAGTTGCTAATGAAGAAGGCGATGAGGCAATTTGTACCAATGTTGTTACAACATCATAATCAAATGAACGCGGATAGATCTGACCAGTTGAATCCAAAACTTTCTTAAAGCCCAGCTCTTTGGCAATGGCATTTTCTAAAGTTAAGTGAGCTTTCGAGGAACCAAGTAGATCAATGGAATCTTGAGCAGTACCCACTGGGCCCTTAATCCCACGCATTGGATATCGATCTTGTAATGCAACTAAACGTTCATATGCAAAAAGTAACTCTTCTGCTGCAGATGCAAAACGCTTTCCTAACGTTGTTATTTGTGCCGGAACATTGTGTGATCGACCTGCCATTGGCTGATCGGCAAACTGCACTGCCCGTTCACCTAATCGAGCAAGGAGTGCAACAACTTTGTTGTGGACAATTTCAAGGCCGTTTCGAATCTGAAATGCTTCAATATTTTCAGTTAAGTCCCTACTAGTCATTCCTGCATGAATCACTTCATGTCCAGCCAATGCATTGAACTCTTCAATTCGAGCTTTAACATCATGGCGCAAATGCTTCTCACGCTCATCAATCGATAATAAATCCACTCGTGTAATTACCTTTTCGTAATCTGTAATTACATCTTTGGAGATTGCATGCCCCAACTCTGATTGAGCGCGCATGACTGCAATCCATAGTTTGCGCTCAGCGATGATTTTGGATTCTGGCGAAAAGATTTCACGCATTGCAGAAGATGCGTAACGATCGGCCAGAATGCTCATTAAATGAACTCCTTCACCACAATTGTTTGATCGCGACCTGGACCAACACCTATTGCACTCATCGGCGCTCCCGAAATTTTCTCGAGAAAAGCAATGTAGTCCTGAGCATTTTTTGGCAGATCAGAGAGTTTGCGCGCACCAGTTATGTCTTCAGTCCAACCAGGCAAATACTCATAGATAGGTTTTGCGTGGTGAAAATCGCTTTGTGATGCAGGTAGTTCTTCAACTCGCTTACCATCAATTTCATATGCCACACATACTGGAATTTTTTCCCAACCAGTTAATACATCTAGCTTGGTAAGAAAGAAATCAGTTAAACCATTTACACGAACTGCATATCTTGCAATTGGTGCATCAAACCAGCCACATCGGCGTGCACGACCAGTTGTTACGCCGATTTCTCCACCAATTCGTCGTAGCGCCTCGCCATCTTCATCAAATAATTCGGTAGGGAAAGGTCCGCTGCCAACACGAGTTGTATAGGCCTTCACAATTCCAATAACGCGATCAATCTTTGTTGGACCAATTCCAGAACCAGTACAAGCACCACCAGCTGTTGGATTACTTGAGGTAACAAAGGGATAAGTCCCATGATCAACATCTAATAACGTTCCTTGAGAACCTTCGAGAAGAATTCGCTTTCCAGCCCTTAACGCTTGATCTAATATCAAAGCAGTATCTGCAACATATGGTCGCAAAATCTCGGCATACTTTAAATACTCATCTAAGACTTCTTCAACTTCGATATTCTTGCGGTTAAAGACTTTAATTAAAATCTGATTCTTATCGTGTAGCGCACCCTCAAGCTTTTGACGCAAAATAGATGGATCAAAAAGATCCTGTACTCGAATTCCAATTCGATTGATTTTGTCAGCATATGCCGGACCAATCCCGCGACCAGTTGTTCCAATTTTTGACTTGCCTAAAAAACGCTCGCTTACTTTGTCAATGGTGCGGTGATATGGCGTAATTAAATGCGCATTTGTTGAAATCAGTAACTTGCTTGTATCTATCCCGCGGTCATTTAAGCCACGAATCTCTTCTAATAAAACACCGGGATCAATAACAACGCCATTTCCAATAACAGGAATTACATTCGGTGAAAGAATTCCAGAGGGTAAAAGGTGCAGTGCATATTTTTGATCACCGATTACAACGGTGTGTCCCGCATTATTTCCACCCTGATAGCGGACCACATAATCAACGCGATCACCCAATAAATCGGTAGCTTTTCCCTTGCCTTCATCGCCCCATTGAGCGCCAAGTAAAACAAGTGCAGGCATTAATAAAGCCTCTCCGATTAGTTGTTAACTATTTTAGTGATGACGTACCGGTCGAACGAAGATCTTCGCATGCACGAGTAACACGAGCAGCCATACCAGCCTCTGCTAATTTGCCCCAAGCACGTGGGTCGTATGCTTTCTTGTTTCCTACTTCACCATCAATCTTTAATACACCGTCATAATTTTTTAAGACGTGGTCAACGATTGGGCGAGTAAATGCATATTGAGTATCGGTATCAACATTCATCTTGATAACACCGTAATCGAGTGATTCACGAATCTCAGTGAGTAGAGAACCTGAACCACCATGAAACACAAGATCCATTGGCTTGCTACCTTGAGGAAGTCCAAGTTTGGCAGAGACTGCCTCTTGCAAAGTTGCAAGAATTTTTGGCTGCAAAACTACGTTTCCAGGTTTATACACTCCGTGAACATTTCCAAATGTTGCAGCAACTAAATAGCGCGCCTTTGCGTCAGTGCCCAAGGTTTCAACTGTCATAAGAGCATCTTCAGGTGTTGAGTACAACTTGGCATCATGTTTTGCTTCAATGCCATCTTCTTCCCCACCGACTACACCAATCTCAATTTCAAGGACTGTTTGTGCAGCTACTGACATTGTTAACATTTCTTTTGCAATCTTCATATTCTCAACCATATCGACGGCCGAACCATCCCACATGTGTGAGTTAAACAAAGGTGCTTTACCCGACTTGAGTCGATCTGCACCAAAAGCTAACAGTGGTCGCATGAAGCCATCGAGTTTTTCAACTGGGCAGTGATCGGTATGAATTCCAATATTTACTTTGTAGTTCTTTGCAACAACGTGGGCATACTCTGCAAGTGCTACTGCGCCGTCAACCATATTCTTTACAGTTGATCCAGATGCATATTCAGCACCACCCCATGAGAATTGAATAATTCCATCAGACTCAGCTTCGGCAAAACCACGAATTGCTGCAGTTACTGTCTGTGATGATGAAACATTTATAGCCGGATATGCGAATGCGCCTTTTTTTGCACGATCTAGCATGTCATTGAAAACTTCAGGGGTTGCAATCGGCATTGTGGTGACTCCTCTTTGCTCGTTTTAAAACAATGTAATTCTTTAGACTGAGCGCTTCGTTGAGTCGTCTAGAGGCTTACGGCCAATCCTCTCACTTTCGATGTGTAGGCACAAAAAAGACCACCCGAGACACCCCGAGTGGCCCCTTTCAATCGATCTACGCCATGGTTTTTAGGGCGTTTGCCAGAAACTTGGCCAGAGCCGCTACGAGGACGGGACTACTTAATAGCTTGAGGAAGAGTGCGATAAAAGATGTAAGCATGTGGTCTCCTTTCTGTTGCGACATTTTCGATCAATGTCAATCAAATAAAATATCGGTCGCCAAGTACTGTTGATAACGATGTCAAAGATGTAATGTTGTGAGGCATGAGCCAAGATCATGAATCGATCGAGAATCTTTCGACGGAAGATAGAAAGTTTCCACCGACATCAGATTTTGCCGCGCGCGCTAACGCAAAAGCAGATTTATACGAGTTAGCAGAAAAAGATCGCCTTGCTTTTTGGGACATGCAGGCCAAGAATTTAAAGTGGGATAAACCATGGAGTAAAACCCTTCAATGGGAGGCTCCCTATGCACAATGGTTTGTTGGTGGCACATTAAATGCATCAGTTAATGCTTTAGATCGCCATGTTGAACAAGGTCTTGGAGATCGAGTTGCTTTCTACTTTGAAGGTGAACCTGGCGATAGTCGAACAATTACCTACGCTCAACTTCTTACTGAAGTTAAGAAAGCCGCAAACGCTCTTACTGAATTAGGAATCAATTCGGGAGATCGTGTTGCGATTTACATGCCGATGATCCCTGAAGCTGCCATTGCTATGTTGGCTTGTGCCAGAATCGGTGCTCCCCATTCTGTTGTCTTTGGTGGTTTCTCTGCCGATGCACTTTTGTCTCGGATTCAAGATGCCGATGCAAAGTTGGTGATTACTGCTGATGGTGGATTTCGGAAGGGCTCTCCATTTGCACTAAAGCCGGCAGTTGATGAGGCGCTAAAGGGAAAACACAATGTCGCCCATGTCTTAGTAGTTCAACGAACCAAGCAAGAAACAGCTTGGAATGACAAAACTGATGTTTGGTGGCATGAGATTATGAGTAGACAATCAGAAGAGCATGTTGCGCAATCTTTTGATTCTGAACATCCACTCTTTATCTTGTATACATCTGGCACAACTGCAAAACCAAAAGGAATTTTTCACACAACAGGTGGGTATTTAACCCAAGCAGCATTTACACACAAGGCTGTATTTGATCTAAAGCCAGAAACCGATGTCTACTGGTGCACGGCCGATGTTGGTTGGGTTACAGGACATAGTTACATTGTTTATGGTCCATTAATCAATGGTGCAACACAGATTATGTATGAAGGAACTCCCGATACTCCACATAAAGGGCGTATCTTTGAATTAATCGAAAAGTACGGTGTAACTATTTTGTATACAGCTCCAACATTAATTCGCACATGGATGAAATGGGGAGATGAATTTCCACGGGCACATAATTTAAATTCATTGCGTTTGTTGGGCTCTGTAGGAGAACCAATTAATCCGGAAGCTTGGATGTGGTATCGAGATGTAATAGGTGGCAACAGATGTCCGATCGTAGATACTTGGTGGCAAACCGAAACAGGAGGAATCATGATTTCTCCATTGCCGGGTGTGACTGCTACCAAACCCGGTTCTGCAATGTCGGCGATCCCAGGTATCAGCGCGGTTGTTGTTGATGATAAAGGTGTACCTGTTGCAAAAGGTCATGGCGGATTTTTAATTCTAGATAAACCATGGCCAGGAATGTTGCGCGGAATCTGGGGCGAAGATGAGCGTTATAAAGAAACGTATTGGTCTCGTTTTCCAGGAATTTATTTTGCAGGTGATGGAGCCAAATTAGATAAAGATGGAGCAATTTGGCTTTTGGGAAGAGTTGATGATGTGATGAATGTTTCTGGGCATCGTATTTCAACAACAGAAGTTGAATCAGCGTTGGTTTCACATGAATCTGTTGCAGAAGCTGCAGTTGTAGGTGCCCATGATGCAATGACAGGGCAAGGAATAGTTGCCTTTGTTATCTTACGCGGAGGCATGGCGCATGCAAATGGGAATGAGCTCGTTGCAGAACTTCGAAATCATGTTGCTAAAGAGATAGGTGCCATTGCTAAGCCGCGACAAATATTGGTTGTTGCAGAGCTTCCAAAGACTCGAAGTGGAAAGATTATGCGCCGTTTACTAAAAGATGTCGCTGAAAATCGCCAAGTTGGTGATGCAACTACTTTGGCTGATCCAAACGTAATGAAACTGATTTCAGAGGGATTAAATACAAGTAGCGAAGATTAGGCATCCGGGGTAGAAGTTAGTTGGGCCAAATTATGGCGCTTAAAGGGTGAAACTAAATCTTTATTCCAAGATGCTTCTGCGTTAATTTGATTAACTCCAACTCTGAGTTAATGACTCCGATGTGCTTATAAACAACATCACCATTGGCTGCAATAAACCAGGTGACAGGTACGCCTAAACCGAAGTACTGACGTGATCGACCGTCAGAGTCATAGAGATTTGGCCATGTAATTCCATTTTCTACCACAAATTCTTGTGCATCTTGCAAGTTTGCCTCTTCAACATTTACACCAACAAGTTGAATAGCTCCTTTTGCTTTTTCATAAAAGCGAACAAAGTGTGGAATCTCTTCAACACAAGGTGCACACCATGAACCCCAAACATTGACAATCATTGGTCCCCGCAATGCACCGAGTTGGGCTCCTGCGCTTTGATCTAAGCAATCTAAAGAAGTTCCACCCGTCCACAATTCTTGGGTAGAAATCTCTTTGCAATCGACTACCTTCCCAACCGATTTATAAGATTGATTGTCTTTTCCCGAATTAACGCTTGCTTGCGTGCATGAAGTTAGTAAAAGTATGGAAAGGCAAACAACGAGTTTTTTCATCGGAAATCCTTGTCAGTCTTAACAAGATCCATTGCCTTCTTTTTATCCATTTCACCAATTCCAACGCTTGGACAGATTTTAGCAATTGGACACGCACCACATGCAGGTTTGCGCGAATGACAGATTCTTCGACCATGCCAAATAACTCGCTGCGAAAGATTTGTCCACTCTGCCTGTGGAATAAGTTGTTGCACAACCATTTCAACCTTTACTGGATCTTTTTCATCAGTCCAACCAAATCGTCTAGATAATCTTCCAAAGTGAGTGTCTACAGTAATTCCTGGAATATCAAATGCATGACCTAATACAACATTTGCAGTCTTTCGACCCACTCCTGGCAATGTAATCAACTCTTCAAGTGTGCTTGGCACTTCCCCACCAAAATCTTCTAGAATCTTTATGTTGAGAGCTTTTATGTGTCGGGCTTTTGCGCGGTAAAAACCACTTGAATGAATGAGATCTTCAATTTCGTGCAGATCTGCTTTTGCATAAGCTTTAGGGTTTTTATACTTTCTAAAGAGAGCTGGAGTAATAGTGTTAACTCTCTTATCTGTACATTGTGCGCTTAATACGGTTGCAATTATTAACTCAAGTGGATTGGTAAAATCTAATTCACAGCGAATATTGGGATAAGTCTTGGTCAATATGCGGTAAACGGCCTTAGCCCCTTTTCGAGTTTCACTATCAACCAACATGGATGTAAACTACCGTGCGTGACCCCAGAAGAATCTATTGTTCGCAAAGCGCCTTTATTTACTGCCCTTGAGGAATCGGCTGCACTCTCACTACATGCGTCAATGGATTCAGTAAAAATCTCAAAAGGCTCAATCTTGTTTGCAGAAGGCGACGAGGGTGATCATCTTTATGTGATTGTTGAAGGAAAGATAAAGCTGGGTACATCCAGCGGGGATGGGCGAGAGAACCTGCTTTCCATTCTTGGCCCTGGTGAAATGTTTGGTGAACTCAGTCTTTTTGATCCAAATCCTCGGACATCAACTGCAACGGCCGTAACAGATGCCAAACTTTTAAGCCTTGGTCAAGCAAAACTTATTCCCTGGCTAACAGAAAATCCTCGCGTATCACTTAATCTTTTAGCCAGTCTTGCACAACGTCTACGCCGTACTAATGAAGCAGTTGGCGATCTAGTTTTCTCAGATGTACCAGGAAGAGTTGCAAAAGCACTTATTGATTTGGGTGAACGATTTGGTAAACAAACTGATGAAGGATTATTGGTCAACCATGATTTAACTCAGGAAGAGTTAGCACAACTAGTTGGTGCTTCTCGAGAAACGGTCAATAAAGCACTTGCAGATTTTGCAGGGCGTAATTGGTTGAAACTAGATGGACGCGCAGTTCTTATAACAGATTTAGAAAGACTTTCAAAGCGAAGTAAATAAATGAAGCGTATTTCGGTAATAGCGCTGTGATAAATCTAGAACTAGCTGTTTAACTGAAATTTTATCTCTGAATGATTACTTCTAGTCAGTAATTTCAACAGTCAATTCAATTTCAACCGGTGAGTTCAGTGGCAATTCAGCAATTCCTACCGCACTACGTGCATGCTTTGCGCCATCTCCCCAGATAGAGATAAACAGCTCTGAGGCTCCATTAACAACTGCTGGGTGATTTACAAAACCGGCAACTCCATTGACATACCCGACAACACGCACAATTTTTGTAATTTTATTTACATCTGCAACTGTTTGGACTGCTGCTAAAGCGTTGAGAGCACAAATTTGTGCAAGTTCTTTAGCGTGCTCGGGAGTAACTTCCCCATCAACTTTTCCTGCTGCAACCATTTCTCCATTTCGCAATGGGAGTTGACCAGCAGTAAAAACGAGATTGCCTGTTCGAATTGCAGGCACATAGGCTGCAACTGGCTTTGCAGCAACTGGAAGCTCTAATCCAAGTTCTTTCAATTTTGCTTGGACATCAACTTTATTCACGCAATTACCCTTTTCATGTATGCAACTAATTGCTCACCTGTACCTGGTGCTGGAATTACTTGCACAAGCTCCCAGCCATCAGAACCCCATGTATCCAAAATCTGTTTTGTGGCATGTGAAAGAAGTGGAACCGTTGCATACTCATACTTGGTCATTTATTTAAACTCTCTTTAACTAAGGATGAAACAAGTGCTCCATCTGCTTTACCTGCAATTTTTTGCTTTATCGCGCCCATAACTTTGCCCATATCTGCAGGACCTGCAGCCCCAGTTGAAGCAATTGCATCGGCAATAATCTTTTTAATTTCTTCGGCGCTCAACTGTGCAGGTAAGTATTTTGCAATAACTTCACCTTCTGCTTTTTCAAGTGCAGCTTTTTCTGGATGTCCAGCGCTTTCAAAGGCCTCGGCAGCTTCGCGGCGCTTCTTGGCCTCCCGAGAGAGAACAACAATTAACTCTTCATCACTTAATGTTCTCGCCTCTTTGCCGGCTACCTCTTCATTGGTGATAGCTGTTAGGACCATGCGAATGGTGCTGGAGACTATTTCGTTTCGCCCTCGAATTGCATCGGTTAAATCTGCCCGTAAAGTTTCTTTTATACTCATTTTGTTAACTCTATAGCTAATAGTTCACCGATTTGAGCAGTATTAAGTGCAGCACCTTTTCGTAAATTATCCCCGCAGAGGAACAAATCGATAGATTTTTTATCATCTAATGATTGGCGAACTCGTCCGACCCAGGTTGGATCTGTTCCTACGACGTCATTTGGAGTTGGAAACTTCTTGTTCTCAGGGTCATCGAGCAAGATGACTCCTGCAGCTTTTTCTAGAATCTTTTGTGCTGCTTTTCGTGTGACTTCGTTTTTAAATGTTGCATGCACAGCAAGTGAGTGCGTTGTTAACACAGGAACACGAACGCATGTGGCAGAAACTTTTAACTTTGGCATTCCAAGAATCTTGCGAGACTCATTGCGAACCTTGAGCTCTTCTGATGTATATCCAGCTTCAGAGAGTGAACCTGCCCAAGGAATAATGTTGAGTGCAAGTGGGGCCGGAAACGGTGAAGAGTCTTTAATAATTTTTCGAACATCAGATGTTGCCTCTCCTGCATTTGTGCCGGCAACCTTAGATATCTGATCGCGCAGGCCATCAATACCTGGCTGACCTGCACCAGATGCAGCTTGATATGAGGCAACTACTAACTCCTTTAATTCAAACTTTTTATGGAGTGCACCCATGGCAACAATCATCGACATTGTTGTGCAGTTTGGATTTGAAATAATTCCCTTTGGTCTTTTCTTCGCTGTCTTTGGATTGACCTCTGGAACAACCAAAGGAACTTTTGGATCCATTCGAAATGCACCTGAGTTATCCACGACAATTGCACCGCGTGATACTGCAATTGGAGCCCATTTTGCAGAGATCTCATCTGGAACATCAAACATTGCAACATCTATTCCATCAAATGCTTCTGGGGAGAGTGCGACAACTGTTAACTCTTGACCGCGGCAAACAAGTTTTTTACCTGCACTTCTTGCAGATGCAATCAAACGAATCTCGCCCCAAACATCTTTGCGCTCAGACAAAATGCTAAGCATCACTGTTCCGACTGCTCCTGTAGCACCTACTACTGCTAAAGATGGTTTCTTTTTTGCTTTACTCATCGCCCAGTTCCTCCATATACGACTGCTTCATTTTGGTCTGCATCGAGTTCAAAAGCAGTGTGTGCTGCTTTTGCACCTCTTTCTAAATCTGCTGCGCGGCAAATAATTGAAATGCGAATCTCTGAGGTTGAAATCATTTCGATATTGATTCCTGCATCAGATAGCGCGCCAAAAAATGTTGCTGTAACTCCAGGATGTGAGCGCATTCCTGCACCCACTAAAGACAATTTACCAATCTGATCATCGTATTGAATGGATGCAAAGCCAACTTCACCTTGAAGTTTTTTCAAGATAGAAGTTGCTTCGGCGCCTTCTGCTTTAGGTAATGTGAATGAGATATCTGTAAGACCCGTTGCTGCTGCAGAAACATTTTGCACAATCATGTCGATATTGATGTCTGCATCTGCGATTGCCTGAAAGATACGCGCAGCGACACCAGTGCGGTCAGGCACTCCGACTATTGTTATTTTGGCTTCACTCTTATCGTGAGCGATTCCTGAGATGATTGCTTGTTCCATTGCGCCTCCTTCTGGATGATCTTTGACCACCCATGTTCCTTCGTTATTTGAAAAAGATGAACGTACGTGAATTGGTAAGTTGAAACGGCGGGCATACTCAACACATCGCAGATGCAATACTTTTGCTCCACTTGCTGCAAGTTCTAACATTTCATCATATGTGACCGTCTTTAATTTTTGTGCACTTGGGACAACGCGAGGGTCAGCGCTGAAAACACCATCAACATCAGTATAAATTTCACAGACATCTGCATCTAATGCAGCAGCAAGGGCAACAGCAGTTGTGTCACTACCACCGCGACCAAGTGTTGTTACATCTTTTGTATCTTGTGAAATTCCTTGAAATCCAGCAACGATTGCAATAGCGCCACTATCTAAAGCCTCTTTGATTCGACCTGGTGTGACATCAATGATGCGAGCGCGACCATGTGCCGAAGTTGTTATCACTCCTGCTTGGCTTCCAGTAAATGATGAAGCTTCATGGCCTAAATTGTTAATAGCCATAGCAAGTAAGGCCATGGAAATTCTCTCTCCAGCCGTTAGCAACATGTCTAACTCACGGCCCTGCGGAATTGGTGTTATCTGTTCGGCTAAATCAATCAATTCATCAGTTGTATCACCCATCGCAGAGACCACGACAACGACCTGATTGCCATCGCGCTTAGCGGCCACAATTCGGTTGGCAACGCGCTTCATGCCCTCGGCATCGGCAACAGAAGAGCCACCATATTTTTGAACGATCAATCCCATGCATCAATCATGAACCAAGAAAACGGTTGGGGCTACCCAATTTTCCATTATTCTCATATAATGAGACGGTAACGCTCTCAAATAATGAGATCAGACGTCTCGGCGGCCCTCAAAGGCACGGCCAAGCGTGACTTCATCTGCATACTCAAGATCCCCACCTACTGGCAGACCACTAGCAAGGCGAGAGACCTTAATGCCCATCGGTTTGATGAGGCGAGAGAGATATGTTGCTGTTGCTTCACCTTCCAAGTTTGGATCCGTTGCCAAAATAACTTCAGTTATTTCAGAATCTGCCAATCTGGTCATTAGCTCACGAATTCGTAACTGCTCTGGACCAATGCCATCAATTGGTGAGATTGCACCGCCTAGCACATGGTACTTACCACGAAACTCTCGTGTTCGCTCAATAGAAATAACATCTTTACTCTCTTCAACAACACAGATAGACGTGTTCTCGCGGCGTGGATCGCGGCAAATACGGCATTCATTTTCTTCTGAAACGTTTCCGCAGTGAACGCAAAACTTTACTCGCTCTTTAACTGTTCGGATTGAATCCACGAGTGCAGATGCAACTTCAGGATCAGATTGCAAAATGTGAAAAGCAATACGTTGGGCGCTTTTTGGACCAATACTAGGCAGGCGTCCTAGGGCATCAATTAGATCTTGAATAGCACCTTCATACATTCCAGACATTGACTACTTACCTTCAATTACTTGGGCGCCAAGTTCTTGCATCAACAAAGCAGCACCAGATAATTGATTGGGATCTGATGGTGCCTCTGATGTTCTAGTCTCTCGTGCAATTGGTGTGTTTGTATCAATTGATGGATCTACTACAACAGCAATCTTTCTATCTATTCCAACAACATCAATAAAGGCATTGCGCAAAATTACATCTGATTCAGATCGCTCAAAACTTTCCTTAGCTCCGGGATTAACTATTCCAATCGTGATTGCCTCTTCATCAACTGATAACACTTGCGCCGAAGCACTGAGAAGTGACCACGTTAATCTGCGTCGTTTTTTAACGTTCTCAATTACATCTGGCCATGCTCTGCGCAAAGCGGCAATATCGAAGTTACCAGGAACGTGCGCCTTTGGTGCCGGGTTAGGGGCGGATTCCTCTGCTTTAACAGTTGGTGCTACTGCCTCGACTTTAGAGCTGCTGGGCGTCTCGGTTGGAATAGTGGATACTGTTTTTTCTTTTGTCGCCGCTTTTTGAACTGGAGCAGCAGTTGATGTAAGGGGAGCCATGTTTTCTGCGCGCTCAAGTCTTTCGATTCTAGAAAGCATGCCTGACTCTCCGTTGTCGCCGATCGGCAACAAAATACGCCCGCAGATAAGCTCAAGAATTAAACGTGGGGCAGTAGCCCCGCGCATCTGCGTTAAGCCCTCAGCTGCAATGTCTGCCGCACGAGAAAGATTTGCAGTACCGATTCGATTGGATTGATTGCGCATTCTCTCCATTTGATCTTCGGGTAGATCACGCAAAATAGAGTTTGCGGTTGAATCCTTTAAAGCATCGACGATCATCAAATCTCGCAAACGCTCCAACATATCGCTTGTAAAGCGGCGAGGATCATGGCCAGACTCAATTACGCGATCTATGGTTTTAAATAACGTTGCACCATCGCGCGCTGCAATTGCATCAAGGGCATCATCTAATAATGCGCCATCTGTAAATCCAAGTAGTTGAACTGCAATCTCATAACTAACGCCATCTTTTCCAGCACCTGCAAGTAATTGACCAAGTACTGAGAGTGCATCTCTTACAGAGCCACCGGATGCTCTAACGACAAGTGGAATTACACCCTTGGCAACTTTTACGCCTTCGGCATCGCAAATCTTTTCAAGATGCTGGGCAAGAACTCCTGGTGGAAC